>NZ_JAMYVE010000051.1:0-516 GCF_040323695.1 Mesorhizobium sp. M0030 | reverse complement strand
GATGCGCAAGGCCGCGTCGTTGGCATCACAAGCAAGCTGAACGTCACGGCTTCGACGGTGACGCTTGCCTCGGGAGGGCAATACCTGCCGTTCGGCTCGATGAACGCCCTGGCGCAGGGCAACGGCGTGCAGATGACCTACAGCTACGACCAGGATTACCGGTTGACCCGGATCCAGGCCGGCGCCGCTCAGGATCTCACCATCGGCTACGATGCGGCCAGCCACATCGCCAGCCTAACCGATGGGGTGACTCCCAGCCTGACGCAAACCTTCCAGTATGATCTGGTCGGGCGGGTCACGAACGGGGTGGGTACCTATGGCAACGACAGCTATACCTATGATGCCGCCGGCAACCGGCTGACCCGTTCGCTGGTCAACGGGGGAGCGACCTCGACCACCTACACCTACACGAGCACCAACACCCAGCTCGCCCAGGCGGTGACGGGATCGACGACACTCAAATACGCCTACGACGCCAACGGCGCGCTGCTCTCGCGCAAGCTCGGCAACACCACG
>NZ_JAMYVE010000050.1:0-568 GCF_040323695.1 Mesorhizobium sp. M0030 | reverse complement strand
GCGGTCGGCACGTCGTCGACGATGGTGATGACGAGATTGCCGGCTGGAGCGCTGTCGCCGTCGGCGTCGGTGACGACGACCGCGAAGCTGGTGCTCGACGGATCGGTCAGCGTGTTGTCGATCAGCGTATAGGCGTAGCTGATGGTGCCGATGCCGGTGGTTGCATTGTAGACATAGCTGGCCGTCAGCGATCCTGTGGTGCCGTCGGCAAAAGTCTGGGCCGAGCCGGTCAGCACATGGCCACCCAGCGAGACGGTGGTCAGGCCGTCGGGCGAGGTGAAGCCGATGGTGCCCGAAGTGGTCTCGGTGGTTGCAGGCTCGTTGGAGCCGGCCGGTTCGCCGGCGCGTGCCGGCAGGCTGGCTTCATAGACGGTGGTGGTGGCGCCGCCGGCAGCCGGAATGGCGTCGGTCGGGGTTGAATCGCCGATGGCGATGGTCAGCGTGGTGTGCGAGGTGTCGCCGTCGCCGTCCTTGATGGTGTAGGTGAAGACATCGCTGACGCCGCCCTGCGTGCCGGCATCGCGAACATAGGAGTAGGAGCCGTCGGCGTTGAGCGTCAGCTTGCCGT
>NZ_JAMYVE010000049.1:0-660 GCF_040323695.1 Mesorhizobium sp. M0030 | reverse complement strand
AAATTCATGTGGGTTGGTGGATGTGGCGCAAGCCCGTTGAAATGACGTAGGATTTGGTTGCTTAAGCCGATCCGAAATTTCCCGGAGACCACACCCGCCATGAACGATCTTGCGCTGCCGCTGAGCGGTTTGTCATCAGTCGGCGGCTAGTCCGTCGTCGCCCGTTTCGACGGCGGCATGCTGTCGTCCAACAGCGGCGTTCTGGCCTTGGCCGAGGTGGAAAAGCGGTTGCGGGTGGCCGAGCGTCTGGCGCGTTGCATCGACGATCCGCGCTGCCCGGACCAGGTCGTCCACAGCCTGGCGGACATGATCGACTTTCGCATGAAGATGATCGGCGCCGGCTACGAGGACGGCAACGACGCCAACCGGCTGCGCCGCGATCCGGTCTTCAAGATGGCCCAGGATGCGCTGCCGTCGGGTCGGGATCTGGCGTCGCAATCGACGCTGTGCCGGCTGGAGAACCTACCCGAGGTGCGGGAGCTGGTCGCGATGGGACGGGCGATGGTCGATCTCTATTGCGCCTCGTTCCGGCAAGTGCCGAAGCGGATCGTACTCGACATTGACGACACCTTCGACGCTGTGCACGGAGGCCAACAGCTTCGCCTGTTCAATGCCCACCATACGAGTACGGCTTCCAGCCGATCGTCGTGTTCGATGGTG
>NZ_JAMYVE010000048.1:0-709 GCF_040323695.1 Mesorhizobium sp. M0030 | reverse complement strand
TTGCAAGTCAAGCACTGTGAAGCACAGCGTCCAGATCGGACCTGCTGCCGTGTCGAATGGAATAGGCGCGAGTGATTTCCGCACCAAAAAGAAAAATTTCCGCCGAGTAGTAAGCCCACAGCAGGATGACAAGCAGCCCACCGGCGGCCCCATATGAGGCCGCGACCGCGCTGGAGCCTATATACCAACCGATAAGCGATTTCCCGAGCGTGAACAGGGCAGCGGTTACAACCGCGCCAATCCAGACATCCCGCCATTCCAGGGTTCGATCAGGCAAGATCTTGAAGATAGCGGCGAAAATAGCTGCTAGGAGGACAAAAGAAACGACCGCGTTGATAACGGCCAGGACAAGTGTCCCGAACGGCAGCTGTGCGTTGATGAGGTTGCCTAGGGCCGAAATCGCCGCGCTCGCGACTAGAGAGACGAGCAACATGAAGCCAAGTGCGGTGACCAGTCCCAGACTTACCGCACGTGCGCGCACCAGGCGCGACAACGAACTGCCCTGCGCTTCGACCTTCCATATCATGTTCAAGGACTGCTGTATTTCGCCGAAGACCCCGGAAGCGCTCACAAGCAAGGTGATGATGCCAATCACCGCCGCCCAGGTGCCGCCGGATGGCTTTTCGGATGCGCTCTTCAGTGCGGTTTGCAGGATATTTGCGCTTTCTGTACCCATCATCCCTGTGATTTGGGCGGACAATGCCGCTTG
>NZ_JAMYVE010000047.1:0-1051 GCF_040323695.1 Mesorhizobium sp. M0030 | reverse complement strand
TTGAATACATCTGCAAAATCTGGACAAAAGAGCCCGAACGATTCAGGCTCGATCCAACCCATCAAACCTTGGGACTAAACATCTAACGCCAAGCGGGCGAAGAACGTAATCGGCCTCATAGGCGCGCTGTGCAAGTGCTGTATACAACGGTAGGGGCGATCCCGCCGCGCGGCCGAGATGAGGCGCAAAACGGCCAGTCATGCACGCCTGAGCTAAACTACTGGTGAACGCATTTCCGAGGCCAAGTCTTTACTTTGCAGAACGCCCCCTAAGCCCCCAGCGTCGGCTCCGTATTCACCTCCAGCGCCTCTTCCGCCTCGTCCTCTTCGCCTAGCACCTCGCCATGCACCCCCAGCGGTCGCCCGATCCAGACCGGGTCGACCAGATGGTCGCGCTTGGGGTTGGTGGTGTTGGGGTGGATGAGAATGCTCAGGCCGCCGTGGTTCAGCATCAGCCATGGGACCAGCGTGGCGAAGATCTCGGTGGCGAAGGAGACCTGGTACATGGCCTGCTCGTGCGGGCCGACCGGCTCGTCGCGCCAGTTGCCCAGTCGCACGCGGAAGCGTTCGCCGATGCGCAGGCGCAGCCATTCGGCCTGCTGCCGTTCGGCTTGTCTGTCATAGTAGATGTGGGCGTGATAGCTGGCGATCTCGGCGAGAGGCCTTGGCGAGTTGGCGGTGTTCACCTTGATGGCTCCCTCGGTGATTGTCGTGCGGGCAGCGTATACGCAAGGGTGCGGGGTGGCCAAGGGGGGCACAGCGTGTGCTCGTCATCTCGATTTCGGGCCAATCGCATATGGAGCTCCCCCACTCCGTCTCGGCTTCGCCGAGCCACCTCTACCCCCACATTCGTGGGGGAGAGGAAATGCTAATCGCCGAGGTCGCTGCCTTGAAAAGCTTGGCATTTCCTCTCCCCCATGGACATGGGGGAGAGGTGGCCGCGAAGCGGACGGAGTGGGGGCGGGCGGGTTGTGTGCGTCAAGTTCTGCAAAATGGGGCGGCCATGATGCTGGTCATGCGGCTTGGCGCAGAGCGAGCTTCTTGTGCTCGCG
>NZ_JAMYVE010000046.1:0-1317 GCF_040323695.1 Mesorhizobium sp. M0030 | reverse complement strand
GCCGCCAGCGGCGCACCGCCCTCGTTCGTGAGGCGTATATAGTCGCCACCAACCAGAACTGTCAACAGTCATCGACGATGTTTTTTCGATTTCTCGTGGAGATATCCACGGGGCGGAAATTCGTGAGCTGGCTTGGCTGAAATTGTGAGTGGTGTTCCGCTGAGGATCACTCTTCTACCAAGCTCCCACCTAGGCGGCGGCAGGTGCGTGCCATCGGCCTGAGAATCGCCTCCTGGCGAGTGTCGATCCCCACGCCAGCCTAAGCAGCGCTTCAGAGCCGGCCTTCCAGCAATTCCGCCGTGATGTTGCGGCCGGCGAAAAAGATACCCAGAACCAGACCCGTTCGGCATCGACTGCGAAAGCAATGCTGACGGCACGTCGCCAGCTGATGATCCGCGGACCAGGCATGATCTCGACCCGCTCTGTGCCGCACTGTGGAAAAGTCGACACGCTCAGGAAATGGTCGCGATGCCGACAACGAAATTCCAAGCGATCGCCGGCGACGCACGGGTCGGCTATGTCGTCATAGAGCTGGCCGAGTTCAGTTCCGCCTTGGGGTGGAAGACAATGCGGTACTCCATTGCCTATTTGGCTTTCGCCTGCTTCGCGTGATGACGCGCCTCGAGTCGCGAAAAAACTGTCTCGACAGGGATGCCCTTAGTTTAGCCGGATCCTGCCGGAGCTCGGTCAGGCGCGCCGGAACCTCCTCGCGCAACCATCTTTCCCGCTCCGCCTCGAAATCCTCGAGCATACGCAGGCCGGCGCGAACAACCTCACTGGCATTGTTGTAGCGGCCTGATTCGAGCTGCTTCCTGGTAAAGCTCTCATAGTGGTCGTTCAGAGCGTAGTCGGGCACGGCAACCTCCTGGAAGATTATGGCGCCGATCAAAGCCCGGTAACAATAGATAGCAATGATTGGAAGCGCACGATCACGGTTCGCTTTCCAAGATCTGATGGCGAGAGAATGGTTCGTCGCCTGGTTTTGCAGGATCCAAAGCGTCCGGTCACCATCGCGCCGGCGCGCGGCGGTTGCCGCGCTGACAGAGCCGGGAGCCAACCGGCTTCGCGTGGGCAAAGGTGCCGAATACAAAAGGCCTGCGAGCTGCGGGCGGTTGGGGGTCATGATTTGGCTTTTCTGTCCCACGGTCGGCTTCGCCTGCTTCCGACCCCTGGTGCAGGTTAAAATCGCCATCGATCACGGTCCGAACGCAAAAAGCCCGCGTGAAGCGGGCTTTTTTTGTTGGTTGCGGGGACAGGATTTGAACCTGTGACCTTCAGGTTATGAGCCTGACGAGCTACCGGGCTGCTCCACCCCGC
>NZ_JAMYVE010000045.1:0-2531 GCF_040323695.1 Mesorhizobium sp. M0030 | reverse complement strand
CTGCCTCGTGACCGAATGCGAGACCCGCAATTGCAACCACGATGAGCAGAATTGGCGCCAACGATGTTGTGGCATAAAAAGCGATGCTGCGCCATGGCTGAGAGCATTGTCGTTGACGAACCCAACGACGGCTTCTCGCACCATTGCCCATGCATTTGTGATCGCGCGATGCATTTTGCGCCCCAGTCGAATTGGCGTTCACTAGCAATGCACCAGCACATGTGATGTTCCGGTTGCGGGCTGTGGCAGGAGTTTCGCACCGACTTCCGCGGAGGGTCGCCGGCATAGAACTTCCGCTCCGATGCGCTCGCATCGCCTTCGCCCCCATTTCGGGACGCGCATTTGATAATGGTTTTCTCAAGATCATTTTAGTTCGTTCGGAAACCATAGAAGCGGAGGCTGGCTCGTTTGCACCGACAAGGACAACAGCACGGAGGAGGTGTTGGAGGCGGCGCAGGAAGCTGGCGTGCATCCTGCGATCTCCGCCGGCCGCTGGCGGTACGAGCATCCGGACTATCGCCGCTTTTCCAAGCTGATTGGTCGAGGTGAGATTAAAACCGTCCTGAGCCTCAATATCGCTTTGAGGCGCCAAAGCTGCCAACGCGGTATCACCGTGTCTGCTTTCAGGCAGCGGCAACCAACGTCGTTGCGGCCAAGATCGCGCCACCAGCGGAATGGCACCTTTCCGCTGGTTTGCACCAGAAGCAGACCTTCTGCTCTCGTTCCATATACTGCCGGACCGCATGCGCCTCATATCGGTCATTCAGAATTAGCAGCCGCCTCTTTTCCGATGCCAACGCCTGAGCCTTTTGTGAGACCTAGGCGCAGCTTGCCGGCCGCAGCCTGTCCCAATTGGGACGAATAGTTGGCACCCATATTGCAAATCTACTACTCCTAAAGCTGCCGGACCGCTCTCGTGATGAGCCGCCAGTCGGCTAAGCGCCTCGTCGGTCTTTGAGCTGGCCCCAGCGGATCCCAAAAGCAGAAATTCGAGCGTACAGGCGACGTGAGGGAGGATACCCGAACCCGCGTGAACGAGGCTGTAAGGTCGATCGGATTTCAGTTCAATCGACAAGCAATTGATTTTCGCCGGGGTCGTTCCGATTCGCTTATTGTTCTGGTGTCGGACATCGCGAACCCGTTCTTTCCGGTATTCTTCAAGGGATCGAAAAGGAAGCTCGGGAACGAAGCACAATAGGTAACACAAAAGGTCAAAACAGAGCAATGGCCACAGCCGTTTGCGTCAGATTATTCAAGTTAATTCGCCGACCGCCAACGCGAACAGACGCGCATGGTCCCGTCCGTATAGCGTTGTTAATCCGGCAGTAGCATCTCCTCTTCATCGGCTGCGGCTTCGAACAGCAGCCGGAAGTCGTTACCCGGCATTTTGCCATCCATCGCAGATAGGCAAGCCTCAGCCGCCAGCCGCCACTTGGGGCCACGATTGGACCACTTTAGAAGCTCCTCCGCGGCGGCATCAACTCGGTTGACACCAAGGCGAAGCCCCGGGCGCTCAGTCTTCACATAAACCGGAGGGTTGAACCAGCGGTGGGGCATCAAGCCTCTCGAACGTCAAAGGCGATGAACAGTCCCCAAACGGAGGCTGAATTGACGATCATTCCGACCAACTGGCAGTCAGTCTCACGAAGATCATGGCCGCGCTCGCGCACCGCTGCAATGGTCGCCTTCAGGGAAATTATATTGCCCGGTTGAGAACCCAACAGGACCTCGCGGACCAGCTCCTTGGCCGTTTGCTGCACAGGCCGAACAGGTGCTTGAACGTCCATCCCATCCTCCCAGAGAGATAGAACCTCACCAGCTATTCTGTGGGTCACTTTCCGAAAAAGGCAAGAGCCGGAAACGTACAAAGCAGGTTGCCGCAAACACCCCATTTTGGAACGGGACCCGCCCTTTGTTCATTATGGGTGGAATCAATTTTTGAATGCAAATCCAAGGAATTTACGCCGTGCTCGCCAAGGATGGACAAAGCGGAGGAGTTCTATACCCGGCTTTTCGAGCGGAGGCCTGATGATCGTCCCATGGACGTGTTGATCCAATGGCGCAACGTCGCAGGCGCGAACTTGCAAATCTTCCATGATAAACGGCGAATGATAAAAAGCCCGCTGACGTCTGGCGACGCTGCAGGGATGGCCCGCGCCTGCTTCGGAGGCTGCGCGGGCCGACCATGACGAGTGGAGAGGACATCTTGGTCACCGGCACGGACCGCTGAAGAACGAGCCAGCTGTGGCCAAACAGCCTCAGAGCGGGAATGTTCCCGCCTGACGCAAAAACACCGTGGCTCAGCCGGCGGGCTCCGTTGCAGGGGCACTCAGGATAGTGCCACGGGCGCGGCGTCTGGGGTCAATGCAGTTTGCCGACTAGCCGAGCGTATTCGGCTTCAGCCCTGCCATATGACCCATCAGCCAGCGCAATCAGACGCGCTCGGTCAAGAATGACTACCTCTCCTCGCATTGAGCGTATCAGACCTTGGCCCTCCAAGGTTTGCAGCGCTATGGTGACGCCGGGCCGCC
>NZ_JAMYVE010000044.1:0-2643 GCF_040323695.1 Mesorhizobium sp. M0030 | reverse complement strand
CCGGGAAATTTCGGATCGGCTTAAGCAACCAAATCCTACGTCATTTCAACGGGCTTGCGCCACATCCACCAACCCACATGAATTTGGTTAGGTTGATGCTGCGTGCCGCCGCCGTGAGGCCGCGCTCGCTAAGCAGCGCGTCGAGAACGACGAGAAGATTCAGATCGAGCCCTTTGAAACGCATGTCTTAGCTATCCATAGCGTGGATGAATTTGATTGAAACAAACGATTTTACCAATTTTCCGGA
This sequence comes from Mesorhizobium sp. M0030, assembly GCF_040323695.1. Classification (NCBI taxonomy): domain Bacteria; kingdom Pseudomonadati; phylum Pseudomonadota; class Alphaproteobacteria; order Hyphomicrobiales; family Phyllobacteriaceae; genus Mesorhizobium; species Mesorhizobium sp. M0030. Next base: position 2,396 of record NZ_JAMYVE010000044.1, on the reverse strand, counting down.
ATGTCGCATGGACCTGGCAGGACCTCACGTGCGCCGATGACTGCCTCTATCGCGTGGCGAGTCCCTTGAGAAGAGCCCGAAAGAGGAAATCTGTCGCGTGCGGTGGAGATTGTACTGGGAATGAGAGGCAGCGCTCCAAATCATGTCGAACTCTCCGACGAATGGCGACCGGTACATAGTTGATCGCAACTGGTCCGGAGCTATGAAACATCTCGATTACATATGAGGTGCCGAGTGAATACGCTGACAGCACCCACCGTCGCAGCGTTTAGCTGACGTTTGACGACGGTTCCTATCCATTTACACGCAGATTCTTGATGTGCTGGCGCAAAAGCGGGAGGCCGGCGACTTTTCTTCGTCATCGGGCTGACGCCGCAGAAGCCGGAACTCGTCCGGTTGCTATGGGCATTGGGCTTGGTCGGCGCACAGGCTCTATGAGGGGCAATTTTGGCAACGCGACGCGACTCGGGTTTTGAACGACGCCGAAAACGCAAGCTGGAAAGGAACAAGATGGCAGATCAACTCGCCAACGAAATAATCGCAATGATCAAGAAGCGCGCCGCGTCGGAGGGCGGCATAGCGCCTGCCACGGGCGGCGAAATAACGGCTGCCACGGGACTGACTTCGCTCGGTATCGATTCACTGGGATTGGCGGACGTTCTCTGGGACCTGGAGCAGGCCTACGGCATCGAGATCGAGATGAATACGGCCGAGGCATGGTCGGATCTCCAGAATGTTGGGGGCATGGTGGAAGCCGTGCGCAGCTTGCTCCCTACGGGGGTGTGAATGGACAGGCGCGTCGTGATTACTGGGATTGGCGGGATTTGCGGGCTTGGAACCAACGCCGCCGCCATTTGGACAGAGATGCGAGAAGGCCGCTCCGCCATCGGCCCAATCGTCAACTCCGAGTTCCATGAGTTGAGGGTCAGGATCGGTGCCGAGATCAAGGCCCTGCCGGAGCATGACATCGACAGCAAGCAACTCATCTCCATGGACCGCTTCAGCCTGCTCGCTGTGCTTGCGGCGCGCGAAGCCATGCGTCAGGCCGGACTTTCCTCCAAAGAGGGAAATAGCTATCGCTTCGGTGCGGCGGTGGGCGTTGGCGGCTGCGGGTGGGATGCGATCGAGCAAACCTACCGCGCCATCCTTCTGGGCGGTAAGCGTGCCGCTCTCTTGACTGTACCCAAGGCGATGCCGGGTGCCGCTGCCGGCCAGGTCAGCATGAGTCTCGGCCTGCGCGGGCCGGTCTTCGGCGTCACGTCCGCCTGTTCCTCGGCAAACCATGCGATTGCCTGCGCGGTGGACCAGATCAGGCTCGGCCGGGCCGACGTGATGCTTGCCGGCGGCAGCGAAGCGCCGCTCATATGGGGTGTGCTGAAGGCATGGGAAGCGATCCGCGTGCTTTCGCCCGATACTTGCCGGCCATTCTCGGCCGATCGCCAGGGCCTGTCGCTTGGTGAAGGCGCCGGCATGGCGGTGCTGGAAAGCTACGAGCATGCCTTGGCTCGGGGCGCCACCATCCTTGCCGAAATTGCCGGTGTCGGCCTTTCCGCCGATGCGTCCGGCATCGTCGCGCCGACTGTCGAGGGGCCGGAGGCAGCAATGCGGGCCTGCCTTGCCGATGCCAGGCTGGACGCCGAGGATGTCGACTATCTCAACGCGCACGGCACCGGCACCAAGGCCAACGACCAGACCGAGACGGCGGCGATCAAGCGCGTCTTCGGTCAGCACGCCTTCTCAATGTCCATTTCTTCTACCAAGTCCATGCACGCGCATTGCCTCGGCGCGTCCGGCGCGCTCGAGTTGATCGCCTGCGTGATGGCTATCCGCGAGAGCGTCGTCCCGCCGACTGCCAATTATCGTGAGCTGGACCCCGATTGCGATCTCGACGTCACGCCCAATGTGGCACGCGAGCGCAAGGTGCGCGTGGCACTGAGCAACTCCTTCGCCTTTGGCGGCACGAACGCGGTTCTGGCGTTCAGGCAGGTGTAGAAGCCATGAAAGATGCTTCCGGCAACATTATCTCTCGCATCCAGATGCTTGCCGGGATAACCTTGTGAAGGGCGGGTCATTGACCGCCTCGGCGAATGCGGGAAGTGGCAGCGGAAGCTCGAGGATCCGGGGGTATCGTCTTTGCGAAATTCTTAACTGTTGAACCGGCTTGGACGTACCGCCGCCCCGTAAAAGGTAAGCGAGGCCATGCGGGCTCGGCTTGAGGGTCTGAAGCTGTACACGACAATGTCTGGAAGCCGCAGGGTCGGCTCTGCGCCCGTTATAGTCGCCTGAGTGCTGCCGGCCCGGCCGCGCCGCGGGCGCCGTCAATGAGCTCCTTGAACATGCGGACCTTGCCTCTCTTGGCCGACGCTTCCAGGCGTGCTGTCGTGCTGGCCTCCAGA
>NZ_JAMYVE010000043.1:0-2722 GCF_040323695.1 Mesorhizobium sp. M0030 | reverse complement strand
GGTATTGCCCTCCCGAGGCAAGCGTCACCGTCGAAGCCGTGACGTTCAGCTTGCTTGTGATGCCAACGACGCGGCCTTGCGCATCGCGTTGGTAGCTGACGAGCAGCCCGGAGGGATAGGTGATCTGGGTCAGGTTCTTATCCAGGTCGTAGCCATATCCGGCTGCATACTGAATAGAGGAGATTGTCCGATTTTCGCTGACCACATTGCCGTGTATACTTTCAGACTTTCTTTTTGTTTGACGCAAAAAGCACTCCGCCCGAGAGGGCGAAGGCGAACGCTGCGAAATACAGCCACGTCAATTCCGGTTGCTCACACTCGGTTAGATAAACGACAGTACCGTGATTGTTGATTGGGTAAGTCCTTCCGAATTCAGGTCGAGGATCGCGCGGCAGCACATTGCTGTAATAAACCATCAATCCGGCATGGAATGCAAAGGAACCCAATCCCAACGCAATCAAGAGCACCGCAGCAAACCGTTTCACCAGATATGCCCAATGGGGGTAACGTTGGTCGTCGTAACTGTGTCCGCTCCGCCCTCGCCCAACCCAGCCCCAAGCGTAATCCCCGCTCCGGCTATGGATCGACCGTTAGCTCCTTTCCCAAAAAAACCATCGCCCGACGCATGCGGTCCCCAACCTCCTCCAAGGCTAACGTTGTTGAAGGGACCGTTCAAGTCGTCAATTGAGCATGCGTTGGGCGAGTAGGCAACTGATACTCCTCCTGAAACATCTGCCCCCACCCCAAGTCCTCCGCCAGCAGCGTAGTAAGTACCGAGCGCGCCTGTACCATCAATCGCAAGCCCAGCCGAGAACTGTACAACTACTGGGCCGAATTGGAAATTCAACGCAAGACCCAGCTGTCCGGTCCAAAGACCAAGAGGATCAATTAGGCTAACCGGGTTGCCTAAAGCATATGCATACAGATTGATACCGCCGTTGAGCCCGATCGGGTCTGGCTCGATGTAGCGGCCGGTGGCTGGGCGCGTAGTCGCGGAAGTAGTTGTAGTAGAGAGCGCTGGTCGGGTCCTCCTGCTGGCCGGGGAAGCGTTGCGGATTGGCGCTGGTGGCGCCGACCGGCTGGGAGACGGTGTTGCCGAAGATGCCGGCGACACGCTGCCAGGCGACGGCCGCGGGCGACCCGTACAGCATCTTCTGCGGCTGGGACACCTGGTCATTCAGGATGTAGAAGACATCGCCGGCCAGGTTCTCGATGGCGAACGGCTTGCCCTCCGCAATCACCGAACCGGAGTACCAACAAACAAATTGCCTGCAACGACGGTCTAACCGGGTGTGGCGCTACCGAGTTATATCTCCTCACTTTCGACAATTAGGCCTCTGCGGCCCGATGTATCGGCCCCTTGTCAGGGGCAGAGTAGCTTAACCGGCGCGCCATCCTTCAAGAGATAGGCTTCCCTGCACTGCCTACCATCTACTTGTACTTCGCGCGAGCCCACGTCAAACGCATGAAAGAACTCTGCAAACGAGGTATGACCATCACCGTTCCAATCCATATCTTGCCACGAAAATCCCTTCCCGAATGTCTGATCGGCAACGATCGCCAAAGGAATTGCAGCAATGATAGCGAGAATGAGGATTCCACGTTTTTGCAGAGCCTTCCCCCTTACTGGTATGGAGTCCACGGTGCACTTGGAACCCACCAAGGCGCTTTGTCGGCTGGATTGGCAGGATAGTAGTTGTAGTTATTCCCATTCGCTAGTCCGTCAAAGACCAGGTTGTCTCTGATTTGTGACGGTGTTGGTGTGAAGGCCCCGAACGGATACCCAAGCTCTTCCAAACCATGCTGAAGTGGATCAGTACAATTAGAGGAGAACTTATCATAGGAATGATCTTTTCCGTAACTTCTTAGGCTGCCCTCTAGTTGATTTTCCTGAGCGTGGGTCAAGCTTAAGGGGAAACCCAAAGCGTCCCTGAACTTGTTTCGATCCAGATAGTCATCCTTTGGTTCAATCGCCATTCCGTTCGTGTTCCACGAATAGACTGTACCATTGATATTGACTGCGACATGGCCAAAAGATGAGGCGAACCAGCCAACGGGCTTGAAGAAGATGGCTTCTGTATAGAGCCCAAACCGATCCACCCGCCGGGTGGGATTCCCTTCGACGTATGTATACAAATTGATACCGCCATTGAGCCCGATCGGGTCTGGCTCTATGTAGCGGCCGGTGGCTGGGTCGTAGTCGCGGAAGTAGTTGTAGTAGAGAGCGCTGGTCGGGTCCTCCTGCTGGCCGGGGAAGCGTTGCGGATTGGCGCTGGTGGCGCCGACCGGCTGGGAGACGGTGTTGCCGAAGATGCCGGCGACACGCTGCCAGGCGACGGCCGCGGGCGACCCGTACAGCATCTTCTGCGGCTGGGACACCTGGTCATTCAGGATGTAGAAGACATCGCCGGCCAGGTTCTCGATGGCGAACGGCTTGCCCTCCAGATAGATGTAGTTCCTCATGAGCACGCCGAGCGGGGTGTATTCGGCGAGCAGCAGCCCATTCCGGCCGAAGATGAAGATGCCGCCTCCGCCGCTGACGGTCGAGGTCTGGCGCTGGCCGAAGGCGTTGTACTTCAGCGTGACACCCGCCACCGTCGCCAGCCGGCCGTCATCGTTGTAGGTGTATGCCTGCTGCGTGGTGTTGCCGAGCTTGCGCGAGAGCAGCGCGCCGTTGGCGTCGTAGGCGTATTTGAGTGTCGTCGATCCCGTCACCGCCTGG
>NZ_JAMYVE010000042.1:0-3149 GCF_040323695.1 Mesorhizobium sp. M0030 | reverse complement strand
CGAGCACGACGAGCCCCACCAGCGTGGATACGCTGCCACTTGCCAGAACGCGGTCATAGACCTGAAGCATGAACAGCGGCGAGATCAGCGCAAACACGTTGACCACGCCGCTGATCAACACACTGCCCCAAATCGCGGAAGTCAGAGGGAAGGGTCTCAAAGCTGATCCTTTAAGGAATGGTTGTCACGTAAGTCTCCGCAGCTGGCGACCCAGCTCCCTATATTGCTCCCCGATCGGCAACCGACTGCATCCGCTCGCTGGTTCAGGATCAGTGCTCCCGCCGAATATGTTTGGTCCCGGCATTTGATGGAGCGGGTCAACAACACCGTCCGGCTGAAGGTTTGGAAGGGATTCATCCTGGTCGGCCGCAAGGGCCCGAACAGGCTTCCGCCTCCACACCTTCAGGAGATTTCGGTCCACGAGCAGCGCGACGCGCAGGGCTTCGTCACTGTACACGCTGACTGCTCCCAGGCGCCCCGGCCCATGGCAAGTAGCGGAAACGGACGGGAAAGCGCCCGCCCGGGGGGGCGGGGCGGGCGCGGTTCCGCATGGGTTTTCTGGATCAAACGAAGGTGAAGTCCGACGCGGTCAGGCCCAGGTCTGCCACGGTGACTACACCGCCCAGGTGGGCGAACTCGTGCGCGCTGCCGTCGGCGGTGACATAGGCCAGAGTTGCAACTCTGTCAGTGTAGCTGCTTTGGTAGACAATGATGTCGCCGGCGTGCTCGCCGGAGATCGCACTCGCCGCCTCATTAGCAGAGTTGAAAGATTCACCAGTGATCACCACGACGTGTTCGCCGTTCGCACCCGACGCCGCACCGCTGTAGAAGCTGCTCACCGGGTAGCCGGACTGTATGCTGGCGTTGTTGACGAAGTTCGCGCCAAAACCGTCGTTGTAGAGGCCTACCGCATCGAAGGCGAACTTGTCCTCCGCCGGGTTGAAATCGGTGATAGTGGTAATGTCCGACGTCGACCCGACAACCCCAGGCACCGGATTGTGGAACTGGAACACGAACGTGTCACTGTCGCTGCCCCCGGTCAACGTGTCCTGGCCGTCACCCACGTAGAGGACATCCTGGCCGGGTCCGCCGCTGAGCCTGTCATTGTCCTCACCGGAGACGCGCGCGTTGAAGCGGCCGTTGTCGCCGGAGAGATCGTCCCAGCCATCTCCGCCGAAGATGCGGTCGTTACCCTCGCCGCCGATGGCTCGGTCACTGCCCGCGCCACCCGAGATCTCGTCGTTGCCGCCACGACCGTCAAGCCAGTCACCGCCCTGGTAACCCTCGATCCAGTCAACACCCTCGGTGCCGAGGAGTGTTTCGGAACCCGGGCCACCTTCGATAATCTTTGCCATTGAAAATACTCCTAATGATGCCCCTGCCTGAGTCGTTCATATTCGTCATCGGACAATTGGAGAAATCGATTGCTTGGATAGGCATACATTTACGAAATGGATGCATTCTCGTTCACTTCGCCCTTCTGCTGAGCAGTTGCGGGCTCGCAGGCGGCGGGGACACGCCCCAGGCAATCGGCCCGAATATTCACACTCAAAGAACGGTCCAGGAAAACTTGGCAACCGGTCGTCCTGGTTGGGCCGCCCTCGGAAGAACGGGCATGGGGCTGTGTTGCCGAGTCGCGCCGGCACTGCCCATTGCGAGCAATGGAACGTTAGGGAGCGCGTTCGCGCGAGCCGAGATCGGAACCGACAGGCGCACCAGGTAGTACGAAATGCCGGGTTCACCAGGATTTCTCCGACCACCCCGCCAGTCGGGTGCTGTATCTTCTCACTAGGAAACGACGACAAAGTGTCCGGACGCTACAACCGCACCGGAGAGATTCGTGAAGGTCGCCCAGGCTCCGGCTCCTCCCACAAAGATCACGCTCGCCAGAAGGCCCGCCACCAGGTGCCGGCGAATGGACTCGAAACGTCATTGTTCTGATGAATGCCGGACACCGGGATCCTCCATGTCAGCGCGCTCTGCCACGTGATCCTGTGTAGACTCGATGGCCTTCAGGACTTTGGAACGCGCACCGAATGATCGCTGCCGTCCACCTTCCATCACCAACACCAAATCGACGGCGCGGATGGCGCTCGGCCGATGGGCGACGACAACCGCAATGCCCTTGCGCTCGCGCACGGAGGCGATCGCATTAACGACTGCAGCTTCGCCTTCCGCGTCGAGATGGGCATTGGGTTCATCCAGCACGACAAGGAAAGGGTCTCGATAAAGGGCCCGGGCAAGACCGATAAGCTGACGCTGCCCGGCGGAAAGTGCCGATCCGGCCTCACCAATCGGAGTTTCGTATCCGTGCTCAAATCGGAGGATCAGTTCGTGCGTGCCCGCTGCTTTCGCCGCGGCGACAATAGCCTCAGGGTCAGGATCATCTTCAAAACGAGCGATGTTTTCGGCAATGGTGCCATCGAACAATTCAACACCTTGTGGCAGATAGCCGATGTGACGGCCTAGTGCTTCCCGGTCCCATTGATCGAGGCTTGCGCTGTCGATGCGAACCTTCCCGGCGACCGGCGTCCATGCGCCGACGATGGCGCGCGAGAGTGTCGACTTGCCCGAGCCCGACGGGCCGATGACCCCGAGTGCGCTTCCCGCCTGAATGGCAAACGCAAGGCCGGTCACGGTCGGCTTGCTTTCGCCGGGCGGAACGATTGTCACGCTTTCGAGGCGCAGTTCGCGTTCAGGTGCAGGCATTAGCATAACAGGAGCGGTTTCAGGAACCTTTTCCAAGAGGTCCTCCAGCCGCGCCCAACCCTGGCGCGCCATGAGGAAGGGTTTCCAGCTTGAAATGGCGAGGTCGACCGGAGCCAGCGCACGCCCCATCATGATCGAACTGGCAATCATGACCCCGGCCGTAGCCTCTTCCCTGACGACAAGGTACGCACCGACGGCAAGAATGGCCGATTGCAGCAGCACGCGCAGCGACTTTGAAATGGCACCCAGCCCACCTGCCACGTCCCCAGCTTTCCGGTTGGCGGCCAGAAACTTGGCATTGGCCTTTTGCCATCGGGCAGCGATCCGCTTTCCAAGACCGAGAGCTTGCACGACCTCGGCATTGCAACGCGCTGCTTGCAGCAGACCATTGCGTGCCATGTTGTGGGCAACGGTATCGCTTATCGGCCCTTGCGAGAGAG
>NZ_JAMYVE010000041.1:0-4180 GCF_040323695.1 Mesorhizobium sp. M0030 | reverse complement strand
ACCACGAGATCGACTGGCTCACGTGAAAGAACATAGTCAAACTGCTTGCTATCGTGGACTGCGGTTACCTTCAGGGCATGCATCGGCGATGAGGCGCCGCATTGCGGCATCATCGTCAATGACAAGAACATGTTTCAACGGCACACCTCGTTTTGGGGGTTGCGCCCCGATCAGGGTTGCATTACCTGAATCTGCAAGCAAAAGGCATGTATTAGTGATGACATTACTTGAAATTGAACAACTGGTTCTCAAAACCCTCAACGCTCTAGTTGCCGAAAAAGTAGAGGTGTCGATGACAACCAGAATGCGGGATCTCGGCCTCGACAGCCTCGACTATAACGAGCTTGCTACGGCGATCGAGAGCCGACTTGGCTGGTTTGTCGACGATTACAAGCTCTGGCAATACGAGTCCGTAAGGCATGTCGCCGACGCCGTCGCCAGTCAGGAGTTGCGCACCGCGGAACCACCAGCAGTGCGACAAGTGCTGGAGTAGTGCTGTAGGCACAGGTTACGGTGAGGGCAGCTTGGGCGGCGGTAGCTATTGCCATTGCTCCGCTGTGGTTTCTATTCGTGACTGGTGTGTTTGAGAACTGTTGGGTCAGCCCGGTCCATGTCGCAGTGCCGATGCCCCCTTGGTGGCGTTGCCCGCAATTGCGATCGCTGCGCCCAGGGCACCAATGCTGACGGTCGTTGTCAGGCCACCCGTTGAATTGTTGTCAGAGGCAACAGTGCCCACCACACCATCCCAATTGGTGGTCGTATAGACCGACATGTAGTCACGGAACACGCTCTCACTATACGTGGTCACGATCGTTGCCGTCGTACCGGTTGGCACGAGGGCCGACCACACTGACAGATAGACCACACCAGAATTGAAGATGCTTTCCACCTGAGCGAGAAGGGTGGCAGCCACACCCCCAATCGTCATACTGTTGACGGTCACTGCACTTTCGGTGTCAGTGGTCTCAGTTGTCACGATGACACGACGATTAGCGTGTGGCGCGACAAGAAGCGGAATGCTGGTGTGGGTGTAAACGGTCGTGGCAGTCGAGTCTTCGTGAGTGCCATTGAAGACCAGATCTATCGGGAACATTTTCTCCCAGACGCCCGAGCTGCGCACATAGACCTGTCGAGCCTTGGTCCAGAGGCTTGAGATTTTCACCCATACGGCGCTAGCCGCCCCCCAGACCTCGGAGGCTTTGACGTAAAGGGCCATTACGGCTGCACCCAGAAATCACCGTCCACGCCGCCAGAAGGGGCAGCGGCCGAGATCGTGACGCTGCGATTTGCCATCGTGCCGACGCCGAGAAGCGCCTTGGTCTGGGCAATGGACTGCGGTCGACGATAATTGTCCCCGGTGCCGTCACTCGACACGCGACCGACGAAGCTCGTCACAGCGTCGGCACCTGTGGCGTAGGTCGAGCAGTACAAACGCGTCGTGATATCACCAGCGCCATCGCGCTGAGGCGATGAACATGTATGGCGAGAGCAGAACGTTTGGGGCGGGACGAAGAGGTTGCGGAGGGCTGACAAGGTCGAGACGAAGCGTTGCAGGCCTCCCGGCGATCGGACCTCTGCATCATCCGCTCCCGTTTTCGCGGCGGCACATGGGAATTCTCCGCTCCGTTGTTCAACCCCTTGTGCGACCGGTGCTTGACGTCCGGCATCACCTGTCGCTTTGCCGCTCCATACGAGCGCAGCTAGTCGGTGATCATGCGCTTCGGCGCGAGCCCCTGCTTCTTCAACGGCCGCGTCAGCAAGCGCTTGGCGGCCTTGGTGTTGCGGCGGTTTTGCACGATTTCGTCCAGCACATATCCATCCTGGTCGACGGCGCGCCACAACCAAAGCTTTTTGCCGGGCGATGGTGACGCCACTTCGTTCAGGTACCAGACATCATTCCGGCACGGCGGCTTGCGGCGCAAGCAGCGAGCGCAGTCCAGCCCGAACTTAGATGCCCCACCGGCGACTTGTCTCATACGAAACCACGATGCCGCGTTCCAGCAGCATTTCCTCAACCAGGCGCAGGCTCAGCGGAAACCGGAAATAAAGCCAGAGCGCGTGGGCGATAATAGGCGGCGGAAATCGGGGGGCGTGTAGCTGACGGCGGGCGTATTCATGCCCCCCGGCGTCCATGTCGCAAATCTTGACGATTGCTTTGTGTGTCAAGCCCGCCGCAGGTCTCAATGCGTTCATATGCAGACATTGTGAAAATCGCCCTATTCCGCCTTTTTTTACCGCCCCTTAAGTCCCCCGCTCGCATGCTTGTCGATGCATTGAACTCATAGCCATCGGCCAAGGATTTTGGAAAATATGTTTCCGCTCGCAGCAGAAAACGTGAGAGTCGCTGTAGGCCTAACGTCAAGGGGAGAGAGCGGTTTGATTGGACGAAATGGGTACCGGAGTACCGAGTCATGAAGCCACGAGGTAATCTGGTCCGACTGAAGCAATTTCAGGTGAATGAGAAGCGACGACAGTTGCACCAGCTAGACATCATGATTGCCGATTTCGAACGCATGGCGCGAGAACTGGAGTTCCAGATAAACGCCGAGGAAACGAAGGGCGGCATCTCCGATGTCAATCATTTCGCTTATCCGACGTTCGCCAAGGCCGCTCGCCTACGTCGTGACAACGTCAAGAATTCGCAATCGGACCTTCTGCGGCAGAGAACCGCAGCCGAGCCATGCCTCGCCGAGGCTGAAGCAGAGCTCTCCAAGGCGCAATTGCTAGAATCGCGCAGCGGCAGAGGCCACGACCTCGAACCCGGCAACCGAAGCGCCATGATCGGCTGAGCCGGACGGCTTCAGCGCGCCTCAATTCGCGACACCGACTGGCCGTTGGCGCGCGAGAGGCGTGCGGGCACTGTAAAGATATCAGCGTCTTGATGCAGCGATAGCTGGTCGGGACGGCTGTCATGCTGCGGCGACATACGCGATTTTGTCCAGATTTGCATAGCGGCGTTACGCAGGTATGGGGGAAAGTGGAATTGGTTGGGAATCGGATCATCGGTGGAGACGAACCGCTGCCGGCGGACCGGCGCCTGGCGGCAACGCCTGGCGCTTTCGGCGGCGGCGGTAACGGCAAAGCAGGCTGGCCGCGTCGAGGATGAAGCGGCCCCTGCGTGATGCCGTTCTGCTCACGGCCGGGAGACGGGGTCGGCCCCGCCGGCCGGATGCTGCTCGCTTGGCGCGGCACCGTAAAGTCAACCGACAGCTTATGAAGATGTGCTTACATTGGGCCATGTCAGAAGTTGCTCGTGGTCCGCTCTATGGTCGCCACCGCTTTCCCCCGAGATCATTGCGCACGCGGTATGGCTCTACTTTCGCTTTCCGCTCAGCCTGCGCATGGTTGAGGACATGCTGGCGGCCCGCGGCATCATCGTCACGCATCAGACCGTTCGAAGCTGCGCGGAGAAATTCGGACGGCATTTCGCCCAGGAGATCAATATCAGCCGGCTGCCTGGGCGACAAATGGCATCTCGACGAATGTGTCGTGGCTATCAGTGGCAAGAAGCAGTGGCTCTGGCGTGCCGTCGATCAGGACGGCTTCGTCCTCGAAGTGCTGGTACAAAGCCGCCGAAATGCCAAGGCGGCAAAGCGTCTGATGCGCAAGTTGCTGAAAGCTCAAGGGCGGACACCACGGATCATGATCACCGACAAGCTCCGATCCTATGATGCCGCCATGCGCGACCTCTTGCCCGGCGTCGAACACCGGTCGCACACAGGCCTGAATAATCGAGCGGAAAATTCGCACCAGCCGACTCGACGACGCGAAAGGATCATGAAACGCTTCAAGTCGGCACGCCAGCTTCAGCGGTTCGTTTCCATCCATGATCCGATTGCCGACCTGCTCAGTTTCCCTGCAATGCGCTGTCATCGGCTCAACATCGAGACCTGCGTAACGCCCCCATGCAAATCTGGAACAAGATCGCGTGTGTCGCCACAGCGTGACAGCCGTCCCGGCCAGCTATCGCGTGCATCAAGCCGCTGAAACTTACAGTGCCGGGCGCGCTGCTACCTGAATTTCCTTACCCGCTCAATCAATGTGACAGCACCGATTCTTCTCAACCGCGGCATGCCCTAAATCGTCACTTGCGTTCCGATCTCGACCACACGTCCGGTCGGGATCTGGAAATACTCCGTCGCATCGGCCGCCGAGCGGGCGAGCCCGATGAACAGCTTGT
>NZ_JAMYVE010000040.1:0-4705 GCF_040323695.1 Mesorhizobium sp. M0030 | reverse complement strand
AGGCACGTTGGCCGCGTGACAGTGAGCTATGCTGGAGATTGGGGTGACGAGGCTGATCAAGCCTTCCAACAGTACCAGCCTGATCAATTACAGCGAGAGCTACCGGTCCGGAGATCGCATCAGCGCCTCTGTCGTCAAGAGAGCTGTTCTGCTTGACCCCAGCCATGGAGCTCAACGCCCCGCGTCGGAGCGCTCCCTGCTTCTGAAGGAAGCCATTAGGTCCGCTCGGGCTTGATCGGAGGCTTGGCTGATGGACGTCGTGGTTGCTTCGCTCAGTTGCCGCCCCATGGCGCGGCTTTGCGGATTATCAGTCCTCTGCCTCTTCGCCGGTCTCAACAGCGCTGTGTAATGTTCATTGTTTATGATGACGCCCCCGCTGTTCACGAGGTTGCTCCTGTCAAGTGTACTCGTCAGTCCGTCCTGGGCCTCACGCTTCTTGCCCAAGTGCCGTTCAAACGGCGCTGGCGCGACTTGTTGAGCTCGAGAGATGGGTCCCTGCTCTCCTGCGTGGCCATGAGCTTGTGCCGCGGTCTGCGCAGCGGCGTCCCCAATGGCACGAGCCTCCATGCCGACTGCGTCTTCCGGACGAGCAGCAAGGGCAATTTCGCGCCCGAGTGCGAACTTCCGGACATGAGTTAGTGCACTGATGTCAGCGGTTTTCATATAGCGCTTGGCATCTTCATCCAGCGACCGCTCGTGAAGCCGATCCGCAATCCCCGGCTTTTTGTTTTCAACCAGGCATTGACTGAAACGTCTAAGAGCAGACCCATAGACCTCAACGGTACGGGGTTTCGGCCCGGTCGGCGCTGCCTCGTACGCTTTGATGAGAGCCGCTGTGTACTCTCTGATGAGCACGGCGTCGGCAGGGTGGGGATTCAGGGCAGGGCGGCCCACCACTGGCGCTCCGCCCGCCCACGTCTTGAGACGACCCAGTGACCCAGCCACGGCCGAGGGGCCGCCACCCCAGATCTCGTACTCCTTGCGATCCCGATCCAGCGACGAATCGTGAAGCCGATCCGCAATCCCCGGCTTGTTATTTTCAACGAGCCAATGACCAAAGCCGAAAAGAATATCTACATGGCGCTTGACCGTGATCTCCCCGACCTTACCGGCATAGAGTGCTGACCTCAGCCCTTCGACAAGGGTCGCATCGTTGGAATAAAGAGGACCCTTGTCGGGACCGGAGACCACTTTTGGGCGATCTGGCTGCACCGCCGCCGGCACAGAACGAGCATGGTCACGCAACTCGGACGGTGCGGGGGGATTCAGATCAACCACTGACGAATCCGGCGCATGATGATGGCGCGCCGTTGAGTGACCCGGCTGCAGCACCGAGGCACCCAGCATCGACCCACTGCCTCCGGCGTACGGCGCCGCGGCGTGTTCTTGTCCGCTCCCTTGCATCATGGGCTGCGCCTCCCATGGCAATGCACCCACTTGATGGGTGGGGGCCTGCATCAGCACGCGAGCGCCTGAATTGCCGATCTCGCTCAGCTGCGGCTCAGTGGCAACGTCCTGCAGACGACTGTTCGGGGTCCTTTGCCTCTTCGCTGGTCTCAACTCCGCTGTATCATGCTCACGGTTGATGAGGACCTCCTCGCTTGGTAGCTGGTTGCTCCTGTCCTGTGCAGCGATCCGCTCGTCCGGCGCGCGCTGGTCGCCGTCGCGCCAGCTCAGGGGACGAAAGGACCCTGCGGGATCCGAGGCTTGGTGATGGGGCCCAGTTGGCACGAAAGACGATGCCAGAACAGCGTCGTCTTCATTAGCTTTCCCAGGGGGGAGATACTCTGGCCAACTGTATTCCTCCTGCGGCCCGCTGCGCTGCGCAGCGGCGTCCCCCTTGCTCTCAAGACTTTGAAATTTAAATGGGTCCCCGGGAGCAACGTCTGGCGCTGACTGGCCGAGCCGCTTGATCTGCTGGTAAAACGTCCCAACGGGGCTTTCCTTAACCGCGTCTCGGGCCTGTCGGTCCATGAGTTCAAAGTTCGTAAGATTATTTGCCGTTCCGAATGTATTGTCACCCCTGAGGCGGGTTTGTAGTGCCTGCCGATTGACGACGAGGTTGTTGAGGTTCAGGTTATCTGGCTGCGATTGCAATCGCCCAACCAGCGCCCGCGTGCCGTCCACCACGTAGACTCCGCAATCCACCACGTTGCTCTGCTGGGCGATGCGGGATACGCCCACGCGGGTCTCCAGGCTGGCGCCCAGCCTTTCTGCGAGGTGTTTTGCAAGCTTGTCATTGCATCCGTTGTAGGAGTCATAATGATAGGCAACCGGCCGTTCCCGGTCGCTGCGATCAACGAACAGCAGCGACCAATGGGTGCCGCGCTCCGCAAGAGTCTTACCGCCATCGCTCACTGGCACGAACAGGAAGTCGGCTGTGTCGTTACCGTTCTGATGGACGATGCGCTGGAATGCGCTTAGCATGACGCTCTCGGAGCCCAAGCGCAGATGATAATTGGCTACGAGGGGATCCACGAACCGCGTCCGGGCGGCGAGATCTGGATTGTTCCCCTGCAACTCCTGCTCCAGGAGTTGGTAATCCCTCTGGATATGTTCGTCGCCTAGCCATTCCAATGCGCCGAGCACCCGCCCGTCTTTAGCTTTCCCAGGGGGCCTCTCTGGCCGACCCAATGCCTCCTGCGTCCCGCTGCGCTGCGCAGCGGCGTCCCCAATGGCACGAGCCTCCATGCCGACTGCGTCTTCCGGACGAGCAGCAAGGGCAATTTCGCGCCCGGGTGCGAACTTCCGGAGATGAGCTAGTGCACTGATCCTCCGGTTACCACCGGAGTTCACATAGCGCTTGGCATCTTCATCCAGCGACCCCTCGTGAAGCCGATCCGCAATCCCCGGCTTTTTGTTTTCATGCAGGTATTCACTGAAACGTATAAGAGTAGATCCATAGACCTGAATGGTACCGCGATTCGGCCCGGTCGCAGGCGCTTCTTTGTACTCTTTGATGAGAGCCGCTGTGTAATCTCTGATGAGCGCGGCGTCGGCAGGGTAGGGATTCCGGACAGGGCGGTCGACCACTGGCGCTCCGCCCGCCAACGTCTTGAGACGACCCAGTGCTCTAGCCACGATCGAGGGGCCACCCCTGCTCTCGTACTCCGAGGGGCCACCCCTGCTCTCGTACTCCTTGCGATCCTGATCCAGCGACGATTCGTCAAGCCGAGCAGCAAATCCCGGCCTGTTATTGTCAAAGAGCCAACGACCAAAGCCGAGAAGAGAATTTACATGGCGCTTGACCGTGCTCTCCTTGACCTTACCCGCGTAAGCTGACCTCAGCCCTTCGACAACGGTCGCATCGTTGGAATAGAGGGGACCCTTGTCGCGACCGGAGACCCCTATTGGAGGATCTGGCTGCACCGCCGCCGGCACAGAACGAGCATGGTCACGCAACTCGGACGGTGCGGGGGGATTCAGATCAACCACTGACGAATCCGGCGCATGATGATGGCGCGCCGTTGAGTGACCCGGCTGCAGCACCGAGGCACCCAGCATCGACCCACTGCCTCCGGCATACGGCGCCGCGGCGTGTTCTTGTCCGCTCCCTTGCATCATGGGCTGCGCTTCCCATGGCAATGCACCCACTTGATGGGTGGGGGCCTGCATCAGCACGCGAGCGCCTGAATTGCCGATCTCGCTCAGCTGCGGCTCAGTGGCAACGTCCTGCAGACGACTGTTCGGGGTCCTTTGCCTCTTCGCTGGTCTCAACTCCGCTGTATCATGCTCACGGTTGATGAGGACCTCCTCGCTTGGTAGCTGGTTGCTCCTGTCCTGTGCAGCGATCCGCTCGTCCGGCGCGCGCTGGTCGCCGTCGCGCCAGCTCAGGGGACGAAAGGACCCTGCGGGATCCGAGGCTTGGTGATGGGGCCCAGTTGGCACGAAAGACAATGGCAGAACAGCGTCGTCTTCATTAGCTTTCCCAGGGAGCTCGCGCCCGAGTTCGGACTTCCGGAGATGAGCTAGTGCACTGATCCCACCGGAGTTGTTATAGCGCTTGGCATCTTCATCCAGCGACCCCTCGTGAAGCCGAGCCGCAATCCCCGGCTTTTTGTTTTCAACCAGGTATTCACTGAAACGTCTAGGAGCAGATCCATAGGTCTGAATGGTAGCGGGATTCGGCCCGGTCGGCGCTGCCTTGTACTCTTTGATGGGAGCCGCTGTGTAATCTCTGATGAGCGCGGCGTCGGCAGGGTCGGGATTATTCAGGACAGCGGCGCGGTCCAGCACTGGCGCTCCGCCCGCCCACGTCTTGAGATGACCCACTGCTCTAGCCACGTCCGAGGAGCCACTCTTGCTCTCGTACTCCTTGAGATCCGGATCCAGCGACTCCTCGTGAAGCCGAGCAGCAAATCCCGGCCTGTTATTATCAAAGAGCCAACGACCAAAGCCGAGAAGAGAATTTACATGGCGCTTGACCGTGCTCTCCAATGCTGACCTCAGCCCTTCGACAACGGTCGCATCGTTGGAATAAAGATGACGCTTGTCGGGACCGGAGACCCCTATTGGAGGATCTGGCTGCACCGCCGCCGGCACAGAACGAGCAGGGTCACGCAACTCGGACGGTGCGGGGGGATTCAGATCAGCCACTGACGAATCCGGCGCATCATGATGGCGCGCCGTTGAGTGACCCGGCTGCAGCACCGAGGCACCCAGCATCGACCCACTGCCTCCGGCGTAGGGCGCCGCGGCGTGTTCT
>NZ_JAMYVE010000039.1:0-5042 GCF_040323695.1 Mesorhizobium sp. M0030 | reverse complement strand
GGGGAGAGGAGTGCACCCCGCTGGCGAGGCGCGCTAGATGGACACCTTCCGCGAAAAATTCATCCCCGTGACCTCCATCCTCCTGGGCGTGGTGGTGCTCTGGTATGTCTTCGCCGTCATCCTAAACGCGCCCTTCCAGCGCGACCTCGACCGGCGCGCCGGGGAAACCCACGACACCGTCGAATTCATGGGCAAGACGCTGTCGCAGCCCAAGCCGACGCTGCCGGCGCCGCATCAGGTGGCGGTGAACTTCTTCGAGAACACCTTCCTGCGGCCCATCACATCGAGCCGAAGCCTCGTCTACAATGCCTGGGTGACCCTGTCGTCGACGTTGCTCGGCTTTGCCTTCGGCACGGCGCTCGGCATCGTCATCGCGGTTGGCATCGTGCATGTGGCGACGCTCGACCGCAGCCTGATGCCGTGGATCATCGCCTCCCAGACGATTCCCATTCTGGCGGTGGCGCCGATGATCATCGTCGTGCTGGGGGCGATCGGCATCAGCGGTCTGATCCCAAAGGCGATGATCTCGACCTACCTGTCGTTCTTCCCGGTGACGGTTGGCATGGTGAAGGGCCTGCGCTCGCCCGAACTCATGCATCTCGACCTGATGCACACCTACAATGCCAGTGTCTCGCAGACCTTCTGGAAGCTGCGGGTGCCGGCCTCGGTGCCGTTCCTGTTCACCTCGATGAAGGTGGCGGTGGCGGCGAGCCTGGTCGGCGCCATTGTCGGCGAACTGCCGACCGGTGCTGTCGCCGGCATCGGCGCCAAGCTTTTGGCAGGCGCCTATTACAGCCAGTCCATCGACATCTGGTCCGCCCTTGTGGCGGGCTCGGTGGTGGCGGCCCTTCTGGTCATGGTGGTCGGCATAGCCGGGCGCCTCGTTGACCGCGCGATGGGCGGGAGGCCGGCATGAACTGGCTGAAGCCCTCCTGGCAAGCCGTGCTGGCCATTGCGCTGTGCCTCGTCGCCGTCGCGCTCGGTGCGATGTCGAAGCCGGAAGCGGCCGCCCTTGCAGACCCGACAGCAAGCTTCGACTACCCCTATTTCGGGATAAAGACCCCGATGATCGGCCTGGCCGTGCTGGCAGGGCTGATCTCGATGATCAGAATTTCGCCGCTGGCCGAGGCTGCGGTGCTGTTCATCGGCGCTCATCTCGTCGCCTGGATGCTGATCTCGGGCATTACAGGTTTCGAAGGCACGGCATTGGCGCCTTATTTCCTGCTGCTCGCCGCTGCCTGGCTGCTGGCCTGGCGCTGTGTGGCGGTGCTGTCGGGGCTTCGCCCGATGGCAAAAGGGGCGCGGATGGCGCTGCGCCTCATCATCCCGGCGATCTTCGGCGCCTGGATCCTGATCATATGGGAAGCGGTGACGCGTGGCGCCGGCATTCCCTTCATCCTTTTGCCGCCGCCGAGCGCCATCGGTGTGCGCATCGCCAGTTCCCTGCCGGTGCTCGGCGCCGATATCAGGCAGACCATCTTCAAGGCGGTGATCTTCGGTTATGTCATCGGCAGCGGCGCCGGCTTCCTGGTGGCGATTGCGGCCGACCGCGTGCCATTCCTGCGCCGCGGTCTGCTGCCGATCGGCAATATGGTCTCGGCGCTGCCGATCATCGGTGTGGCGCCGATCATGGTGATGTGGTTCGGCTTCGACTGGCCGTCCAAGGCCGCGGTCGTCATCATCATGACCTTCTTCCCGATGCTGGTGAACACGGTTGCCGGTCTTGCCGCCTCCGGCCATATGGAGCGCGATTTGATGCGCACCTATGCGTCGGGCTACTGGCCAACACTCTTGAAGCTCCGGCTGCCGGCGGCAGCGCCCTTCATCTTCAACGCGCTGAAGATCAACTCGACGCTGGCGCTGATCGGCGCCATCGTCGCCGAGTTCTTCGGCACGCCTGTGGTCGGCATGGGCTTTCGCATCTCGACCGAGGTCGGGCGGATGAACATCGATATGGTCTGGGCCGAAATCGCAGTTGCAGCACTGGCGGGTTCGGTCTTTTATGGCGTGGTCGCTCTCGTCGAGAGAGCCGTCACGTTTTGGCATCCCTCTGTCCGTGGTGGATAGGGCGGTGGGTTCGGGTGTTAACTTCAGAGGGTAAAAACATGAAAAGACTGATCATTCCGATGCTGGCCGGCGCGATGTCGCTGGGCGCGTTCCAGGCAATGGCCGCCGACAAGGTGACCTTGCAGCTGAAATGGGTCACGCAGGCGCAGTTTGCCGGCTACTATGTCGCCAAGGCCAAGGGTTTTTATGAAGCCGAAGGCCTCGACGTCGACATCAAGCCGGGCGGTCCCGATATCGCACCCGAGCAGGTGATCGCCGGCGGTGGCGCCGACGTCATCGTCGACTGGATGGGTGGGGCGCTCGCCGCGCGCGAAAAGGGCGTGCCGCTGGTCAACATCGCCCAGCCGTTCAAGAAGGCCGGCATGGAGCTGGTCTGCCCGAAGGATGGCCCGATCAAGACCGAAGCCGATTTCAAGGGTCACACGCTCGGCGTCTGGTTCTTCGGCAACGAATATCCTTTCTACGCCTGGATGAACAAGCTCGGCCTGAAGACCGAAGGCGGCCCGGATGGCGTCACGGTTTTGAAGCAGAGCTTCGACGTGCAGCCGCTGATCCAGAAGCAGGCGGATTGCATTTCGGTCATGACCTACAACGAGTACTGGCAGCTGATCGATGCCGGCTACAAGCCGGACCAGCTCACCGTGTTCAACTACTCGGCGATGGGCAACGACCTGCTTGAGGACGGGCTCTATGCCTCGGAAGACAAGCTCAAGGATCCGGCTTTCGAAGACAAGATGGTGCGTTTCGTGCGCGCCTCGATGAAGGGCTGGAAATATGCCATCGACAACAATGACGAGGCCGCGGGCATTGTCATGGACGGTGGTGGCCAGGACGAAAACCACCAGAAGCGGATGATGAGCGAAGTCGCCAAGCTGATCGACAATGCCGACGGCAAGCTCGACCCGGCGACCTACGAGCGCACCGCCAAGGCGCTGCTCGACCAGAAGATCATCACCAAGGCGCCGACCGGCGCCTACACCACAGCCATCACCGACAAGGCGATCAAATAAGCCTGGCCAGGCAATTTCGACCTCGAGAGCGGCGCCTTTGACCAAATGTCAGAGGCGCCGTTCCTTTATGGTGTTCATGACGAAGCTGGTCTCGATCGACGCGACGCATTTCAGCCGCGCGATCTTTTCCTTGATGAAGCGCTCGTACTGTTCGAGGCTGCCGGTCACCACCTTCAGCACATAGTCGCGCGACCCGGTGACGAGGTGGCATTCCAGCACCTCTTCCCAACCGCGGATGGCGTCTTCGAACATGACGATCTCGTCCTCGTTCTGGCGGCTGAGCCGAACGGTGGCGATGGCGACCATGTTCCAGCCGAAGGCGGCCGGGTCGACCAGCGTGGTATAGCCCCGGATAATGCCGGCCTCCTCCAGCCGGCGTACCCTCCTCAAACATGGCGACGGCGACAGGCCGATGCGCTCCGCAAGCTCATTGTTGGTGATGCGGGCGTCGGCCTGCAGCTCGCGCAGGATCTTGCGGTCGAAATCGTCGGCTATCTTCTGCTGCACTTTTGCTCTCGCTCGGCAATTTGTTGCCGGGATGCAGCCATGCGAGGCCGAAAATAGCAAGGACTGGTGGACCGGGATCGCATAAATTGCTGGACGAGACTCCTCCAGAACGCAGGAAAAGCCATGACCGCGCCGCGCCCGTCGAAAACCCACATCGGCAACCACAAGCTCCATCCGGAAACGTTGATGTTGAGCTATGGCTTCGATCCGCAACTGTCGGAAGGCGCCGTCAAGCCGCCGGTGTTCCTGACCTCGACCTTCGTGTTCAAATCGGCGGAGGAGGGACGCGACTTCTTCGACTACACATCCGGCCGCAAGGAGCCGCCGAGCGGCACGGCGTCCGGCCTGGTCTATTCGCGCTTCAATCATCCCAACTCGGAGATCGTCGAGGACCGGCTGGCGGTCTATGAGGGAACGGACGCCTGCATCCTGTTCTCGTCGGGCATGTCGGCGATCGCCACGACGCTGCTCGCCTATGCCCGGCCGGGCGATGTCATCCTGCATTCGCAGCCGCTTTACGGCGGCACCGAGACGCTTTTGACGCGCACGCTGTCCGGCTTCGGCATCGGCGCTGTCGGCTTCGCCGACGGCGTCGACGACAAGGCGGTGCGGGCCGCTGCTGATGCAGCGGTGGCGAAGGGGCGTGTCTCGGTCATTCTCATCGAAACGCCGTCGAATCCGACCAACAGCCTGGTCGACATCGCACTGATCCGGAAGTTTGCCGACGAGATCGGCGCAAGCCAAGGATCAACGCCGATCATCGTCTGCGACAACACGCTGCTCGGCCCGGTGTTCCAGCGACCGATCGAACATGGCGCGGATGTCTCCGTCTATTCGCTGACCAAATATGTCGGCGGCCATTCCGACCTGATCGCCGGTGCGGCGATGGGCAGCAAGGCGGTGACCAAGCCGATCAAGGCGCTGCGCGGCGCCATCGGCACGCAACTCGACCCGCATTCCTGCTGGATGCTCGGCCGCTCGCTGGAGACGCTGTCCATCCGCATGGAGCGCGCCAACGACAATGCGCGGCTCGTGGCCGAATTCCTGCGCGATCACGCCAAGGTCGAGAAGGTGCATTACCTGCCGTTCCTGGGCGAGGATACGGCAGCGGGACGGGCCTACAAGGCGCAATGCAGCGGCGCCGGGTCGACATTTTCTTTCGATATCAAAGGCGGAGAGAAGGCGGCCTTCGCATTTCTCAACGGGCTGCAAATATTCAAGCTGGCGGTGAGCCTCGGCGGCACGGAGTCACTCGCCAGCCACCCGGCGGCGATGACGCACTCCGGCATTCCCTTCGACGTGCGCCAGCGCATTGGCGTGCTGGAGACCACGGTCAGGCTGTCGATCGGCGTCGAGCATCCGGACGATCTTATCGCCGACCTGACGCAGGCGCTGGCAGCGGTCTGATAGCTCGCTTGTAGATATCAGGAAAGGGGCGATCGTCTTGGCAGCGTCGGC
>NZ_JAMYVE010000038.1:0-5454 GCF_040323695.1 Mesorhizobium sp. M0030 | reverse complement strand
CGCGAGCACAAGAAGCTCGCTCTGCGCCAAGCCGCATGACCAGCATCATGGCTGCCCCATTTTGCAGAACTTGACGCACACAACCGCAATCATCGGTCACCGCCGCCAAGATACGCGGCGTCTGGCGCCGCAGCGACGAGTATAGGAGAATTCCGACCTTGGCCCGCTCAGCGTGCCTGAACTCCTGCGCAACTGAGGCAGAGCGATGTGCGGACGTTACACCAAATATCTGTCGTGGTCGGAAATCCACCGGCTCTACCGCCTGACTGCGCCGGCGGAGACGGGCCGCAACGACGAGCCCCGGTACAACATCGCGCCGACTCAGGATGTCCCATTCGTCACTGCCGGTGAGGATGGCAATCACAGGCTCCGTGAAGGGCGCTGGTGGCTGGTCCCTTTCTGGGCAAAGGAAATGCCCAAGGCGGCTATGTTCAATGCGAGGATTGAGGGCATCGATACAGCGCCCGCCTTCCGCGACGCCTACAAGTCCAAGCGCTGCCTGATCCCTGCCGATGGCTTCTACGAGTGGACGATATCGCCAGCCGACGGCAAGAAAGACCCTTGGCACATCTACCAGCCAGGCCACGCGCCTTTCTCGTTCGCCGGGCTTTGGGCTTACAATTCCAATCTCGACATAACCAGCTGCACCATCATCACCGAGCCTGCCGGAGAACCGATGAAGCAGTTGCATGATCGGCAGCCTCTCATTCTCGACCCGGCCTACTATGACGCCTGGCTGGACCCGGCGACGCCCAAGGACAGCCTCAAGGACGTTCTCAGCCACGACATCGACGGTCAGCTGCAGTTCAACCGCGTTGGACGTGAGGTGAACACGAGCGCCGTCAACAAGTTGCCCAACGACCATCCCGGCCTGGTCGGGCCGATCAACCCGTTATGAGCGACGAACCGAGCCGGCTTGCCGAAGGGATGACAGCGATTCCGCGCGGCCGAGAGCCGATCGAAAATCGCTTTGCGAGCATTCTGGCTGCGGCAAGCTCGGCGGGTTTGGCTTTTCGAGGCCTGGACAGAAGTCACATTGGTTCTGTTGTTTGCATCCCGGCGACGGCGATCGGTTTCTATAGGAGTTGACGTCCGACCATCTAGCGCCCCTGTTCGAGGCATGGCATCGAGAAGCTGTGAAACTCTTCAAAATGCCCCGGAAAGGTCCGGGCGAGATACCGCACCACTCTGGAATTATCCATCAACCGGTCGAAAAAGCGGTTGGCTGCGACAAGCTCCAGGCCCACCTGGCCATGACGTTCCGCGGCGCTGAGAACCGCAAGGCTTACCGCGCCGACATCGAGCACCATCGCGCCGCGCTGGTCTTCCGCTTGTGTGGTGATCGTTGAGAGATTAAAACCCTCGACCAGCAGGGCTTGCGGTGTCAGAGCGACGAGTAGTCTCGCGTAGGTGATCCTGACCCGGTCCATCGCCACCATCAGCCGGGCAATCTCCAATTGCCTGGCTGGCAGCACCTTCTGGAGCAACCCGAAGATTTTTGTTTTTACCGGCGCGTCCCGAAGCAGGTCGAGGACATCAGGGCAAATTCCGTTAACGGCTTTCCGGTTCTCGCCTGTCTCGGAAGCGGGTTTTCCGGGAGAGCAGAACATTTGCGGCTCGCGGGTCGCGCCACGCAACCTATGTGCCAGTAGGCTTGGCATTGTCCTGAAGCCCTCGGACACCAGCGTGGCGCAGAATTGCTTGTCGCGCATCATCAGGTGGAGCGCCGCTACTATCCGGTCTAGGCTCTGTTCAGACTTTGCCGCTTGCGTGACGAAATCGCGCATGCGTTTGCATTCCGTATCGTAGGTCGCCAAAAATTCGTGTGAACGAAGCCTCTTCTTGGACCCTAATGCGCCAGCAACAATATTGCTCGCATGTCTGTCGCCACCGTTTTCCAACGCACGGTAGGCGGCGTCCTTGGCTAAGCGCTTGACTACCAAGCCACGCCTCCGACAGGCTCTCGCTCTGCTAACCTGATAATCGGGTCGAGCGTGGGAAAAATATAGCTGTCCAGCGGTATCCCATTGATGGCATGCAGTTCCGATTTACCCGCGATCTCGTGGGCAGGCGCAATCAAATAGTCCCGAATGGTCAGGTCGCCCGGATTCATACGGATCAGGACGAAAATGTCGGGTAGTGGCCGTTTATCGGCCTTCGAAAACCAGCGTGGATAGCCGAAGCCGGAAACCCTGCATCGGGCCATTGTAATCGCCATCGTGATCTCCTCGTTTATCCGCAGGAGGTCCATCGCCATGTCATGGGCAGCAACCCCGCCCTGCCTATCAATCGCGCCCACAAGATCCCGGATAATCTGCAGCCTCATTGATTCCAGGTGCCGGTTCACGCCGATGAAGCGGTAGTTTTTGGATGGCTCGTATCCGATCAGTTCATAGGCTTTGACAATGGTTCCAAAACGCCACTGGTAGCGTTGGGCCGGCGGGCATCCGGGATCCGCGTCGATCAGGGCCAACGACAAGGCGCCACGGCGAGCCAGTAGTGCCCTAAGAGCGGCCAGCATCTCGTTGTTGGTCATGTGGCGATAGATGGTCTTGAGCACGATCTGCGCCCGATCGAACAGTTTGCGGTCGACGATCGGCTCCAGGACGTTTTCCACCCGCACCCACTGTTCCGGGGGATTGCGGACTTGATGGCTTCTCAGCCGGGCCGAATGCTTGTTCCAGACGCTGTTGCCAATGTAATTTTCGTTGGTCAGCACCGAGTGCACGGATTCCCGCGTCCATGGTCGCCCCAAATCGCTGAGCACGCCGCGTTTGTTGAGCAGTCTTGCCATCTCCAGCTCTGTCTTGCGTGTTCTGACAAAGTGACTGAAGATCCACTTCACTGTCGCAATCTCGTCAGGCGGGCCGAGCACCAGAACTATTCGATCCGTCTGCTGGCTCTTGTATTCGTGGGATGAAAGGATGCATTTTGAGCGGCCGTGTTGATCGACAAGCAGGCGCCGCAGGCCAAAGCCGGCCTTCCCGCCCTGCCGGAAGCCCAGCCGGATCAACCTTGCCTGGCCGATGAAGACTTTTTGCGAGAGCATTCTGCTCTGCTCGGCAGCCATGCTCCGTTTGATTGCTTTGAGGACGTCTGACCCGATGCTGCCGTCGTTTGCGAATTGCTCGGCGCAAAATTCGATACGCACGCCGGCCATCTGGCATCGGTATTCGTAGGCTGCGCTTTCATCAATGTTCTGAAAACGCCCCCACCGGCTTACATCATAGACCACAACCGTCTCAAAATCGGCTCGCCCACTTTCGACATCGGCCAACAGCTTCTGAAGACCGGGGCGCCCTCCAAGGTTTAAACCGCTGCGACCGAGGTCCTCGTAAGTGGCGACAATGTCGTAAGCCATGATATCGGCATAGTCGCGAATGGCATCCGCTTGGTTGTCGATCGAGTAGGTCTGGTGTTCCGTCGACATGCGCACGTACTGCGCGGCGCGAACTCTAGGCACAGTCTGGTGCCCGCCATCTAACTTTGGCACTTTCCCCACACTCTTGACCGTTGCCCAGGCAATGTCTGCCTGGGGCATGCCCAACCTACTAGGCAGCTTCCTACGGTCCCATTAGGAATACCTCGACAGTTTGTGTCGAATGGCTCGATAGTCTGATCGAGCCTCGAAGCCGCTCCTTGGGGGAACCGACCCGTGCGTCACTATATCGGATTGATCCACAAGCAAGCGGACAGCGACTTCGGCGTATCCTTTCCCGATTTTCCGGGCGTGGTCACCGCCGGCACCAGCCTCGACGACGCCCGCGCCATGGCCGAAGAGGCCCTGGCCTTCCATCTCGAAGGCCTTGTCGAGGATGGCGAAGCCATTCCCGAGCCATCATCCCTGGAAGATGTCATGTCGAACAATGACAATCTCAGCCGGGTCGCCGTCCTGGTAGCGCTCAAAGCCGAACCACAAAGGTGGTGCGCGTCAACGTCACCATTCCCGAAGATGTCCTCGACCAGATAGATCGATATGCGATTCAAACCGAGGCGTTACCGACCTGTTCGCGAAAGCCGTTTCCGCTTTGGCAACCATTGTCTTCAAGGCCCGAGAAACCACGTCTCATTTCGTGAGCGGGCGTGCCGCCGTTTGGCCGCAATGCGCCAGCAACTGGCAACCATTCGCCCCGATCCGCGTTTGGGGCTCCAAAGGAGTTCCAAGATGATCATCAGACAAACCATTGCCGCCGTGCTCATGACTGCAGCACTTGCAGGCTGCGCGACCCAGACCGAACAGCAGCAGAGGGCAACCACAGGCGCACTCATTGGCGGCGGTGTCGGCGCCCTCGCCGGCCAGGCACTGGGCGGCAACACCGAAAGCACGGTCGTGGGTGCCGCCGGCGGCGCCTTGCTCGGCGCCGTCATCGGCCAGTCGACCACGCCGCAGCGCCGCGGCGAACAGCTTTGCCGTTACCAGGACCGCCGCGGCCGGATCTACACGGCGCCTTGCGATGATCGCTATTACAACAACGACTATTGATCCAGCCTCCCTGGAAGTGCGGCTCTCTGACGTTTGCTGCCGCTCTTCCAGGGACCCGGGATCCGTTCGGCGTTTCACAATATGAGAACGCCCGCTCAGTCCATTACACCCTCTGGCTGATGAGCTTGCGCTTGGTGCTTGCAAGGATCCCATTTCGCGGAAGCGACGTGAAGCGCTGGTTTCATGGCGCCAACAATGACATCGCATTGCCGCAGCTGAAAGTGCCGACAGCGACCATCGGCTGCGGCTGAAGAGCGGGGGTGACGGTCACGGTGCCAAACATCAAGGTCGCCAAGCGCGCCTTGGCCAAGCCGAATGGCTTGCGCTGCTTTGGTGGAGATTCTCGCTCACACCACCAAAGGCCTCCTTCGGAGGCCTTTTTCATGTCATGGTGGCTGGCAACTGAGTGCCACAACGATTAGGTGGCACTCCCTGCCTAGGCGAAGAGTTGCACTGCCGCCAAGGTCCTTCGACCGCTTTCACGTCGTAAGCTTGGAGAACAATCCCGATGCTCAACAGCATTGCGGGCTGGCTCGATGCTGCAACTGCAATTGCCATTGTTCGGCTCCTGATTGACCTCATGAACCTATACCGCTCCGCTGCCGCCAAGAAGGCGCCGGACGGCAGGCGCGCGAGATCAAAGCCGATACGCAAGCGCCGTCCGCGTCGCCGCTGAACCGCGTCTTCCCAACCAACTCAAACTGTGACCGCGATGGTTTGACCCACCAGCGACCCGTGCACTCATCATATGGCGTCGACCGTATCCAGCTCGCGTGCCCTGCTCGGTGATGCGGTCGGCGCCGACGGGTGATGATGCGGGTGGCGTCGCGAAGGCAGCCAGCCGGCGCGCCGCGCGCCTAGTCGATTTCATCGTTAGTGGCGTATGTTGCAAGTCAAGCACTGTGAAGCACAGCGTCCAGATCGGACCTGCTGCCGTGTCGAATGGAATAGGCGCGAGTGATTTCCGCACC
>NZ_JAMYVE010000037.1:2500-6272 GCF_040323695.1 Mesorhizobium sp. M0030 | reverse complement strand
CTCCAGGGCAAGCTCTTGCTTGCTCCGGACTCTCCAGGGCAAGCTCTTGCCTGCTCCGGATCTGAAGCAAGCGTTTGCTTGCTTATCTGGACGTAAGCCTGGGCCTATGAACAGGATGGCTTACAGATAGGTATATGGCTGACCAAATGAAAGGGCCGCTTGCGCGGCCCGTGATCCCTTGGCGGGCCTTTTCGTAGAGAGAAGATTTCAGTTTCATCCGGTTTGCGGATGAGAGTTCAACGTGCGTTTTGCAGACCTGGCAGCGACCTACTCTCCCGCGTCTTGAGACGAAGTACCATCAGCGCTGGAGCGTTTCACGGCCGAGTTCGGAATGGGATCGGGTGCAGCCGCTCCGCCATAACCACCAGGTCGGCAAAACGCACGTTATATCGAGAAGCTGTTTTTTCGTGCCAAGGCGACGTTTGTGTTTTGCTTTCGAGCGCAAGCCCGCAAGCGCGACTGCGCGTCGCCGGTTTTCCGGCGCCCTCGCGGAGCATAGGCCCTGTAAGGGCCGCTCATGCGTGAGCGCTGGTCAGATCATCGTGTTTCACGATGAGCATAAGGAATGAGAACGATCAAGCCGATCGAACTATTAGTACCGGTAAGCTTCAAGCGTTGCCGCTCTTCCACACCCGGCCTATCAACGTGGTCGTCTTCCACGGTTCTCAGGGAATACTCGTTTTAAGGTGGGTTTCCCGCTTAGATGCCTTCAGCGGTTATCCCGTCCGGATATAGCTACCCTGCTATGCGGCTGGCGCCACAACAGGTCCACCAGAGATCCGTCCATCCCGGTCCTCTCGTACTAGGGACAGATCCTTTCAATATTCCTACACCCACGGCAGATAGGGACCGAACTGTCTCACGACGTTCTGAACCCAACTCACGTACCGCTTTAAATGGCGAACAGCCATACCCTTGGGACCTGCTCCAGCCCCAGGATGCGATGAGTCGACATCGAGGTGCCAAACAACCCCGTCGATATGGACTCTTGGGGGTCATCAGCCTGTTATCCCCGGCGTACCTTTTATCCGTTGAGCGATGGCCCTTCCACGCGGGACCACCGGATCACTATGACCGACTTTCGTCTCTGCTCGACTTGTCAGTCTCGCAGTCAGGCAGGCTTATGCCATTGCACTCAGCGAACGATTTCCGACCGTTCTGAGCCCACCATCGCGCGCCTCCGTTACTCTTTAGGAGGCGACCGCCCCAGTCAAACTACCCACCATACATTGTCCCGGACCCGGATAACGGGCCGCGGTTAGACATCCATAGTAATAAGGGTGGTATTTCAAGGGTGGCTCCACCTGAGCTGGCGCCCAGGTTTCAAAGCCTACCACCTATCCTACACATGCCACTACGAATGCCAATGTAAAGCTATAGTAAAGGTGCACGGGGTCTTTCCGTCTAACCGCAGGAACCCCGCATCTTCACGGGGAATTCAATTTCACTGAGTCTATGCTGGAGACAGCGGGGAAGTCGTTACGCCATTCGTGCAGGTCGGAACTTACCCGACAAGGAATTTCGCTACCTTAGGACCGTTATAGTTACGGCCGCCGTTTACTGGGGCTTCGATTCAGAGCTTGCACCCCTCCTCTTAACCTTCCAGCACCGGGCAGGCGTCAGACCCTATACGTCGTCTTGCGACTTCGCAGAGCCCTGTGTTTTTGATAAACAGTCGCTACCCCCTGGTCTGTGCCACCCTCCTCTACTTGCGTAGAAAAGGGTCACGCTTCTTCCGAAGTTACGCGTGCAATTTGCCGAGTTCCTTCAGCATAGTTCTCTCAAGCGCCTTGGTATACTCTACCTGACCACCAGTGTCGGTTTCGGGTACGGTTTATAAGGAGGAGCTATTTCCTGGAACCGCTCCGCTGCCCGTTCAATCCGATAAGATTGGACAACTTGTGCGATCCGTCACTACCTCCAAGCCCACGAATATTAACGTGGTTCCCATCGACTACGCGTTTCCGCCTCGTCTTAGGGGCCGGCTAACCCTGCTCAGATTAGCTTTAAGCAGGAACCCTTGGTCTTTCGGCGGGGGAGTCTCTCACTCCCCTTACGTTACTCATGTCAGCATTCGCACTTCTGATACCTCCACCACCCCTCACGGGTATGGCTTCGTCAGCTTACAGAACGCTCCGCTACCGCTTGGCCCTTGCGGACCAAACCCTAAGCTTCGGTGTATGGCTTTAGCCCCGTTACATTTTCGGCGCAAAGACCCTTATTTAGACCAGTGAGCTGTTACGCTTTCTTTAAATGATGGCTGCTTCTAAGCCAACATCCTGGTTGTTTTGGGATCCTCACATCCTTTCCCACTTAGCCATAACTTGGGGACCTTAGCTGTAGGTCAGGGTTGTTTCCCTTTTCACGACGGACGTTAGCACCCGCCGTGTGTCTGCCGACTAGTACTCCCAGGTATTCGGAGTTTGGTTAGGTTTGGTAATCCGGTGAGGACCCCTAGCCCATCCAGTGCTCTACCCCCTGGGGTATTCGGTCGACGCTCTACCTAAATAGATTTCGCGGAGAACCAGCTATTTCCGAGTTTGATTGGCCTTTCACCCCTAGCCACAAGTCATCCCGAACTATTGCAACAGTTATGGGTTCGGTCCTCCAGTAAGTGTTACCTTACCTTCAACCTGCTCATGGCTAGATCACTCGGTTTCGGGTCTAATGCGACGAACTGAACGCCCTGTTCAGACTCGCTTTCGCTGCGCCTACACCTAGCGGTTTAAGCTTGCTCGTCACACTAAGTCGCTGACCCATTATACAAAAGGTACGTGGTGACCCTTGCGGGCTCCCACTGTTTGTAGGCAATCGGTTTCAGGTACTCTTTCACTCCCCTTGTCGGGGTGCTTTTCACCTTTCCCTCACGGTACTAGTTCGCTATCGGTCATGCACGAGTACTTAGGCTTGGAAGGTGGTCCTCCCAATTTCAGACAGGATTTCACGTGTCCCGCCTTACTCGAGGACGATTGATTGCATTACGCGTACGGGGCTGTCACCCACTATGGCCCTACTTTCCAGAAGGTTCCGCTTGTCTCTCAATCGCCACTGGCCTGGTCCGGGTTCGCTCGCCACTACTTCCGGAGTCTCGGTTGATGTCCTTTCCTACGGGTACTTAGATGTTTCAGTTCCCCGCGTTCGCCACTTTATCCCTATGTATTCAGGATAAGTTACCTATTATCGATACTTGGAAACCACAGTAGCAGATCGCTCTGCTACTCTGATTTTCCAAGTACCTTAGGTGGGTTTCCCCATTCGGAAATCTACGGATCAAAGGGTATTCGCACCTCCCCGTAGCTTATCGCAGCGTATCACGTCCTTCATCGCCTGTGCATGCCAAGGCATCCACCAATTGCCCTTAAGACACTTGATCGTTCTCATTGCCAATGCCCATCCGCGCAATCCGAAGGATTGTCGCTTCAGCCTCTCCCTTGCGGGGTTGGCGTCCGCGCAATTCCAAAGGAATTGTCGCCTGAACCGGATCCTGTGCGGGATCCACATTCGATGTCATTGGCACAAAAAGACCAGCTTCTCGAGATCGGTTCGAGGGTGCGGTTAGGCAAACCCATCATATGCAGGAGATTGAGCGTCTCCTGCGACAAATCACGAACCTTTCGGCTCATGAAGTTCGAACAAATCTTCTCTTTACGATGTCAAAACAGAACAAGCGGCAAGCCAAGAAGCTCACCACAAACCTTTATACGAATGACTTTTTCACCACCCTCACTCGACACACTTCAAGGCGACGATCCTGCGGATCGCGCGACACGAC
>NZ_JAMYVE010000036.1:0-6892 GCF_040323695.1 Mesorhizobium sp. M0030 | reverse complement strand
CCGGGAAATTTCGGATCGGCTTAAGCAACCAAATCCTACGTCATTTCAACGGGCTTGCGCCACATCCACCAACCCACATGAATTTTTCAGGCTGGCAGAGAGGGTGCTTGCGGTGCACTCACTGACACGAGATCGCAAATGGAGGCGCGTGACCACCAGAACTGGCGACACCCAAGGTGGTCCGCTGGACCCGCAGGAGGAACCACAAGGTGTCAGCGGGCAGAGCGCAAGCGAGTCCCTACTTCGATCTTTCTAGAAGCGCGCCGGCAGCCTGGGCGGGGGGCTTGGGGGTCAGACTGCCGGCGCACGCCACTCACGAAGAGCGGCCCCTTTTCCTGGTTCGAACGCCCATAGTCAACCCGGAAACGTCAGGATGCCCGCCATGTTACTTTCAGAGCGGCGCGACTTCGCCATGGTGGACGATTCAGCCTAGGAGTAGCCACTCTCGTAGGCCGAGTTGATGCTCAAGCCAGCATCGCCTTGCCGAACTAGGAAGAGTTCGCCGTTAGTCCTTCGTCGCGAGCCGATGCCGTCGTGCACGTTTCGTAGCACTCCGGGCGGCTATATCGCTTTGTTGTTCGGCGAGCTGCGCCAGAAGGCATCGCATCAATCGAATCAAGCGTCGACATCAGCCGCAAGCTTCACATCACAACAGCTAGTCCACCCATTGCAGATCATCCGACTGTTCAGGCGGCGTCCGAAATGTCCAACTCCGACTCAAGAATTCCCACAGGTATGGAAAGCGATTTCGCTATCCGATCCCGATAGCCCTTGCTGTACCTCAGACCTCGCTCGATGTTTTGGATTTCCTCAGCGGCCAGCCCGCACGCGACGGCCAGGTCGTCGATCGAATATCCAAGGTGCTCGCGATAAGCGCGGACGATGTGGGTTCCCTGGGACATAGCCGTCAAGACTGGTTCGGGAATGCGCGAATCCTTCATAAACATCTCCAAGAACTGGGAGCTCCCTCAGAGATTCCTCCCGAGGCGCACACCTAGCAAATAAAAAAAATGGTCGTCCATTCGGCCGAACCGGCCTCATGCATGGGATGGGCCGCTGAATTGGCCGGGCCGGAATATGGCGGCTCACCTGCTTCTGATCAAGTATCAAGACTGCCCGTGCTGAGAGCCTGGTCGGCGTAGCGCATGCGACCTGCGATCCTTCGTGGACCATTCTCGCCGATGGCTTTCTTGAACAGCAACTCGAACTTTCGGCACGGACACTGCTTCCTTCGGCAATCTCCACCGGCGAGGCAGCGAAGGACCCGCTCGTAACCGCTACCGAGTTTCACAATTGCAGCAAACAATGGTCATCTGGTTTCATCCGGGCTTCGGATCCAGACAAGGGGTACCGCTTTCCTGGAGGCGCATCGCCACCTGTACAGGTTCACAATCATTCGACCGTGACCGATTTTGCGAGATTGCGCGGCTGGTCTACATCCGTCCCCATGAAGAGCGCCGTGTGGTAGGCTAGAAGCTGTATCGGGAGCGAGAAGATCATTGGCGCGATAATCTCGTCGACAACCGGCAGCACGAGCGTGTGCATGGTTTCGAGTTTCGATACGGCTGCCCCTTTTTCATCGGTGATGAGGATAATCCGCCCTCCACGGGCAGCCACTTCCTGCATGTTGGAAACGGTCTTGTCGAAAAGACGGTCATGGGGCGCGATGACGATCACTGGCATGTTCTCGTCTATCAAGGCGATCGGCCCGTGCTTCAATTCACCCGCTGCATAGCCCTCGGCATGGATGTAGGAAATCTCCTTGAGCTTCAGCGCACCTTCCATCGCTAGCGGGAAGCTGGTGCCACGGCCGAGATACAGGACGTCACGACACTTTGACAGTTCGCGCGACAAGAACTCGATTTCCGGCTGGATGCACTCGAGTACGTGGCCCATCACGCGCGGCAATTCGGCGAGGCTCCTGACGAGCGCCTGCAGCTCGTCTTCGGGGACGGTCCCGCGGGCTCTGGCCGCGCCGATGGCGAGTGCTGCTAGAACGGCAAGCTGGCAGGTAAAAGCCTTGGTAGAGGCGACGCCGATCTCCGGTCCGGCAAGGATCGGGAAAACCGTATCGGCCTCCCGAGCGATGGTCGATTCGCAGGCATTGACGATAGCGCCAATTTTCAGCCCACGCTCCTTGCAGTACCTCAATGACGCAAGCGTATCGGCGGTTTCGCCGGACTGCGAGATGAAAAGAGCCGCCGACTGCGGCGGCAACGGGATCTCGCGGTAACGGAATTCGGACGCAACGTCGATTTCAACCGTCAGGCGCGCATAGCGCTCGAACCAGTATTTTCCGATCAGTCCGGCGAAATAGGCGGTCCCGCAGGCAGAGATCGCCAAGCTCGGGACCTTGGCGAAATCAATGCCAGGAACCATGTCGCGACTGTCTATGATGTTAATGTAATGACGGAGAGCATGGGCGATGACCTCGGGCTGCTCGTAAATCTCCTTCTCCATGAAGTGGCGATGGTTGCCCTTGTTGGCCAGATCGGCCGCGGCCGTGGAGATATGGCGCGGACGCTCGACGGGACGGCCGTCGACATCGAAGATATGGGCGCCCGAATTGCCGACAACGGCCCAGTCGCCGTCGATGAGATAGGTAATTTCATTGGTGAAGGGAGCAAGGGCGATCGCGTCGGAGCCCAGGAACATCTCGCCGTCGCCGTGACCGATCGCGAGCGGTGGTCCGTTGCGCGCCGCCGTGATGGTCGACGGTTCATCTTCGAAGAGGATGGCAAGCGCATAAGCGCCCTTGACGCGTTTCAGCATGGCACGCGTGGCCTCTTGCGGCCTCATGCCCTCTCGGCGGTATCTTGCCAAGAGATGCCCAACGACCTCGGTGTCGGTGTCGGTCTGGAACTCGGCGCCATCCGCCGCCAATTCGTCCTTCAGCTCGGTGAAATTCTCGATGATGCCGTTATGGACTACGGCGACACCGTCGCTAAAGTGCGGGTGCGCATTGCGTTCGGTCGAGGCCCCGTGGGTTGCCCAACGCGTGTGGCCGATGCCGACGTTGCCGCTCAGCGGCTCTTCCTTCAGTCGCGTCTGGAGATTGACGAGCTTGCCCTCGGCGCGCCGGCGGTGCAAGGCACCCTCGATGATCGTCGCAACGCCGGCGGAATCATAGCCGCGATATTCCAAACCCTTCAACGCGCCGATCAACCGATCCGACACCGGCTGTTGCCCAACGATGCCAACAATCCCGCACATGTTCGTCTCCGCATCTTTGCGGGCAGCACCAGCCCACGCGAGACGGATACCCGTCCGGCCGCTTTAAGTGGCGGCCTTGTAGTAGAATTCCATAATATTGGTAAAATTGATTGTTGTGATAACTACCATCCACCCGATGGATAGGTCGGCCGCTGTGGAGCCACGACCCAAACTTCTATTCGCGCCTGACGCTCTTATGAGGATCGCAAACTCACACCCGCGGCAGGATCACGGCCTCGGAAAGGCCAGGAGGCCTTAGACGGTGGACGGACGACGGGCCTGCGACCCCTTGTCAGGCAGTCGGCATCGAGGAGCATGGTGCCGCCGACTTGGGCATCGGCGATGGTCTGTCTTGGCGACAGCCTGAGTTCGCTTCAGGACCGTCGTCGTCTCGCGCGGCTGCCGGTGTCAGTTGACGATAACAAATGTCCGCCGGGGGCGAGCGCCTCGCGCACGGCACGTGCCAGCCGCGGTCGGTCCGGGACGCCGTCGAGGCGTTGGCCGTGAAGACTCGACGGGGCGTGACACCAGAGTAGCGAGTTCGTAGCGCGTAGCCGGCGACGAATTCGCAATTGGTCGCGCCGGCGCCGGTCAGCCGGCGCTGCGCGGCCTCCAGTTGGTCGGCGTAGTGCGACGACATGGCGGGCGATCGTGGCGATCGGCACAGCCGCCCCGCAACAGAGGTCGACCACCTCCATGCCCGGCTTCAGCCCGGTTGTCGCAAGCGCCATCTTCGCTGCGGTCGCGCTTGTCATGCTGCTCTTTCCTGGCCTTTGCAAGAACACGAACCTCGGCTTCGGTCGGAATGGCAATGTGGCGAAGGGCGACCCGATCTGCGTCAAGCTCATCGCCAAGGAAGAGGCGAATGATGGGCAGCCCCACTACCGCCTGATCACCACCGGCGGCCGCCGATGTTCCCAGCATTCGCGTTCCAAGGTCGGTATGTCGTGCTCCTCGCTGGCATAGCCGAGGCAGAAATAGCCGATCAGCGTCCATTCGGGCGGCGTGTCGAGAATTTCGGCCATCTCGGTCGCATCGAGGATCGACACCCAGCCCATGCCGATGCCCTCCGCCCGCGCCGCCACCCACAGTGTGTGCACTGCCATGACGGCCGAATAGTCGATGGTCGCCGCCATGGTCATGCGACCGAGCCCATGGCCTTGCCGGGTCGTGCGGTCGGCGAAGACCGCGAACTGACAGGGCGCCTCGTCGAGCCCGGCAAGCTTCAGCCGGGCATAGAGTGCGGCGCGCTCTCCCGAAAAGCGCGTGAGCGCCTCGGCATTGCAGCGCTCGAAGCAGTCTCTCACGGCAGTGCGCCGCTTGAGGCTGTCGACGACTACGAAGCGCCAGGGCTGGCTGAGGCCAACGGAGGGCGCAGTGCTGGCGAGCTCGAGCAGGCGTTCCAGCGTACCCTCCGGCAGAGCCGTCGGCTCGAAGCGCCGCACATCCCTGCGCCAGCGCAGCAGCGTGATCAGCCCGGAGCGAAAATCGTCGGTGAAATCTGGAGGTGACGGCATGGCGGTCTCGTTAGGTATGTATTGGACACTAGGGAGTACAGTGTGGACAGCCTACTGCCCATTGCCAAGCTGGCTTGTTGCGTCCGACAATCGCGTCATGCGGCCCAACCGCAAACGATAGAAAAATGTTTCCTGGTGGGCGGCGCTATTACGATGCAATCGACCAAGCCCGTTTCGATCAGCTCGCACGGCGGTGAATCGCGTACCAGGCCGTTGATAGATGCGCCATTGACACTCAGGCGCACCCGTATCGCTCACCAGGCCTCGGAATGCGGAGAACGTCGGCCTGGAACGCGGAGACTGCGACAGGCGTCTCAGCTTGCATATACTCGTCCTGCCGCACCGCCTGCAACTCAGTTTGCTTCCGACCACGTCGGCCTCGACGTCCCCGAAGATTCCCCAGGTCATTCGGCCGATACCATCGTCTGACATCATAGCGCCGCAGCGGACAGCACCAGCTGCCCAGTTTCATTTGGGGCATCGCTGAGCTTCCAGTCGCCACCGCAATTTCGTCTTCCACCAGCGTCAGGCCTGACCCAAATTGCAGCTCATCCCTCTCACAGTCAATTCGCGCTTGAATTATCTGTTCTACTTTCGTTCACTGTTCGGACGACACATTAGAAAGAGCTGGAATGGAATCTATCATCAGCCCCTCGATAGCCGCCAAAGGTGGCCGCTGTTCAAGCCCGCCGAAAAGATTGGATGCCGTTCACAAGGAGAGAGCATCAGTGGGACCATGCCGGCACCATGGATGGGCTGGTGCCGTCATGAAGTTGGAGGGCGACTTGCCTCCTCTAGCCGTTTTCGCAACCTATTCCGTCGCCGTCTCGGTCAAGATCATAGATATCGGTGCCTACGACAGAGACCGGCCCGTGTACGTATGCGGGACCATTGCCCTTTCCGGAGGAACAGTCGACATCGCTGGCGATTGGAACACAGGCGCCTGTGTAGTTAGGGTCGCAGGATTCTTGGCCATGAGCGCTGCTGATGAAGGACGCCAGACCCAGAGCGACCGCGCCTAGACGATGAAACCGCATCAAACACCCGCCAGCTAACACCCAAGAAATCTTAGCGGGCGTTTTAGCTCCATGCAATATTAGCGCTGGCTTGGGCGCCTATATATCACCACCAAGCTCCAAAGAGATAAGTTATTGCCCCACTGCAATGATCAAGATCGCGTTGAGGGCGCACGATGGCGGGCTACTTGATTTCGGTTTGGCAGATGCGTGGCCAAAGACCGACGCGTGCTGCCAGGCATATGCATCTTCGGCGGGGTTTGACTTTTGATATTGCTAGGCAGGAAGGTCGCTAGCCGTACAGACCAGCTTATTACCGAGGTCGAGAATCCTAGTACCGATCGCTGGTAGTGCATCCACAGCAGTCTGATTTGACAGCCGTCGTCGAGCCGGAGTTCGCATCGCCCTCTGCGGTGAGGCCTCCGTAAGCGTCTGCGACGACCGACAGAGTCGACAAGCACGCGCTTCGTTCAGCGCCCCGAGGTGATCATGGCTGAAAGCGGCCCTACAAGGGCGTCCGATAGTAGCCTTCAAGGCCTACAAGAGGCAAACGCTGTGGAATCGTGTGCAGGGCGAGGTCGGCGGCCCGGTCCCGAAGGAGCATAAGAAGAACAAGGCCGAATGGCTGAAGCCGGGACTGGTCCGCCGGTCACGAGGTCGGAGGGCGAAGAGAAGCTGCGCCTCGCGAGGCTACGGATTTCTGGGAGGATAACCAAAGAGCGCGGCCAGTCTTAGGTATATTGTACGATTGTTACCCAAGCGGCGGCCGCATGGACTCTCATCATCTTGGAACTACATTGCCAGAATGGCACAGCTCTTTGAATCCGCCCCAATGAGCGCTTCATTTCAGATGATCGTGGACCACTATGAGACAGCGGTTTCACTCCAGGAGCGCATTGTAACTCGCGCTCGACAAGTCGGCTTGGCGACCAAAAGCGATGACGAATTTCTGGAGCATCTGAATGCCGCGTTAGAGCGGGTGCGCCAAAGCTTGGCTCGGGCCGATTAACGTAATTGATTAAAAAATGGGACAACCGCGGTCGGCAGGCATACAGTGTGCCATCGACGGCAACTCTAAGGGCGTCCGTCGGCTGTGAGCGATCAACATGCTTCCGCCCCAATAGGGAGAGGGAGCTATGACAGACT
>NZ_JAMYVE010000035.1:0-7674 GCF_040323695.1 Mesorhizobium sp. M0030 | reverse complement strand
TGCGCCGAAAGCTGGAGGCTGATGCGGCCAACCCTCGCCTGGTCAAAACATCCCGTGGCGCAGGGTACTTCTTCAACGCTGACGTGGATGTTAGCTACGGAGGCACGTTGGCCGCGTGACAGTGAGCTATGCTGGAGATTGGGGTGACGAGGCTGATCAAGCCTTCCAACAGTACCAGCCTGATCCATTACGGCGAGAGCTACCGGTCCGGAGATCGCATCAGCCCCTCTCTGCATATGCACGCGGCCGCCTGAATTGCCGATTTCGCTCAGCTGCTGCTGAATGGCGACGGCTTGCGGCGTATTCAGGGCCCTCTGCGTCTGCGCTGGCCACAATAGCGCTGGTGAATGTTCATTGCTGGGACGACTCACTCGGGTGGTAGGTGGTTGCCCTGGTCAAGCTCATCCGGCGAAGGGCGGATCTGCTGTTGGCTGGCAGCCAAGACTGGGGGCGGCGGCCCGAACTCCGGCGTCCCAGAGCTTGCGAAAGCCTCCGACACGCTTCTGTTGAGGTCATCCCGTCCAGCGGGCATCCCTGGGTTGCTGAAAAAAGACGAAGCGGCTTGATGATCCTGCCCTCGCTGAAGCACCTCGCGAAACCCCCTGTTCCAGTCGCAGAAGCTCCTCTGGATTGGTTGGCGGCTCGTCAGCTCGACCATCGAACAGCGGCCGGAGCGCCTCGGACACGTGCTGCTCAAAGCCCACTTGCCGGGCTTGGCCCGCTTGCCCCTCTTCCAAGCCGGCGTCCTGCACCTGCGACAAAGCTGTTACACGGGATGGATTTTTTCGCGGGGTCCACACCAGCCTCACATCAAACTGTATCGTCAAAGTCCTGCGCCAATTCACACAGCGGGTCATCGAGTTGAGATTCGGCGGGGAGCGCCTCCTCTGCTCCCGTCAAGGGCGCCGGCTCCGGGAGGGCGCCTGACTGGCGTTCAAAGATGCGTTTCAGAATGCGATCCGAGAAATAACGCACCTTCCTCAATTTTAATGGTGGCAGACCTTTGATGAGAACAATCTCGTAGTCGTCATCGAGCAGCCGAACCTGTTCGGGACGCAATAGCGGTGCACCTTGATGTGAATTCTGAATGGTCCAGTCGAACGTTCGCGCCTGGCTGTGGGAAATCGATTTGGCTTCAAACGTGTATTCACCGATGGCCTTGGAAATGTAGTTCGGAGTCTCGTCATCAGCCGTGGCCATGAACACTTGCAGTCCGGTATTGCTGAGAAAATTCTGCTTGCCAGCCTCTCCATAAGCCCCCGTCAGTGCCGAAAGGCTTTGGATGATGAGCATGAAACGCCCCTTGTAGCCCGCGATAGTCGTGATTGCGGTCTCGATCGCCTCCAGCTTACCCAAGTGCTTGAACTCGTCGAGCAGGAAGAGAACCTCGTGCTTTTCATCCCGGCGGGCCAGCGACCGCTGCAGAATCGAAACGATTTGCTGAAAAAACAAGCGTATCAAAGGCGCGATCACCTCAAGGTCATTCGGACCAACGCAAAGATAGATGCACGTTCTGCGACGGCGAAGATCATAGACCGAAAAGTCCGAGCGACTTGTGGCCGCCTTTACAGCGGGATCCGCCCACAGGTTGAGCCCGCCATCGCCGAGCACGGAAGTGTAGGAGGTTAGGATTTTCGTATCGTTCCCCGCCATGTCGTCGAAGATGCGTTGTGCCTCTTTGTTCTGAGTCTCCATGGCGAGTCGCGCGAAGAGCTTAAACTTCTCCCCCGGCTGGGCGAAGAGGTCGTAGACGGCGCCGATTGTTGGCGTGCCCCGCTCGATGCAGGCAAGGATTCCCGCGACAAAGATATCTCGCGCGCCGCTGACGAAACCTTCCGCGCCCTCCCCCTTGGCCGTAATCAGGTTTGCGGCCAAGCGGCGGGCCTCGGTGAATTGCTGCTGTGGAGGCAGCGCTATAAGATCCAACAGCGGATTATAGCAGTTTGTGCGCCGCTCCGAATCCAGCGGCGCGAATTTAAACACGTCGTCACCTGCGGCTTTGCGCGCCCTCGAGGTGAGCTCAAAGAGCTCCCCCTTGACGTCCAGAGCTATCACCGAGCCTTTGAATGTAAGTAGCGTTGGAATGACTATGCCGACGCCCTTGCCAGCGCGGGTCGGTGCAACGATGAGGCTGTGAGGCTGCTCGCCATTGGTCAGGTAGTAGCCAGGCCAGAAAGGGCCACTTGTCTTCCCAAACACCGGCCCTGTCACGCCACGGTATCGTCGCAGATATCCCGTGCGTCGCATTTCATCCACTCGAGCCCAACGAGCCGTCCCGTGGTGTTCGAGCTTGCGGCGCAATACGATCTGCTGAATCAGCAAGACGACCGCGGACGTCGAGAGCACGATAGCCGCGCCCCGATAGAAAACGGGGGTTGCGAAACCCAAATAGAAGGGCGTCTCAAACCAAAAGGCACGGACATCAAACGCCATCAGAGCCTCGCCGCTGCCGCCGTGGCGGAAGGTTGCGTAAAGACTTGCCGCACAGAAGCCCACGGCGAGTGAGCACGCGATGCTAATGGCTATGTTGGGGGGCGTCGTTTTTGTTGAAAGCATTGTTCCATTGCCGGATTAGCCGTAGCTAATGCTGCGCGTGCTTCAGAGACCGAACCGGCGTCGCGCGATGTCGCCGCTCGACAGATCGATGCCGCAGTGGGTGGTGCGATGCTTGCAGCGCATCACCCGGCAGACGTGGTTTTTGTACGTCAACGGCCAGCGAATTGGAAACGGCAAGGCCGTAGACGGAATTCGGGAGAGAAAGCGTCACTGTACCATGGCCGAGACATCAACGGCCGGAGCGATCTCTGCTTCGGGTGGCCTCCATTAGGTCCTCTCGGGCGTGATTGTAGGCTTGGCTTATGGACCGCCCGACTTGAGCACCCCGCTGCAGCTGTTCATAGGAGGTTTGCGGGCCGACTGTATCACGGACTGCAGCCTCAATACCTGCTATGTGGC
This sequence comes from Mesorhizobium sp. M0030, assembly GCF_040323695.1. Classification (NCBI taxonomy): domain Bacteria; kingdom Pseudomonadati; phylum Pseudomonadota; class Alphaproteobacteria; order Hyphomicrobiales; family Phyllobacteriaceae; genus Mesorhizobium; species Mesorhizobium sp. M0030. The sequence continues at coordinate 4,719 of NZ_JAMYVE010000035.1, read as the reverse complement.
CGTCCAGATTCGCACTCCGTTCCTCTGCTGCATGCTGCGGCGGCGGCATGTGCGGCAAGATGTCTTGCATGCCGGGAAAAACTGAGTGAGCTTGGGCCTGTTGATTTGCGTCTAACTGTTGATACATGTTGAGAATAGCATTGGATGCCATCATCCTGACATTGCCATCCGGATCAGAAGAAGCCAATCCAATGGCCTGATCAAGAATGCGAGATTTGTTTTCGTCAGTAAACTTACTGAAGTGTGGCGCAACGTAATAAGCTCCGAGAGCTTGCGACGGCGGATCCATGTTGCCAATGCGATTAACAATAGCATCTTGCAGCCCTGGCGTTAGGTAATCGCCTAGATTACTGGCCGCTCCGACTTTCTGCAATGCTATGTCATCCGTGCTGTACCCCAATTCGGCTGTTAATGTCGCGGCCAGATTGATGGCTGATCGTCCAAGCCGATTGGTCCGCCTTTCAAATCTCGCGAGGTCAGTTTCTGGCCCGGGTTGAGTGCCCCGAACGGCTGTTCGCTCGTGCGTCCCGAGGCCTTTGAAGCCCCCAAGATTTCGCGCTGTATCGCGCGGGTTAGCGGTTACCAGCCGTTCTGCAACATCGCTCAATGGCCCCTCTGGAACGTCACGGAGGCTACTGCTCCCCCCGCCTTGAGATGATCTTGCAGCTGCACGTGCCCGTTTGTTATCGCGATCCATTGCTCGCCTCCAAAGTAGTTATTCTACCCAATGAGGTTACCACCGAAGCTTGACCTGCTAAACCGATATGATGTTACAGTTGTAGTATGGCAAAGGGTTCCCAGCTCTGTGGGTCTGCCAAGTGCCCGTCCAAGCCGAAGAAAATACGATGAAGCTGGCATCAAATGCGATGTGAACTGCCCCGGGCATTCCGGAGGCCGTTTCGTTTGAGTCACGCGGCTATGGCTGGTCCATCCAACATGGCATAGTAGCGTTCCTCGGCTTCGGCCGGCGGGATGTTGCCGATGGGCTCCAGCAGCCGGCGATTGTTGAAGCAGTCGACCCATTCGAGCGTGGCGAACTCGACGGCCTCGAATGAGCGCCAGGGTCCGCGTCGATGGATCACCTCGGCCTTGTAAAGACCGTTGATCGTTTCGGCGAGAGCATTATCGAAAGAGTCGCCGACACTGCCCACTGCGGGTTCGACGCCGGCCTCCGCCAAGCGCTCGGTGTATTGAATGCTGACGTGTTGGGCGGATTCAACCGGTCGTCGCAACACCAAGGGTTGGAGGTTGCAATGACGGTTCACCAACGCGCTTAGATCGGTGCACTCGAAAGAAGCTAGATTCGCCCGGGCGTCCGCCTGCCTGGCAGCGTGAGAATCGCTTCCGGTTCTGGCAAGCTATTGCCTTGGGACGTTCGAGCGAGGAGGCCGCACTGGATGCCTGTATATCAACGCCTCTTGGTCCGCGCTGGTTCGGAGTGCAGGAGGGATGCCGCCAACGCATTTGGCGCCGTGGGCGAAGCCGCCTTCGGGGCGATATCTTTCTTTCGGGAGCGCGAGGATATTGCGCTTGAGCTTGCCAAGGGAATCGGCATCCGGGCCGTTGCTCGTAAGCTAGGTCGGCCGCCGAGCACAATCTCGCGGGAGGTCAGGCGCAATGCCGCGACGCGCAGCGGCAATCTGGATTACCGGCCAGTGCCGCCCAATGGCACGCCGATCGTGAGTCCCGGCGGCCTCCTGGCAAGCTGGCGGTCAATCCGGCTCTGCGTGAATGTTGAGGAGCGCTTGGCCGGCAAAGTCACCAATCCCAATGGCGCCTCATTCGAGGGCCCCAAGGTGGGTATGGAAAAAACGACAGAGCCGGAGGTGGTCGGCAGCCTGGAGCCCCGAGCAGATCGCTAAATCGGCTTCAGATCGATTACCCAGAGGATCAAACCATGCGGATCAGCCACGAGACGATCTATCAGTCCTTGTACATTCAAGGACGCGGAGCATTGCGCCGAGGACTTACCGCATGTCTGCGTTCAGGCCGAGCGTTGCGCGTACCGCGCGAACGGGCCCGAGTTCGCAACAAGTCCTTCATTGGAGACGCCGTTATCATAAGCGACCGTCCGGCCGAAATTGCCGATCGGGCTGTCCCCGGACATTGGGAAGGCGACCTCATCCTTGGCCTCGGAAGCTAGGCGATCGGTACGCTCGTGGAACGAAGTTCACGCTTCACAATGCGTGCTTCACCTGCCGCGCATGCATGGCTATCAGCAGAGCCTGCGCATCAAGAACGGTCCACCACTTGCCGGCCACGGCGCTGAAGCAGTCCGCAGAGCCATAGCCCGATCCATGGGCAAACTTCCCGAGCAACTGCGTCAGTCGCTGACTTGGGACCATGGAGCGGAAATGGCGCAGCAGCCGACCTGCGCATCGACACCGGGCTCGAGATTTACTTCTGCGATCCCCAAGCCCGTGGCAACGAGACTCCAACGAAAACACCAACGGCTTGCTGAGACAGTACTTTCCAAAGGGCACGGATCTCAGTCGGCACACAGCCCGGGAACTGGACGCAGTTGCCCATGCTATCAACACAAGACCGCGCAAAACGCTCGGCTGGAAAACACCTGCCGAACTCCTCGACCAGCTCCTTGGGGGTCAGTATGATGCCGGTGTTGCGACGATCCGGTTGAATCCGCCTTGGCTGCCTCTATCGCTGTGATGGATGAGCCCGCCTCCCCGCGCGGGCCGCCGATCATGGAGAGCCTGTTCCAGGGCATCGAGAACGAAGGCTGCATGCGCCGTCCGGCTCACCCGCCAGCCGACGATCCGACGGGCATAGGTGTCGACAAACGCGACATAGACGAAGCCCGTCCAGGTCGCGACGCAGGTGAAGTCGGAGACCCGCAGCATGTTCGGCGCCGGAGCATGGAACTGGCGGTTGACGTGGTCGAGAGGGCAAGGTGCGGCCTTGTCGCTCACCGTAGTGCGGATCGGCTTGCCGCGGACGATGCCTTCGAGGCCCATGGCCTTCATCAAGCGGGCAACCGTGCAGCGGGCGACCTCGAAGCCCTCGCGACGCAACCGCCGCCAGACCTTGCGAACGCCGTAGACGCGGAAGTTCGCCTCAAACCGTCGGACCTCATCCTTCGAGGCTGTATCCCATCTTGCCCGAGCCGACAGCCGGCAGGGGTCGACGCGCTTGGCGACATGGTCGTGGTAGGTCGACGGGGCGATCGGCAGCACCTTGCAGATCGGCTCAACCCCATGCGCCTTGCGGTGATCGTCGATGAACGCGATCGTGGCCTGAACCGGCGGTCAACGAGCTTCGCCTGGGCAAAATACGCGGAAGCCTTGCTCTCGTTGGCCTGCGAAGCTCGCGGCTCTCGCGTTCCAGAGCCTTCAGTTTCGTCGCAGCATCCGTGGGAACTCCGGCGCGCACGCCGCCGTCACGCTCGGCTTTCTTGCAGCCGATCTTGGCGGCGATCGATGAAACCGCCGCCCACCGCGACGTATGCTCGCGTTCGTGATCCAGAACCAGCCGCACCGCGGGGGGTCCGGACCTCGGGAGAGAACTTGTTGGTCGCCTTGCTTGTCATGGTTTCACCTTCTCAGGAGTTGGAGCCTCCGATCAACCCGCGGCGGTACACAACAAGGGTCACGGATCATTCTGGGCGGGAACCCTAGAGAATCAGCCCTCAGAGCCTTTGGTAATAGACCGACCCCTCGCACCTGTTTGGGCTGGGTGTACAAGTCAGGTTTTCATCAGGTTGGACGAGTATGTCTGGCAGTAGAGCGCGACCACTTCCGTGCCCGCCCGCTCGTCTGGCAGACACACAAAGGAGAAAGATATGCCGTCAGCTACAAGCAGCGCCATCGTTTCCTGCCGCAGATCATCGCCCATCCGGTCTGGCCCTCCTTCAGGTCCCCTTGAGCCTGTGTCTCGTCGAGGAAATGGCCTGGGAGCGGGATCGTGGTTTCGTATGAGACAATCCGCCGGTGCGGCGACAAATGCGGTCCGCATACGGAGCCATTACGTCGCGGCACTTGATATTGCAGTGCAGCAAAGGTAGAGGGCCGCCCCTTATCGGAGTGTCGTCCATGGCCCTTACCAATGCTGGTAGCGAGGCAGAACCCGTCGAACAATCGAGCCATCCCGAAATCGAACAGGACAGCACCAAGGTGCTGATGCTAGGCGCGCTCGGCGTTGTCTATGGCGATATTGGCACCAGCCCGATCTACGCGTTCCGTGAGGCGCTGGTGGCGTCGTCGGGCGGCAATGTCGCCGAGCGCGGCGATATCCTCGGCGTGCTGTCGCTGATCATCTGGTCGCTGACTATCATCGTCACCATCAAGTACATCATGTTCGTGCTGCGCGCCGATAACGTCGGCGAGGGCGGCGTGCTGTCGCTGATGGCGCTAGCGCGCGGCAGTTTCCCCAAGCGGTCGGCGGTGATCCTGGGCATCGGCATCGTCGGCGCCTCGCTGTTTTTCGGCGACGCGGTCATCACGCCCGCGATTTCGGTGCTGTCGGCGGTCGAGGGTATGAACGTCGTCACGCCGACCTTCCAGCCCTATGTGGTGCCGCTGACACTGGTCATCCTGGCCATGGTGTTCGCGGTGCAGCGCTTTGGCACCGGTGGTGTGGCGCTGATCTTCGGGCCGATCACGGCGGTCTGGTTCCTGGCTATCGGTCTTTCGGGCTTGAACCACATCATCGCCGATCCCGAAATCCTGTGGGCGGTCAGCCCGCACTACATCGTCGCCTTCCTGA
>NZ_JAMYVE010000034.1:0-8564 GCF_040323695.1 Mesorhizobium sp. M0030 | reverse complement strand
GGTGCGGAAATCACTCGCGCCTATTCCATTCGACACGGCAGCAGGTCCGATCTGGACGCTGTGCTTCACAGTGCTTGACTTGCAAGAGATGCCACTATCGCCGGCTGATCCCCGGTCCTGATCGCGTACTCTGATCAGGTCTAGGCTCGCCGGGATCGAGGTGGTTGGGGTCTTCGCCCGGCGAGCTGTCCACCTGCACGGAAAGTACTGGCCGTGGGTTTGCCCATCAGCCGTGACTTATGCAATATCGGTGCGGTTAAGCCCACAAGCATGCCCAACTGCACCGGCCATTCCCTACGGCTGCGTATGGTCTTCGCGCTCGGCAATTTTTTCCAAGAGCTTCCGTGAAGCCTCTAGGACACGGCGCGTCTCTTGGATGGTCGATTGTAGGGATTCAAGTTCTCTCTCCGCCCATCGCTGGCTACGGCGGGCGCCTTCGACGAACTGGTGGTCAGATTCCCATTTGTCTTTCATGCCTCTCAACGAGCGAGCCGGGGAACTCGTTCTAGTATACTCAAGGCCGATTGCCCGCTGGCTCACGCTGGCGGGCTTTTTTGCGTCAGTCGGGAACATCCTCACCCTGAGGCTGTTCGGTCACACCCGGCTCGTTCTTAAGCGGTCCTGCCGGTGACCAAGATCGCCCCTCACTCATCATGGTCGGCCCGCGCTCGGAAGCAAGCGCGGGCCATCCCTGAACAAGTCCGGGGCAACCGGCCAGGCAATTGCAGCATCGATGGTGGCCGCCGGCCGCCTTGACCGAACTTGCGGGCCAATTCCTCCTAGGTTGACGACGAAATATCGGTAGCAATTTCTACAATTTTCAATTTGGCTGGAAACCCTTTCTACCCGCAAGCGTTGAATTAGCACGGCTGCATTCAAGCAGTTGCATTCGGAGGAATTTTGATGAATTCGAAAATGCTCATTCTCGGCGCGACATTTGCCCTTATGACCGGATCGGCCTTTGCCGGCAGTTCCACTGGCACGTCTGCGCTCGACGATCCTGCAAAAATGTCTCCTTTCTTCACGGACAGCAGCATGAAGACCATGAAGTCTGAGGCCGAAGCGAAAACCGCTTGGTCGGCTATGTCTCAGGAGGATAAGGACGCTGTGATGAAGGACTGCGCTGACGCAGATATTGCGAAGGCCCATGAGAACTTCTGCAAAGCTGCGATGATGATGGGCAAATAGGCCCAGCACCTAGCTTAATATAATACGCGCCCGCTGGCCCGGCCGGCGGGCGTTTTCGTTTGCCCTCGGAACCTGGTCAATTCGCACAGTTGCTCCCCTGCGATGGCGCGGGCCGCCTCGAATCTGAAATTCTGTCAATCGCCCGACGCGGCTGCTGCCCTCCCTGCCGCGAGCCGGAATGCATAACGATTGCGGATGTGGCTGTTAAAATAGACGCCCTTGGCAAAGGCAGCTTTGAACGCGGCAACGGCCTCAGCAGGTACGTCCAAAAACTCGTAATGCTTCCCGCTCGCTACAAACCAAACCGAGAGAACCCTGGTGTTCGGGTCATAGTCGAACTTGCGTATCGAAGTCGACGGCATGGTATGCCATCCAAACTCAGCTAGCCGAGTTGGATCGCCAGCTACAGGCTGAAACTGTATTCGAATATGTGGCCGCGCTTTTCGTCGGCAACCCTGATCCAGATGGGCTCGGTGGTGCGCAGAGTGATGTCGCGCTCTGTCGCTTCCCGCGCCGCCCTGATCGGCGTTGTCGCGTTGACGATGTGGGTAGCCGTCACGGTATCGCCGTCCATTTCCTCAACGTGGTATTTCGGCACTTTTGTTCCTAGGCGTCTAGTTCGATAGGCTGATCGTGATCCGGATCGGAATGATAAGCGACCTGGCGAAAATCGCGCATGTCGATCTGTTGGCCGCAAACAGGGCAAGGCATGAAATGATCGAGCTCGCTCGCGGGCGGGCCTTCATGTCGGTGCCCAATTATTGGTCTGCCGAGATCCGATAGCCTGGTCATTATTTCCGCAGAGCCTTCGCTTCTCGCTCCAGCGTTTCGCGTTGGTTGCCGTGCTTCGCGATCAGCTCTTTCACCTGCTGGGGTGTGATGCCGGTCTTTGTTGCGAAATACTCGACTTCATAATCCTCATCGGCCGAGACCCGGTCCCGATCGCGGAAGTCCCGCTTGCTCTTGTCGTCGGCCATATCGATTCCTCCTTCGCTCATCCCGCAACGCCGAGTTGACGAGTTTGTTGCACCCAAGAGGCTGATTTCCAGTTTCGGAACTATTTTAGCTTAATCTTATTGAATCGCCGGAGGGCGGATCAGTGCATGCGTTTGAAGTTCATCGAGCCGTTGATGCCGACCCTTGTGGAGAACCCTCCCGAGGGTGAAGGCTGGACCCACGAGGTCAAGTTCGACGGCTACCGATCGCAGATGATCATCGATGAAGACGGCACACGCATTTATACGCGCAACGGCCACGACTGGACGGCGAAATATCGCGACCTGGTGAGAGAGGCCAAGCGCCTTGGTGCCGAAAGCGCCATTGTCGACGGCGAGATAGTCGTTCTGAACGACAAGGGCCTTTCGGACTTCGCAGCGCTGCGCAAAGCCATTACCCGCCGGCAGCACGACTTGTATTTTGTTGCCTTTGATCTGCTTCATCTTAACGGCCACGATCTGCGCGATATGGCGCTAGAGGAGCGGCGCGAGATCCTGGCCGGCATGATCGAGCCCGGCGGGCGTATTCAGTTCAGCGAGCCCTTGCCGGGGGAAGCCAAGGCCATCTTTCACTTGCTCGACAAGGCCGGACTTGAAGGCATGGTGTCGAAGCGGAAGGACAGCAAATACCGAAGCGGTCCGTCGACCAACTGGCTGAAGGCCAAGTGCTATGCGATTGACGAGTTCGATCTGCTCGGCGTCGAGCGTGAAGCGGGCAAGCCGGCTTTCGCTCTGATGGCTGAGCGCGGCACCGGGCGCTATGTCGGCAGCGCATTCGTCACCTTGAACCGGGAAATGCGCGAGAGGCTATGGAAACGCGTCCAGGAGCACCCAGGCACGGCGCCCAAGGGCGTCATGAAGCGGCCTGCGACGCAATGGGTCAAGCCGGGCTGATCGGCCGCGTGAAGCACTTGCGTGTGGAGGATGACCTGCGGCATGCATCGCTGCAGGACTTCCGCGAGGAGAACAAATAGCAGCTCCACAACTGGCCATCGCTTTTGCGAGAGGCGCGCATCCCAACGCCGCAAAGGCCGAGCTGAACGCGATACCGCAGGAACTCGCCTCACGCTGATCAACGGTTAACACGGCTAAGGACGCCTAACACTGTCATTGCAAAGAATAGGAAAGGAGTTTTTAGACATTCATTCATCTATCCGTGCTTTCTAATGAGCTATGTCTTTCAGCACCTTCACCCGGATATTGGAGGATGTCGTGGATGATAATTGATGCCGCCAGCGGAGGTTTCCGCATGGCACATCTTACCGCCGACTACGCCTATCTGATCGCGTTCCCGTTTTTCGATCAATACCCAATCAATCACTCAACGACTGTCACCGTCCCGCTGGTTGCGAGCAAATCCCGCCGGCCTTGGTTTGGAAAAGGGGCCATCCTGGATGCGAATTATGACAAAGATTTTTGAGATCCTGGTGGGAAGCATGGCGATTGGAGCCGTTCTCGCAAATCTTTGCATGCCGGCGAACGCCGCAGTTGGCGACGACGGAACCACTGCCCCCACTGGCACGAGCGGTGCCACTGTCGGAACCGAGTCCCCCGACCATCCGACCAATACGGATCTGCCTCGCATTGTCGACGCTATGTCGAGCGCCGAAATCACTCGGTTCAAGAAGCGCTGCATCGACGTGATCGAGAGCCGGGGCGTTTATGATCGTGACCTGCGCCAGCTCTGCCTGCTGATCTGGCGCCACTAACCAAACCGTTCGCAAGTGCCGGAGCTGTCGACATGACACTCTCCAGTTCCGACAGTAGAGGCCCGCCCACCGAAAGGTTGGCGGGCTTTTAGCTAGCGGCCCTTACCCTACGGTTGGGTAAGTGTTTCCGCCCGATTATCCGCGCCCTAAAAGCGCATCCCCTCGATGCCATCTTCACGCACTTCCCAATCATCCCCACCGTCTAAGTCCGAATGCTTGGCCCTGAAGGTTTCAAGATAGTCGACTATCTGAGGGTCGTTCGGGTCGAACGCTTGCCAATGTGGATCATCATCGACGTTGGCCAGATCGAGAAACTCGGTGATGTCCACCCCGCCATTGAGGGCGGCGACGCCAGAGTTCAAGCCGATGTATCTCAGGTTGAAGTCAAAGCGAAAATCGGGTGACCGGAAGAACTTGGCCCTGTCGCAGTCCGGGAAAGGCCGGGCTCGGAAGTGGTCCATCAAGCGCTGCTTTTCAGCGATGCCTTCAGTAACTGAAATCATGTATGTTTCCGGCCGTGACAGACTTTCGTTGATCCGGCCGGCCGGCTTCCTCATGGCGCCCCAGAGGTGAGGCAAGCCAATTGCAGAGAAGAAATCCTGACCGATCGATTCGCCGGGCCAAAATTTAGGGTTGTATGGTCGAACGACAACACGATCAGGTCCGAGCGCCTCAACAAACGGTCGCAGGATTTCGTAGAAATCAAGTTGATATTCCGCGACTTCGATGGGGCCCGTCAGGTAGTCTTTGACGCATTGCGCATACACGCTCTCAAGCAAGTGATCGAAGCGCCGCAAATAGAACACCACCTTCACCTCGGCGCCAATATCCAACAGACCCTGAAAAAAAGATGGATGAGTGCTGGCTCGCGAAAATTCCTCGCCTGACATCAGCAACGTCTCGCAATCGGAATCGAGTGCGAAGAACGCGCCAACGTTCTGCTCAAACGATTTGCTGTCGTCGTAACCGATTGCGGCTATGCTGTGCTGCGGCCCGAACGCTTCATTGGCCGGGTCGTGGGGGTCGGGGTAATGGATCGAGTTCCCCGCCAACAGATCCCGATTGGAGGCCAGGCTCGCCTGAAGATAAGAGCTTCCAGTCTTGTGAATTCCGCAATGCAAAATAAACTTCTTATAGCGCCTCAATGGCCGCCACTCCCGTTCACTCCTGATTGTTTATCAGGCGCCACTGCGTGCGCTCGGGACCATACCATGGACCGCAGTTGGTGGCATTACCCCGAATGCATACGGCAGGGCAGATGACGGACGCTAGTCCGCGGCGACATTGCGCCGGTGCTTCCAATCGAACGAAACGCCGGCCGGGGCCAGGCGGTAAGTGCTCTCGCCGGAGGTGGATCAGACAGTATGAGCGGCATTGATCTGATCTCCAATCTCGCAGCGACCATGGCTCCGGTCATGGAGCAGATGGGCGTTATCGCAGCTTCAGAACTCGGTCCCGAAACGCTGCAAGATCGAATTCGCGCCGAGGCTTATGCAAGCGGAAGCGTGGTGGTCGGCCGATATGAGGTGGGCTGCGTGGTCACGACGAATGTAGGCACCACGGTCATGCGCCCGCGCTCCCCTCGTCCAGCCCGCTCGAGCTGAAATTGACTGCTCAACGATGGAGGCGGAGAAGGCGCACTAGAGCGGTCCGACCGCTACAGCGATAGCGCCATCAAGACAGCGCTGCTACGTCAGAGCAGCAGGTGAATTGTCACAAGCTCGATGATCAGCAAAACGGCGCACACCGTGCCCGCAAGGGCATAGCCTCTCCAATAGGCACGGATATCCTGATCGGTTTGGAATGCTTCTAGCCAGAGCCCGTCGGGGAAGACGCCAAGGCAAATTGGGATAGGCATCGCGGCTGGCACGATTGTATCAGGTGCTAAAGCATCTCTGCCCAACATGCAGGCGGCTCTCTGACCGCGAAGAACGCATATTAGCCTGCGCTAACTAATGGCGAAAGCCCTTCATCGAAATATCGCCGGCCTGTCCTGATTGTCTCTTTGGTTCTTTCAAACTGGGCAATGGCGTGTCGCCGCAGGAGAGCGGGACAAAGAACAACATCGTCTAGCCCCCTTGACCTGCCAAGAGGCATCTGAACAGGAAAAGGTGACGAAAAGCGCCAGGCGGCGCCGCAAGGCGAAGCTGTGTACGATCTGGAGCTCGCTACCGATCAGGTCATAGCTGGCTCCGGCGCCCCCCAGACCATCTGGCCGCTGGCGAAAATATGCGATCCTGCTAAACTTATCCCGTGTGAACACACATGAATGGGGGCTTTGTGCCGGTATCATATGACCTCATTGGCAAGACAGCCGTCGTAACCGGCGGAGCAAAGAGTATCGGCAAGGCAATCGTAGAGCGCCTTGTAGCGTCGGGTGCTTCAGTGCACGTGTGGGATCGAGATCAGATCGAACTGAAGGGTGTGGTGTCTACGAAGGTCGATATTACCAGCCGCGATCAGGTAACCCATGCGATCAACATGATCGTCGATCGTGGCCTGCGTATAGACGTTCTGGTTAACAACGCCGGTTATCTAGGAACCCTTCACCCGTTTGACCAACACGAACCTGCAGACTGGCGAAGCATCATCGAAACCAATCTGATCGGCACGATGCAAGTGACGCAGTTGGTTTTGCCCCACATGCGAAAATGGGGTGTTGGCCGCATTGTCAATATGGGCTCTTTGGCGGGCAAGGAAGGACTTGCCAACCTTGCCGCCTATTCAGCCTCCAGCGCAGGTATCGTAGTCTTCACAAAGGCGCTTGGGCGTGAGGTTGCCAATACAAACATACGCGTGAACTGCGTCGCTCCTGGGCCAATCGATACTGACATGATCCGAAACCTCGGGGTCGCAGCTGTCGAGACAATGATCGCCGATAGTCCAATGAACCGGCTCGGCCGGGTCGAAGAAGTTGCCCACATGGTGGCCTGGCTGTGCTCGGACGCCAGCAACTTCAATACCGGCGCGGTATTCGACATGTCGGGTGGGCGGGCGCGTTACTAAGCGCCGACTGTCTCGGTGCTTTCAGGTGGCCCGGCGTCACCGTGGACCAAATACTCCCACCCCTAAACGGCGACCTATGTGATCCCCTCATGGCAACTCTGCGGTACGAGGTAAGGCGGGAACCGGATGGGACGTGGACGGTGTTCGACGTGTTCACCGGGCAGCCGGCTATTATGGTGGGCCACCCTTCTGTCGACCTTCCCGACATGGAGTATGCTGAAGAGCTGGCAGCCATCCTGAATGCCAACAACCTGAAGCATAGGCTATATCACGGGAGGTCCCCGAAGGTTCGCCTGACCGAGGTGGCATGACAAGTTAGCCATTCAACCAGCCTTCGTACTGCCCATCCAGGATGGCTCGTCCGATTCCGAGCAAGCATTAGTTATTGAACTACCGACTACGACGGTCTTAAATCGACTTCCCATTGCGTTTCGTAGGGAGGATGTGATGGGCAAGGTGGTGCCAATTCGCAGGGCCACGCCTTGCGTGGAAGTAGTCGGAGCCAGTGGCGAATGGGTAGGGTCGTCCGCATCATAGAGACCGACCAGGAAATTACACGCTCATTCGGCCTGAATCGTTTGCGCTGTCCTTCGCAGAAAGCCAGCGGATACGCCTGCATCTCGACAAAAAGCTCTGGGTGAACGGTGCTAAATCCCCGAGCCGTCCAGTTGCTGGCTGTCTTGCCTCCCCAGGGCGCCGGCATGGAGGCTCGGTTTCGGCAGTAACGTCGAGACGATGCGCTCGACGAGCCTGAAGGTCGATCGTGAAAAATCGGACGCTCAAAGCTCCTGCCTCGGGCCGCGTTCTCGCCGCTCAATGATCGTCGAACTGCCTGCGTAGGTGATCAGGTGAAACCAGACCTATTCCTCGCCCGTCACGCCTCTCTTTCAGCCGTGCGACGACTACATGCTGGCCGCTTTCTGAGGATTTTCACCGCGAAGCTGACGGTCCGCTTGCGGCCCCATCTCAGTCATACCGATCACAGGCAGGGCGTGAAGCGCGCGTCGCATTGCGAGTAGGGAAGGTAGTGTGCTGAGAGTTCTGCAATTCGCTGAGAGAGGGCGGTCATGGCAGGCTGGTGATGTTCAACGTCACCGATTCCCTGGAAGGAACGCCACCATGACCAAGACAGAAGGTAAATCGACCAGCGCTGCCGTCAAAGACATTCTGCTTTCGAACCCGGAGGGGCTGCACGAAGTGATCCGTGCGGTAATGCAGGAGGTTCTCGAGGCCGAGATGGAGGAGGCGCTGGGTGCTTCGAAGGGCGAACGCACGCCTGAGCGCCTTGGCTATCGCTCGGGTTACTACGGCCGCACCCTGGTCACCCGGGTGGGCAAGCTTGAGCTGCGGGTTCCACAGGACCGGGCGGGTCACTTCTCCACCGAGCTGTTCGAGCGCTACCAGCGTTCGGAGCGGGCCTTGGTGGCAACGCTTGCGGAGATGTATGTCCAGGGCGTGTCGACCCGCAAGGTCAAGGCGATCACGGAAGAGCTGTGCGGTCATGCCTTCTCGGCTTCGTCGATCTCGGCCATCAACAAGCGCTTGGACGAGAGCCTGAAGGCGTTTGCCGAACGACCTCAGGAGCCGTTTCCTTACCTCATCCTCGATGCGCGCTACGAGAAGGTGCGTGAAGCCGGTGTTGTCATGAGCCAGGCGGTGCTGATCG
>NZ_JAMYVE010000033.1:0-11683 GCF_040323695.1 Mesorhizobium sp. M0030 | reverse complement strand
CGCGGGAATCAGGTGACGTGAACAATCACCAGCCTGCCATGACCGCCCCCTCTCAGCGAATTTGCAGAACTCTCAGCACACTACCTTTTCTGATCTGGCACGGTGCATGCGTGGTCGTCCGCAAGGCGTCGCGGATCAAGGAAAATCCCTCCAATGACCATCCCCCCAAGAACACCGCCGCCGGTCTCCTGGGCTCATCCCAAGATGAGGCTCGAGTGAGCCCTGGCCGCATGATTCATCTGGCTCGGCCTGCCCGCGATCCTCCCACGGGATCGAAGACGCAGCCCGTTCATGAAAATGAGGAACAAATCACTGCCTCGAAACTTGCCTTTCCAACCGGAGCCATCGATCACCCCCTGGCTGCGCAAGCCGTTCACTGCCACCGCCCTGGCCTAGCGACGACCGCTCCGGCTCTGGCCGCCACCGACGGCGGCAAGATTTCCTGCTCGATGATGGCATGGAACGGTCGACATGACCCCGCGCAAATCGTCACTCACATGATCTGGCACAAGGTCCGCAGCGCCGACGAGCCACCGGGCAAAACGCAACTTGCCCCTTCCCTCGAGCGTCTGATCTTCAGGGCGACGCCCAACCGCCCCGACAGCGAGTTCGACGGAGCCGTCTCAGTCAGCGGCTACAATACCGCCCTCATTGCCTATAAATCGCTTTGGGCGAGATGATGGGCTTCGAGGCCGATCGCATGTTCAACCTCATTCTCAACGACGATGATATCGAGACCGACGAAACGTGATCCTGGAGGAGCGCCGTTGGCGCAGAGAGACGGACCCTCAGGTCTGGTGGACGAGGAGGTCAACGCGACGTTGCGGCCGAATCAGCCCTACCGCATTCCGGTGAACGGCTGGACGCAGGAGATGGAGAAGCTGAACGGCACCGATCGGTTCACGATGTGCAACGAATACCGCCGACCGAACAACGCCGTGCTGGTGGTGGCCGGCGACGCAGAGCCTGAGACGGTGAAGGCGCTGGCCGCGAAGACCTATGGCAAGGTTGCGCGCGGGCCGGACCTGCCACCGCGCAACCGACCGGTCGAGCCCGACTAGTAGAACCGCTAGGCGTCTTGTAGCGTATTCTCCCTCCCACTTGGGTACCGTGGTCTGCTAGCTGTATGGCCTAGGCCCTATAAGGAACCTTTACGTCCGGAATACACACCGCACCTGCTATGGACACCTGCCGCGTTGAGGAGGAATCGGATATTGCCCCTGTGCCTGCCGATGATCCGTCACCTGCGATCCCCTGACCTGTTTGGACCCATCGATCGCCTGCCGGCACTTGGCACGCGGATGGGCGAGCGGACATTTGAGGTTCTCAACCCGTCGACCGGCGAAGTGCTGGCAGAACTACCCGATATGGGTGTCGAGGAGACATGCGCTGCGATCGACAAGGCCTATGTCGCGCAGCCTGGATGGGCAGGGTTTACCGCACGTGAGCGCAGCGACGTTCTATGGCGATGGCATCAGTTGATCATCGACCACGCCGACGATCTCGCTGCAATTCTCACCGCGGAGATGGGCAAGCCGCTTGCGGAAGCCAAGTCGGAGATATCGCATGCTGCGGCGTATCTGCAATGGTACGCCGAGGAGGCAAATCGCGTCTATGGCGAGACGATCTCCGCACCATCGGCCGACCGCCGAATGCTGGTGATCAAGCAGCCCATCGGGGTCGTGGGCACGATAACACCATGGAATTTCCCGGTGTCGATGGTGGCGCGCAAAATCTCGCCAGCCTTGGCGACGGGCTGCACGATCGTCCTCAAGCCCGCTGAACAGACGCCGCTGGTGGCTGGAGCAATGTTCGCCCTCGCCCATCAGGCAGGCTTTCCCGAAGGCGTCGCCAACCTGATCTACGCATCCGAAGGTGACGCGGTCGGCCGCGAACTTTGCACAAATCCCAAGGTCCGCAAGATCAGCTTCACCGGGTCTACTGAGATCGGGCGCTTACTCATGCGCCAGTGCTCGGACCAGATCAAAAAAGTCAGCCTAGAGCTCGGCGGCAATGCACCTTTCATCGTCTTCGATGACGCCGATATCGATGCCGCGGTGGATGGTGCCATCCAGGCGAAGTACCGCAATGCCGGCCAGACCTGCGTCTCAGCGAACCGACTTTACCTCCAGTCGGGCGTTCATGACGAGTTCGTCGAGAAATTCGTTGAACGGGCTCGCCAACTTCAAGTTGGTGACGGTTTCGCGCTCGGAGTGGACATAGGACCCCTCATCGACAAGAAGGCTTTGGCCAAGATTGAATCCCATATTGCCGATGCCGTAGCTAAAGGCGGCGCGATTCGATGCGGGGGCAAACGCATCGGCACGAATGGCACGTTTTTCCAACCAACGGTCCTGACCGGTGTCACCAGCGAGATGACCGTCGCGCGCGAAGAGACATTCGGGCCGCTCGCACCGATTATTCACTTCAAAGATGCCGATCAGGTCGTGCGTGATGCCAATGAAACGATCTACGGCCTCGCGGCCTATTTTTATGCGTCCAACCTGAAGCGTGTCTGGCGTGTCGCCGAGGCCTTGGAATATGGAATGGTGGGGGTAAATACCGGCCGGATGTCTTCGGAAGCGGCGCCGTTCGGTGGGATAAAACAGTCCGGAATCGGGCGGGAGGGTTCCCGCCATGGCCTCGAGGACTACCTCGAAATGAAATATCTCTGCATGGGCGGCATCTGAAGCATCGGCTTGCAGGGTCACAGGCCGAGTACCTAGCGAGCGATCCCCAAACATGTAAATTGTAGAATCGCTCTTTGATTAGGGCCGTCATACCGGAGCAAACACGCAATCCTGAGGAGCACCCTAATAATTTAGGCATCTATCTCTCCCGCGACAAGCGTCTGCATTTTCGGCGAAGACCTCGTGAATGTTAAGGAGGATACGCTTGCGATTTGGCAGCCCTCGCCGAATACTTCAGGCGAAGGGCTGTGCGTTGCGCGGGTCTGATTGGAAGCTTGTGCACCATGCCGGATGCTGAACGCTGGTTGTGAGCAATATCCTGTTTCGGACCCGAATTTGAACCTGCTACATTCCGATTGTCAGTAGCTCAGTTGTTCTTCGGCTGAATGCCGCGTCGGTACGGTCTCGGACAGAATAGAAGATAGCATCACGCAGGCATTCGCATTCACATTGGTGATCGGCGCACGTTCCAGGGCGCCAGGTTGACCAAGCGGGTCGAATCGCATGACAGCCTTGACCGGCTGGAGGACGGAATGCCGATGCCGCAGAGGTTGTCAGCGCAGTCGCGCCCACACGGCATTGCGGCACGAACAGCAAGGGCTGGGAAGCGATCGGCCGAGCGGTCCTCGAAGGCGCGGGCCAGGGTTGTCGACGACGCGCTGGTTCAGGGCCGCTAATCTGGTCTCTACCGTTTGATAGCGGCTTCGGTCGCCCCAGTGACAGCATATTTGGCATGGTCGGCTTTGGTTGCCGCGCAAATCTGGTCGAGATTGGGACAGCTCACTGGTGCACCTTCGGGCTCATAGTGCTTCCTCCTCATCGAGATGAGGATTGCCGGACTTGGCGTAGAACACCAACACGGGTCTGAGATCAAAGCGCGTCCCGGGTGCAAGGCGCTGGACGGACCGGGGCCATGTTTCGGTTGAGACGCCATCGATGCCTCGCGCCAGCGTTCTGGCGAACCGGGGCATTAACGGAGCGACTGTCGGTGCCATGATCGCAGCGGCCGTCGTCTGAAGGGCTAGCGAAGTTCGATTGCGGGCGGGGTAGAAACATCGCGCAGCCGCATAGTCTCGCGCCCGACGGTAGATCACGCAATCGCGCACGAAATCGCAGGCCTGAGCGGCCGCGCGCCGGACCGAGAAGCCTTCGTCCGAATATGCCCGCTCCATCGCCGCGCGATAGATCTCTATCCGAGCAAAAAAGGCGCGGTCGACTGGGCTCCAGTCGCCTGCATCGGGTACACGGCCGGCAAAATCCTGCTTGATTTCCTGGTCCAACGCATCAAGCCAGTTCAGCCAAATCCCTTGGAAGACCTCCTTCTCGGTGCGGCGCAGCCCGTCCAGCGTGAAATCCGTCCGCTCCCCTTCCGGGCGTGTCAGGCCCAAATGGAGGCGCACGACGTCGACTGTCTTTGGGCTCAGAACGTCCTTGCCCCAGACCGCGTGGCGGCAGCTGGTTGAGAACTTCTTGCCGTCGAGCAGGTAGAACTCGTTTACGTGATAGTGGATGCGCGGCGTCCAGTGGGAGAAGACCTCGGCGTAAAGAGCGGGGTAGAGTAGCGCGTGGTAGAACGAATTGTCGAAGCCGAAGAAATGGACAATCTGCCAATCGCTGCCGGGCATCTCCGCATTCCAGTCGCGACCCAGCGAGCGGCCGAGCGCCTGGATGTTGTAAAGAAAACCGAAGGCCATCTCCGGCCAGACCCAGATCACTTGCCCCGGGAACCCTTCGGCCGGCAGGCCCCAGTCCGAGGGGTGGGTAATGGGTACTGAAAATCCGCCGCGTTGGCGTAGGCGCGCGAAGAGATCCAAGATGCGTAGCGGGACGCCTGATGCCCTTAGATGCCGGTCGATATTGTCGTAGCAGCGGTCCAGGGCAAGTTCCGGACGGCGGAGGGAGCCGACCAGCGGCGCTTCGGCAGACTGCCGTGACCGCGCTGCACCCAAGTCGTGGCAAAGGTTTGGGGCGCCGCATTCCTCGCAGATGTTGCCAGCGGCGGAGCCGCCGCAATCGGGGCAGAGGCCTCTAACATCCGGCTCATAAAGATAGTGGCCTGTCACAGCATCGAAAAGCGCGGGGCTCTGGCGCAGATCTACCGCCGTGCTGCTCAGAAGAGTTCGGAAACACGCGGCTTGAAATTCGCGGTAACCGTCATCGCCCATTGTGGCTTGGAAGCTGTGGACGTCACAATCGAGAAGTGCGAGCGTGGCGCGAATCTCGTCGGAATAGTAGCGCGCCACGTTTGCAGGCGTCCATTGATCGGTAGCGGCGCGTGTCGCGACGTAGCTCTGGTAATCGTCGCTTCCGGTCAGGTGATACGCCTCGACTCCTTTCATGCGCAGGAAACGGGTATAGACGTCAGCGCCGAAATAGGGGCCAGAAAGATGCCCCAGATGCAGATCGCCATTTGGCGTTGGCGGCGCGGAGAAGACGAAGGTCGGCCCGCGTGGAGCCGTGGTCTTTGCAGCGGCATCAAGGGCGGCCTCGCCGTCCCGCCAGTAGACATCGACGAAATCCAGGTCTTTGTTCCCGTCATTGCGCAGCACATGCGCTTCAAAAGGATGGAACAGAACGACGTCGCCGGCCCCGACCGAGATTTCCCCAAGGTCGGTGGTGACCTTGCCCGCACCAGACAGGACTACGAAGGCCTCGATTTCGTCGTGCCGATGGGGCTCGGATGTGACCCCGGGTCCAACCTTTCCGAACGAAAACCCCGTGCGAGCACTGCCCGTTCCAAGCGTGGCTGTGTCGATTCCGAACGCTCGCGACAGCTCCGTTCGAGAAAACGTGTATTTGCGCATGACAACGAACCTAGGCTGTTGAAGAGTGGGACGGACCTTCGGCTGCCGACGAACAGCCTCAAGTGCACTTCATGGAGAGAAACGGCAGCCCGACCCGTTGGCGGCCCGGCCAGGATAGTGCAGCTCTGGGCCGGCAGGCGGGCGACCAAGGGGGGCGCTAGGTCGGGCTGTAGGCACACAGAAGGCCGCCTGTGACCCCTCCACAATCCACGTGCCAAAGCGTCCGATGCTCCACGAGCCCGCAAATCAGACCGCCATACCGTCCGCGCATTTTTTGAGCGGTCGATCAGTTTCGTGTGCATGCCTCCGCCTGGCTGCGTGAGCTCAATCGCGATAGAAGATGCCATTTGGGGGCTTGAGATTGTCGAGATCGGCCACTTTGCCCTCGGGCGGGTTAAGGGCGCGCTTAAGCACGTTATATTCAGCGCGGGTCGGCCCACCGGTTGAGGCACGCTGGAACACCAAGTAGAGTGTCCGCCGAGAACGGTTGCTTTTGTTCGGTCGTGAGTAGTGCGGCGCGTAATCGTCGAAGATGAAGATGTCGCCAGCCTTCCATACTACGGGTTCCCAGGAGAACGTTTCGGCGACTTGAGGATCGATCACCCCACCGGCATCCATGGGGAACACCCCCTTCTTGTGGTTGCCGGGGCTGAAGAAAAGCCCGCCGTTTTCCGGGTCGGAGTCGTCGATGCCTACGGCAACCACCGCATGGACCATCCGGTCGGGGAGTTTGTGTGGAATGTGATAAATGTCCTGATGCGGGAGATAGCCGCCGCTGTCGGGGTAGTGGAAAATCAGCAATTCCTTGAGCCTGCGCGAATCTTCGCCAAGCAAATCATCGACTGCTGACTTTATGCGCTGATCTTCTAAGAGCAAACGACGCAATGGATCATGGAAGTCGAGAAAATTCTCGATCTTGGATATGATCTTTCGATTGTCCGTCGTCTTCTCGAACCACATAAGCCATTTATCATCGCTAACATCCCAGCATGACACATCTTCGACAAAAATGGAGATATCTTCCTGAGCCGCTGGCGCAAAGAAGCTTTCAAGCCTGACGTATCCGTCTTTCTGCCACTTGTCTCGTTGTGTATCAGTCAACATGCGAAAGGCCTCCTTTTGGAAAGACTGGTTGGTCGGACATCCAAATTAGGGCAGTCGGGCGCTGTGCAAGTTGCGGGTCCACGGAGACGGTCCCATGCATGTGGGACGGCGATGCTAAGTGCGTTCCGCTCCGACGGATTTTGTCCGCAGAAGCTCGGCGCGAGACTTCCTATGTCAGGCTCAGCCGGGTCCAGGGGTTCGGTAAACTGGGCCGGATCAATCGGTTCACCCGGTCCAGCCGCGACGCGCATCGCTAAAGGCCGGCACCATCCGCTGACCGCCGACCCAGCCATGGCCGGCAAGACCACGGCGCTCTTTCGAGTGAGCGACCTGGTACGGTCTTGACAACCGTAGGGGAAATGAACGCCCCCAGAATAATGCGATGCGCCGCTTGGTCCAAGAACTTGTTCGGTCTCGATGATTTCGGACAAGCCTCCGGCCTTCGCAGCGGAGGCGGACATCATTCCCAGGATGCCACCGCCGATGACCAGAAGTTTACGAGTCATATCCCGCTGCCCATTTCTTCGGCTACGGGGGCGGGCCAGTTCTCGATCGAGGTATGGCTGATGAAGCCAGGATGCTCGGGGTTCGCGCATGGCGCGCGCCCAAGAAGGCTATCGAGGATGCGGCGCGCGCGCCAGGCCAGCAGGCTTAGGTTCGGATCGGCCAGGCCGCGCTGCCCGAGGCTCGCGTTTTGTACGAAGATGCGTCTGTCACGCGGTCCGTCCCAGCTCACCGAAAAGTCCTCGCGAATAGCTAATTCATTGTCGATATGCTCCAGCCGGTGCGCGATGGGTTCCAAGAAGTCTGGGATCGCGTTCTCGTAACCGGTGGCCAGGATGACGATGTCAGCCGCGACTTCTTCGAGCTCGACCATGCCGTGCTGCAGGGTCAGCCTGTGACCCGCGCCGGCGTTGATGCAATGCGAGACGGTGCAGCCCGGCCGCAGTGTGATGTCGGATCGGGTTGGCTCGAAAAATGCGTGGCGGTAGAGCGCCTGATAGATCGCGCGCAACGTGCTTTCCGAAATTCCGTCTGAGGCAAGCACGAAACGCCGCAGCAGCAGCTTACGCTGCGACTCGCTCATCGCCGCGAAACGATCCGAAAAGCAGGGCATGAACAACTCGTTTGTGAACGGGCTGTTGTCCAGAGGCAGATAGTTTTCGCGCTGCGAGACCCAAGTGATCGAGGCAGGCCGCCGTTCTTTCGGCAGGCCGATAAGATGCAACATCACCTCGGCTCCCGATTGTCCTCCGCCGACCACGCAGACATGCTTTCTCCGCACCTCAGGGTGGATGTGCAGTAAAACAGATGTGTGGAACAGGTTGCGTCCAGTCCAGCCCTGGAACTGAGGCGGAATTTGCGCCTGCTTGCCAATGCCGACCACGACGTCTCTGGCGGCGAGAACCGCCTTATCCGTCCGCACCCGAAACTCGCCGTCAAAGCGGATTTCGCGCACTGTCTCGCCGCCACGCACAAGTGGGTTCCTGTGGAAGACCCAGCTCAGGTATTGTTCGAACTCCACTCTGAGCACGGCTTCGAACTGTGCGTTCAGGAAATGATACAGACGCCCGTTCTCGTGCAGGAAGTTTACGAACGTGTAGGCTGATCGCGGATTCACTAGAGTGACCAGGTCCTTGAAGTGGCTGACCTGGAGCTGCGAGGAATCGAATGCACTGCCTGGATGCCAGCGGAAGTCGACCTGCCGATCCAGGAACACCGCCCCTTTCCCAACTTGCTCGTGTAGCTGACACGCAAGGCTCAAATTGGACGGGCCAGCACCGATCCCAACGCAAGACAATTCCACTGCTTCCTCCTATAGAGTCTTCCCACTAGGCGGCTTGTTCGGGGCGAATATCGGCCACAGTCATTGGGCCCCCCGCGGGCGTTCGGAGCACCGGTCCCGACCGGGGTTTGCGAGAATTTGTCCAGCGCGTTCGCGTCGTCGAATGTAGACCGGAGCATTCCAGCGCGGTGAAATCGAGGGGTCAGGCCGGCGACGTGGGGCAACGAAGTATGTCTTTCCGTTCGTCTGGATGCCCGCGTCGCCGTCACACGAGACGCTTTGCAGGCCGATTAGGGTGTTTGAAGCCGGCGCAATCGCCGGCCGACGATGACGCCCCGGCCTTTCGGCGGCTTGATGGCAGGCGAGAGGGCGGTGTTCACTACGGCGACGGCATTTTTGGTGCGCATGATCATGGACGACGTCTCGCTGATGGGTTCGCAGAGTCCCATGCATGGGCCATGCCAGAGAAGGAAACTTTATTAAACAATGAGTTGGCGGATTTACGATCCTGTCCGAAATCCGACATTGAGGGGGACGCTTCAGGGCGGCGCCCGATTTGCACTTCGGATGTCGCCTTTTTCCGAATAGCTAATCGGGCACCTTCTGCACCAGAATAGTTCTCATGGAGACCAGCATCATGAACGCACAGTGCAAAAACTGGTGTCTCTGCCGGACAGATCGCGATATGCCGTCTCCCTCGAGGTCGGCAGTTGCAAGAGCTGCCAAATCCTTCGCCCTATCGTGCCGTTGCACTGGCTCGATCCCGACATCCTCGGAGGCGGCGATCATGAAGAGTGACGCAATCTCATGTCCGCCGCGACGCCTCTCTCATGAGGAAGCCTGTGTTGGTGTCGGATCGATGCTCTTGATGACATGGTTGCGGATGGGCGCATGCCCAGACCTGAGCGCATCTATGATTGCGCGATCTGGGACCTTCACCAGCTGGATTGTCGAATCTCTGCAAAGATTGCGGGAAGGAGAATTGCGTTCTGACCACTCTGCCGGTTCCAAAAGCACGACCCATTCCGTCCCTGCGACTCAATCCAGGCGGAGGGATGAGGCCGCACAGCAGTCTTTTGCGCGCCCACCGGTCGGCCAGGATGGAGCCGTCGTAAACGCAGTTATTCGATGATCGCCGCCGCGGAGTCATCAGGTTGTGCCGCGCACGACACCAGCGACGTAGTGGTCGTCGATCGCCCCGTCGCCGATGTCGATCCGAAGCTCGGCCAGTTTCGCGGTGAGCTTCATTGCTATTCCGCCGTGCCCACCGAGGTCGCACAGGAGGTTCTATCAGGCGGTCACAGCTGCACTCGTTGTCGGGTCTTCGACAAAGTCGGACATGAGACACACCGCAATCAGAGCCATGTCGTTGTTGTGAAATGATTTTCACGTTTGGCACGACACGTGCGAGGCTATCCCCAAACGCGATGCGGCAAGGACTGAGGAGAAATCATGCTATGATCAAGCTCGCCGAACATGCGGTCGCAGCCGCGAAAACTGGACTTTCCGAGCCGACAGGACGTTGCGGCTGTTTTCCAGTCGACATCATTCTTCACGTTATCCGGACATGACCGTATTCGATTTCCGCCCAACGCTGAATGCTCCGTACAATGATCCCCATCTTTGGCTCGAAGATGTAGAAGGAGAACAGACACTTGCCTGGGCCGCCAGCCAGTCTGCCAGGACCCTGAGGCACTTCGGTGGAACACAGTTCGATCGCGACCACGAGGCCCTGACAGCGATCTTCGATCGTCCTGACAAGGTTCCCGTGATCAGGCGCCGCGGTCAGTACCTTTACAATTCTGGCAAGATGCCCGGAAATCCACACTACTATGGCGCCGGGACCACCCTTGCCGCCTATCCGCCGATCCTGCTCGCCACCACGAAGCGGCACGACCGCGTCCCACCCAGGTCACGCGCGTAAGACGGCCGCAAGCTGCAGGCCTTTGGTTATCCCGCTTACTTCTAAGTGAGTACAGGTCGGTGATTGCGAGCACGGCGCAAATAATGGAGGCGCGGTCCCACGCAAACTGCGCATGAGCGCTCCGCCAATCACGCAATTCGAACAAGAATTTTCGTAGTTCAGTGCATCATTTCTAAAAAGCAAGGAGAGAATATTATGGCGAGAAACCAAATGCGCGCGGCATGGGGAGTAACAGCGGCCGTTTTCCTCATCGTGATGGGACAGCAGGCCGTCGCGGCGGACCTAGCGCAAGCCGGGAGCGTCCCGCAGGCGGGAGCCTCGGTCACGGAAGCACCAACCCCTTGGCAGATCCGCCTGCGTGGGTTGGGGGTCGTCACTGAGGACTCGGGCTACGTCAAAGCGGTGCCCGGCTCCGATCTTTCCTATTCGAACACGGGGACGCCGGAACTCGATATCTCCTATTTCTTCACGGACAACATCGCCGCCGAGCTCATACTCGGCACCACCTATGCAAACATCGGGGGCCAAGGAGCGATCGGCGGGCTGGGCAAGATCGGCAAGGTTTGGATGCTTCCGCCTACGCTCACATTGCAGTATTATGTTACCAGTTTCGGCGCTTTCAAGCCCTATGTTGGTGCCGGCGTGAACTACACGATATTTTATAACCAGGATGTAGGCAGCGCCGACGCTCTCAAGGTTAGGAACACGTTCGGCGCCGCGCTGCAGGTCGGGTTCGACTACATGGTGGATCAGCACTGGGGCGTCAACTTCGACGTGAAGAAGCTTTTCCTCAAGCCAGACTTTGACGTCACGGTCGACGGCGCGAAGCTGACGGGGAAGGCTGCGCTCGATCCGTGGTTGATAGGCGCAGGTGTCACCTACCGCTTCTGATACGCAACGCGAAGGCGGCCTGCTGAACAGCCGATCTGAAATGAAGGGCGCCTCGGGCGCCCTTTCCACGCCGGCGCTGCACGGGCGAGTCGACCCGGATCATTACAGGGGTGGGGCTTTGTAACCCTTGGGCGGGGAGTTCTCCGAATCGGAGGAACGTTCTGATCAACTTTATGCGATGACCATCCAACGCATAGCAGCCGATTGTCGGGGATACTTGAAGAAGCCGTTGTTAAGAGTGGGCGTCTCCGCCTGCGCCCGACCAGGTACTTGCCAGTAGCAGCCGACAGGCTGCCCCGCGCCAGGGGCGCGAAGCCGAACGGGGCAAGATCGCTGAAGCCTGCCGAAGAAGACCGGGCGCGGTTCACGAGCAGCCGGCGCGCGCCGGCCGGGCCGCGCGCGCGGGACGAAAAAAAATGAAAGAGGGCGGGGGCGTGCGGCGGTGCGATTAAAAACAAAGCCCCCAACCCAGCCCGGCGAGGGG
>NZ_JAMYVE010000032.1:0-15976 GCF_040323695.1 Mesorhizobium sp. M0030 | reverse complement strand
CGCTGTGCACGGAGGCCAACAGCTTCGCCTGTTCAATGCCCACCATACGAGTACGGCTTCCAGCCGATCGTCGTGTTCGATGGTGTGGGACGGTTCGTCAGCGCGATCCTGCGACCGGCCAAGCGGCCGAGTGGGGCTGAGATCCGCCCCCACCTGCGCCGTCTGCTGCGGGCGATCCGGATCAACTGGCCGAACATTCGAATCCTGCTCCGCGGGGATAGCCATTATTGCAACCCAGGTCATCGACTGGTGCTGCGCGTCGACTTCATCTTTGGCCTCGCGCCCACCACGACCCTGCGCAAGCATGTGGCGGATCTGGAGGCCAGCACGACAGCACGCCTGGAAGCGTCGGCCAAGAGAGGCAAGGTCCGCATGTTCAAGGAGCTCATTGACGGCGCCGCTAGTTGGAGCCGCGTCGAGCGCATCATCGCGCGGGTCGAGGTCGGCGCCCACGGTGGCGATATCCGCTTCGTCCCCCGCCTGCCATCACGCCGCAGCAATCCCGGCGCCTGACGAGGCGCGTGGAAAAGCACCGCAACGGCGACCACAGCGTCGCTTCAGGCCGTCAAAAGCTTATCGCCGTGCATCAAGGCGGCTAGATGGCAACGAGGCTTATGCCGCCCGAGCATCGCAGCTAAGTATGCATGAGGGGTCGTCCCTTCAAAATACTTGATACATTTGCGCTTGCGTAGCTCCTTGCATGCGCTCGATGCCAGGAGGAGACCTCTGTTCTAAACGCTCGCATCGATGCAACGCCGTTGACACCATCATCGCGGCGACCGCTTTGCCGCGGCCGCCGCAGCCCTTTTCGAGCATGACGATCATGCCGGCGCCATCGCAGTGATGCACTTGCAAATTCAGAGATGCACTCTGGCCAAATGCTAGGTGCCCAGCATATGTCCGGCATCCCGCAACGCCGCTACGAAGAGACGGGCATTGCCGTTGGCATCCATCTTGGCCTGCATCGACAGGGGCATCCTGTGCCAGCTCTCCAAGGCCGCAATGTAATGTGAGAACATACCGTTAACGATGCAATAGTGGGTAACTAGGCCGTGTCCGTCTAACGCCAGCACGCCGAATTGGCCGCCGTGATATCGGATGGCTGCGACCCGCTGGACTTGCGCGTCACCGTCGATCCGCACGTTGAAAAGCAGGCTGCCGCGGCTCCTGGTGGCTATCTCGGCGGCTTTTTCAGCGAAGCTCAACGAGAGCGAGCGGACGCTTTCGACTGCCATCTGTAAAACCATCAAGTTCAGTTCATCCACTGCCATAAGGTACCTGTGCGCAAGACATGGGTGATTGCAATCGACCACACCGCTTGTTCACAGATGTCGGCTCACGACCGGTTATTCAGGGTTCGCCGGTTATCCATTGAGGGCGTGCTCATCAAAATGATCCTGACGTGGAATGCGCTGCATCTACGAAGCGCGACGAGCAGGCCAGCCAAAGCTGTCGCGACAATTGATCTCATAATCCACCCCGATATCTGGATTTCGGCATCGCTGAACATCCCTGGTAAGTGAGCTGTTTGCGGCAAGCCCATCTCGGCTTTGTACTCCGAAACCGTGGCAATGGCGTCGCTCGGCGGACCGACAGGCTCTGCTCGTCGAGAACTTTGTCCCCGAGAAGCGTTCGACTTTGAGCATTCCGCTGAAGGGTGACGTCTCGCCAGTCCGTGTCCTTGCAGCTCACCGCGAAGGCTTTTTGCGCATCGCACGCAAGCGCACGAATTGGTCTCCGTTCACTTCACAAAATGGTTTTCCTGAAGTACTGGAGCGCAGAGAAATCTCCGGTCGCAGCCTACCCGGTTAAAACAAGGACCCAACGATGAAGACTCTCGTCGTCTGCTCCGGCGGATTGGATTCCGTTACTCTTGCCCACAAGGTGGCAGCGGAGCACCAGCTGACCGGCCTGCTATCGTTCGATTACGGCCAACGGCATAGGAAGGAATTGGGCTTCGCCACCCTTTGCGCGGCACGCCTGAGTGTCCCGCAGCGAATCATCGATATCCACGAGATCGGCGGCGACCTTTCCGGCTCCGCGCTGACCGACAATGTGGACGTGCCCGACGGGCACTATGCCGAAGACACGATGAAGATAACGGTGGTGCCCAACCGGAACGCCATCATGTTGGCCATTGCCTTCGGCCTCGCCGCAGCGCAAGACGCTGACGCAGTGGCGACGGCCGTGCATGGTGGGGATCACGTTGTCTATCCCGATTGCCGTCCGGCCTTCATCGACGCTTTCCAGATGATGCAGGACCACGCGCTCGACGGCTACGCGCAGATTCGCCTTTATGCACCCTATGTGAACCTGACGAAGGCGGACATTGTTACGGATGGAGCCACATACGGCACGCCGTTTGCGCAGACCTGGTCCTGTTACAAGGGCACCGAGCGTCATTGCGGGAGGTGCGGGACCTGCGTCGAGCGGCGTGAGGCGTTTCACATCGCTGGGCACCCGGACCCAACCGAGTATGAGGACTCCGACTTCTGGCTCGGAGCGCTGCGAAGGACCACCGCGTAATGTTCCGCATCACCAAGGAATTCCACTTCTCAGCCTCGCATCAGCTCACCTCATTGCCACCCGATCACCAATGCGCGCGCCTGCACGGACATAACTACATCGTCGAAGTGGAGCTTTCAGCGGATGGACTGGACGATCACGGCTTCGTGCGCGACTACCACGACTTGGCGCCATTCAAACGCTACATCGACGAGAGCTTCGACCACCGGCATCTCAACGACGTGCTGGGACACGAGCAAGTCACGGCGGAATATCTGGCCAGACATTTCTACGACTGGTGCAAGGCACGCCTGAGCGAAACCGCGGCCGTGCGGGTGAGCGAAACGCCGAAAACCTGGGCGGAATACCGGCCATGACGAATACTCATCCCGCAATCCGCGTTAGCGAGATTTTCGGGCCGACGATCCAGGGCGAGGGCGTGCTCATAGGTTTGCCGACGATCTTCGTCAGAACCGGCGGGTGTGACTATCGCTGTTCCTGGTGCGACAGCCTCCATGCTGTGGACAATCAATTCCGGCATGAATGGGAGATGATGTCCGTTGGGGCGGTGTGGAAAAATGTGCTTGCCCTTTCCGGTGGCCGCCCGCTGATGGTGTCGCTATCAGGCGGCAATCCGGCCATCCAGCCGCTCGGCGCGCTCATCGACCGGGGCCATGGTGACGGTTACCGTTTTGCGCTGGAAACCCAAGGGTCGCTTGCCAGGGACTGGTTTGCGCAGCTTGACGTGCTGATCCTCAGCCCAAAGCCGCCGTCAAGCCGAATGACGACAGATTGGGCCGCTGTCGAGGCGTGCCTCCAGGCGGCACAAGGCAAGCCCCAAGTCGTGCTCAAGCTCATTGTTTTCGACGAAAGGGACTACACCTACGCGAAAGACGCCGCTGCGCAATTTCCGCAACTTCCGATCTATCTGCAGCCCGGCAATCACACGCCGCCACACCCCACAAATGATGACGCGCCTGTCGACCTTGACGGAATATTGAAGCGCATGGAGTGGCTGGTTGACAGCGTGACCCGCGACAGATGGTTCGAGGCCCGCGTGCTGCCGCAGCTGCACGTTGTGCTCTGGGGTAACAAGAGAGCCGTCTAGCCCAGGCCCTTTCCACTGGAACTGCGCCGGCAGAATTCGGGTGAACGGGTGGTTCAGGTCGAAGGGAGCTGTCGCCGACAACCATGATCCGACAGGCAGGGCTCGAGCGGACGATATCGTCGCTGCGCCAAGACGCGTCTGGTCCGCTCAGAATCTTGTCTCGATAGACGGTCGCCGATCAACAAACGTACCGCGGTCCATGATCGACTGAGAGGCATGACCGTTCCTCTGAGTGCTCAGACTGCCGCCGAGTGCCTGGCTTTGCCGGTTTCGAAATATTTGTCGAACCTGGCCGCGATGCTTCTGACAAAGGGCCGACTTTCAGCCGGCACAACGAATCTGTCGCCATCAAGTTCAAGCAATCGAACCGGATCGTGGAGGGCCATGGAACTTGACTGAAGGAGGAGCCTCTGGCCGGCCTCGCCGAAGCGTTCCACCAGATCGATGGCCGAGAAGGCGAAGTCGCACATCAAACGTTCGATGATCCAGCCGCGAACGCGGTCGTCGTTGGAAAGTGCGATACCCCGAACAGCGGCCAGCCCGCCGTCATCAACCATGCGTCTATATTCGCTGGTTGAAGGCATGTTCTGCGCATAGCCTTGCCGAAACTGGCTAATGGATGACGGGCCGAGCCCGATCAAGATTTCGCAGCAATCGTCCGTGTAGCCCTGAAAGTTCCGGTGCAAAGTCCCGGTGTGTGCCGCAATCGCCAGCGCATCGCCTGGTTTGGCGAAATGGTCGAGCCCGATTGCCTCGTATCCATTGTCTACAATCGCCTGTGCAGCCAGTTGCGACTGGGCAAAGCGCTCCGCGGGACCCGGCAACCAGGCCTCGTCGATCATCGTCTGATGTTTCTTGAACCACGGTACATGCGCGTAGCCAAACAGTGCGATCCGATCCGGTTCCAGGGTCAGTGCCTGCGTGACCGTAGAAGCGACGCTTTCCCTGGTCTGGTGCGGCAGACCATAGAGCAGGTCCAGATTGACGGACTCGACCCCGCGCGAACGAACGCCGTCGACGACAGTCTTGGTCTGCAGGAAGCTCTGCTCGCGGTTGATCGCCTTCTGCACCTTCGGATCGAAATCCTGGACGCCGAGGCTCGCACGGGTCATGCCGATTTCGGCAAGCGCATCGAGGCGGGCATCGTCGATATCGTTGGGTTCGATTTCAACGCTGATCGTGGCGCTGGGAAGAAAGCCGAAGCTCTTGCGCAGGGCGGTTCCCAGCGCCACCATATCTTCGGGCTTGAGCATCGTCGGCGAACCACCGCCGAAATGGACGGCACGCACACGACCTTTGCCTGCAACAAGACCGGCGACGGTAGCGATCTCGGCATGCAGTGAGCGGAGATAGATCGTCACCGGTTCGTAATGGCGTGTCTGCTTGGTATGGCAGGCACAAAACCAGCAAAGCTTGTCGCAGTATGGGATGTGCAGATAGAGCGAGATTTCGTCGCCCTCGTTGAGCGCTTGCAGCCAGCCACCACAAACGGCAGCATCAACGCCTGGATGGAAATGCGGCGCGGTCGGGTAGCTCGTGTAGCGCGGGACGTTCTCGCCAAATCTGGCAACTACCTTTTGTCGCATGTCGTGGTCCACCGTGTTTGCCTCGCCCGAACTGTGGATGCTTGGATGAGCCTAAGCCCTGATTTCGATCAACCTTCAGCACGGACAAACTGCCGCAAGGATTTTTCTACCGCGGATGCTATCCTGCCCGCACGGACCGGTAGAGCGATCGAATGACATTACGGCAGGATATTCACAGTTCCGGCATCCCCGTTCTTTGCCTGTCTTGCGAGGCACGGCGCCGCGGTGTCTGTGGCGCGCTAGAGCCAGACCATTTGGCTCAGCTCGCCAAGACGTCGTCGCGGCACAATATCGAGCCGGGGGTCGAACTGATCGGCGACGCCGAGGCGGTCGACTGTTATTCGAACGTGCTTTCAGGCGTGGTGAAGCTCACGAAGAGCCTGTCAGATGGACGCCAACAGATTGTCGGCCTGCAGTTCGCCCCGGATTTTCTGGGTCGGCCCTTCAAGATGAAAAGTGCGATTAATGCGGAAGCGGCAACAGCTGTCTCGCTATGCTCGTTTCCCAGAGCGGCCATCGAACGGATGATGAAGCAGTCACCCGAATTTGTGCATCGCCTGCTCAAGCAGGCGCTGAACGAACTTGACGAGGCACGCGAATGGATGGTGACTCTGGGGCGCAAGACCGCACCAGAGAAGGTGGCGAGCTTTCTCCTCATGATTGCCCGGAACATCGACTCCAATGTTGACCCGACGGCTAGCTCGACGTGCTTCGAGCTGCCGATGACGCGTGCCGACATTTCTGATTTCCTTGGAATCACAAACGAGACCGTGAGCCGTCAGCTGACCAGCCTGAGAATGGACGGCGTGATTCGGATCGAGAACAACCGCCGCGTCACCGTGGACAGCATGAGCCGGCTGGAACGGCGCTGCGGCGGCCGAGGCGCTACAGCCGTTTGAATGACGCAGAAGCTGCATGGCCCCCGTCACTTACTTCATTCGGGGCAGGCATGCTCGCGTTGGGCTCAGAAGAAGTCGCGTAGCGACAGCCCGTTCTCCATCCGATCGTATGCGCCAGTTGCCTTTCGGCTCGTCGGCGAAGCATCCACACTTGGCCGAAGTCAATACGCCTCATCCGCAGGGGAAAATCGCCGTCTCCCCAAGCCATGAATGTCACGACGGCAGCGTAACGCTGGCGCTGGCTGTTCCAAGGCATTGAACGCGGGGTTCGGTAAGGCGTCGACCTGCTTTCCAGCGTCGCAGAAGGTGCGCTCCCCCACACGCCCGCGGTCGCCTCCGCACCCGGGGCCCGACCGGGGACGCCAGGCCCCATCCATAAACGGGCGGCCGGTGGTGCGCTTCCACATTCGATCGTCGCAGTCTGATCGCACCGAACTCGATGCTGCTCGAGCAAAATGGTGCGGCTCTGACATGGATCAGGGCGAGCAGGCGACGGCTGCGCAATAAGGCACCGCGGTTTGGCATCCGCCGGAATTGAAAATCGGGGCTTGCGATGAAATTCGGCAAAGAAATCGTGCTTCTAAGCCTGTTCGCATTCGCGGCTTTGGTGGCGGCTGGCGCTGGGGTGGATGAACCCTTTCGCCAGCATATGTGGGTCTTGTTCTTCGCCTTGGCTGGCTTCACTGCGATCCTACTGCGTAACACTGAGTTCAAGCCTGCCGCTCCGATCGACCCGTCCGCCTACATGGATGGTCCAATCCGCTACGGCGCCATCGCCACCATGTTCTGGGGTGTGGTTGGCATGCTGGTCGGGGTGGTCATCGCGCTGCAGCTTGCCTATCCCGATCTCAACATCCAGCCCTGGTTCAACTTCGGCCGCTTGCGGCCTCTGCACACCTCGGGCGTCGTCTTCGCCTTCGGCGGCAACGCGTTGCTTTGCACGTCTCTCTATGTCGTCCAACGCACATGCCGCGCTCGGCTGTTCGGTGGCGATCTCGCCTGGTTCGTGTTCTGGGGCTACCAGCTCTTCATCGTCATGGCCGCGACCGGTTATCTGCTCGGCATCACCGAGAGCCGCGAATATGCGGAACCCGAATGGTATGTCGACATCTGGCTGACCATCGTCTGGGTCGGCTACCTGATCCTGTTCCTGGGCACCATCCTGAAGCGCAAGGAACCGCACATCTACGTCGCCAACTGGTTCTACCTTTCCTTCATCGTGACCATCGCGATGCTGCATGTGATCAACAACCTGTCGATGCCGGCCTCCTTTCTCGGCTCCAAGAGCTATTCTGCATTTTCCGGAGTCCAGGACGCCCTGACGCAATGGTGGTACGGCCACAACGCCGTCGGTTTCTTCCTAACCGCCGGCTTCCTCGGCATGATGTATTATTTCGTGCCCAAGCAGGCCAACCGGCCGGTCTATTCCTACCGTCTGTCGATCGTCCATTTCTGGGCAATCATCTTTCTCTACATCTGGGCCGGGCCCCATCATCTGCACTACACGGCCTTGCCCGACTGGGCGCAGACGCTTGGCATGGTGTTCTCGATCATGCTGTGGATGCCGTCATGGGGCGGCATGATCAACGGCCTGATGACGCTGTCGGGCGCCTGGGACAAGCTGCGCACTGACCCGATCATCCGCATGATGGTGATGGCCATCGCGTTCTACGGCATGTCCACCTTCGAGGGCCCGATGATGTCGATCAAGACGGTCAATTCTCTGTCGCATTATACCGACTGGACCATTGGCCACGTTCACTCCGGTGCGCTCGGCTGGGTCGGCATGATCTCGTTCGGCGCGATCTACTTTATGGTGCCGAAGCTGTGGAACCGTGAACGGCTCTACTCGCTTCGCCTCGTTACCTGGCACTTCTGGCTGGCGACGCTTGGCATCGTTGTCTACGCCGCTGTCATGTGGGTGTCCGGCATCATGCAGGGCCTGATGTGGCGCGAATACGACGAACAGGGCTTCCTGGTCTACTCCTTCGCCGAAACCGTGGCAGCCATGCACCCCTACTATGTCATGCGTGCCATCGGTGGGGCCATGTACCTCTCCGGCACCCTGATCATGGCCTGGAACATCGGCATGACCATTCTCGGCTACCGGCGCGAGCAGGATCCGATGCCGCGCTCCACCCCCGCCCTCCAGCTTGCGCGATGATGAGACAGAAAATGAGGTTGATGAACAGACACGCGGTCATCGAGAAGAACGCTACACTTCTCCTCCTCGGTTCGCTTCTCGTGGTCACCGTGGGCGGTATCGTCGAGATCGCACCGCTCTTCTATCTCGATAATACGATCGAGAAGGTGGAAGGCATGCGGCCTTACTCGCCGCTCGAACTTGCTGGTCGAAACATCTATGTCCGCGAGGGCTGCTACCTCTGCCACAGCCAGATGATCCGCCCGTTCCGCGACGAGGTCGAGCGCTACGGCCACTACAGCCTGGCGGCCGAGTCGATGTACGACCACCCCTTCCAGTGGGGATCGAAGCGCACCGGACCTGATCTCGCCCGCGTCGGCGACCGCTATTCCAACCTGTGGCACGTGGATCACCTGACAGATCCACGGTCCGTGGTGCCGGAATCGATCATGCCGAGCTATGCCTTCCTGAAGGACAAGCCGATCGCGGTGAAGGACTTCTCTACGCATCTGGTCGCCAACAGGCGCGTCGGCGTCCCCTACTCCGACGACATGATCGCCAACGCCAATGCCGATTTGATGGCGCAGGCTGATCCCAACGCCGACACATCCGGCCTCGAGGCCCGCTACCCCAAGGCTAAGATCGGCGACTTCGACGGCAACCCGCAGCAAGTCACCGAAATGGACGCGCTGGTTTCTTATCTCCAGATGCTGGGCACGCTGGTCGATTTCAAGAACTACGATGAGACCGCCGGCTACCGCTGAGGACAATAGCCATGACGTACAATTTCATGCGGGAGTTTGCCGACAGCTGGGGCCTACTTGCCATGGCTCTTTTCTTCATCGGATCTGTTGCCTTTGCAGTTCGTCCCGGAAGCCGCAGGCAAGCCGGCGAAGCAGCTCAAATTCCTCTGAAGGAGGACTGATCATGAGCAGCGATCACATCGACGAGGTTTCCGGCATCTCAACCACCGGTCATGAGTGGGACGGCATCCGGGAGCTCAACAACCCGCTTCCGCGCTGGTGGATCTGGACGTTCTACATCACCATAGTCTGGGCGATCGGCTACACCATCGCCTATCCGGCATGGCCTCTGCTGCACACGGCAACCAAGGGGGTGCTCGGCTACTCCAGCCGCAACGATGTCGGGAACGAGTTGTCCGCGGCTGAAGCGGCCAAGGGCAAATATGTCGCCGCGATAGAAGCGAAAAGTGTTTCGGAGATCGCGGCGGACGACACGCTGCGCGAATTCGCCGTCGCCGCCGGCGGTGCCGCGTTCAAGCTCAATTGCGTGCAGTGCCATGGTTCCGGCGCCCAGGGCTCCAAGGGCTTCCCCAACCTCAACGACGACGACTGGCTGTGGGGCGGCAAGGCGGACCAGATCCAGCAGACGATCACCCATGGCATTCGCTTCGCCTCCGATCCGGATACGCGCCTGTCGGAAATGCCCGCCTTTGCCGACATCATCACCGCCGACCAGATCAAACAGGTCAGCGCCTACGTCGCCAGTCTGTCGGGGGCCGTCGTCAATCAAGCATTGGTCGCGCCGGGCGCAAAGGTCTTTGCCGAAAACTGCGTGGCCTGTCATGGCGACAATGCAAAGGGCAACAAGGAACTCGGCGCTCCAGATCTGACCGACGCCATCTGGCTCTACGGGTCAGGCGAAGCGGCCATCGCCGCCCAGGTAACCGCACCGAAACACGGCGTGATGCCGGCTTGGGGCGCGCGCCTCGGCGAGATCAAGGTCAAGGAACTGGCGGTCTACATCCATTCGCTTGGCGGCGGAGAATAGGAAAGCAGCCTATTCTCGTCCTCCCCCTCCCGCCAAGCGACGAGGCCCGGCGCAAGCCGGGCCTCGGCATCATCCAGAACCGATGAGTCGGATTCCGGCGAAATCGTCGCTGGTGACTGGAGCTTCTCGTGCTCGATAACACGCAAATAGAACGGATCGAACCCACGACGTTCAACTCCACCAAGGTGCGCCAGCCAATGTATGCCGCGCGCAGGAAGATCTTCCCGAAGCGGGCCTCGGGCAGCTTTCGCCGATTCAAATGGATCGTGATGGCGATCACGCTCGGCATCTACTATCTGACGCCGTGGCTGCGCTGGGATCGGGGTCCGTTTGCCCCCGACCAGGCGGTGCTGCTCGATGTCGCCAACCGGCGCTTCTATTTCTTCTTCATCGAGATATGGCCCCAGGAATTCTACTATGTCGCCGGCCTTCTGGTCATGGCCGGCGTCGGTCTTTTCCTGATCACGTCAACCGTCGGCCGTGCATGGTGTGGCTACACATGCCCACAGACCGTATGGGTCGATCTGTTCCTGGTCGTCGAGCGCGCGATCGAGGGCGACCGCAACGCGCGCATGCGGCTCGATGCCGGTCCATGGACCACCCGCAAGCTCGTGCTGCGGGCATCGAAACACGTCATCTGGCTGGTCATAGCCGCAGCGACTGGTGGCGCATGGATCTTCTATTTCGCCGATGCGCCGAGGCTGCTCGGCGAACTCTTCACCGGCACGGCAGCGCCTGTCGCCTACATCACCGTCGCGGTCCTGACGGCGACGACCTACACGTTTGGCGGGCTGATGCGCGAACAGGTCTGCACCTATATGTGCCCATGGCCGCGCATCCAGGCAGCCATGCTCGACGAGAGCTCGCTCACTGTCACCTACAATGACTGGCGCGGCGAACCGCGCACGCGTCACGCCAAGAAGGTTCTTGCCGCAGGGCATCCCGTCGGCGATTGCGTCGACTGCAATGCCTGTGTCGCCGTCTGTCCGATGGGGATCGACATACGCGACGGTCAGCAACTCGAATGCATCACCTGCGCGCTCTGCATCGATGCCTGTGACGGCGTCATGGACAAGCTCGGCAAAGCGCGAGGACTGATCTCCTACGCGACGCTCTCCGACTACAACGCCAACATGATGCTGGCCACCGCCGGCGGCGCCAGCTCGGTCGATCCGTCGCTGGTCAGGACGGATGACGGCGTGTTTTCGGACAGGGTGGCGCATTTCCATATCCGCAAGATCTTTCGGCCGCGCACTTACGTTTACATGGCTATGTGGTCGATGATCGGCCTGGGCCTGCTCTTTTCGCTGCTGACCCGCGACCGGCTCGAGATCAATGTCCTGCACGACCGCAACCCGCAATTCGTGACGCTCTCCGACGGCTCGATCCGCAATGGCTATACCGTCAAGCTGCTGAACATGATCCCCGAACCGAGAACGATTATCGTCACCCTCGGGGGTTTGCCAGGCGCAGAGATGAGCATCGTTGGCGTCGACCTCCCCGCCGATCGCTCCTTTGCGGTCCAGGTCGAACCCGACCGGCTGAAGATGCTGAAGGTTTTCGTGCGCCTGCCCGCCGATCAGATTAATCGCCAGGCGCAGACCTTCACATTCCGCGTCGAAGACAAGGTCAGCTTCGAGTCCAACGAATACACCGCCACCTTCAATGCGCCGGAGATCGCCAGATGACCGCCACCACCCGAAGACCCCGCGAATTCACCGGCAGGCACATGTTGGCCACCATCCTTGCCTTTTTCGGCGTGGTCATCGCGGTCAATCTGACGATGGCGACGCTTGCCAACACAAGCTGGACCGGCCTTGTCGTCGAAAATACCTATGTCGCGAGCCAGCAATTCAACAAGAAGGCTGAAGAAGGCCGTGCGCAGGCAGCGCTTGGCTGGACCGGCCAGTTGACCATCGCATGGGGTGAAGTCCGCTATGGCATCATCGACGCCGCGGGCAAACCGGTTTCCCTGCATGGCGTGAAGGTGCTGTTTCGCCATCCCGCTTACGAGAAAGAGGATGAGTCCGTCACGCTCGCCCTCGCCTCGGGCCAGGAGTTTGCAGCACAACACGTGCCAAGGGATGGTGTCTGGATCATCGAAATAGACGCCGATACCGGCCTGGCAAAGCCTTATCGCGACGTGCGCAGGATCATGATTTCCAATGGAGCGCTGAAATGAGCTGTTGTGCACCGGGCGCTGAAATAGCGCTGGATCTGGTCAGCGGCACCTCGGTCCTGCCCTCCAGCCAGGAAATCAGGCTGGCGAGCCGATCGCTTGGCGACGACCTTCATCAGACCGACCTTTCGGTGCCGACCGTTCATTGCGGCGCCTGCATCCAGACGATCGAGACGGCGTTGGGAAAACTCGATCACGTCGAGGCAGCTCGCGTGAACCTGTCAACCAAGCGGGTCTCAGTCCGCTGGCGCGGCGACGAGGCTCCACCATTGGTCGCTGTGCTCGGCCGGCTCGGCTATCAGGCGCATTTGTTCGAAGCCGAGATTGATGCAAAGGACAAGATGCTTTCGGAGCTTATCCGCGCCGTCGCTGTTGCCGGCTTTGCTGCGGGCAACATCATGCTGCTCTCGGTGTCGGTCTGGTCCGGCGCCGAGGGCGCCACCCGCGACCTGTTCCACTGGGTCTCGGCCCTGATCGCCATTCCTGCGCTGGCCTTCGCCGGCGGCATCTTCTTCAAGTCGGCGTGGAATGCGTTGCGCCACGGCCGCATGAACATGGACGTGCCGATCGCCGTCGGCGTGTCGCTGGCCTACGCCATGAGCCTCTATGAGACGATCACCCACGGCGACCACGCCTATTTCGACGCGTCGGTATCGCTGCTGTTCTTCCTCCTGATCGGTCGCACGCTCGATCACGTGATGCGGGAACGCGCCCGCACCGCTGTGAAGAGCCTGTCACAATTGGCCGCGCGCGGCGCCATGGTGCTGCGCGGCGATGGCGCTCGGGGCTATCTGCCGGTGGCCGAGATCGAACCGGGCATGCTGTTGTTGATCGCCGCCGGCGAAAGAATCCCTGTCGATGGCAAAATTGTGCGCGGGACATCGGACGTCGACTGCTCCCTGGTCTCCGGCGAGAGCACGCCCAGTAGCGTGGCGCCGGAAGACACCGTGCAGGCCGGCGTCCTCAACCTTACCGGTCCGCTGACGGTAGAGGCCACAGCCGCCGCGAAGGATTCGTTCTTGGCGGAAATGGTTCGGCTGATGGAGGCCGCCGAAGGTGGTCGCGCCCGCTATCGCCGTATCGCCGACCGCGTGTCGGCACTCTACGCGCCCGTGGTTCATCTCACCGCATTGGTAACATTCACGGGCTGGATGGCGGCGACCGGCGACTGGCATCGGGCGATGACGATTGCCATCGCTGTTCTCATCATCACATGCCCCTGCGCGCTTGGCCTCGCCGTCCCAATCGTTCAGGTGGTCGCCGCGCGGCGCCTGTTTGAGAATGGCATCATGGTCAAGGACGGCTCGGCCATGGAGCGCCTGGCAGCGATCGATACAGCCGTGTTCGACAAGACCGGCACGCTCACGCTTGGCCAGCCCAGGCTCGTCAACACGTCGTCGATCGATCCCGCCATGCTGGCAATCGCTGCCGACCTGGCCGCGCATTCGCGTCATCCATATTCAAAGGCCATTGCCGGCTTTGCCGTCAGCAGCAGCCAGCACAAATTCGACGCGGTGACCGAGCACCCGGGTTTCGGGATCGAAGCCACAGCCGCCGGTAGCATCTGGCGGCTGGGTAGACGCGGATGGGCTGGCTGGAAGGCTCGAACCGGCGGCGAAGGCAAACATGGCTACGGCGGAACAGTCCTGACGAAAAACGGCATGATTGTCGCATCCTTCGTTTTCGAAGATGCGCTACGCCTCGACACCAGGGCAGCGATCGATCAACTGCGCAACGCTGGTATGTGCGTGGAAATGCTGTCGGGCGATACCGCGAAAGCCTGCGCCGAGGTTGCCGACATGTTTGGTGTGGATGACTTCGTTCCCTGCCTGCTACCGTCCGGCAAGGTTGAACGCATCGAGAGCCTGGCGAGAGACGGGCACAAGGTTTTGATGGTTGGCGACGGGCTCAACGACACACCAGCGCTGAGCGCCGCGCATGTCTCGATCGCACCCGCCACGGCGGCCGACATTGGCCGCAATGCAGCCGACTTCGTTTTTCTGCGCGAAAGCCTCTTGGCGATCCCGCTGGCGCTGGACGTGTCGCGCAAGGCGGGAAGCCTGATCCGACAGAACATAACAATTGCGATCGTTTACAATGCTGTGGCCGTGCCGATCGCCATTCTGGGTCATGTTACGCCTCTCATCGCGGCGGTCGCGATGTCTGCCTCGTCATTGCTTGTGATTGGAAACGCAATGCGTCTGCAAGGCTTCGCAACGGGTGTGTCGTCCGAAACAGCGCGGCAGGGCAGGCCCGCGCGGGCCGGCGCCTTGGCCCGATCTTCATGACGACGCTCGCCTATCTCATTCCGGTGGCGTTGTTCCTTGGCGCACTCGGCCTGTCCGGCTTCCTGTGGGCGTTGAGAAGCGGCCAGTACGATGATCTCGATGGCGCTGCGGAGCGCATTCTAATCGACCGCGACGACGGCGCGGAGAATCCTCCTCGTTCCAAGTGACTCAGATCAACGCGCCGCGGGTCGGGATGTCCTATCGTCGTCCGACGAAAGATCAGGAGGGTGAGGATGCAAGCCGAATCCATAATGACAAAGCCAGTCATCACGACGGATGCGAACGCGACGATCGCCGAAGCGGTCGAGCTCATGCTTTCAAACAAGGTCAGCTGCCTGCCGGTAGCAGACAGCGACGGCACCCTGATTGGTATTGTAAGCAAAAGCGACTTCTTGCGCCGAGAAGAACTTGGGACCCAGCGTGTGCGTCCGCGCTGGCTGGAGTTTGATCTTGGCCCGGGCACAGTCGCCGAAGACTATGCGCGCTCGAACGGACGGATCATCCATCAGGTGATGACCACACCCGTCATCTCGGCGCCTCCTGGCGCCTCGATTGCAGATATTGTCGACCTGATGATGCAACATCGCATCAACAATCTTCCGATTGTCGATCGGGACAGGGTCATCGGCATCATCACGCGAACTGATTTGCTGCTTGTCCTGATCCGCGCCATGCCGAAACAGGGAACCACGCCACCCGATGACGACCTGATCCGCAAGGCTATCCTTGCCGAACTGCAGTCACAAACCTGGAGCGGTGGTGACTTGATCGATGTGAGGGTCAGCGACGGCCTTGTCGAACTGAAGGGGGCGATTGTCGACGAGCGTCAGCGGAAGGCAGCGATCGTTGCGGCTGAGAAGGTTGCCGGCGTCGGGCAAGTCAAGGACGGCCTCCTCCTCAGTACGGATCCGTTCGGTGAAGGTTTCATAGCTGCGGAAAAGGCGGGGACGCGGAGCAGAGTCCCTTTGGTTCTGCTCCCTTCCCACATCACTTGGACATGAGGCCGTCGGCGAGTTCCTTCGGCGTCTAGATGTTTAGTCCCAAGGTTTGATGGGTTGGATCGAGCCTGAATCGTTCGGGCTCTTTTGTCCAGATTTTGCAGATGTATTCAAAGGGCGTGAGGCCCTTGAGGGTCTTCAGTCGACGGCCGAAATTATAGGCTAAGACGAAATCGGCGAGATGCTGGCGCAGTTGGTCATGGCTCTCGTAGTAGAAGCGTTTGACGGTCGCATCCTTGATCGTGCGGTTCATGCGTTCGACCTGGCCGTTGGTCCATGGGTGCCTTGGCTTTGTCGTTCGGTGGTCGATATCGGCCTTGGCGCAAGTATGTTCGAAGGCGTGCGCCCATATGATTTCTCCCGCCGCCATGGCTTCCTTGATCAGCGGAACGGCCCTTCTCGTGCAGCTCGACGAAAGCGAACTTCGAGGTCCGATCTATGGCCACGAACATATGCAGCTTGCCCTGCTCGGTTCGGAC
>NZ_JAMYVE010000031.1:0-16046 GCF_040323695.1 Mesorhizobium sp. M0030 | reverse complement strand
ACCCGGCTGCAGCACCGAGGCACCCAGCATCGACCCACTGCCTCCGGCGTAGGGCGCCGCGGCGTGTTCTTGTCCGCTCCCTTGCATGAGTTGCGCCTCCCATGGCGATGGTAGAAGGTCCGCGTGCGGAATCGAGTCGAAATATCCCGACAAATCAGCGTCGACCATCTGCTTTTGCGACCGAGCCAGCGTTTCGGCCACCGCGGCCTCGCCAACCGCGGAGGGCGTCTCCTCAGCCCTGGCGAACGCTGGCCCGGCAGGCGCCGCCGGCACAGAACGAGCATGGTCACGCAACTCGAACGGTGCGGGGGGATTCAGATCAACCACTGACGAATCGCGCGCCGTTGAGTGACCCGGCTGCAGCACCGAGGCACCCAGCATCGACCCACTGCCTCCGGCGTAGGGCGCCGCGGCGTGTTCTTGTCCGCTCCCTTGCGTCATGAGTTGCGCCTCCCATGGCGATCGTAGAAGGTCCGCGTGCGGAATCGAGTCGAAATATCCCGACAAATCAGCGTCGACCTTCTGCTTTTGCAACCGAGCCCACCTTTCGGCCACCGCGGCCTCGCCAACCGCGGAGGGCGTCTCCCCAGCCCTGGCGAACGCTGGCCCGGCAGGCGCCGCCGGCACAGAACGAGCAGGGTCACGCAACTCGGACGGTGAGGGGGGATTCAGATCAACCACTGACGAATCCGGCGCATGATGATGGCGCGCCGTTGAGTGATCCGGCTGCAGCACCGAGGCACCCAGCATCGACCCACTGCCTCCGGCGTAGGGCGCCGCGGCGTGTTCTTGTCCGCTCCCTTGCACCATGAGTTGCGCCTCCCATGGCGATGTATCCACTTGAGGGCCGGGATCATGCACTGGTTCGTCCATTTGCTTTTGCAACCGAGCCCACCTTTCGGCCACCGCGGCCTCGCCAACCGCGGAGGGCGTCTCCTCAGCCCTGGCGAACGCTGGCCCGGCAGGCGCCGCCGGCACAGAACGAGCATGGTCACGCAACTCGAACGGTGCGAGGGGATTCAGATCAACCACTGACGAATCCGGCGCATCATGATGGCGCGCCCTTGAGTGACCCGGCTGCAGCACCGAGGCACCCAGCATCGACCCACTGCCTCCGGTATGCGGTGCCAGGTGCTCGTCCCCCAGCATCATGGGCTGCGCCTCCCAGGGCAATGCACCCACTTGATGGGTGGGGGCCTGCATCAGCACGCGAGCGCCTGAATTGCCGATCTCGCTCAGCTGCTTAGCTTTCCCAGGGAGCTTCTCTGGCCGACCCAATGCCTTCTGCGGCCCGCTGTGCTGCGCAGCGGCGTCCCCAATGGCACGAGCCTCCATGCCGACTGCGTCTTCCGGACGAGCAGCAAGGGCAATTTCGCGCCCGAGTGCGGCGTACGGCGGGAACTTCCGGAGATGAGCTAGTGCACTGATCCACCGGTTACCACTGGAGTCCAAATAACGCCTGGCATCTTCATCCAGCGACCCCTCGTAAAGCCGAGCCGCAATCCCCGGCCTGTTGTTTTCATGCAGGTATTGACTGAAACGTCTAAGAGTAGCCGCATAGTCCTGAGTGGTTTTGGGATTCGGCCCGGTCGCAGGCTCTGCCTCGTACTTTTTGATGAGAGCCGCTTTGTAATCTCTGATGAGCTCGGCGTCGACAGGGTCGGGATTCAGGGCAGCGCGGCCCACCATTGGCGCTCCGCCCGCCGACTCTTTGAGACGACCCAGTGCTCTAGCCACGTTCGAGGAGCCACTCTCGCGCTGGTACTCCTTGAGATCCTGATCCAGCAACGGATCGTCAAGCCGAGCAGCAAATCCCGGCTTGTTATTATCAAAGAGCCAACGACCAAAGCCGAGAAGAGAATTTACATGGTCCGTGACCGTGCGCTCCCCGACCTTACCGGCATAGAGTGCTGACCGCAGCCCTTCGACAACGGTCGCATCGTTGGAATAAAGAGGACGCTTGTCGCGACC
The DNA here is from genome assembly GCF_040323695.1 of Mesorhizobium sp. M0030. Taxonomy (NCBI): domain Bacteria; kingdom Pseudomonadati; phylum Pseudomonadota; class Alphaproteobacteria; order Hyphomicrobiales; family Phyllobacteriaceae; genus Mesorhizobium; species Mesorhizobium sp. M0030. Next base: position 14,075 of record NZ_JAMYVE010000031.1, on the reverse strand, counting down.
GGAGACCACTACTGGAGGATCTGGCTGCACCGCCGCCGGCATAGAACGAGCATGGTCACGCAACTCGAACGGTGCGGGGGGATTCAGATCAACCACTGACGAATCCGGCGCATGATGATGGCGTGTTTCCCCGGGAACAACGTCCCGTACGAACACCGAGTCTGGGTTGCCTTGGTCCGGCGCGACTGGAGCCAGGGCTCTGTCGTGCAACGCTCGCGCTGACTGGCCGAGCCGCTTGATCCGCTGGTGAAACGTCCCAACGGGGCTTTCCTTAACCGCGTCTCGCGCCTGTCGGTCCATGAGTTCAAAGTTCGTGAGATAATTTGCCGTTCCAGATGTATCGTCACCCATGAGTCGGGTTTGTAGTGCCTGCCGATTGACGACGAGGTTGTTGAGGTTCAGGTCTGGCAGGTCTGGCTGCCATCTTTGCAATCGCCCAACCAGCGCCCGCGTGCCGTCCACCACGTAGACTCCGCAATCCCACTCGTTGCTCTGCTGGGCGATGCGGGGTAAGTCCACGCGGGTCTCCAGGCTGGCGCCCAGCCTTTCTGCGAGGTGTTTTGCAAGCTTGTCATGCCATCCGCTGACGGAGTCATAATGATAGGCAACCGGCCGTTCCCGGTCGCTGCGATCAACGAACAGCAGCGACCAATGTTTGCCGCGCTCCGCAAGAGTCTTACCGCCATCGCTCACTGGCACGAACAGGAAGTCGGCTGTGTCGTTACCGTTCTGATTATGGACGATGCGCTGGAATGCGCTTAGCTTGTCGCTCTCGGAGCCCAAGCGCAGATGATAATTGGCTACGAGGGGATCCACGAACCGCGTCCGGGCGGCGAGTTCTGGATTGTTCCCCTGCAACTCCTGCTCCAGGAGCTGGTAATCCCTGTGGATATGTTCGTCGCCTAGCAATTGCAATGCGCCGAGCACCCGCCCGCTGGGGTCGCCGAAAACACCAAAAAACCCTTCGACCGCGGGGGACATCCCCTCAGGAAAGAGCTCTGGCGAGGCGGAATTCCCCGCCCGCAAGCTGGGCGGAGCGAATTCCGGTGGCCTCAGTGGCACCTCCTCGCTTGGTAGCAGGTTGCTCCTGTCCTGTGCAGCGATCCGCTCGTCCGGCGCGCGCTGGTCGCCGTCGCGCCAGATCAGGGGACGAAAGGACTCTGCGGGATCCGAGGCTTGGTGATGGTGCCCAGTTGGTACGAAAGACGACAGAACAGCGGCGTCTTCATTAGCTTCCCCAGGGAGCTTCTCTGGCCGACCCAATGCCTTCTGCGGCCCGCGGTGCTGCGCAGCGGCGTCCCCAATGGCACGAGCCTCCATGCCGACTGCGTCTTCCGGACGAGCAGCAAGGGCAATTTCGCGCCCGAGTGCGGCGGACGGCAGGAATTTCCGGAGTTGAGCTAGTGCAATCATCCTCCGGTCACCACTGGAGTCCTTATAGCGCTTGGCATCTTCATCCAGCGACTCCTCGTGAAGCCGAGCCGCAATCCCCGGCTTGTTGTTTTCAACCAGGTATTCACTGAAACGTCTAAGAGTAGCTCCATAGTCGTGAATGGTTTGGCGATTCGGCCCGGTCGCAGGCGCTCCCTTGTACTCTTTGATGAGAGCCGCTTTGTACTCTTTGATGAGCACGGCGTCGGCAGGGTCGGGATTCAGGACAGCGCGGCCCACCATTGGCACTCCGCCCGCCGACTCTCTGAGACGACGCAGTGCCACAGCCACAGTCGAGGAGCCACCACTGCTCTCGTACTCCTTGAGATCTTCATCCAGCGACTCCTCGTGAAGCCGAGCAGCAAATCCCGGCTTGTTATTTTTAAAGAGCCAACGACCAAAGCCGTAAAGAGAATTTACATGGCGCTTGACCGTTTCCTCCTTGGCCTTACCCGCGTAGAGTGACCTCAGCCCTTCGACAACGGTCGCATCGTTGGAATAAAGAGGACGCTTGCAGCCGCGACCGTCGGAGACCACTACTGGAGGATCTGGCTGCACCGCTGCCGGTACGGGGGAACGAGCATGGTCACGCAACTCGAACGGTGCGGAAGGATTCAGATCACCCACTGACGAATCCGGCGCATGATGATGGCGCGCCGTTGAGTGACCCGGCTGCAGCACCGAGGCACCTAGCATCGACCCACTGCCTCCGGCGTACGGCGCCGCGGCGTGTTCTTGTCCGCTCCCTTGCATCATGGGCTGCGCTTCCCATGGGGCCGCGCCTTCGATGAGGCTCAGGTCTCCCTGAGACGGATGAGGATGGAAAGGGTCTGGCAGAGCCGGAACGCCGGGGGCGGGAATTTGGGCAGCGGCTTGGCGCGCCTCGCCCGAGCGCTGCTCAAAGCCCTCTTGCCCGGCCTGTGCCGCTTGCTCTTGAGATGCCGGGGGCTGCACCTGCCGCCAACCTGTTACATTGGATAGGTCAAATTTGTGCCGGTTCACGCTAGCCTCACGTCCACAGATCAGCTGAGCAACCTACTCGGGCATACTTACGAGAAGCTGACGAGGTCTGCGGTCCCGGAGCGGGTAGGCCTAATTTTCTGCGCGCCGATTGCGCTGGCGCGACGTAGCCCGGCCTTTTGCCAGCTCGGCAGCTACGGCTCGCAAAGAGCGTCGTAAGGCTTGCGGAGCCGCCCCTCAGCTCCCGTCGAGGAGCAATCCACAATTCACATATTTGGAGATGGCTCGCTGGTTTACCGGTCTGCGAGCCCCTGCAAGCCCATGCTTCAGATGCCGCCCGTGCAAAGTTATTTCATTTCAAGGTAGTCCTCGAGGCAATGGCGGGAACCCTCCCGCCCGATGCCGGACTGCTTCACTCGGCCGAAAGGCGCGGCTTCCGACGACATGCGTCCCGTGTTCATACCACTATGCCATATTCCAAGGCCTCGGCGACACGCCAAACACGCTTCCGTTTGAGGCACAAATATGGGGGAAGGCCGTAGATCGTGTCGTTGGCCTCATGCACGACCTATCCGCATCGTCGAAGCAACCACAGGCGCCAGCCGCCCGAATGTCTCTTTCTTGCGCGATGGTCATCTCGCTGGAGACAGGACCGATAGTTCGACGTGCCATTCGCGCGATGCGTTTGCCCCCGCATCGAATTCTGCGGCCTTTCGCGACGGCATGGGATTCGATTTTGGCCAGAGCCTGCCTGTCGATCAGCGCACCGATCGCCACTCCGGAGCAAAGCCCTCGCCAACGATAAGTGGCGGACTTTCTCCACGAACTCTCGACAAACACCTTCGTGAACGCCTGACTGGACGGGGGTAGCCATGCCGAACAGGTCGCATAACCACGCCATCGTTCGGCGACTGCAGCCGCGAAGCGTCTCGAACACATCGGCTCGATGCGGTTGCGTCCAGAATGCATCAGCGAGCGGCGGGAGTCTTCGCTATATTCGCCCCCGACATCCCGAAGTCCACCAGCTTGCCTGCCAAAAAGAGGTGTTGCATGAATAAACCCGCTTTCGTCGCCGTCAGCCGCGTGCCCAGGAAGGACGACATAGCAAGAATGCGAGATGATCATCGTATTCAGCGGCAGCGTGCCGGCGAGCTTGGGTTTTCGGCAAGCCAAATAGCGCGATGCAGAAGGATGGTGAGGATTTCGCGTCCGCCACTGCGATGCATAGAGCCACCCTTCGCAACCGACCAGCGCAACAAAGCTCGTTATGCGGCGCGTAGGTTCGTAGACGCTTATCCAGTATCGAGATAACAAGGCCGCTGCGCAGGAACGAACTCTGAGAGCGCACCCTGCGAGAGGTTGCGCTTGCTGACGCGGCTGTGGAAGAAGCAGGGGCTCGCGCCGAAGCGCATGATCACCGACTAGCTTCGCTCGTATGGAGCGGCAAAGCGACAGATGGTGCCGGACGTCGAGCACCGGTCGCACAAGGAGTTGAACAACAGAGCGGAGAATTCCCATGTGCCGCCGCGAAAACGGGAGCGGATGATGCAGGGGTCCGATCGCCGGGAGGCCTGCAACGCTTCGTCTCGACCTTGTCAGCCCTCCGCAACCTCTTCGTCCCCCGCCCCAAACGTTCTGCTCTCGCCTTGTTCATCGCTTGCAAGCCATCGCCGAATGGAAGGCCGTGACTGGAACGCCCGCAACGATGGATTGCTAACGGCGAACTCATGCTGGTCGGCAAGGCGATACTGGCTGGAGCATCAACTCGGCCGACGAGAGTGGCCACACCATCCTAGACAGGATCGGCCGATATGCCCGGCATCGCCGCTCTGCAAAAAGCACAGCGGGCATCCAGACGTTGCCGGGTTGACTATGGGTGTCCGAACCGCGAAAAGAGGCCGCTCTTTATGAGTGGCGTGCGCTGGCAGTCTAACCCCAAGCCCCCCGCCCGGGCTGCCGGCGCGCTTCTAGGAACATCGAGGTAGATGACGAGACTCCGAACTACATTTCCAAAGCTATCGGCGGATGCACATTTCAAGCCCAATCGATTTCCTACAGCCAGGCGCGAACGTTCGATTGGAACGTTCAGAATTCACATCAAGGTGCACCGCTGTTGCGTCCCGAACAGGTGCGGCTGCTCAATGACGAGTACGAAATCGTTCTCATCAAGGTCTGCCACCATTAAAATTGAGGAAGGTGCGATATTTTTCGGATCGCATTCTGAAACGCATCTTTGAAAGCCAGACAGGCGCCCTCCCGGAGCCGGCGCCCTTGACGGGAGCAGAGGAGGCGCTCTCCGCAGAATCTCAACTCGATGACCCGCTGTGTGAATTGGCGCAGGACTTTGACGATACAGTTTGATGTGAGGCTAGTATGAACCCGCGAAATAGTAATCCATCCCGTGTAACAGCTTTGTCGCAGGTGCAGGACGCCGGCTTGGAAGACGGGCAAGCGGTCCAGGCCCGGCGAGTGGGCTTTGAGCAGCACGTGTCCGAGGCGCTCCGGCCGCTGTTCGATGGTCGAGCTGACGAGCCGCCTACCGGTCCAGAGGAGCTTCTGCGACTGGAACAAGGGTTTCGCGAGGTGCTTCAGCGAGGGCAGGATCATCAAGCCGCCTCGTCTTTTTTCAGCGATCCAAGGATGCCCGCTGGACGGGATGACCCCAAGGGAAGCGTGTCGGACGCTTTCGCAGCAGCCGGCTCTAGGCACGCCGGAGTCGAGGCCGCCGCCCCGCCAGTGTTAGCTGCCAGCCAACAGCAGATCCGGCCCTCGCCAGTTGCGTTTGACCGGCCGGTATCATCCTCGGCTGCTGCAGGCGTGCGCTTGTATGCCCCTTCGATGATCTCTCGGAAGACCAGTTCCGAAAACTGCGATCAGTTGCCCGCCTTGTGCTGCCGCCTCGCCGTCGAGGTCGAAACGCCCGCGAATCAATGGAAGGTCAGCGGGCCATGGGGGCAGAGTACGACGGCGTCTACACCGCCTATTTGAGGGGAGAGGTACACTTGGCTTTCCTGTTCCAGCAGCATCCGGCCGCACACCGAGGCGATGGGGAGCTAGAATTCAAATCGGACCTTCGCAAGGCACGCACCGCGGATCAAACGCCGTTCGTTTGGGAAAAATGGCTCAGTACCGACAAAGCTTCTGTAATGGCCCTAGTGGCCTCGGTCGCGCTCTTGGTCGCGATACAGTGGCAAGACCCCCAGATCAACGAGGCGGTCCTAAGCGAACTGCGGACGATTCAGATCAACTACGCATTGCTCCAGCGAGACGTCGCCCGCGCCGACATGGTATTGGACTTCCGTTCCGTTGCTTCTACCGGGCAAGCATTAAAAAGGAACCTTCAAAACTACCAACGCCTTGTTGAGATTTCGCCCAATGAGAGCTCCGGGGTGCACTCCAGGTTGGTTGCACAGCTCAAAAATTCCCTCGAAAACACAGAAGCTGCCATCTCGGCCTCGGCCGCGCAAAATGAGCTTCTGCAAAGCTCTCTCGTACGCTTTGCTCGCTCGGCTAATCGCCTTCGGGGGGGAGTGTCGAACAGGCCTGAATTTTCCAATCTGATCCTTCAATTTTCGGCCAGACCGGGATTCAGCCTCGCATTACAAATCGAACAGTCTCTCCGCCGACTTCCTCCTAGCCAGGACCAAGTCACGGAGGATGTTGCCCGCGAGGGCCGCGCTATCCTGTCCTCAATGTTGAGGTTGGACCGCGCTGTCAATCGGATCCCATCCTTCGACACGTTCGCCAAGGCTGCCGAATTGGAGCGAGAACATCTGAAAGCCTACAGCTTCGCCAGCGCGCAAGCGCAGCGTACACGGCTTTTCTTTGGCTTGGTGTCCATATGCCTCTGCTTGTTTGCGACCATTCGAGCCTCCACGCTGCATGTGCGGACGAACCGGTTGGAAAGGCGGTTAGAGCTTGAAGCGGCGATGAGTGAGATCGAAGCTTGTTTCATCGACAGTCAAGCAACGAAGGCTTCGCGGCGCTTCTCCACCGAAGCAGCGCTTAGACTCATTCAATGCGTTTTCGATGCGGATCAATGCGCGCTTGCTCTGGTGGATCCGAGTATCAGCAGGAATACCGAGTACTTTGTCGCGAACAAGCGCATGCGCGTCTGGAACGCCACGCTAATCCATGAAGTCGTCTCACTTGTACACCCGGAACAGCCAGTGTTTCGCGTCGTTCCGGCGTCGGAAGTGTTTCGGACTGCCGTAGGCACTACCGGTGTTTGTCAAATTGTTGGTTGCCGGGCCTCCGATCAGCAGGCTGCGGTTTGTATCCTTGTTTTTGAAGGAGATCGCTCACCACCCTCCACAGACGACCTCCTGGTTCTGGCGAGCGCTACTGTGCGTTTAGGCAACCATCTTGAAATGCAACGTGTACACACGGAACGTAACCTTTTTGAGAGTCGATGGGAGCATGCGGAAAGGCTGACGGCTGTCGGCACAATCGCAAGCGGCGTTACACATGAATTCAATAATGTTCTAGGAGCAATAGTCGGCTACGCAGAGATGGCTAAAGGTCTTGTGCGTCGCCCCTCGAGAATTCGGGGCCACATCGGCCAAATTATCTTGGCCAGCAGCCGAGCCAAACTGATTATTGATCAAATTTTGTCACTAAGCCGAAATCGGAAGCGCGTGACGATGCCTTTCGACCTCTCGGAGAGTGTAATGGATCTCGCGCCATTGCTGCGGGTTACACTTCGTGCGGATGTTCAGTTGAACTTCAAGATCAACGAGTGGCAAACGGTGATCGAGGGCAGCCCGACCGAGATACAGCAGATCCTTATGAATCTATGCAAGAACGCGTCGGAGGCTCTCTTGAATGAGGGCCGTGTCGAGATTAGCGTTTCTCGCGCTCACGTCTGTCAAACGAAGCCCGTGGCTAAGGGCACCTTGAAACCGGGAGATTACGTTCTCCTTTCCATCAGCGACGATGGCCAAGGAATCGCAAGTTCGGTGCTTCCGCATATCTTTGAGCCCTTTTTTACCACGCGCTCTCGCGTCGGCGGGACCGGACTGGGTCTTGCTGCAGTGGACCGCCATGTGAGCGCGCTCGCAGGATGCCTTGACGTCACCTCGGCTGTTGGCCGAGGTACACGCTTCGATCTCTACTTACCGGCCTGCGCTGAGGAGCAGGTCAGAGCTGATAGCGCTTTCGGCCCATGCGATGGATCACTTGGCAACGGAGAAATCATTGCAGTCGTTGACCCCGATCCAGCAGCGTTGGAGATCTACAAGGATAAGATCGCCGCGCTGGGTTATAAGCCGGTCGGCTTCGCGACCTTCGAGAGTCTTTGCGACTGGATCGAGAGCGGGAAGGCAGCCGACCTCCTAATTTTCGATAAAGCGACTTTCCTCGGGCCAGGACAGCCCGAAGCCGTACGTACCACCCTGATGACGGTGCCCATCATCGTCGTTGGTGGAAGCGACCCCATGCCGATCACATCTAGTAATCAGACCTTCGTCCTTTGGCTAGCCAAACCGGTCTCGTCCAGGACGATGGAGCATGCAATTCGTAGGATGTTAATGGCATGATGCCGCCGACGCGCTCAGGATACCGAGCTATCGAGGCAGTCGGAGGCGGAGCCGGCTGGGATCCAGCAAATACAAGAGCGTCGGACGATCTCTGCGCACCCGGCTCATGGCGAGTTCCCCTCGAACACTGTCGTCGGCTTCCGCTCAAGGAAGGCTCCCCGACCACGGCAAACCTGCCGCCGTGCTCGTGACCGTCAAGGACAAGTCGCCGCGCGATGGGGTCTGCGGGCCTCCATCCTTGTAAGGCCATCCCTAAAAGCATCGAATGCGGCAGCAACAGCGCGAATCCCAAAGCGATGCTCCCGCCGTACGCGGACAAGACCGTTTTCGAAGTCCACTATTCCGTCCTTGGCCAGCATCGCCAAACGCTCATCTGAACCGCGAAGACGGATCGGATCAGATCCGTGGGCGACACAGATTGCCGGCACGTCAGCCTCGAAATCGCACATTAATCGCTCGATGATTGCGGCTCGCACGCGGTCGTCGTCTGTGAGGCGATGGCCCTTCGATGTCGCCAGTCGGCCAACTGCGATGTGCTGGATGTAGATATCCCGTGTAACTTCGTTTTGAACGTACCCCTGGCCGATGCGGCCGATAGCCGACGCGCCGAAACCGATCAGGGTTCTGCAGGTATCGGCAGAGTAGCCCAACGAGTTACGTCGCAGGCGACCGGTTTCCTGTGCCAGCGCGAGCTCGTCGTGCGGCAAGGCGAAATGGTCGAGCCCGATCTCCCGGTAGCCGGCGGCAACCAGCGTCACGGCGACAGCCGCATGCTGTTCAGCGCGGGCAGCGCTGTGGGGAAGAAATTCCGCCTCGATGAGGCGCTGATTCTTTATTTGGGATGGGATATGCGAGTAGCCGAACAAGGCAAGCCGGTCGGGGCGCATGGCGACCGCCGCCCTCACTGTTTCGACGCACGACTCCACCGTTTGACGCGGCAGGCCGTAGATGAGGTCGAAGTTGATGCGGCTTACTCCATGCCGGCGCAGCACTTCCACGGCAGCCGACGTCTGGGCCTCGCTCTGGATTCGGTTGATCGCTTTTTGAACAATGGGATCGAAGCTCTGTACGCCCAGGCTCGCGCGGTTCACGCCGGCCGCTCCCAAGCCTTCCGCCATCTCGGGCGTGAGTGTGCGTGGATCGATCTCGATGGCGACCGTAGCTGTTTTCGAGATGGCGAAGCGGCATCGCAGGAACTCCATCAGAGCGAGGAACTCGGCTGGTCCGATGAGAGACGGCGTTCCGCCGCCGAAATGTATGTCGCTCACGGGCAACGTCTTCGGCACTCGCTCCGAAACCAGACGGATCTCGTCACGCAGCGCCGCCAGATAGTTGAGGATGGGCGCATCACGGCGGGTGATGGTGGTTGGGAAGCCGCAATACCAGCAGGCTGATCGGCAGAACGGAACGTGCAGATAGAGTGACACCGGATCATCAGCCGGCAGGTTCCTGAGCCATTCCTCATAAGCCTCGGCGCCGACCGCCCCAGAGAACTCCGACACAGCCGGATAGATAGTGTACCAAGGCAGCCGGGCCTCTCGAAATTTCGTGGTCTGCAAAGGCACAATCCCATACTGATAACAACCAACCCTACCCACCGCGCCCGCCTGGGTCCTTGCGCTATGTCAGTCCGTTCCGTTTGGGCTCGAATCTAAGCAATGGGCGCCGTTCAGTCTTAGGCCGGACAGCGATGGTCTGAGCACCTGGTCACCGACTGATGATGGTGATCCGTCAGACCCTCACGCGCCCCTTTTGTTCGACTATCCCATCCCTTCCCTTCACCTGCGCCTCGGAGATTCTACTGAGCGCAGCTGCCACAATGGGCGAGACATACGGGCTTGGGACCAGATTTTGCTCGCCAGATAGTGCCGGCCCCTTAGTGAACTCTGCCATGTCGATGAGCTCGTTGTTTGAATTGCTGGCAAGATGCATTAGCTGTGGCACGCCGCTTTCAGGACGAGAACCTGCTCGGCGCGACAGTCCTGTCCGCCGCAATGCCAAGGCAGGCGCCCTACTGGCTTTGATGCAAGGCTGCAGCGCGTAGTTGTCGACCATCAGCTCGCCAAAATGACGGCGTCGTGCCGAGCGGTCCCGCCGCATGATGCCTCAACGTCGGGCTCACCACAAACAATGCTCTACTGTCGCGAAGCGAACAGTCGAACCGTAGCCGAAACGTTTTCCGTTCGTGCTTGGGTGGATCCGCAAGGCAAAAACAAGGAAGTGCGAACCAAGGTCCGCCCGCACAATTGAGCTTCAAGCCGCAGCTGGTCGTCAGGCTGGCACGTCATTTGCGGTCGAATGCAGGACCGTTTGTGACGCCTACCTCTACCAGCTGAGTTGACTGTGATGATTGTACAAAACTTTGCACACCTCCATTTTGGCGATAATTACGTTATCGGCAGCTAAAACCAAATATTATACAAAAATGACCAGAGTACATTCTAGTCCTTCCTTCAGGGCTTAGCTGACGGCCAAGCACAACTGCGCGCGTTTCAAAGTTGTTCACAGAATCACTCGTGTCCATCACTTTATTATTAAAGCGGAGATCGACAATGACCATTAGGAGCCTCCTCCTCGGCTCAACTGCGGCACTGATTGCCGTTTCCAACGCTCGCGCCGTCACCACCGCCGCCGAGCCTGACCCGACTGAGTACGTCAAGATCTGCAACGTCTACGGCTCGGGCTACGTCTACATTTCAGGCACCGAGACCTGCCTGCGAATCGGCGGCTCTGTCCGTTACAACGTCGGATTGTTTGAGCACTCAAGAACCTCGGATGTGAGGACTGGTGAGCATCAGGGCGCGTGGCAAAACAACACACGCTTCACATTGAAAACCTGGACCGGCCAGGAGACCGAACGCGGGACGTTGAAGACCTACACCGAAACCCGCGTGAACTTCGGCAGCCACCAGACATCGGTTTCGGACAGTTCTCGGTCCTATGCCTTAAACGGAGGCAGCAGCCTGGCTATCGCCTGGATTCAGCTTGGTGGCCTGCGAGTTGGTAAGGACCGGTCAGCTTTCGACATGTTTATTGGCTGCGCGGGTGATGTACTGAACCAGACGCCGGCTCCGTACGGCGCTTTCGATACCAATGTGGTTCAGTACTACTTGGACGCAGGGAACGGTTTTTCGGCCGTGGTTTCGCTGGAACAAGGCTCGGACGTGGTCGGCACAATCGACAGCTACGCTCCCCACGTAGTAGGCGGCTTGAAATACGCACATGGCTGGGGAGCGATCACCGGCGTTGCAGCTTATGATAGCGACTACGAATCGGTGGCCGCCAAGGTCCGTGTCGACATCAATGTCACCAACGAACTGTTGCTATCCGGAATGCTCGGCTACGGTTCCCATGGCCAGCTCAGCTACGGCTCGACGAATTCGGTAGACGCTCATGGTCGCGGTTTCTATAAACCTTGGGGCGGGAACTGGGCTTTCTGGGCTGGCGCCGCTTACGAGGTCAACGAGACAACTTCGTTCAACCTTCAGCTCTCGGGTGATCAGCTCAAGAACTATGGTGTCGCTGCGAACGTCGCCTATGCGCTTCTTCCAGATTTCACAGTTACGGCTGAACTCGACTATGGCCGCTACGGAGGCTCCGCCGTCGGAAAGGTGAAAGCTTCCGAAGTGAACTGGACCAATGCCAACAAGAAGAGCAGTGTCGGCGGTATCCTGCGTTTCGAACGCTCATTCTAATGCGATGAAGCGTTGAGCTCCGAGGTCCAGTTGATGCGCGGACATTCCCCCTACATCCCGTTGATTGTGGATGCACGGCTCGGACGGCCGTCGTACGCGGCGACCGTCATGGAGCTCGGGTTTGACGCCGTGCTCCTGAACACGGCGGTCCCGAGGGTGGCCGATCCGGTCGGCATGGCGCGTGCGTTCGGCAAAGCGGTCGATGCCGGTCGTGAAGCTTTCAGCTCGGGAATGCTCGAACCGCGCTACCCACCGACGATCGGCAGGGCCGTCTTCTCAGGAAGTCGTGGACGTGCCGGCTCGATTGACGGCTGGTGCCGCTCGGCGTGAGTCTGGTGCAGCTCCGGATAAAGGATATGGACGAGAAAGGACTGCAGACGGAAATCCGCCGCGCGAACGACGCCTGCGCGGTTCCATGTTGCCAAGTGAGCGTCAACGACAATTGGCGCACGGCAATCGAGGAAGGCTGCGACTTCGTCCATCTTGGCCAAAAGGATTTGGCTGCCGCCGATGCTGACGATGAAATACGCCGGACGGATTGAAGCTCGGCCTTTCGATCCACGATCACACCGAACTGGAAACGGCGCCAGTGGCCGAGCCGGAGTATGTGGCGCTCGGCCCAGTCTATCCAACGAGCCTCAAGAAGATAAATGGGTGTCGCAAGGGCTCGAGCGGATCAGCGAGTGGAAGCACCAGGTCGCGCCGATCCCACTGGTCTCCATCGGCGGCCCCAACCTGACCGGCTCGAAGGCGTTTTTCGAGGCTGGCGCGGAAAGCGCAGCCGTGGTCACCGACTTTGCGCGGAACGACGCCCCAGAAGCGCGCACGCGAGAATGGATCGAAAGACAGAGCAATGGCGCTGAGGCGAGAACCGCATGTGCTCGTTGTTGTCGGGTCAGGCTCCAGCGGTGGGGGCTGGAATTGCCCGCGACATCGAGACGATCGCTTCCATTGGCGTCCGAACCTGCCTTGCTGTCAGCGCGCTGACGGTGCAAACCCATGAACACGCCTGGAATCCAAGTTACGCAACCCCGTCTGGTGGCGGATCAAATGCGCGCTACGCTTCAGCCTAACAGAGTGGCCGCCACGAAGATCGGCATGCTCGCAACGGCTGAGATCGATCGTCGCTGCGGTTGCCGCTGTGCTGCGCGAATATCCGCGCAAACCGACAATCCAGATCCGGTGCTGGCTTCCACGTCAGGCCGAGCGGTTCTTTTGAAGCAAGCGCCATCCCGCATCATGAAGTAGCATCTGATGCCGCTTTGCCGTGTCGACACTCAATGTCATTGAACTGGCGCTTCTTGCCGGCTCAGTGCTACCGGTGAATGAGGCCGGCGCGCTTCAACAAGGACCACAAGCCACCCCCTCTGCTGGACTCCTCCAAATTCGAAACACGGATGGTTCCTATCCAGACAATTGATTTTATCAATGTGCGACAATACCGCATAGCGGCGCCGGCGGAATGATCACCGGTAGCAAGACGAGCTGCTTTCGGTGGCCTGTAGGACGCGCACCGCGACCGAGGTACAAGCCAGCCCGTCTGCGGCCATGTTCGGATCGGCCGCATCGGTGCGCCGAATGAGATTGCCGGCCGAACGTTCTGTTCTGCAGCCGTGACGGCAGTCATCTCACTGGCGCCATCCTGCCGATGGATGGCCGCAGTCGGTGCAGCATGGGCTGACACTGTTCACGGAATGAAGCCGCTCGCGCTTCGGACGGTTGAAATGGAGGACATTAGCTTGGAACCGATCAGTCTCGACGAGCTTCTGGCCAGCGTCGGCAAGGAAGTCGGCGTCTCGCCATGGCGCGAGGTCACACAGACCATGATCAACCAGTTCGCCGAGGCCACCGATGACCACCAGTTCATCCACTGCGATCCGGAGCGCGCCAAGCGCGAGACGCCGTTCGGCGGCACCATCGCACATGGCTTCCTGTCGCTTTCGCTTTTGTCGACGATGACTTTCGAGACCATGCGGCCGCTCGAAAACTGCAAGATGGGTGTCAACTATGGCTTCGAATCGCTGCGCTTCTTGGCACCGGTGAAAACCGGTTCGCGCATCCGCACCCGTTTCGTACTGGCCGACGTCAAGGTCAGGCCGTCGGGCTGGGTGCAGACGGCGCTGGGCGTGACGATTGAGATCGAGGGCTCGAAAAAGCCGGCGCTGACCGCGCGCTGGTTGACGCTGACGCTGATCAAACGCCAGCCGGAGGCGGCCTGAATTGCTCAACGAACGTCAGCAGAGACGATCTTCAGGTGCCGGGGCGATGTAGGCGACCAGTGCGCACCGATCGGCAACGTGGCCACGGGGGTCGGCTAGAGATGTTTAGTCCCAAGGTTTGATGGGTTGGATCGAGCCTGAATCGTTCGGCTCTTTTGTCCAGATTTTGCAGATGTATTCAAAGGGCGTGAGGCCCTTGAGGGTCTTCAGTCGACGGCCGAAATTATAGGCTA
>NZ_JAMYVE010000030.1:0-18748 GCF_040323695.1 Mesorhizobium sp. M0030 | reverse complement strand
GTTTATGCACTGTTATAGTGCCGCAATCGTGACGATAGTCCAAATGGTTGGTGAAGCTGCCAATCTCCCCCCTTGTGGGGGAGATCAGCAGCTTCAACCAAATTTCCCGGTCCGCGGGAATCCCTTCGGCACCATGCGACCGGCCGACGCTCTCGCGCCGATCCATTCCGCCAGCTCCTCGCGCGACCTGACGAAGGTGCGGTCTGCGGAATCCTGCCACGACAGGCCGCTCGCCAGCGTGAAGGGTTTCAGGTCGAGCAGACCGCCATCCTTGTATTTCTGCAGGCGAACGCCCTTGCCGCGGCCCATCTCCGGAATTTCGGAGAGCGCAAACACCAGCATCTTGCGGTTCTCGCCGACAATGGCGAGATGATCGCCTGACACGGGGACGCAGGCCTTGGCCTCGTCGGGCGCCTTGACGTTCATCACCTGCTTGCCCTTTCGGGTGTTGGCGACGACCTCCTCCTCCGGCACGACGAAACCATTGGCATCGTAGGAGACGAGCAGCAGCTTGCGCTTCGGGTCGTGGACGAAGGCGGTGACGATGTCCTGGTCGTTGTCCATGTCGACGATGATGCGGATCGGTTCGCCATGGCCGCGGCCGCCCGGCAGCCGGTCGGCGCCGATGGTGTAGAATTTTCCGCCGGTGGTGAAGACCAGGATCTTGTCGGTGGTCTGGGCATGGAAGGCGAGCTTGAGGCTGTCGCCTTCCTTGAAGGTGAGCGTGGAATGGTCGGCCAGATGGCCTTTCATCGCCCGCAGCCAGCCCTTTTCCGAGACCACCACGGTGACCGGCTCGCGCTCGATCATGGCGTGCGCAATGTCGGTCAGATCATGCTCCGGCGCGTCGGCGAACTGGGTGCGGCGCTTGCCGAGTTCGGTCTCGGGGCCGAACTTGTCGCGAACCTGCGTGACTTCCCATTTGATCGTCGACCATTGCTTGGCGTCGGATGCGAGCAATGCCTCGATCTGCTTCTTCTCGGTGGTGAGACCGTCGAACTCCTTGCGGATCTCGAACTCTTCCAGCTTGCGCAAGGCCCGCAGCCGCATGTTGAGGATGGCTTCGGCCTGGGTGTCGGTGAGCGACCAACGGGCCATCATCACCTGCTTGGGCTCATCCTCCTCGCGGATGATCCTGATGACCTCGTCGATGTTGAGATAGGCGATCAGGTAGCCGGCAAGGATTTCCAGCCGCTTCTCGATCTCGCCAAGCCGATGCTTCGAGCGGCGGATCAGCACATCGCGCCGATGGTCGAGCCACTCCTTCAGCACGCCCTTCAGCGACAGGACGTTAGGCACCTTGCCGCGCGACAAAACGTTCATGTTGAGGGGAAATCGGCTTTCGAGCTCGGTCAGCTTGAACAGCGATTCCATCAGAATGCCGGGATCGACCGAACGGCTCTTCGGTACGAGCACAATGCGGACGTCCTCGGCGCTTTCATCCCTGACATCCTCAAGCAGCGGCAATTTGCGCGCGATCAAAAGCTCGGCGATCTTCTCGATCAGCCTGGCCTTCTGGATGCCGTAGGGGATTTCGGTGACGACGATGCTCCAGGTGCCCCTGCCCTGATCCTCCTGGCCCCATTTGGCGCGCACGCGAAAACCGCCGCGGCCGGTCTCATAGGCCTCCAGGATGGATGCGCGGCTGTCGACGATGATGCCGCCGGTCGGGAAATCCGGCCCCTGGACGAACTCCATCAGCTTTGTCACCGGCGCGTCCGGCTGCTCGATCAACTGCAGCGCTGCGTTGCAAAGCTCGGCGGCATTGTGCGGCGGGATGGACGTGGCCATGCCGACCGCAATGCCGGAGGAACCGTTGGCGAGCAGATTCGGGAAGGCGCCGGGAAGCACTACGGGCTCCTCGTCCTCCTCATTGTAGGTTGGCCGGAAATCGACGGCGTCCTCGGTGATGCCGGCAAGCAAATCGCTCGCCACCTCGGTCATGCGCGCCTCGGTATAGCGCATGGCGGCGGCGTTATCGCCGTCGATATTGCCGAAATTGCCCTGCCCGTCGACGAGGGGATAGCGCATGGAGAAATCCTGCGCCAGGCGCACCAGCGCGTCGTAGATCGACTGGTCGCCGTGCGGATGGAACTTGCCCATCACGTCGCCGACAATGCGGGCGCATTTGGCAAAGCCCTGGTCGGGGTTGAGCCTGAGCAGTCGCATGGCATGCATGATGCGACGATGCACAGGCTTCAGCCCGTCGCGCACGTCAGGCAGCGCCCGGTGCATGATGGTCGACAGCGCATAGGCGAGATAGCGCTCTTCCAGCGCCTTCTTCAGATCCACCGGTTCGATGTGGTCACCGCCGCCATTTTCAGGCGGCAAAATCCTTTTTCCCATGCGGCTGGACTAGCCGAGCGGGTGATTCGCGGCAAGGCGGGGCTGCGGAAATCCGCACTTTGCAGCCTTTGGCTTACGAGGGCGGCTCAAGGTCCGACGATGGATGTGACGAACTTCATGTTCCAGCTTGCCGTCCCTGTGCAACAGCACCGGTAGCAGCGCTGTTGCCAACCAACATCAATCTGTTACACGCCCTCTCTAAGGCAGGAGACGGTACGCAGGGGAGCCCGACCTTCATGACATATTCACCGCATCGAGCGAAGGCTCCCGCTCCGATTTGCCTTTCGCCGTGATTTTCGACAACTCTGCGGGAAAGCGCCTTTTTCCCGTCCAGTTCGTCACGGAATAGTGATGGCGTAGAATTGAGAAAACACTTTTTCAGGACTCTCTCAGGGAACTCGCGATGACAATCCAACGTTCGACACTCAAGAAACTTGCTTTTTCGACCTTTTTGCTGACGCTGCCGCTGAATGCCGCCTTTGCGCAAGACACGGCGGTTGCCGACCGACTGAAGGCCGCACTTGCCGTCCAGGGCGTCGATATCACCTGGACCGGCGTTACCGGCGACAATTCCAGCATGGTGCTGCAGGGCGTGTCGGTCAAACCGGCGGCCGAAAAGGAGGCGCTGCCGATCGGCGACGTCAAGCTCGAGGGCGTGACCGAAGCCAATGGCGGCTTCGATGTCGCCACCATCACGACTTCGGCCTTCGAGCACAGCAAGGACGGCGTCACGCTCAACCTCACCCCCTTCGTCATCCACGACGCCAACATCCCGGCCGAGGGCGCTACAGGCCCGCTCGGCTCGATGATGATCTACAAGTCGGCCGAACTCGAAAACCTGACGGTCAAGGTTGCCGACAAGACCGCCTTCTCGGTGGATGGGCTTGCTGTCCAGATCACGCCGCCGGCCGACGGCAAGGCGATGGAGTTTTCCGCCACCACGGAAAAGTTCAACGCCGACCTGACCCTGGTCGACGATGCGAAGTCCAAGGAAGCCATCGAGGCCCTCGGCTACCAGAACATAACGGGCAATATCGAGATCGGCGGCACCTGGCAGCCGAGCGACGGCAAGATGGACCTGTCGAAATACGATATCTCGGTCGAGAATGCCGGCACGCTCGGCATGACCTTCGGCCTCGGCGGCTACACGGTCGACTTCGTCAAGTCGCTGCAGGAGATGCAGAAAAAGATGGCGGCGCAGCCCGAAGGCGCCGACAATTCGGCGCAAGGCATGGCCCTGCTCGGCCTTTTGCAGCAGCTTTCCTTCAACAGCGCCTCGATCCGCTTCGACGACGATTCGCTGACCGGCAAGGTGCTTGAATATGTCGGCAAGCAGCAGGGCATGTCGGGCAAGGACATCGCCAACCAGGCCAAGGCGATCGTGCCGTTCGGCATGGCGCAGCTCAACAATCCCGAACTGACCGCCGAAGTGACGGCCGCGGTGAGCAAGTACCTCGACGATCCGAAGAGCCTCGAGATTTCGGCCGAGCCGCCGGCAGCGGTGCCGTTCGCGCTGATCATGGCCGGCGCCATGTCCAACCCGGCCGACCTGACCAAGACGCTGGGCGTCCACGTCAAGGCCAACGAAGACTGATCGAAGTTCGCTCCCTTCTCCCCGTCACTATACGGGGAGAAGGTGCCGGCAGGCAGATGAGGGGCGGCGCCAACGCGTGCAAATTGTAGTTCGATGCTGAACCGATTGTCAGAAGGCGCCAACTGCTAAGGCCGTTCGCCAATCGCCTGCATGCGTGCTGCCCCTCATTGTCCTGCCGGACATTTCTCCCCGTATAGAGACGGGGAGAAAGGGCAGCTGCAACGCTGCTGTCAGTCCTTCTTCACTGCCGCGACACGCAGCGACAGATCACGCAACTGCTGCGGCGAGGCTTCCGAAGGCGCGTTCATCAACAAATCGTAGGCCTGCTGGTTCATCGGGAACATGGTGATCTCTCGCAGGTTCTTGGCGCCGACCAGCAGCATGACGACACGGTCGACGCCGGCCGCCATGCCGCCATGCGGCGGGGCGCCATACTGGAAGGCGCGGTAGAGGCCACCAAAGCGTTCTTCCACCGTGGCGCGGTCGAGGCCAACCGTCTCGAACGCCTTGACCATGGTTTCCGGTAAATGGTTGCGGATACCGCCAGAGGCGATCTCGAAGCCGTTGCAGACCATGTCGTACTGGAAGGCCTTGATGCCGAGCAGGTCGTCGCCGTTGAGCGCGTCGATACCGCCTTGCGGCATCGAGAACGGGTTGTGGGCGAAGTCGATCTTCTTCTCCTCCTCGCTCCATTCGAAGAACGGGAAGTCGACGATCCAGCACAATTCGAAGCGCTCGCGGTCGACAAGGTTCAGTTCTTCGCCGGCACGCGTACGCGCGGCACCGGCGAAGGCGACGAACTTCTTCGGATCGCCGGCGACGAAGAAGGCGGCGTCGCCATCGGCAAGGCCGAGCTGCTGGCGGATCGCCTCGGTGCGCTCCTCGCCGATGTTCTTGGCCAGCGGACCGGCGCCTTCAAGCTTGTCGCCTTCCTTGCGCCAGAAGATGTAACCCAGTCCCGGCTGGCCCTCGCCCTGCGCCCACGAGTTCATGCGGTCGCAGAAGGCGCGGCTGCCGCCGGTCTTGGCCGGAATGCCCCACACTTCGGCCTTCGGATCGTTGGCCAGGATGTTGGCGAAGACCTTGAAGCCGGAATCGTGGAAATGGTCGGAGACGGCCTGCATCTCGATCGGGTTGCGCAGGTCCGGCTTGTCGGAGCCGTATTTGCGCATCGCGACATCGTACGGGATGCGCTGGAATGTCTGCGTCACCGGCTTGCCGTTGGCGAAAGTCTCGAAGACGCCCCGCATCACCGGTTCCATGGTCGACAGCACGTCGTCCTGCTCGACGAAGCTCATCTCGAGGTCGAGCTGGTAGAATTCGCCGGGCAGGCGGTCGGCGCGCGGGTCCTCGTCGCGGAAGCAGGGCGCGATCTGGAAATAGCGGTCGAAGCCCGAAACCATGATCAGCTGCTTGTACTGCTGCGGCGCCTGCGGCAGCGCGTAGAAGGTGCCGGGATGGATGCGCGACGGCACCAGGAAGTCGCGTGCGCCTTCCGGCGAGGAAGCCGTCAGGATCGGCGTCGAGAACTCGGTGAAGCCGACATCGGTCATGCGCTTGCGCATCTCAGCGATGATCTTGGTGCGCGCCACGATGTTCCTGTGCAGCGTCTCGCGGCGCAGGTCGAGGAAGCGATACTTCAGGCGGATGTCTTCGGGATAGTCCGGCTCGCCGAACACCGGCAGCGGCAATTCCTTGGCTGCCGACAGCACCTCGACCTCGCGGGCAAAGATTTCGATCTCGCCGGTCGGCAAGTTGGCGTTGGTGGTGTCCGGCAGGCGCGCCTTGACCTCGCCGTCGACGCGGATCACCCATTCGCCACGCAGCGTCTCGGCGACCTTGAAGGCGGGCGAATCCGGATCGGCGACGATCTGGGTCAAGCCGTAATGGTCACGCAGATCGATGAACAGCAGGCCGCCATGGTCACGCACGCGATGCACCCAGCCCGACAGGCGGACGGAAGAGCCGACATCGCTCTTTCTCAACTGGGCACAGGTGTGGCTGCGGTAACGATGCATTGTCATGTCAAAAGTCCGGGGTGCTGGGTTGTGGGCCGAGCTCAAAGCCCGGTCCAAAATTTGCGCGAAAAGCGCATGGGAGGCCTGATTTGTCAAGGCGAGTCGGGTTTGGGTCGTCTCTCTATCCGCTAGTCAGCATGAAGTCTTTGCCAGGCTTGGCGCTTGCCGCCAGAAATGTTCCCCGCAACAGTGCCGTCCTCAAGCAATCTGGAGATGCTTTATGCCAAAACGTACAGTTCCACCGGGCGTCGGGCCACACAATGGCCGCGAGTTGGAACTGATGCTTCAGGGCGACAAGCCAATGGCCCTGTTCGGGACGGAGCCGGGTGTGGACGCCGAAGATATTGGCGATGCGGGCTTTGCACCGTTTGTCGACCAAGGCCGCATCCTGAAGTTCACCCACTTTGATCCAGAAACGTCCGTGGAAGATCGCCGCTACTGCCTGCCGACAGAGGAATGGCGCTGCAAACTGAGCTTGTTGATCTCCCGGATGTGCCGCAGCGGAGAGGCCTTCAACATCTTCACATCGAATGATCTGGCGAGGCTTGAAGGCACTCTTCTTGGCTATTCGAAGGAAGATATTGAAGCGTTCATCGTACACGCTGCGTCGAGGAAAGCGCCGAATTCCAGCACGGTTTGAACGATTGCTTTTAAGCTGGCTCCCCGCCTAGGAGCCCAAAGCCGACTGCTGGAGGCGTTGTGCAAGATGATCGATGACCAATGAAGCGCTGGCGGAGGACGTTGCGGCGCGATGAAGGCGTATCTCCGCCCCCGGCAATGGCGGCACATAACGGCCGGGATTGATACCGCGCAGGCCCGGCGCCAGCATGCTGCCTTTGACCACGGTGATCGCGAGGCCCTGCCCGACGATTGCTTCCGTAGCAGCCAGGCTCGGGCTGACATAGGCCAACCGCCAGGGACGGCCGGCTTTGTCGAGCGCCTCGATGGCCCAGGCGCGAAACAGGCAATCGGGATAGGACAGCGCGACGGGCAGCGGATCGAGCTCTTCGACGGCACGGGTGGAGGCGGCCGCCCAGATCGCACGCTCGCGGCATATCAGATCGCCCTCGGAGGTACCTTCCGGGTGCATGGCGATGACGGCGTCGAAAGATGAGCCGAGGCGTTTGAGCAGCAAGGCGGTGAGACCGATCTCCATGTCGACCTGCACGAGCGGAAATCGCTGGGCAATATCGGCAAGCAGGCTTGGCAGGATTTTGGTGCCATAGTCTTCCATCACCCCGATGCGAACGTGCCCGGCCACACGCTGATTGGAAACGCGTGCTATCGCCTGCTCGTTGAGGGCAAGGATACGGCGGGCATCGGTCAAAAACCCCTCCCCGGCCGCGGTCAGTTCAACTCGAGCGGTCGAGCGGCGAAAAAGCGCGGTGTCGAGGCGTTCCTCAAGGCGCTTCACCTGCAGGCTGACGGCTGCCTGCGTTCGATTGAGCTGTTCGGCGGCGCGCGTGAACGAGAGCCGGTCGGCAACGACGATGAAGGCGCGCAGCAGTTCGGGATCCAGGGTGTTCATAGCCAAGCATTATCAAACTCATTGCACTTATTCGATTCCTTTCGACCCGCCTGCCCGATATCGCTGGCGCCGAACTGGCCAGGTTGGGACAAGAATGGAAATTCTGGGCGTGCTGGCGGCGATTCTTTCCAGCGCTCTTGGCGGCACCGCTGTCGGCGCAACCCGATATCTCGCCGGTACGCTCGATCCGATTACCATCGGCGCGGTGCGGTTCAGCGGCGGCTTTCTGGTTCTGGCCGCAGTGGCGCTCTGGCGGCGGGACAAATGGCCTGCGAAGAGCGACTGGCTTGGCGCCGGCGCCCTGGGCCTGCTGTTCTTCGGGCTGTTTTCGGTGCTCTTCAATGGCGCCCTTGTCTACACCACGGCGGCGCGCGGTGCGCTGGCGCTTTCGACACTGCCGCTGCTCACCATGCTTGCCGGCGCGGTTCTGCGGATCGAGCCGCCTACCATGCGCAAGATCGTCGGCGTCCTGATCGCCACGGCGGGGGTGGCCGTCGCGCTCGGCACCAGCCTGGCGACTGCTCCCGCAGGCGCATGGCGCGGCGACCTCATCATGGTCGCGGCGGCGTTCTGCATGGCGCTCTACAGCGTCTGGTCACGACCATTCCTGTCGCGCACCAAGCCGATCCCGTTCGTGGCGTTCGGCATGGGCGTGGGGGCCATCTGCCTGTCGGTGATTGCCGCCTCGAACGGCGGCCTGGCGCGGCTTGCGACGCTCAATGCACCGCAATGGATCGCGAGCGGATATCTCGCCATCGTCTGCGGTGCCTTCATTTTCTTCCTGTGGGGGTTCGCGCTCGGGCGCGCCGCGCCGACACTGGTTGCCGTCTCGGTCGCGGTCAATCCGGTGACGGCGTCGATCTTCGCCGTCGTCGTCCTGGGCGAACAGGTCGGCGCGAACCTGCTTGTCGGGCTCGTGGCGGTGCTGACTGGAATAGCAATCGCATCGGGAGCCACCAGAAGATTCGGCCTGTGACGGTCAGCCTCTTGCGTGAACAGCCCGCGCACGGCGCTACTTCAAGCGAAGTGGATTTCAGCGCCCTGGCGCTCGAAGTCGGCGAGGATCGCGGCCGGCGCGGTCTTTTCGACCACGAGATGGCGGATCGCCTCTGGCCTGGCGACCCGGTAGGGTGCGGCTGTGGCCAGCTTGTCGTTGGTTACAGCGATGACGATGCCTGCGCTGTTCTTGGCCATGGCCCGCTTTACCTCGGCCTCAGCCGAATCGAAGGCCGTGACGCCGCGCGACGCATCGAGGCCGCAGGATCCGAGAACAAACAGGTCCGCGCCAAGTTGCGCGACAGCGGCAAGCGTGTCGGCGCCGACGCAGGCGCCGAGATGGCGGTCGAACCGCCCGCCCAGCACAATCAGTTCGACCAAAGCGTGGTCTGACAGGACGGAGGCAATTTCGAGCGAATTGGTGGCGACGGTCAGATCGATGTCGCGCGGGATGGCCCTGGCGACCGCGGCATTGGTCGAGCCGCTGTCGATGAACAGGGTCTGTCCGCGCGAAAGCAGTGCCGCGGTCGCGCGGGCCAGCCGCGTCTTTTCTTCGACCGCATGGCCGGCGCGCAGGCCGACCGGCGTGGCCGCGAAGGGTGCGGCCGCGACCGCGCCGCCATAGACGCGGCGGCACTGCCCGGCCTTGGCCAACTCCCTGAGGTCGCGCCGAACCGTGTCTTCCGAAACGCCGAAGCGGCCTGCCAGCTCGCCGGCCAGCACCCTTCCCTCGACGGCCAGGCGATCGCGAATAATTTGATGCCGCTCATCGGTCAGCATTGCATGATCCTGTTTTTTTCCATGCACGTTCTTGCACGATTTGCATGTTTGTGCAAGATGTAGGCATATCAAACAGTGACAACCGTCGACTCTCTTCCCCGAAAGCATCGTCATGACCTTTGGCCTCCGCCTCGCTCCGCAACACCGGGTCTACGCCGGCTTTGCGATCTATTCGTTCGCCATGGGCCAAATCTTCCCGCGGCTGCCCGACATCAAGCACGCCATGGGCATCGGGGACGGCACGCTCGGGCTAAGCCTGATCGGGACGCCGATCGGCACCTTGACCGCGCTGACGCTGGCGGCGCCGATCCTGGAGCGCATCGGCTTCCGCCGCGCGCTGCTCGGGCTGGTGCCGCTTTTGTCGGTTGTCTTTGCCATTGCCGTGCATGCGCCTGGGCCGCTTGCGCTGTTCCTGATGCTGTTTCCGGTCGGCCTGATGATCGGCAGCGTCGAGATCATTCTCAATGTCGAGGCCGATAGAACCGAATTCCTGCTCAAGCGCCGGATCATGAACCGGGCGCATTCGTTCTGGAGCATCGGCTTTTTCGGCGCCGGCCTGTTCGGCGCCGCGCTTGCGCATCTCGGCATTTCGCCGCAACTGCACCTGGCGATTGTCGTACCGATGGTGGCGACAGGAATCGCGCTGTTTCTCGGCGGTTACGAACCGGCGCCGAGCCGCTTCGCTGGCAATGACGAGACGGCGCCAAGGCTGGCGCGGCCGACGCTGCCGATCCTCGTCCTCGTCGCGGTGACACTGTCGGCGATGCTGATGGAAGGCGCCAGCATCGACTGGTCGGCAATCTACATGCGCACCGTGTTCGATGCGGGCCCTTTCGTCGCCGGCTTCACCGTGGCGCTGTTTGCATTCTCGCAAGCGAGCACGCGCTTCTTTGCCGACTCCTTTGTCGACCGCCACTCGCCGAGCGTCGTGGCGCGGGTGCTGCTGGCGACGATGGCGGTGGGCGTGCTGCTCGTCTTCTTCTCGCCTGCCCCGCTCGTATCGATGCTGGGCTTTGCGCTACTTGGCATCGGCAGCAGCGTGCTCTTTCCGCTGGCGATCTCGGCGGCAGCCCAGCGGACGGACCGCTCCGCGACGATCAATGTCGCGGCGCTGTCGCAGATTTCCTTCGTCGCCTTCCTGCTCGGCCCGCCGCTGCTCGGTTTCGTCTCCGACCATTGGGGCATCCGCTCGGCCTTCGGTATCGGCATCCCGTTCATCATGCTCAGCCTGCTGACCGCCGGCTCGCTTGGCCGAAGGGCTGCCCGGGGCAAGCCTGCGCCGGCGAGCGAAGCTTTGGCGAGGGCCGACGGAGCTTGAACGGCCGCACTTGAAGCCACACACCTGTTGGCGGCGGGACAAGCCACTGGCATTGGCCACACCGATGGTTCAGAACTGTGGAGCCACCTAAGCAACGGTTCCGTATGTCCTCCATCCGCCCGCTGATCCCGCTCCTCATCGCCGCCGGCATCCTGCTTGGCGGCAACGGGCTGCAGGGCACGCTGATCGCGTTGCGCGGCGCGCAGGAAGGGTTTTCGGCCTCCGACATCGGCCTGATGGGCACGTTCTATTTCGCCGGCTTCCTGCTTGGTTGCCTCGCAGTCACCCGCATCCTCAAGGCAGTCGGCCATGTCCGGACGTTTTCAGCGCTCGCCGCCATCGCCGCGGCCAGCACGCTGCTCCTGGTGCTGATCATCGATCCGGTGATGTGGTGCGCGGTGCGCTTTGCCGGCGGTTTCTGCTTTGCCGGTCTGTTCACCGTCATGGAAGCCTGGCTGAACTCCGGCGTCGAAAACAAGGATCGTGCGCGCGTGCTCGCCATCTACCGCATGGTCGATATCGGCTCGGTAACCGGCGCGCAGTTCCTGATCCCGATCTTCGGCCCCGGCGGCTTTGCCATCTTCGCCATCATGTCGATGATGATCACGCTGTCGCTGGTTCCGGTGTCGCTCGGCGACCGCTCCAACCCGACGCCGCCGGAAGACGTCAAGCTCGATCTCGCCCGCGTCTGGCGGATTTCGCCGCTCGGCTGCTTCGGCTGCATCTGCGTCGGCGTCACCAACAGCGCGTTCCGCACGCTGTCGCCGGTCTATGCCGAGCAGATCGGCATGTCGGTGGCCGATGTCGTCACCTTCGTCAGCGTCGGCATCTTCGGCGGCGCCCTCATCCAGTATCCGCTGGGCTACCTCTCCGACCGCTGGGATCGGCGCGCGGTGCTTTTGGCCACGACATGCGGCGCCATGTTCGCGGCGCTGGCGCTGGTCTTCGTCGCCGGCGCCGATCCGACCCTCAATTTGATCATCGTCTTCATCTTCGGCAGCTTCGCCATGCCGCTCTATTCGCTGTCGGCGGCGCATTCCAACGACCGCGCCGACAAGGGCGAGTTCGTGCTGATCAACGCCGCCTTGATGCTGTTCTATTCCTTCGGCGCCATTGGTGGCCCCTTCGCGGCGTCCGCAGTGATGCAACATTTCGGACCGGGCGCCCTGTTTGTCTTCAGCGCAGTCGTCTACGCCACCCTCATCGCCGTCATTCTCTACCGCATGCAGGTGCGCGGCAGCGTGCCGGCGGGCAAGCGCAGCCGCTTCACGGCGCTGCTGCGCACATCAACCGTCTTCGCGCGGCTGGCGCGCAGGAATGGCGATTCCGACGGATCGGCTGATACTTGACCGAAGGGCGGCTTGACGAAAGCGCCCATGGCTGAAATTGAAAGAGAACCTTACCCGTTACTAAAAAGCGATTTGATGCACGTCATCACCACCCAAAATGAGCTCGAGTCCGTTCTCGCCGCTTTTGAAAAGTCGGATTTCGTCACCGTCGACACCGAATTCATCCGCGAAACGACATTCTGGCCGATTCTGTGCCTGATCCAGATGGCGGCGCCAGGCGTCACCGCGCTGATCGACCCGCTGGCGCCCGACATCAACCTCGCCCCATTCTTCCGGCTGATGGCCAATGAAGCGGTGGTCAAGGTTTTCCATGCCGCGCGCCAGGACATTGAAATCATCGTCCATCTCGGCGATCTGGTGCCGCATCCGGTGTTCGACACCCAGGTCGCGGCCATGGTCTGCGGCTTCGGCGACAGCGTCTCCTACGATCAGCTGGTGCAGCGCATCACCGGCGCACGGCTCGACAAATCCTCGCGTTTCACCGACTGGCGCCACCGGCCGCTGTCGGACAAGCAGCTCGATTATGCGCTGGCCGACGTCACCCATCTGATCGACGTCTACAAGCACCTCAGCGCCGAACTGGAGCGGGAAAACCGCGCCCATTGGCTGAACGAGGAAATGGAGGTGCTGACTTCGCGCGAGACCTACGATCCGCACCCCGAGGATGCCTGGAAGCGGCTGAAGATGCGGCTGCGCAAGCCGCAGGAGCTGGCGATCGTGCAGACGGTGGCGGCATGGCGCGAACGTGAGGCGCGCGAGCGTGACGTGCCGCGCGGCCGGGTGCTCAAGGATGACGCCATATACGAGGTCGCCCAGCAGGCGCCGCGCGATGCGGCAGCGTTGGGCAAGCTGCGCACGACGCCGAAAGGCTGGGAGCGTTCGTCGACGGCTACCGCATTGCTTGGCGCGGTCAACACGGCGCTCGCTTTGCCCCGCGAAGAGATGCCGAAGCTGCCCAAGAGCTTTCAGCCGCCCGAGGGCTCCAATGCCGCCTCCGAGCTGCTGAAGGTTCTGTTGCGGATCGTCGCCGAGAAGGAAGGCGTCGCCTCGAAAGTGCTGGCGTCCAGCGACGACATCGACCGCATCGCCGCCGAGGGCGAGGATGCCGACGTGCCGGCCCTGCAGGGCTGGCGACGCGCCGTGTTCGGCGAAGCCGCACTGAAGCTGGTGCGCGGCGAAATCGGCATCAAGTTCGACAAGCGCAAGATCGCGGTGTTCGATTTGTAGACCCCCACCCCGCTCCGCTGCGCGGAGCGACCCTCCCCACAAGGGGGAGGGTAAACAACTGCCCTACACCGCTCCGAGCAGGTGTAGCGCGAACCAGATCCATGCCAGCAAGAGAATGATCGCGCCGACGTAGAAGGCGCGGCTGCGAAACCGCAGATTGTTGCTGGTGAGGTGGACCCAGGCGTGGCCATAGCGGGAAATCACGAAAATCCACATCAAGGCCAGGGTCAGATAATTGACGCCATTGGTCGCGTGCAGCGCCAGGCACAGCACATAGAACAGCACCGGCAGTTCAAACTGGTTGATGAGATTGTTGGCAACCGTGACGCTCGACCCGGGCTCGGTCGTGCGCACCTTGTATTGACCGACCTTGGCCTCGCCCGATTTGACCGCGCCGTAGCGGCGCCGGCCCATCACGACATAGACGATATAGACGAGCAACACCTGCGCCAGCATCGGCCAGAAAATCGCGGTCTGGCTCATGGCGTTGCCCCTGCTCTGTCGTTCATGCCTGTGGACGCCGCTGGGCGGCAAGGATCAAAAACGCGATGACGATGACGGGGATCGCCAGCAGCGCGAATTTGGTGACGATCAGCGACGAGGCCAAAGACAGAGAATCCGGGTTGGCCGACAGCGCATCGGACAAGAGCCGCGCCACCGCAATGTTCTGGGCGTAGTCGGCGCATGTGTAGGGCAGCACGATGACCAGCGCGAACAGCGCCTGAAGCTGCACCGGCATGGCACGAAAATTCTTCAGCCGCCGCCCCGTTGCCAGGATCAGGCTGACCATGGTCAGCGACAGCAGCGCCGGGAAGAGAAGGTCGAAAGTCAAATAGTGCCAGACCAGGATGATCTCGCTGCCGCGTCGGCCGAGTGCCGTCAGCCAGGCCATGCCCTCATCGGGCGTGAACCCGCCAAGGCGCACGTCGAGCGACGGCAGGCCACCGCTCAGCCGGCGGAAATAGAAGAATTCCAGCAGCGTCATGATGATGAAAACCGCCGCGGCGGCAAAGCACAGCGCGCCGGCATGGCGCGCCAGCCGCAGCACGATCGTCGCCTGGTGGCGCCAGAGCATGTACCGCTCTGGCTGCCGGTCAGGCTCCGCCAGGATAGTTCGGGCTTTCGCGGGTAATCGTGACGTCATGGGCGTGGCTTTCACGAAGTCCGGCGTTGGATATGCGCACAAAGGTGGCGCGTTCGCGAAAATCGGCAAGGTCGCGGCCACCGACATAACCCATAGCGGCTTTTAGCCCGCCCGCAAGCTGGTGCAGCACGCCAGACACAGGTCCCTTGTAGGGCACCTGCCCTTCAATGCCTTCCGGGACCAGTTTCAGCGTGTCGCGAACCTCGGCCTGGAAGTAGCGATCGGCCGAGCCGCGCGCCATGGCGCCGACAGAGCCCATGCCGCGATAGGCCTTGAAGGAGCGGCCCTGATGCAGATAGACCTCGCCCGGGCTTTCGTCGGTGCCGGCCAGCAGCGAACCGATCATGGCCGCACTGGCGCCCGCGGCAAGCGCCTTGGCCAGGTCACCCGAATATTTGATGCCGCCGTCGGCGATGACCGACACGCCTGATCTATGCGCCGTCTCGACCGCCGACATGATCGCCGAAAGCTGCGGCACGCCGACGCCGGCGACGATGCGCGTGGTGCAGATCGAGCCCGGGCCGATGCCGACCTTGACGGCATCGGCGCCGGCGTCGATCAGCGCCTGCGTGCCTTCGGCGGTGGCGACGTTGCCGGCCAGGATGCGGACGGAATTGGAAAGCTTCTTGGCCCGCGTCACCGCATCGAGCACGCGCTGCGAATGGCCATGCGCGGTGTCGATGACCAGGAGGTCGACACCGGCATCGATCAACCGCTCGGCGCGCTCGAAGCCGTCATCGCCGACGCTGGTGGCGGCCGCCGCCCGCAGGCGCCCCTGCGCATCCTTGGTGGCGTGCGGGTTGAGCTGCGACTTCTCGATGTCCTTGACGGTGATCAGGCCGACGCAATTGCCGGACTTGTCCACGACGACGAGCTTTTCGATGCGGTGCTGGTGCAGCAGCCGCTTGGCCTCGTCCTGGTCGACATTCTCCTTGACCGTGATCAGGTTCTCACGGGTCATCAATTCGTAGACTTTCTGCCCCGGATCGGAGGCGAAGCGCACGTCGCGGTTGGTCAGGATGCCGACCAGGCGGCCGATCTTCTGGCCGCCGCTGCCGCCATTCTCGACCACCGGAATGCCCGAGATGGAATAGGTGCGCATCAGCGCCAGCGCGTCCGCGAGCGTGGCGTCGGGGCCGATGGTGACCGGATTGATGACCATGCCCGATTCGAACTTCTTGACCTGACGCACCTGCTCGGCCTGTTCGGCCGGCGAGAAATTGCGGTGGATGACGCCGATGCCGCCGGCCTGCGCCATGGCGATGGCGAGCCGCGCCTCGGTGACGGTGTCCATGGCGGCCGACAGGATCGGCACGTTGAGGTCGATGTCGGTGGCGATGCGGGTGCGGATGTCGGTCTCACCGGGCATGACCTCGGAATGACCGGGCTGCAACAGCACGTCGTCAAAGGTCAGCGCCAGCGCGCCGGTGGACGTTTCGATGATTTTTGCCATGGCCAGTCCTCGGATACGAAAAGCGCTGGGAGAATACAAAAAAGCGCTGGACCGAAATGGACAGCGCCGACTCGTTTCTTCCCTTTCAGGATTGGCGCTGGCTGGTAACACGTCGCGGCGCCGATGAAAAGCCGGTCATCTCCTATTCGGCGGACCTGCCCAGGAGAGGGTCGATTTTCGCCAGTTTCATCCTTTGTGCAGAAACGCAGCAACGCCTCTTGTCCGCGCGCGGTCGCACAAAAGTGACAGCAAATTAATGCGACATCGCGCATGAGGCGTGATAACCGCCGGTTCGTATCGCTTGCCCCGCCTTTTCATTGCCTGGATTGGTCGGCACGCAATTTTTGGCCAGTTCGGACGCGTTCGTTGAACCGCATCATTCCGCTCATTCTGGCGGTCGCCTTGTTCATGGAAAACATGGATTCGACCGTCATTGCGACATCGCTGCCGGCGATCGCCGTCGACATCCACACCAGCCCGATCGCGCTCAAGCTGGCGCTGACCGCCTATCTGGTGTCGCTGGCCATCTTCATTCCGATCAGCGGCTGGATGGCCGACCGGTTTGGCGCCAAGACCATTTTTCGCGCCGCGATCGGCGTGTTCATCGTCGGCTCGGTCTGCTGCGCCATCTCCAATTCACTGCCGGCCTTCGTCGTCTCGCGCTTCCTGCAAGGCATAGGCGGCGCCATGATGACGCCGGTCGGCCGCCTGGTGCTGGTGCGCGCGACGCCGAAGAGCGAGCTGGTTGCCGCCATGTCGTGGCTCACGGTGCCGGCGCTGGTCGGCCCGCTTGTGGGACCACCGATCGGCGGCTTCATCACCACCTATTTCACCTGGCACTGGATCTTTCTGATCAACGTGCCGATCGGCCTGATCGGCATCTGGCTGGCGACGCGCTTCCTGCCGCAAACCGACTCGATGGAGACGCCGCCGCTCGATTTCGTCGGTTTCGTGCTGAGCGGGCTGGCGGCCTCCGGCGTCGTCTTCGGCCTGTCGGTGGTCAGCCTGCCCTATCTGCCGCCGGCGACCGGCCTCATCACCGTGGCGGTCGGGCTGATTTCCGGCGTGCTCTATCTGCTGCATGCGCGGCGCGCCAAGAACCCGCTGCTGGCGCTGGAACTGTTCCGCAACCAGGTGTTCCGCTCCTCGGTGCTCGGCGGCTCGCTGTTTCGCATCGGCATCGGCGCGGTGCCGTTCCTGTTGCCCCTGATGTTCCAGATCGGCTTCGGGCTGACGCCGTTCCAGTCGGGCATGATCACCTTCGTCTCGGCCATCGGCGCCATCGGCATGAAGTTCGTCACCGCGCTGATCTTCCGGCTCGCCGGCTTCCGCCGGGTGCTGATCTGGGGCTCGCTGATCGCGGCCGCATCGATCGCCATCTACGGCCTGTTCACGCCGGAGACGCCTTACGCGCTGATGCTGGCGATATTGCTGGTCGGCGGGTTTATCCGCTCGATGTTCTTCACCGGCGTCAACGCGCTCTCCTATGCCGAGGTGACGGCTGAAGACACCAGCAAGGCAACGCCGATCACGGCGGTGTTCCAGCAGTTGTCGATCGCGCTCGGCGTGGCGCTGGCCGGCGGCATCCTGGAAGTCTCGACCTCGATCCATGGCGGCCCGCTGATGCTCGGCGATTTCCACATTGCCTTCTTCATCGTGGCGGCAGTGTCAGCGGCGGCGTCGGTATCGTTCATGCGGCTGGCACCGGATGCCGGCAATGCGGTGTCGGGCCACGGCCGGCTGACGACGCCGAAGACGCTGGAGCCGGTGAGCACGGCTGGGAAGTAAGGGGCGGCGCGACGAAAATCGTCGACGTCGGCGATCCTTCACACCCCCCTCTGGCCTGCCGGCCATCTCCCCCGCAAGGGGGGAGATCGGATATCACGCGGCTTTCGCCAATCTTGCAACTTTGAAGGAATGGCGAGACGGTCGCAGCTGCCAATCTCCCCCCTTGCGGGCGAGATGTCCGGCAGGACAGAGGGACGGACCGCTACGAAGCGTCTTTCACGCCGTGCCGTCTCTGCCCTTAAAATCCTTCGCCAGCAAATACAGTTCCACCGACTCATCCCGCGACGCCGGCGGCTTCACGTGGTGCACCGAGCGGAAGTTCTTCTTGAGCATCGACAGCAGCTCGTTTTCGGCGCCGCCTTGAAACGTCTTGGCCAAAAAGTGCCCGCCCGGCTTCAGCACCGACAGCGCGAAATCGGCGGCCACCTCGCACAGATGCATGGTGCGGATGTGGTCGGTTCGCTTGTGGCCGGTGGTCGGCGCGGCCATGTCGGACAACACGATATCGGGGTCGCCGCCCAGCGCCTCGGCGAGCTTTTGCGGCGCTTCCGGGTCGAGGAAATCCATCCGCAGCACCGGCGCACCCGGCACCGCATCCATTTCGAGATAGTCGATACCGATGACATGTGGATTATCAGCCGTCGATTTCGTCCTCGCGGCCGCCACCTGGCACCAGCCGCCGGGGGCCGCACCGAGATCGATGACCTTCATGCCGGGTTTCAGCAGATGATGCTTGTCATCGATCTCGATCAGCTTGTAGGCCGCGCGCGAGCGATAGCCGTCGGCCTTGGAGCGCTGGACATAGGGATCATTGATGTGGCGCTGCAGCCAGCGGCGCGACGATTCCTTCAGGCCGCTCTTCTTCTTGATCCGCGTCTTGAGGACACGAATGCTGGCGGAGCCCGGCTTTTCCGGCTTCTTGGTCATGACGTTATTTCTTGTTTGAGTTTTTGCGCTGGCCGAGTTGCCGCCGTTTTTCGGCGGCTTCGCGTTTCGCGAAGGGCTTCCCCCACTCCGTCGCCGCTTCGCGGCGCCACCTCTCCCCCCTCCGGAGGGAGAGGAAAGGCGCCGGTCTGCATAAGTTCGCGCCCTTCCTCTACCCCGTCGATCGGGGGAGAGGTGGGGGGCGGAGGGCGGCAGGGGGGGGGGGGCGCGGGCCCCCCACCAAAAGGGCTGCATGAGCGGCGCGCCCCCACGTTGGCCAGGA
>NZ_JAMYVE010000029.1:0-27503 GCF_040323695.1 Mesorhizobium sp. M0030 | reverse complement strand
CACAACCTCGGGGGGGGCGGGGGGCCCCAAAAAACCCCCCCCCCCCCGGGGGGGGGGGGGGGGCCGGGGCGGGGCGCCGCGTGTGGGGGGGGCAGCGCCGGCGCCAGTCACCCCTCCCCGCCGCTTCGCGGCGACCCTCCCCATCCAGGGGAGGGTAAAGCGCGCTCGGCCAAAGGCCGCATGCCCGACCGGGCGTCCGAGCCGTTGCGAGGGCCCGCGCCGGCAGGCGCGGAACGGCCCGTGAGCGAAAACAAAGTCAACATCTGCTGCGTCGGCGACGACGACCAATCGATCTATGGCTGGCGTGGCGCCGAGGTCGACAACATCCTGCGCTTCGACAAGGATTTTCCCGGCGCCACCATCATCCGTCTGGAGCGCAATTATCGCTCGACCGCGCACATCCTCGGCACTGCCTCGCACCTCATCGCCCACAATGAGGGCCGCTTCGGCAAGACGCTGTTCACCGAGAAGGTCGCCGAGGACGACGAGAAGGTGCATGTCCACGCCGCCTGGGATTCCGAGGAGGAGGCGCGCGCCGTCGGCGAGACCATCGAGACCTACCAGCGTGCCAAGCACAAGCTCAATGATATGGCCATCCTGGTCCGCGCCTCCTTCCAGATGCGCGAATTCGAGGATCGCTTCGTCACGCTCGGCCTCAACTACCGCGTCATCGGCGGCCCGCGCTTCTATGAGCGCATGGAAATCCGCGATGCGCTGGCCTTCTTCCGCGTCGTCGCGCAGGGCGCCGACGACCTCGCCTTCGAGCGCATCGTCAATGTCCCCAAGCGCGGCCTGGGTGAAGCCACCATCCGCCAGATCCACGACACGGCGCGTGCGTTGCGCATCCCGATGCTGGAGGCAGCCTCCAAGCTCGCCGAAAGCGATGAATTGAAGCCCAAGCCGCGCGCGGCCTTGCGCGAAGTGGCGGCCAATTTCGAGCGCTGGCAGAAGGCGCTGGAAACCACGCCACACACCGAGCTCGCCGAGACCATTCTGGAGGAGAGCGGCTACACCGACATGTGGAAGAACGACCGTTCAGTCGAGGCGCCGGGCCGGCTGGAAAACCTGAAAGAGCTGATCCGCTCGATGGAGGAGTATGAATCGCTGCGCTCCTTCCTCGAGCATGTCGCGCTGGTCATGGACGCCGAGCAGAACGCCGAGCTTGACGCCGTCAACATCATGACGCTGCATTCGGCCAAGGGCCTCGAATTCGAGACCGTGTTCCTCCCCGGCTGGGAGGAAGGCCTGTTTCCGCACCAGCGCGCGCTGGACGAAGGCGGCCGCTCCGGCCTGGAGGAAGAGCGCCGTCTCGCCTATGTCGGCCTGACCCGGGCCAAGAAGAACCTGCATTTGTGGTTCGTCTCCAACCGCCGCATCCACGGCCTGTGGCAATCGACCATCCCGTCGCGCTTCCTGGACGAACTGCCGGAAGCCCATGTCGAGGTCGCCGAAAGCGGCAACTCCTATGGCGGCTACGGCAATACCTATGGCGGCGGTTCGTTCGCGTCCGGCCGTGGCGGCCAGGGCGCAGGACGGCAGAACCCCTACGGCGCCTCGCGCTTCGACAATGTCGGCGCGGAAAAATCCGGCGCCTTTTCCAACACCTATGCCACGCCGGGCTGGCAGCGCGCCCAGGCCAACCGCACCGAAGCGACCGACCGCAACTGGGGTTCGCGCTCCGGCCACCAGGTCGAGCGCATCGGCTATGGCGAGACCGACTCCGGCTACGGCGCCGGCCGAACCAGCGTCAAAGGCCGCACCATTGACGGCGAACTGGTCGCCAAATCCGTCGCCGACACGCCGTCGCCCTTCAGCGTCGGCGACCGCGTCTTCCACCAGAAATTCGGCAACGGCAACATCTCCAACATCGAAGGCAACAAGCTGACCATCGACTTCGACAAGGCCGGCCAGAAACGCGTGCTGGACGGGTTCGTCGCGGCGGTGTGAGCGCCCGCTTGTCCTGTTGTCCTACAAGCGACCACATTGTTGTAGTCTGGCGGAGCCCTCCCCGCCTCGTCATCCACGGGCGGAGCAAGGAGCGTAGCGACGCAGCGTAGACCCGAGGATCCATCCCGCGTCTTCAACGCGTTGCCACGGTGCGGAATCCTGCGCAGCTGCACTCCAAGGTCGCGGAATGGATTCCAGGGTCTACGCGACGGAGCTTCGCTCCTGCTCCGCCCTAGAATGACGAAGCGACGGGCGTCTGCCCAGTCGTCGGGGCATGCGGTCCGCAACATGAGCGTCCCCGTCAATTTAGCCCGCCCCTCACCTGTACCGCGCCTGGTTCCACTTGTGCCCCAACAGCGACAGGATGATGATCAGGCCGTTGAAGAACTGGACGTAGAAGCCGCTCAAGCCCGCCGCCACGACGCCGGTCTGGATGAACGACACGGTGACCGCGCCGATGGCGCCGCCGGCAACCGTGCCGATGCCGCCCCAGGTCGGCGTGCCGCCCACGAACACCGAAGCCAGCACCGGCAAGAGATAGCCGTCGCCCGCGGTCGGCCACCAGGTGAAGTTGATCATCACCGAAAACGTGCCGGCGATCGCCGCGCCGATGCCGGTGAAGATGAACACTTTCACCCGCACGCGCTTGACGTCGATGCCCATCTGCTGGGCGCTGTCGGGGTTGTCGCCGACCACCCTCACCTGCGCGCCGAAGCGGTGCCGGTTGTAGAGCATTGCCGACAAAATGACGAAGGCGAGTGCCCAGAAGACCTGTACCGGAAAACCCCACACCTGACCGGAGAAGATGGTGTACGCCCAGCTGTCGCTGAGACCGGTCAGCGCCGTCGACCTGCCCTCGTTGATGATCTGGATCAGCCCACGCAGCAGGAAATTCATCCCGAGCGTGGCGATCAGCGACGACAGCCCGCCATAAACGACCAGTGATCCGACGAGGAAGCCGAGCAGCGTGCCGGTGATGAGTGCGGCAGCAATGCCGAGGAACGGATCATAGCCGGCCTGCACCACCAGCGCGAACACCCAGGAGGCAAAGCCCATGGTTGCGGGGAACGACAGGTCGATCTCGCCGCAAGTGACGACGAAGACCAGCGGCACCACCACGAACAGCGCAACCGGCAGCGTGGTCAGCACGGATCTGTAGAGATACCAGGTGGTGAACACGGTCGGGTTGGCGATCAGGAACGCCGCCATCATGATGATGAACACGGCGAGCGTGCCGAGCGCTGCGCGGTTGTCGATGACGAAACCGCGCAGCCAATGGTCGGACGGGTGCTTCCACTCGGGTCGGGCTGCCTTGCCGCCGAGAGGGCTCTGCAGATCGGGTTCCATGGTCTTGCTCATCGTGCTGCCCTCTCCGCGTCGCCGGCCTCGTGCAGCCCCGGCAATCCGCCGGGATGCGCAACGTCTTCCATGAAGTTGATCAGCTCTTCGGCCGACTTGACCTCGGTGCGATCGGCGGTCAACGCAACCTTGCCGCGGTCAATCACCACGAAGCGGTCGGCGATGTCGAAGACGTGATGGATGTTGTGGCCGATGAAGAGGATCGAGCGCCCGCTCGCCCGCACCTGGCGCACGAAATGGAAGACCTTGGCGGTCTCGGTCAGCGACAGCGCCGTCGTCGGCTCGTCGAGGATGATCAGCTCGGCCTGCTTGTAGATGGCGCGCGCGATCGCCACGCCCTGGCGCTCGCCGCCCGAGAGCTGGCCGACGATCGAGTGCGGCGTGAACACCTTCGAGGTGAAGCCGATCTCGCGCATCAGCCGGCTCGCCTCCTCTATCTCTTTATTGACCTTCAGGAAGCCCATGAAGCCGGTGAGTTCGCGGCCCATGAAGATGTTGCGCACAATGGTCTGCTGCACGGCCAGCGCCCGGTCCTGGAACACCGTCTCGATGCCGGCGTCGCGCGAGCGCGCCGCACTCCAGCCGGTCACCGGCTTGCCGCGCACCAGGATCTCGCCGCTGGTCGGCTTGACGACGCCGGACAGGATCTTGATCAGCGTCGATTTGCCGGCGCCATTGTCACCGATCAGGCCGACCACCTCGCCGCGGTCGACCGAGAGATTGACCCCGCCCAGCGCATAGACCTGGCCGTAGGATTTGCTGATGTCGCGCAGTTCGATGATGCGTTCGGCCATGGCGATCCTCGCTTGAGCAATTCCAGTAAAAATGTACGCGGTTTTTCGTCCGGAATTGCGTAAGAACAAAGAGATAGAGCGGTTCGCCGTTTCCTTGAAACGGTCAAATGCTCTCGCTTGCCGGCATTCTCGCCAGCGGTCCTGCCGGCCGGGCTTGGCCCAGCCGGCAGCTTGGGAGGTCAGCGCAGCGCCTGCTTGGCGAGCTCGGCGACGATCTCGTAATTCTGCGGCGTGACGAAACCGGCACCGGTGTCGACATTCATCGGCGCCAGGCCCAGCACCACCTGCTGGCAAAGGCTGAGGATCGGCAGATAGCCTTGCAGAAACGGCTGCTGATCGGCCGTCAGTTGCACCCAGCCGCCCTTGAACGCCTCGACGATCTGCGGGCTGGTGTCGAAGCCGAAATTGAAGATGTCGCCGGGCTTGCGTCCCGCCGCCTGCATATAGGTGGCGACATTGCCGAGCATCTGGCCGCCGGGATAGCCGACCGCCTTCACATCGGGATTGTTGAGCAGGGCCGCGGTGATCACCGGTATCGCCAGATTGGGGTCGGACGCCCACTCGCCGCTCGGCGGCGACGACAGCTGGATGACCTCGACACCGGCTTCCTTGAGTGCTGCCACCGTGCCGCGCTCGCGCGCACCGCGCGCCTCGTTCTCGAACGGGCCGATCATGATCGCCTTGTCGCCGGACTTGAGCTTGCCGAGCTTGAACGCCTCGACGCCGAGCGCGCGGCCCTGCTGCTCCTGCTGGGCGCCGACATAGCCGCCGCCGAACGCAGCCACCACCGTCGGCACCGGCACGTTCTGGTACATCATCTTGATGCCGTCCTTGTGCGCCTGTTCGGCCAGCGGCATGATCGCGGCGTCGCCGGGATGGCCCATCATGGCAATGCCGTTGGGCTTCACGGCGACGGCCTCGCGCAATTGCTGAACCATCTTCTCGACGTCCCACTGCGAGAAGATGTAGTCGACCTTGGGTCCGAGATCGGACGCCGCCTGCTTGGCGCCATTATAGACGATGGTGCCGAAAGCGTCGCCCTCGGCGCCGCCGACGAAAAAGCGGATGTGGACATCCTTGCACCACTGGGCGTCGAGCGCCTGCGCCGGCAGAGTGGAGATGGCAGCGCACAGCGCCGTGGCGGCGGCCACGACGGTCGAGCGCAGAAGTGTCGTTCTCATTGCGATGCTCATGCACGTTCCTCCCTTTTGTCCTCGGTGAGCCGAGGGGTTCGTCGTTCGCCTGTCGGCAGTGCTTGTCGGCAGTGCTTGGCAATCTGTCAGGCCGGCTCCTCCCACCGGCCCTCGGTCACGCCGGGTTCGGCAGGTAGGTCGCTCCTCCCCGGCATTGCTTGAGGTATTCCAGCCCGCGCACCTGGCCTGTGATTTCGAGGTCGCCGCGATAGACCGGGTCGTGCCAGCCCTCGATGTCGATGGCGCCCTTGTAACCGGCCAGCCGCAATTCGCTGATCACCCGCGTCCAGTCGCTGTCGCCAAACCCGGGCGTGCGCATCTGCACGAAGGGCAGCTTGCCGAACACGCCGTGCTCGCGGATCACATCCCAGCGCACCGTCGCGTCCTTGCCGTGGACATGGAAAATGCGCGGCGCCCATTTGCGGATCTGCGGCATCGGGTCGATGAGGTAGACAAGCTGGTGGCAGGGCTCCCATTCGAGGCCGAGATTGTCGTCGGGCAATTCGTTGAACATCAACTCCCAGGCATCGGGATTGTGGGCGATGTTCCAGTCGCCGGCCGCCCAGTTGCCATCCATGGCGCAATTTTCGAAGGCAATGCGCACGCCCTTGTCTGCGGCGCGCCTGGCCAGCGGACCCCAAACCTCACGGAAGCGCGGCAGGCTGTCTGTCAGCTTCTTGCCACGCAGACGTCCGGTGAAGCCGCTGACGATCGAAGCGCCGAACAGATGCGCATTGTCGATGACGGTTTCCCAGGCCGCGAGCACGCCGCGATCGACCTCGCCATCCTCCAGCGGATTGCCGAACACGCCGATCGACGACACGGCGACATCGGCATCGCCGATCGCCTCGCCAATCTCACCGGCGAGCCGCGCCAAATCCTTGCCGCCCAGCGTCTGCCAGAAGAAGGGCTGGATGCTCTCGAAGCCGAGCGGCAGAATCTCTTTGATGTAGGCGGCCGGGTCTTCGAGATTGGCCCGCACCATGGTGCCGATCCGGATGTCGAGAAGCGGGTTTGGCATCATGATGCTTCCTGTGTGATTGCGACGCGCCGTCCGGTCTCGGCGCTTTCGATGGCGCCAAAAACCATGGCCAGGCTTTTGATGTTGTCGCTGCCACGCGTTTCCGGCTCGCTGCCGGTCTCGATGGCGTGGATGAAATCCTTGATGATGCCGAGATGACCGCCGACGCGGTCGGCGGAATCGAGCGGCGGTACTGTGATGGGCTGGGTCAGGTCGAACAGGCCGTCGCGGACCGACAACACAACCTCGGCCTTCAGTCCGTCCTCGCCGTCCCAGACCAGGCTGCCGTGCTCGGCGACGATGCGCCACGTGCTCTCCCAGCTGGTGCGGAAGCCCGCCGCGCACCAAGAGCCTGCATAGGTGAACACCTTGCCGCCGCCGAGATCGAAGATAGCGCTGGCCGACGATCCCTGCCGGTACCAGGAATTGGCCGGCTCCCATTCCTGGCAAAAGACGCCGGCGGGATCGCCTGCGACCATGTAGCGGGCGGCGTCGAATGTGTGGATCGCCATGTCGAGCAAGAGCACATGGGCCATCTCCTCGCGAAAGCCGCCGAAATGCGGCGCGACGAAGAAATCGGCATGGATGCTGGTTGGCTTGCCGATGGCGCCGGAGTCGAGAAAGCGCCTGATGCGCCGGACATTGGCGACGTAGCGGCGGTTCTGCACGACCGCATGGACGCGCCCCGCGTTACGCGCCGCATCGACGATGGCGCGCGCATTTTCCGGAGTATCGGCCAGCGGCTTTTCCGTCAGCAGATGGCAATTATGGGCAAAGGCGGCAAAGGCGACGTCACGCCGGGCGGCTGGAACCACGACATCGAACACCGCGTCGGGCCTGGTCTGGTCGAGCACCGCGTCGAGGCTAGTGCCGATGACCGCGCCGTCGAGCCCGTATTCGTGCGCCCTCGCCTTCGCCCGTTCGGCGTCGAGATCGACAAGTCCGACAATGGCCAGCCCGTCGATCTGCCTCGCGGCATCGAGCCAGGCCTTGCTCATCGCACCACAGCCGACGAGGACGGCATTCATCATCCGGCATTCCTCCCGTCCGGTCCCTCCAGACCGAATGTCACGGCATTTCCGGCATCACCGTAAACGTTTCTCCGTAAACGTTTACGAGAACACACCCGATGGCGTAGAATGTCAATCGGCTGCCAGCGAAAATCATCCCGAAGCCTTGGCCTGGGCGGCAGCCGGTGCTAGCCAAGACAGGGGGAGAACTGTCCTTGGCGTCCAGCATCCATGACCTTGCGCGTCACCTGAACATTTCGATCGGCACCGTGTCGCGGGCGCTGAACGGCCGCGCCGACGTCAATGCCGACACCCGCCAGCGCGTGCTCGCCGCCGCCAAGCAATTGAACTATTCGCCCAACCAGTCCGGCCGCAGTCTGCGGCAAGGCACCACCCATTCGATCGCCTTCATGCTGCAGCCGCATCCGGGCGACCAGCAATATGGCGAACCCTTCTTCATCCCGTTCCTGATCGGTCTGCAGGGCCGACTGGCCGAGGATGACCTGGATCTGATGGTCGTCATGGGCGAGCCCGGCCAATATCAGCAGGAGAGGCTGCGCCGCGTGGTTGAGACGCGCCGAGCCGACGCGGTCGTGTTGGCCAATACACGGCGGGAAGACGATCGGATCGACTATCTCAGCAAGGCTGGCTTTCCCTTCG
This sequence comes from Mesorhizobium sp. M0030, assembly GCF_040323695.1. Classification (NCBI taxonomy): domain Bacteria; kingdom Pseudomonadati; phylum Pseudomonadota; class Alphaproteobacteria; order Hyphomicrobiales; family Phyllobacteriaceae; genus Mesorhizobium; species Mesorhizobium sp. M0030. The sequence continues at coordinate 19,519 of NZ_JAMYVE010000029.1, read as the reverse complement.
CCACGCTTGGCCGAAGTCAATCCGGCGACGACACCTATCCTTCGCTCGATATCGATTTCGAGAGGGCGGGTGATGAAGCCGTCGACCGGCTGGTCGCGCGCGGCCACCGCCGCATTGCCGCCATCCGCCCTTCGCTGGATCTCAACTTCGGCTACCTGTTCCTCGACGGCTACCGCAAGGCGCTGGGGCGGCATGGCATCGAAGTCGACCCCGGCCTGATCGCCGACGGCTTCATCAACGAGGCCGGAGGCTACCAGGTGACGCCGCGCGTGATGCTCTCCAAGGACCGGCCCACAGCCATCATCTTCAACAATGACGCAATGGCGCTCGGCGGCTGCAAGGCACTGGCCGAGATGGGCATCAGGCCCGGCCACGACATCGCGGTGATCGTCATCGTCGACACGCCGCTCTGCCGTTATTTCTCGCCGGCGCTGACCGCCTTCCGTCCGTCGCTGGAGCCGATGGGCCGGCGGCTGGCCGAAATGCTGCTGGCCTCGCTTCCCGCCTTTGCCGGCCCGGAAGGTCCGCGCATCATCCGCGAAGTCTGGCCGCTGGAACTGATCGCCCGCGACAGCGATTGATCATTGCGCTCTTCCCTCTCCTACAAGGGAGAAGGAAGAGGCCCTCTCTGTCACGCAAGTATCATGTTCGCGTCCTAGACCGCTTTGCGAGAGGGCGACATCGTCGATGCGATGCGGTGGCCCCTTTGCGCCGCTCAAGGCTTGTCACAAAAAGGATCTCCATGAAAATCTCGCACCGAACCGTGTCGCTCGGCGCCGCGCTGGCGCTGTTTACCGCCCTGACCCCTGCCCTTGCCGACAGCACCGCCACCGTTGGCGGCTTCGTCAACAAGGGCCTGGTCGGCGTCGGCCGCATCCCGGCCGATCAGAAGGACAAGTTCGGCGAGACCTTCGGCTCCGGCTCCGGCATGTCCATCGACGCCGCAAGCTGGACCCGTGGCGCGGACGGCTACAAGGGCTCGCTCTGGTTGCTGCCGGACCGTGGCTACAATGTCGTCGGCACCACCGATTACCGGCCGCGCCTCAACACTATTCATATCGAATTCACGCCGACCGCACTGGGCGCCACGCCCACCTCCGGCCAGGAACAGACAGGCGTCAAGGCGACGCTTGCCGATTCCCTGCTCCTCACCGACGACAAGGGCGCTGACGCCACCGGCCTCGATCCGCTCAACGGCGTGCGCGCGGCCAATGGCGACCTGCCGATCCTGCCCGAGGCCAATGGCAAGCTGGCGCTCGACAATGAGGCGATCGCGCGGCTGCCCGACGGCACCATGTTCATCTCTGACGAATACGGCCCCAACATCTACCGCTTCTCGGCCGACGGCCATCTGTTGTCGGCAACGCAGCCGCCCGCCGCTTTGGTGCCGATGCGCAAGGGCGCGCCGAACTTCGCCTCCGACAATCCGGGCCCCGGTGCAGCCGAACCCGATCCGAAGGATCCCGAAACCGGCCGCCAGAACAATCAAGGCCTCGAAGGCATGGCGCTGACGCCGGACGGCAAGTCGCTGATCACTGTGCTGCAGTCGGCGCCCCGCCAGGATGGCGGCGATTCGCCCGCGACGCGCCAGAACACCCGCGCGCTGGTCTACGACGCCTCCGACCCGGCCCATCTCAAGCTGGTGCATGAATATGCCGTGCCGCTGCCGGTGTTCAAGGACGCCAAGGACAAGACCAAGGTCGCCGCGCAGAGCGAAATCGTGGCGCTGTCCGACAAGACCTTCCTGATGCTGGCGCGCGACAGCGGAAACGGCCAGGGGGTGAAGGGCGATACTTCGCTGCTGCGCCAGATTTTCGTCGTCGACGTCTCTGGCGCCACCGACATTGCCGGCGGCGCCTTCGATGCCGCCGACAAGCCGCTGGCGCCCAAGGGCGTGCTCGACCCCTCGGTGACCCCGGCCAAGCTGACGCCGTTCATTGACATCAACGACAACAAGGAACTCGGCCGTTTCGGCCTGCATGACGGCAAGCCGAACGACAAGAACAATCTCTCGGAGAAGTGGGAAGCAATGTCTGTGGTCAGCCTGCTCGATCCGGCGCTGCCCGACGACTATTTCCTGTTCGTCGGCAACGATAACGACTTTCTCACCCAGGACGGTTTTCAGGTCGGCGCGCCCTACAAGGCCGACGACGGCGCCGATGTCGACACCATGTTCCTGGTCTATCAGGTCACGCTTCCGGGCCTCGCCAAGAAGTAGCCGTTTACGGAAAGGCGGACGCGCCCGGCGCGTCCGCCTCTAAACGTTTGTCGGCGATCAGCGATGCCGTGAAGGCACCTATTTCAAAATCTCCGCATCCCTTGGCACGCCGGCATCGATCGGCTCGGCGGTCCGGCTCGACACGGCCATGATCTTGCCTGCGGCCGACAGGTTCGGGCGCACATAGACCTGGGCTACGCCGTTGACCCGGCTGTAGAGGTCGATAATGTCCTGGTTCATGAAGCGCACGCAGCCCGAAGACGCGTTCTTGCCGATGGAATCCCATTCCGGCGTGCCGTGCAGCCGGTACATCGTGTCCTTGCCGTCGCGGAACAGATAGAGCGCACGCGCGCCGAGCGGGCTCTGCGGTCCCGGCGGCATGCCGTCCTTATATTTCGCCAGTTCCGGCCGGCGCTGGATCATTTCGGGCGGCGGCGTCCACACCGGCCATTTCTTGCGCGCCTGGATCACGGCGCTGCCGGTCCAGCCAAACCCGGCCTTGCCGAGGCTGACGCCATAGCGCATTGCCTTGCCGCCGTCGCGCACCAGATAGAGAAAATGCTCGGATGTATCGACGACGATCGTGCCGGGTTTTTCGCCGGTCGGATCGTCCACGATCTGGCGCACGAACTTCGGATCGAGCTTGGCCACGGGGATTGCCGGCAATGAAAAGCCCTCATCGACGCGCGCCGAATACATGGTGGCGGCATCGCCCAGAGCCGGTTCGGGCGCCGGAGCGGGCGTTGGCGGCACCACGACGTCGGTCGTGGTGCAGGCTGAAAGCGCCATGGAAGCGGCACCCAAAGCGGATATTCCAAGAAACGCGCGCCGGTTCAGGCGCTCGGAAAAAAGCGGATTGTCGGACATGATCCCCCCAGCCTATTCATCATATCCAACAGGATATGCGACCCCACGCGGCGACGACCCATATCCCATTCCGAATGTTTTGAGAACTGATTAGCTTGAAGCCGCCAGGTGGCATGTTCCAATGCCGCATCGACCTTGTCCGTCAAATCGGCGATCATTGCCGGGCGGACTTTGAGATGAACCTTCGCCGAACAGCCCATGGACGAAAAAATACCACCGCGCCGGCGCACCGGCGACCTGACCAGCGGCCCGATTCCGCGCACGCTGCTTTTGTTCGCTCTGCCGGTGCTCGGCTCCAATGTGCTGCAGTCGCTCAACGGTTCGATCAACGCTGTCTGGGTCGGCCGCTTCCTCGGTGAATCGGCGCTGACCGCCACCTCCAACGCCAATCTGGTTCTGTTCCTGATTCTTGGCACCGTATTCGGCATCGGCATGGCCGCCACCATCCTGGTGGCGCAATCGGTCGGCGCCCGCGACCTGCCCGAGGCGCGGCGCATCGTCGGCACCAGCGCCAGCTTCTTCTTCCTCGTCTCGGCTATCTTCGCCGTCTGCGGCTGGATCTGGGTCGACGCCATCCTCAACACACTGGGCACCCCGCCCGATGCGCTGCCGCTGGCGCGCTCCTATCTGCGTATCATCTTCGTCGCCGTGCCGATGATGAACCTTCTGTCCTTCGTCATGACGGTGCTGCGCGGTGCGGGTGATTCGCGCACGCCATTCTTCTTCATGGCGCTCGCGGTCGTGCTCGACATCATCCTCAATCCGCTGCTCATTCGCGGCATCGGCCCCTTCCCCGAACTCGGCATCGCCGGCTCCGCCACCTCGACGCTGATCGGCCAGACGGTGAGCGTGATCGCCATCCTCGTCGTGCTTTATGCCAAAAAGCATCCGTTGCGGCTCGCCGGCGCGAACCTCGCTCTGCTGCGGCCGGATCCGGCGCTGCTCAGGATCGTCGTCTTCAAGGGCGTGCCGATGGGCCTGCAGATGATCGTCATTTCGGCGGCGGCGCTGACCGTGATGGGCATCGTCAACTCCTACGGCTCGCAGGTCGCCGCCGCCTACGGCATCGCGGCGCAGCTGTGGACCTATATCCAGATGCCTGCACTGGCGATCGGAGCCGCAGTCTCGTCGATGGCGGCCCAGAATGTCGGCGCCGGGCGCTGGGACCGCATCGGTCGCATCGCGGCGTCCGGCGTCGGCTTCAACCTGGTGCTCACCGGCGCCCTGGTGGCGCTGCTGTTCCTCTTCGACAGGCCGGTGCTCGGCCTGTTCCTTAGCCGCGACAGCACCGCAATCGACATTGCAGCCCACATCAACAAGGTGGCGTCCTGGTCGTTCATCCTGTTCGGCGTCACCATCGTGCTGTTCGCCACCGTGCGCGCCACCGGTGCCGTGATGCCGCCGCTGATCATTCTGGTGATTTCCGTGCTGGTCGTGCGTACCGGCTTTGCCTACTTCTTCAGGAGCTACATCGGCGAGGAAGCGCTGTGGTGGAGTTTTCCGGCGGGATCGATCACCTCGCTGGTGCTGGCCGCCGCCTATTATCGCTTCGGCCGCTGGCGCACCATGCACATGATCGAGGACCGGCCGGCCGCCGGCGAGCCGCCCGACACCGGCCTCGGCATCCCGCGCGGACGGGCAAACATGGCGCCCGAGACGCCAAACGGGTGAGGCTCAGCGCGCGTATTTGACGCCGAACCCCAGCGCTACGACAGAGAACAGCGTGATCATGCCGGCGAAGGCCAGGCTTGCCGTCGTCGGAGTGGCCCAACTCGACAGCAGCCCAATGCCGATCACCGGCAGCGCATTGCCGCAGAAGCAGCAGATGAAGAACGCCGACACCAATTCGGCGCGACGCTCGGCAGGTGCGATCTGGCTCACCACCTGCAGGCCGCCGCGATAGCCGAGCGCCGCCGCCACGCCGCACACAGCGGTGGCGGCAACCATCAGGGACATCGACGCGAAAAACTGAGCAGCAACCATCAGCCCTACGGCCGGGATCATCAGCGCCAGCGCGGCCAGCATGCCGGCGCGACTGGACAGTCGGGTCGTGGCCAGAATGGTCGCGGCCGCAACGATCGACAGTTCAAAGAACAGCCCGCCGGCCTCGGCATGGTTGGCCACATGCAGCTGCTGCGCCAGGATGCTCGGCGCCAGGGCTGCATAGAAGCCGACCAGCGCCATGGCGCCGAAGCCGGTGACGGCCGGCGCCACGAAAGCGGCGCGGATATCAGCGGGCACCGACAGCCGCGGCCGCAGCGAAACGTCGACCAGCCTTCCCGGCCGCGAAACGGTTTCCCTGGTGCGCCAGATCAACAGCGTCACCACCACGAGCAAGGCAAGATAGACCGCAAACGTTAGTCTCAACGGCCAGGGCGCATATTCGGCGAGCAGGCCCGATGCCAGCGCGCCGAGGCCAAGGCCAACGAAGTTGGTGCTGGTGGCGATGATTGCCGCGCGCGATTTGTCCTTACCCTCGATCAATTCGGCAAGCCAGGCCGTGCCGGTTCCCGCGCCGACGCCGATGCCAAGGCCGCTCAATATGCGGGCGACATCGAGCCATGCGACGTTCTCGGCCAACAGGAACACCAGCGCGCTGACCACCGCTATGGCCATCGACGCCAGCGCCGCAGGACGGCGGCCAATGCCGTCGGACAAGCGCCCGAACATCAGCAATGCGCCGAGATTGCCGACGACATAGACGGCGTAGACCAGCGTCAGCGTGATCTGCGAGAAACCGAAGGCCTGCTTGTAGATGACGTAAAGCGGCGTCAGCACCGTGCTGCCGGCGAACAGAGCGGCGATCATGGCGGCAACCGCGGCCATCGCGGGCCGGCCATCGAGTCCGTTGTCGCGCGTTATGGTCTCGGCATAGCTGGTCATGGCAACCTCCGGCCAATCGCCCAACGCCCAATTGCGCCCCAACGTCCATGTAAGGATGGCCGTTCCACGCGCCGAACTTCATCCTGACAACCTTGTCAGGATGGTCTTGCCCGAAATCCTCGCTTAACGTCTTTCCATCGAGAAGGAGAATCCATGGGAAAAGGCAGAGTCGAGGCATTCACCGATGGGGTGGTCGCCATCATCATCACCATCATGGTGCTGGAGCTGAAAGTGCCGCATGGCGAGGATTTTTCAGCGCTTCTGCCGCTGTGGCCGATCTTTTTCAGCTATGTCTTGTCGTTCATCAATGTCGGCATCTACTGGAACAATCTGCACAACATGTTCCACACCGTCCAAAGGGTCGACGGCCGCGTGCTGTGGGCCAACCTCAACCTTCTGTTCTGGTTGTCGCTGATGCCGGCAACGACGGCCTTCATGGGCGAGAACCATTTCGCGCCGGTCCCCGTCGCCGTCTATGGCATCGACCTGGTGCTGTGTGCGGTCGCCTACACCTTTCTCGCCACCAAGCTGCACCATTTGCACGGCAACGACACCGCCTTCGCCAAGGCGCTGGGCAATGACCGCAAGGGCAAGATCTCGGTGGCCCTCTACGCCGCAGCCGTCCCGCTTGCCTTCGTCAACCAATGGATCGGCGTTGCGATCTTCGTGCTGGTGGCCGCCGTCTGGTTCGTGCCGGACACGCGTTTTTCGCGGGTGCTGGAAAAGTAGCGTAGGACGTCTCTACTTGCGCATCGCCTTCAGCTTTTCGGCAACCGACGCCGCAAGGTCGGCATAGCGCTCCTCCAGCCGCTCGGCCGCCTTGATGATCGAAAAATCATGGCCGAATTTTTCCAGCGCCATGCGCAATTTCTCGACGAACTCGGCCTGTTTTTCGAGTGCCGAAAACAAGGTCTTCACCTGCGCTTCGCTTATGTCCGGATTGGCAAGCATCTGTGGCACCTCGCGGCCCATCTGGTCGCCGGTGGCGGTCTGCTCCTTCAGGATCGCAACCCAGTCGGTCAATCGGCAGTCTCCTGTTCAGCCGCAGCATGCACGGCCGCCGTTGATGCGGTCAACCCGAACACGCGGGACGGCCTTGCACGATGCGCGTCCCGCGCTAAGTTCGGCGCCACCCGAACCCTAGGAAAAAGATCATGACCTCCGACGCCGAAATCCAATCCGCTTTGCCCGCCCTCAACCGAGGCAACGTCGCCGTCGTCACCGGGGGCGCCAGCGGCATCGGGCTTGCCGCCGCCAAAAGGCTGGCGGCTATGGGCATGAGACTGGTGCTGGCCGACATTGGCGGCGCGCGCCTCGATGCGGCCCGCCAGGCAGTCGCCGCGATCACCGGCGAGAATGCCGTGCTTGCCGTCGCCACCGACGTGTCGAAGGCCGACGAACTCGGCCGGCTGGCGGAAAAGACGCATGCCGCTTTCGGCGCCGTATCGCTGCTGATGAACAATGCCGGCGTCGGCAACAATCCGGGAAAACCGTGGGAGAACGGCGACGCCTGGAAGCGGCTGATCGACATCAATTTCTGGGGTGTCGTACATGGCGTCGAGGCCTTCGCTCCGGCCATGCTGGCCTCCGGAGAGCCTGGCCTGATCATCAACACCGGCTCCAAGCAAGGCATCACCACGCCACCCGGCAATCTCGCCTACAACGTCTCCAAATCGGCGTTGAAGACGTTCACCGAAGGCTTGGCGCACGCATTGCGCAACGAGCCGGGCGCGAAGGTCGCGGCGCATCTTCTCATTCCCGGCTTCACCTTCACCGGCCTCACCGAAGGAGCGGTCGAAAAACCGGCTGGCGCCTGGACCGGCGAGCAGGTGGTCGACTTCATGCTGGCTTCGCTGGCGCGTGGGGACTTCTACATCCTCTGCCCCGACAATGAGGTGATGCGCCCGACCGATGAAAAGCGCATGGCCTGGGCGATCGGCGACATCATCGAGAACCGGCCTGCTCTCTCGCGCTGGCACCCCGACCATAAGGACGCTTTCGCGGCCTTTATGGGAAACTGATCGTCGAACTCAGCCAAAGCCGAGACTCAGGCGGGCGCGCGTTTTTTCGCGGTGCGCTTTTGCGCGACGGCCTTCTTGGCCGCGAGTTCGGCGAGCTCGTGGTCATGGCGTTTTGCCGCCCGCTCGCATTTGTCTCTGATCTCCTCGACCTCGGATTCGGTCAGGTGCTCGATGCCGATGAAATGATTGTGGCCCTCGCTGACGCGGATCAGTTCGTCGAGCTTGGCCTGAACCGCGGCGCCGTCGCGGTTCTGGGTGTTCTGGATCAGGAACACCATCAGAAAGGTGATGATCGTCGTTCCCGTGTTGATGACGAGCTGCCACGTATCGGAAAAGCCGAAGAATGGCCCGCTTACCGCCCAGACGATAACGATGGCGCAGCAGGCGATGAAAGTCGGCGGCAGGCCCGCCAAGTGCGAAACGGTGTTGGCGATTCTGGTAAACAGCTTTTCGATCATTCACATCCTCGACCGTTCAAAGCGCGATAAACTGCCCGACGCCCATTCATCGCTCCAACAATAAACAACCGGCAGCCGCTTCCGGTTCCCTGTCGCAGAGGGCATCGCTGATGCAATTGTATGCACGCCAAAGGCGCAGCGCCGTGAAAAGCCGCCTTATCGGTTTGTTGCCATAGTCGCCATGCAGGCCAAAACCTGTTCCTTCCGCTTCACGCGGATTTGTCTCCAAGCCCCTTCCGCTGCGCCACCCCCGCATGGCGGAAGGGGTTCGTTGCGTTGCCGCAGCCGGCGGAACTCTTCCCGACACGTGCCGTTCAGAATTTTGGCGCCAGGATTTCGGCCAGCCAGTCGATGAAACCGCGCACGCGCGGCGAGCTCTCAGGAATGCTCTTGCTCCCAGCGATGGAGGAAATCCTCAATCGGCAAGGCCTGCATGTCGGGAACCGCTTTGGCGAGTTTCTCCGGCGGCCAGTCCCACCAGGCGAGGCTTTCGATCCGCGCCGCGATCTCGGAGGGAAAGCGCATGCGCAACGGCTTTGCCGGTACGCCGGCGACGATTGTGTAGGCCGGTACATTCCGCGTCACCACCGCATTGGCGCCGACGATGGCGCCATTGCCGATGCTGATGCCGGGCATGATGACGGCGCCATGGCCGATCCAGACATCGTTGCCGATGCTGACCGCCTTGGCCTGCCGCCGCGCGCGGAACGCTGCGTCGACGCCCAGCCAGCGGAAATACTCGTTCGGCCGGTAGCTGAGCTTGTGCTGCGTGATCCGCTCGATCGGATGCTCTAGCGCATTGATGCGGCTGTTGGCGGCGATCGAGCAGAATTTTCCGATCGTCGTGTAGATCGCCTCGGCGTGGCGCTCGAAATAGGAGAAATCGCCGACATTGACCTCGCGCAGCACCACCCGTTCGCCGATCGAGGCATAGCGGCCAAGCTTGCACGCTTTCAGCTCCGCGGTCGGATGGATGCGCGGCTCCGGATCTTTCAGGACGAGGTTTTCGGTACGGTCCATCTGGCGGATTTACCCCCGCACAATTGCGGAAGCAATTGTCGCGTTGCGCCCGGAGAATCCGCTATTTCGGCTTGCCGCCGGTCCACACCACGTTCTGGCTGAACAGCGGCACGGTCGTCACCGACATTTTCGCCGAGCCGTCCTGCACCTGGCGCGAATGCGAGAGATAGATCAGCGTCTCGTTCTTCTTGTCGTAGATGCGGTTCACCACCTGCTTCTTCCAGATCAGGCTGATGCCTTGCTTGAACACCTCTTCGCCGCCCTCGCTCATGTCGATGTCGCCGATGGTGATCGGCCCGGTCTGGCGGCAGGAGATCGAGGAATCAGACGGATCCTCGAACCAGTTGCCCTTGTGCAGCCGGTCGATGACGCTGCGGTCGAAATAGGAGACATGGCAGGTCACGCCGTCGATCTTGGGATCCTTGATCGCCTCGACGATGATGTCGTTGCCGACCCAATCGACGCTGACCTTGCCGACTTCCTCTGCCGCTGCGGCACCGGCGCCAAGGGCAATGCATGCGGCCAGCGCGCCGCCGATCAGTTTCTGCCCAATCCGTCTCTGCCCAGTCCGTCTATGCAAGGGAGCCTCCTCAGGTTCAGTTTGCCGGTCTCAGGTGGGATAAGGGCCAGCTGTTTGCAAGGTAGCGCCCAGCCCGGTTGCGGCAACGCGGCATCTTTGCCTTGCCCCCTGCGACCGGCTAAGACTGCCGGCAGAGAGGCGCCGATCCGGCGCTCGATGATTTCTGCTACGGACAATTCCTGATGATGCGTTCAATTCTGGTCGGCATTCTCGTTCTGATGGCGGCGGGCATCGGCTGGCTCACCTTTGACTTCTATCGCGGCCACTATGGTGGCGAACCGTATGGCGCGCCATTCACGCTGGTCGACCAGAAAGGCGCGCCAATCACCGAAGCCGCCTTCCGGGGAAAACCCAGCATCGTCTTCTTCGGCTTCACCCATTGCCCGGAAGTCTGCCCGACCACTTTGTTCGAAATGGCCGGCTGGCTGAAGACGCTGGGCGACGACGGCAAGAACCTCAACGCCTACTTCGTTACCGTCGATCCAGAGCGCGACACGCCGCCTGTGATGAACACTTACGTCAGCAATTTCTCCGACCGCATCGTCGGCATATCGGGCGATCCCGACAAGGTGCACGCCATGGCGAAGTCCTTCAACATCTACTGGAAGAAGGTCGACACCGGCGACGGCGATTATACGATGGACCACACCGCCTCGGCGCTGCTGCTCAATGCCAAGGGCGAGTTTTCGGGCACCATAGCCTATGGCGAAAGCGCCGATACCGCGATAGCCAAGCTGAAGCGGCTGGCGGCAGGCTAGGCATGATCCCGAAATGTGGAATCCGGTTTTCTCGGACAGAAAAGTGTTGTCCAGAGATCATGCTTAAACAAGAGACCAGCTGATGGGTCAGACCAGGCTCCACTTCATCGCTGGGAAGATCGAGGCCGACCGCATCTTTGCCGCGCTCGAACCGGCTTTCGAGGATGAAGGCCTGCCGATCGCCGTGCTCGAAGTCGATGAAGACCGCGACATCTATGAGGTTTCGCTCTACACCGACGGCAATGTCGACGCGGTTGAGGCGCGGTTAAGGGACAGCCTTGCCGGACTGTCCCTGTCGAAGCCGATCGAGCGCGAGGTTTTGCCCGACATCGACTGGGTGGCGCGCTCGCTGGAGGGACTGAAGCCGGTGCGCGCCGGACGTTTCTTCGTCCATGGCGCGCATGACCGCCGGAAGCGCCACAGCGGCGAACTCGCCATCGAGATCGAGGCCGGCCTTGCCTTCGGCACCGGCCATCACGGCACCACTGCCGGCTGCCTCGAAATGCTGGAACGGGTCGTGCGCCGCGAACGTCCCAGGAATGCCCTCGACCTCGGCACCGGCAGCGCGGTGCTGGCGATCGCCGTCGCCAAACTGGCGCATATTCCGGTGCTGGCGACCGACATCGATCCGATCGCCGTCAGGGTCGCCGCCGCCAACGCCCGCCTCAACCACGTCAAGGCGCTGGTCGAAACGGTGACGGCGCCCGGCTTCCACCACCCGATCTTCGGCAAGCGCGCGCCTTTCGATCTCATCGTCGCCAACATATTGGCGCGACCGCTGATGCGGCTGGCGCCTGAGATGGCCAGGCATATCAGTCTCGGCGGCTCGATCGTGCTGTCCGGCATCCTCGAGCGGCAGTGCAATGCGGTGATCTCGGCCTATGTCGGCCAGAATTTCCGCCATGTCAGGACCTTGCATCGCGAAGGCTGGGTAACGATCCACCTGAAGCACTGAGACGCAACGCGCTTTGGACCAATCCGAGCCTGTTGCGATTGGCGAAAATCGATTCCGGTTTTCCGGGTCATGCGCTACGGTCGCGCCCGATACAGGAGGCATACCATGTTCCAGACCTTCGATTCCGCAGGCGACCCGAGCGTCGGCAAGCCGCGCGTGACGTTGCTGCGGCGATGGCTGGCGGATAATGGCCTCGACGGTTTCCTGGTGCCGCGCGCGGACGAGCACCAGGGCGAATATGTCGCCGATCGCTCGGCGCGGCTGAAATGGTTGACCGGCTTCAGCGGCTCGGCCGGCGTAGCACTTGTGCAGCGTGACCGCGCCTTCATGTTCGTCGATGGCCGCTATACCTTGCAAGTGCGCCACGAAGTCGATCTCGACATTTTTGCAATCGAGAGTCTCGTCGACAACCCGCCGGCCTCCTGGATCAAGGACAATCTCGGCAAGGGCGCCAGGCTTGGCTTCGACCCCTGGCTGCACACGATCGCTGAGGTCAAGGCGCTGAAAACCTCGGCCGAGCAATCCGGTGCGACGCTGGTGCCGCTCGACAGGAACCCGATCGACATCATCTGGAAGGATCAGCCGGCACCACCAGCGGCGCCAGTCGAAATCCACCCGATCGGCTTTGCCGGGGAACTGGCGAAGGACAAGCTGGCGCGGCTGGCGGCGGCAATCGGCAAGGAGGGCGCGACGCACGCCGTGCTCACCGACCCCTCCTCGATCGCCTGGGCCTTCAACATCCGTGGCGGCGACGTGCCGCACACGCCGCTGGCGCTCGGCTTCGCGATCCTTGCCGCCGACGGCAAGCACCAGCTGTTCATGGACCAGCGCAAGTTTTCGCGCACGGTCGCCGCCTATCTCACCCAGCTTGCTGATTTGCACGAACCCGGCGAGTTCGAAGCGGCGGTCGCAGCCCTTGCCAATGGCGGCGCCAAGATCGCGCTCGATCCGGTGCTGGCGGCGGAAAAGCTGAGAATGCTGGTCGAGGACAATGGCGGCGCATTTGTTTCAGCGGCCGATCCCGCCCGCATTCCGCGCGCCACCAAAAACCCAGCGGAAATCGCCGGCAGCCGCGCCGCGCACCGCCGAGACGGGGCGGCGGTGGCGAAACTGCTGTGCTGGCTGGAACGGCAGAAGCCGGGCACGCTCGACGAAATAACCGTTGTCACCAAGTTGGAGGAAACGCGCCGGCAGACCGGCGAGGAAACGCAGATGCCGCTGCGCGATGTCTCCTTCGACACCATTTCCGGCGCCGGGCCGAACGGCGCCATCATGCACTACCGTGTGTCGCGCGCCACCAATCGCAAGCTGGCAAAGGGCGAGCTGTTCCTGCTCGATTCCGGCGCCCAGTATCAGGACGGCACCACCGACATCACCCGCACCGTGCCGATCGGCCAGCCGACCGAGGAGATGCGCGAGCGCTTCACACTGGTGCTGAAAGGCATGATCGGCATTTCCACGCTGCGCTTTCCCGCCGGCACGCGCGGCTCGGAAATCGACGCAGTGGCGCGCATGGCGCTGTGGAAGCATGGCTGCGACTTTGCCCACGGCACCGGCCACGGCGTCGGCTCGTACCTGGCCGTGCATGAAGGGCCGCAGCGCATCGCCCGCACCGGCACCGAAAAGCTGCTGGCCGGCATGATGCTGTCCAACGAGCCCGGCTATTACAAGGAAGGCTCCTACGGCATCCGCATCGAGAACCTGATCCTGGTTACGCCTGCCGAACAGGTCGAAGGCGGCGACATTGCCATGCACGGTTTCGAGACGCTGACACTGGCGCCGATCGATGTCAGGCTGATCCGCACCGACCTGCTGACGCGCGAGGAGTTGCACTGGCTGGATACTTACCATGCCGGGGTGCTGGCCGAGATCGGCCCGATGCTCGACGGCGAGACGCTGGCCTGGCTGGAGAAGGCAACAGCGCCGCTACCGCACGACGCCAAGATTTGAAATGAGCTTCTTTCTCCCCGTCACTATACGGGGAGGTGAGGAGCGGTCCGCGAAGCGGACGAAAAGCCAATTGCTTGGCTTTTCGAGTGACGAACGCCCGGCAGGGCAATGAGGGGCGGCGCCGACAGTTCGAAACTGTTCTGCCGGCAGGCGCCCTATGCCACAAACTGCCGCGCTAGGATCAGCACCACCGCCCCTGCCAGAAACATCGCCATCAGTCCGCCACGTAGCGAGACCACAGCGGCGACGACCAGTGCCGCCCATTCCGCCGGTCCGGCGCTGAGTGCGGCGGGCGCCACCAGCGTCGTCAACACCGCCGCCGGCACGGCGTTCAAGCCAGCCTCGACGCGTGGATGGATGTGGTCGAAGCGCGAGATCACCAGATGGCCGCCGACGCGGGTGAGATAGGTGGCGATCGCGCCGGCAATGATGATCCACAAAGTCGCGCTCATCGTTTTGCCTCCACACCGCTATGGTGCGGCGGCAGGATGACGGCCAGAAGCACGCCTGCAACGGCGCCGATGGAGACGTGCCATGGCGATCCCACAGTTTTGTAGGCGATGATCGACGCCGCGGCGCTGGCGATCACCACCGGCAGCCACAGTGGCCGGTTGCGAAAGCCCATGACCAGCCCGAGGAAATAGATCGGCAGCAGGAAATCGATGCCCAGGGCATGCGTGTCGGGGATCAGCTTGCCGAACACCGCACCCAGCGCGCTTTCAATCCCCCAGAACACATAGACCGGCAGGCCAAGGCCCATGTACCAGGCAAAGCCGACGGTCTCGCCGGCTTCGGCCCTGCGCTCGGCCACCGCGAACTGCGGATCGGTGAGCACGAAATAGCCCAGTGCTTGGCTGATAACCGGCCAGTGCGCGATTCGCCGGCCGATGCTGGCGGAGTAAAGCACGTGACGGAAATTCACCGCGAAGATCGACAGCACGACCAGCCATGGCGCGACATGCTGGCCGAACAGTTCGATGCCGACCATCTGGCTGGCGCCGCCGAAGATCAGCGCGCTCATCAAGAAAGCTTCGAGAACGGAAAAGCCGTTGTCGACGGCGATGGCGCCGAACAGCAGCCCAAATGGCGCCGCAGCGACAACCACCGGCATCGACAGCCGCACGCCGTCCCAGAAGTCGCTGGCCACGGAATTTTCGCTTAAGGTCTCTGCCGACATGTCACATTCCCATCTCGCGCTGCTATGTAGGAGCCGGCGTTTGAAAAGTCAGACGAATTCGCTTGAGCCAACAAATCAGCGAAACTGATGTTGTAAAAACAAATGAGGGGGTTCGGATGATCGCTTATGATTTCACCGGCAGGCACGCGGTCGTCACCGGCGCCGGTGGCGGCATGGGCGAGGCGATCTCGCTGGCGCTGCTCGAGGCCGGCGCCTCGGTCACCGCCATCGACGTCAAGCCGCGTCCGGCGTCGCTTGCCGCCTATGACGACCGGCTCACCTTTGCCCAGGGCGACCTCACCGACGCCGCCTTTGTCGAGCAGACCATCAATGCCGCGGGCCGCAAGCGCGGCGGCATCGATTATCTCGCCAATGTCGCAGGCGTGCTCTGGTTCGGCCGCGACAAGTCGGCCCTCGAGATGGACCTTGATGTCTGGGACCAGGTCTTCAACATCAATCTGAAATCCTTCGTCCACACCGCGCGGGCGGTGGTTCCCCATATGCGGGCCGGCGGACGCGGCGGCGCCATGGTGCACTTCTCCACCATCCAGTGGTATCGCGGCGATCCGACCCCGCAGGATGCCTACCAGGCATCGAAGGCCGGCGTCTGTGCGCTGTCGAAGTCGCTCGCCATGCAGTTGGCGGGCGATGGCATCCGCTCCAATTCGATCTGCCCGGGCATGGCGTTGACGCCGCTGCAGGCGCGATGGGATACCGAGGAGAAACGCGCTGCCGTTGCCAATTATGCGCCGCTCGGCCGCATCGGCACGCCGCAGGACATGGCCAATGCCGCGCTCTTCCTGCTTTCCGATGCGGCAAGCTACATCACCGGCATCGAGCTCGCCGTCGACGGCGGTCTTTTGATGCGGATGTAGCCGTGCAGTGCGCCGGGCTAGCTAGATTCTGTCGCTCGATCGAGCGGAATACTCAGACATTGTTAACCAGAATGGAGCAGACCAAGTAATGTGGTTAGTTGGATATACCTAGTTATATATATTAGGTAATGCTGAACTTTGTTCTAGTTGCCCGCAGAGAAGATACCTGCTAACCTCAATTTGTATACGCTTAGCCATAATACGAATCACCTGTTGCGAACTCCGTTAAACGGGATCGTTGATAATGGGGTATATAAGTATTTCCTATTGAGATTACGGTTGATCGCTTCCGTTTTCTACAACGGATCTTGCATGTATTGGAAATGAAGTAGACTTCACTGAAGCATACAGGGATATTAGGATCGCGATGAAGATATTGCGTCGGATTTCTCTCAGTATCGGGTTGGCTTCGCTTGTGCTCTCGGCTGCATATGCTGAGTCGTTGCCGACGACGTTGCCCAAGGTAACCGACCCCAAGCCAGCGACGACGCCCGCCGGGCAGCAATCCAACGTTGCGATATTGCCGCTGCCAAACAAAGCAACCGGCAGCGAAAAGCCGATGCCTAAGTCGGCGGGACCGAACAATGCCTCGGCGGCTTCCAGTACTGCAGCGCGGGGCCTTCCGGAGACTCCGATACAACCTTCCCCGACTCAACAGTAGTCGACAGCTATCGAATTGGCGCGATTGCCCCTATCCGATCTGGGCAATTTCTTGGATTTATACAGGGGGCAACCATGCATGCAGCATTGAGTTTGATTTCGATCAGATTCAGCAACTGGGCCATTGGTCTTATCTGCGCGCTGACTGTTCTGGCCACCTCGAGCGCTAGCATGGCCAGTGGCTGGGGCGGTATCGTCCCGGGTAGCAACGATTACAACCATCCGGTCCTCTATCCAACCCCAGGCGAGGCCTGCTCATCGGTTCAAAACAGTTACGTGCCCAACTTCGGCTTTCAGGTCTATGGCCTCATCGCGGTGACGGCATGGCCCGACAGTACCGACCCGAGCGATGGCACCATACACTCGGCCATGGGATGCAAGATGAGTGCTGGCGCTAACGGCACTCCGACGATCGTCGTCCTGCTGGGGTGCGACGGAACTGACAAGGGGGCCCAGGGGGCCTGCGTCCCATCCGACTACCCCAAAACGGCAGAGCCGCTGTGCGGGGGTAGTCTTGGCACGCCGGGATCCTGCCCTACGGTGGGCGACCCGGTCTCCCTCTCGTCTGGCGCCAAGGTGGAGATGGTCACCGACTACACCAGCGGCGGGGCCTATCCAATTGAGGTCAAGCGTTACTACCGCAGCATGATGATGCCTCCTTCTGGCTCCAACGATGGCATGGGCGGTGTGTGGCAGATGGACATCCTGGGGCGGCATGTCGAGATAGTCTACCCTCACTACAACATGATCATCCGCCGTGAGGATGGGGCTCGGACCCGCTTCATGAATACGATGTATCAATACGATCCGAATGCATTAGGCGTCTGGAAGGCGCTCACCATCGAAGGTCAGTATAACAACAACAACGAGCTATATCACTACAGCACGCCCGATGCGCGCGATAAAATCGTTGAAGAAACCCTGGGGACCTACAAGTACACGGACGAGAACGACCGGACCGATACTCTGGCGCTTGTGAACGGCGCCTATATTGTGACGCAGACGACCTGGAAGGGCGGCTACATCCGGAACTACACCTACGACGGCGGCAACCACCTGACCGGCTTGACCGACAGTCTGGGCCGTTCGGTGACCTTCACCTGGACGGGCAACGTCGTGACGCAGGTGGTTCTGCCAGACGGCACTAAGCTGCAGTACACCTTTCAGCAACAGTCAGTTGGGGGCGTATCGGTCCCGGGCACGGAGCTGCTGACCCAGGTCACGCGGCGCAAGGCCGACAACACGTTGATCGATTCCACGACTTACGAATACGACCGCGGCACGACGTCGACGCCGCTGCTGACTGCGGTGAAGGACACCAACGGCGCGGTGATCGAATCGACCACCTATGACGCCCGCGGCCGTGCCCTGACCGCCCAGCGCGCTGGCGGCGCTGACTACACCAGCATCGTCTACGACGACGTCAACGACAAACGCACGGTAACCAATGCGCTCGGCCAGGTGAGTGTCTACACCATGGTCCGGCCCGCCTTCGTCTTCATCCCTATCCCGACGGTGTTCGAGCTCTCCAGCGTCGCCCGCCAGGCAAGCGCCACCGTGCCGGCCGCGACCCTGACCCAGACCTACGACTTGAACGGCTTC
Source organism: Mesorhizobium sp. M0030 (assembly GCF_040323695.1). NCBI lineage: Bacteria > Pseudomonadati > Pseudomonadota > Alphaproteobacteria > Hyphomicrobiales > Phyllobacteriaceae > Mesorhizobium > Mesorhizobium sp. M0030. Next base: position 1,495 of record NZ_JAMYVE010000029.1, on the reverse strand, counting down.
CTGTCGCAACGGGTCGACTTCAATGGCAAGATTTACAACTTCACCAACGACAGTGCCGGCAACGAAACAAACCGCGTGGAGGATGCGGGCACCGGTGGACTGGCGCGGTCGGTAACTACAACTTGGTCGACCACCTTCAAGCTGCCCACTCAGATTGTTGCGCCCAACCTGACGGTCGATCTGACCTACGATGCCGCGGGCCGGCTGACGCAGCGCAAAGAGACGGACACCACCATTGCCCACAGCCCGCCATCCCGCACCTGGACCTACACCTGGACGACCGCGGGTCTGCTGCAAAGCGTGACGGGTCCGCGCACGGATCTGACCCAGACGACCAGCTACACCTACGATACTGCCGGCAATCTGGCTACCGTCACCAACGCTCTCAGCCAGGTGACGACGATCCTCTCCACCAACTCCATGGGCCTGCCGACGTCGACTAAGGACCCGAACAACGTCATCACCAACCTGACCTACGATCCGTTGGGCAGGCTCCTGACCGCCATAGTGCAGGGCCCGACACCGGCGACAACCACGTTCACCTATGACGTCAATGGCCTTCTGACGTCGCTGACCACACCGGCGGGCGTAACTTTGACCTACGGCTACAATGCGGCCCATCAGCTGACCTCGATGACCGACCAGGCTAGCAACCAGATGGTCTTCACGCTCGACGCCTTGGCCAACCACCTGCAGACACAGGTGGTCAACGGCTCGTCGCAGGTACTGATGACCAACAGCGCGACCTTCGACTCGCTGGGTCGTCTGCTGACCAGCATCGGGGCCGCTAACCAGACGACCGCCTACCAGTACGACGGCAATTCCAACCGGACCAGGATTACCGATCCCCGCAATGCCGCTACGCAGAACGCGTTCGATGGCCTCAACCGGGTTAAACAGGTCACTGACGCGCTGAACGCGGTGACGCAGATCGGCTATGACGGACAGAACAACGTCACTTCGATCACCGACCCCAGGCTGCACCCGACGACCTATACCGTCAACGGGTTCGGTTTTGTGACGCAGGTGGTCAGTCCCGACAGCGGCACCACCATCTACACCTACGATTTGGCCGGCAACATCCTGTCGCGAAAGGACGCCCGCAGGATCACGGTGAACTACACCTACGATGCGCTGAACCGGATCAAGACCCGGACCTCTCCTGCTACAGCGCTCAATGTCAGCTACACTTACGACGCCACTGCTGGCGGCAATTACGGCGCGGGCCGGCTGACCTCGCTGACCGACGCCGCCGGGTCAGCCAGCTTCACCTATGACGCTTATGGCAATCTGGTCAGCGAAAATCGGACAATCTCCTCGGTGCAGTATACCACCGGTTATGGCTACGACTTGGATAAGAACCTGACCCAGATCACCTATCCCTCCGGGCTGCTCGTCAGCTACCAACGGGATGCGCAAGGCCGCGTCGTTGGCATCACAAGCAAGCTGAACGTCACGGCTTCGACGGTGACGCTTGCCTCGGGAGGGCAATACC
>NZ_JAMYVE010000028.1:0-32361 GCF_040323695.1 Mesorhizobium sp. M0030 | reverse complement strand
TTCCAGGCCCCAAAGCGAAATGAGCGCTGCTCTCTGGTTCGCGGACTAGAAATGCGCTGGCGTAGCGCTACTCGAATGCGGGCCAGGAATTCGCGCATCCCGAAAGGCTTGGGAATGAAATCGGTTGCGCCGAGCTCCAGTGCAACCACTTTTTCCGCCTCATCAAGCCGGTCGCCGCTGATCACTATGATAGGAACATCGGATTTTGTCGCCAGATTGCGGACGATCGCAAGTCCATCCTCCCGGCCTAGGTTAAGGTCAACAACCACGAGATCGACTGGCTCACGTGAAAGAACATAGTCAAACTGCTTGCTATCGTGGACTGCGGTTACCTTCAGGGCATGCATCGTGAGATACTCGGCGATGAGGCGCCGCATTGCGGCATCATCGTCAATGACAAGAACATGTTTCAACGGCACACCTTCAATCTTGAATCCCCTTGTCTAAACCTGTTGCCGAGCAACCCTGGGGCACCGACCCAGAACAGCTGCTCCTTGATACCACTCGCCGTTGCGTGCGGCCAATGTGAGGCCGTGCTCGTCCTGTTCTTTTCATCCCCAGCGAATTGACCGCACCAAGGCAGCCCGTGGCCACCAGACAGGTCCCAGCGCCGACATGACCCTGCCGTGTGGTCCTTCGCTTTTTCGCTTCGAGCTCCCCCGTTGGTGCAGGCCTGCCAATATCACTCAAGTTCGACCTCATGGATGCCAAGTTTCCTGCTATGCCCTTGCATCCTGGTCATCCTGGAGTTTGCGGACCTGGATCATCTCGATATCATCCGGCTCGTGGATCCAGCTCGGACATGGTTGAGCAGCGCGGCGTTTGGCTTGATCGGAGAGGCGGTCGGCGGAAGAAGACCGTGATTCGCTGCAGCGGCCTTGTGCAAAATAGTGTGTCTCCTGCCAAGCCGGCTTCGTCCAAGGTGGCCGGCGGCCTCAAATGCTGTTCGGCGACCGGCAGGTCGCCGGTTGCGGTGAACGTCCGGGCTAACATTTCTCAGTTACTGCAACTCCTCCATCTTGAGCGTGTCACTATGCTTGTCCATTGCGCCGTCGGACTGCGTCAATGACGTGCGGTTATCTGCCGATGGGACTGTGCATGATCCACCCTTTGGCGGCGGCGGCCGAACAGCTGAACGAGGCTCGCACCAGGATGGGCTGCGCCGCCACGTCTTCCCAGTTGACCCTCGCCGCCGCGGATTTGCGCCTTCGAGCCAGCTTCGCGGACGAGCTCGCGTCTCAAGCAATGATCTGAGTATGCAGGGCCGCGCATGGCTGCTCTTTAAGGACCGGCAGCATACCGGCAAAGTTGGGCCGCTTTATCGCCTTAGTCGATTCCCCACGGTGATCCCGAGCCTGAACAAGCCCGCCAAGCTCCCCATTTTGTCCTTGGCTTGGCGCTGACAGAAGTACCGTCCATGACGCCAAAGTCGCGGCCCACACTCCAGGAGCAACGGACGGCCGGGACGAGCAATCCTGTACAGGAGTCATTGTACCAAGATGCTCCGGATGTCGCTGGCTGATCGGGCCCGCGCCACCCACGCATGCGCAAGATGCTCACCCACGCTGATACGAACACGGTCTTTGCTTCAATTGAAACCGAAAAGCTGAACTTGAACATCACACAGTAACAAACCTCCCCGATAAGCGCGTGCCGGACAGGGCCAGAACCCGTCCGGCGGCTTGGAAAGGTAGGTGATAGGGAATGTTTATTGCAGCTTGGCCGCTGGCCATCGTCCTGATGACATCCATGTCACTCCCAGCCGAGCCCGCGCCACTTTCTCCGCGTGAGTTCCGCAGCCTGTCGCGCAAATGCGCCCCCTGGGTTGCGCCGTCCACCCTGGCCGCGATTGCCAAGATTGAAAGTGGCTTTGAAACGCTGGTGGCTCATGACAACACCACAGGTGAGCAGCTTCGCTGGATAGACCACCTGGAAGCCACGCGGGGCATCAAGGAACGCCTCGAAGCACAACATTCTGTCGATGTTGGATTGATGCAGATAAACAGCAAGAACTTTGCCATGCTCAATCTCACGCCGGAAAGGGCTTTCGAGCCCTGCGCCTCGCTTTCGGCTGCCGCCCACCTGCTTGAAAGCCGGTATGCCGGCGGCACCACTGCTGTGGCACAGCAACTGGCGCTTCGCCGTGCCATCTCGGCCTATAACACGGGCGACGTCACGCATGGCTTCGCCAACGGTTATGTACGCAAGGTCGAGTCGGCCGCAAAGGACATCTCAAGTCTCCTTGAGAGAACGCTGGAGCCGACTGCTCGAGATGTGCCGCACCTTGAGGCACCCGGTCGGAAAGCCGTGCCGCCTCTGCTCCAGCAGAGCCAACAGGCCAATAGAAAGAAGCAGCCCAACCAAGATTCTTGGGACATCTGGGGCTCGTATCAGCCAGACCGCTCCGGGGCCGATCCCTCCGATCCGACAGGCAGCCAGGCTGCGAAAGCACGGGAACCCTCGAACCCGAACAAACTCGTATTCGATTGAAACATGGAGATGCAATGATGACGCCACTCAAGATACTTCGTGCGCTTAAAACGCGTGTTCCTTCGCCTTTTTCCATGCTGCGCATGGCGGCTGAATATGTACCGGCCGCTGCTGCAGGCGCGGCGTGGACGGTCTTCTACAGCGGGCCAGCCGCGGCTCAGGTGACCGGAGGGACGGATCCTGCCAAGATGGTCCAGAATATCTGCACGTTCATACTTGGCCCCTTTGGACAATCACTGGCCGTGCTCGGGCTCGTAGCCATCGGTATCTCTTGGATGTTCGGTCGTGCTTCACTTGGCCTGGTTGCGGGTGTCGTTGGAGGGATCGTCATCATGTTCGGGGCCAGCTTCCTGGGCAAGGCGCTCATAGGCGGCGGCTGATGAGCGACCGGTTGGAAGTGAGCACCCTCTATGTGGCGGCGACGCGCCCCGCACTGTTTCTGGGGGTGCCGCTGACGCTGGCCGGATTGCTCATGATGTTGGCTGGGCTTGTTATCATTATCCTTCAGAACCCGCTCTACGAAATCGTTCTCGTGCCACTCTGGTTCGGAGCACGGCTGGTTGTTGAGCGTGACTATAACGCGGCAAGCGTCGTGCTGCTCTATTTGCAGACGGCCGGCAGAAGCGTGGACGGGCCGGTCTGGGGAGGCGCAAGCGTCAGCGCCAATCCGATCAGAGTGCCGAAACGCGGAAGAGGAATGGTGTAATGTTCGGCGCCAGCGGCCGGACCGAGAGGTCTGGCGAGATCTACCTTCCGTATGTTGGTCACGTAAGCGATCAGGTTGTCCTTCTGGAAGACGGATCGATCATGGCCATGGCACATGTGAACGGTGTGCCCTTTGATTTGGAAGACGCTGAGATGCGCAACTCGCGCTGCCGCGCGTTCAACACTCTCTTGCGCAACATCGCCGATGACAATGTCTCGATATACGCTCATCTTGTGAGACACAACGATGTGCCGGCGCCGGCGCCGCGCCAGTTTCAAAGTGCATTCGCTGGCAGTCTGAGCGAGGCCTACGAGCGTCGTGTGCTGTCGGGAAAGCTCTTTCGCAACGATCACTTCCTCACTTTGATCGTGTCCCCCCGCACCGCAATCGGCAAGATCGGCTTGCGGATTGCCAAGTCCCGCAGACGGAATGAGCACGATCTAGCCACCCAAATGCGGAGCCTGGAAGACCTCTGGCACATCACTGCTGGCGCACTCGGCGGTTACGGTCTGCGCCGGTTGGGCATTCGTGAGAAAGGCAACGTGCTCTTCACGGAAATCGGCGAGGCGCTTCGGCTCATGATGACTTGCCGGTTTCTTCCGGTTCCGATGGTTACCGGCTCACTTGGCGCCTCGATCTACACTGACCAGGTCATCTGCGGGAAGCGGGCGCTTGAGATTCGAAGGCCCGGGGATAGCTCCGTCGGATCATTGTTTTCGTTCCGTGAATATCCGGCGACGACGCGGCCGGGCATGCTAAATTCCTTGCTGTCCGCCAACTTCCCGCTTGTCCTGAGCCAGAGCTTTTCCTTCCTCACTCGCCCACAAGCTCATGCCAAACTAAGCCTTAAGTCCAGCCAGATGACGAGTGCCGGCGACAAGGCTCTCACCCAGATCAATGAACTTGCCGAGGCAGAGGACGCACTGGCAAGCAACGAATTCGTGATGGGTTCGCATCATCTGAGCCTGTGCGTCTATGCCGACAGCCTCAATAGCCTTGCAGATCGCGCAGCAAGTGCCCGCGCACGGCTGGCCGACGCGGGCGCCGTTATCGTCCAAGAGGGCATCGGCATGGAGGCCGCATATTGGTCCCAACTTCCGGGGAACAACAGGTGGCGCACGCGCCCGGGGGCGATCACCTCACACAATTTTGCCGGGCTCGTCTCATTTGAGAACTTCCCAAGCGGTTCCAGTTCCGGCCACTGGGGCAATGCTGTTGCGCGCTTTCGCACAAACGGTGGAACTTCTTTCGACTACATCCCCCATGAGAATGACGTCGGCATGACGGCAATATTCGGGCCCGTTGGCAAAGGCAAGACGACGCTGATGACCTTTGTCCTCGCGATGCTTGAGCAAAGCTTGGTCGATCGCAATGGTGCGATCGTCTTCTTCGACAAGGATCGGGGTGGTGAACTGCTGGTGCGAGCCACGGGAGGGACATATCTTGCGTTGCGCAGAGGCGCTCCGAGCGGCTTGGCCCCTCTGCGTGGACTGGACAACACCTCCGCCTCCCGGGACTTTCTGCGCGAGTGGTTGATGGCCCTGATCGAGAGTGACGGCCGTGGTCCGATCTCGCCGGAGGAAAGCCGTCGGCTGGAACGCGGCATTGTTCGTCAGCTTTCGTTCGAACCCCCTATGCGCTCACTTGCGGGCCTGCGCGAGTTCCTATTGCACAGCCCCTCCGAGGGCGCAGGAGCACGGCTGCAGCGGTGGTGTAGAGGGGGGGCGCTTGGATGGGCCTTTGACGGCGACGTGGACGAAGTAAGGCTGGATGCCTCCATTACGGGCTTCGACATGACGCAGCTCCTGGAATATGAGGAGGTCTGTGCACCGGCCGCCGCATACCTTCTGCATCGAGTGGGCGCTATCGTCGATGGTCGTCGGTTCGTCATGAGCTGCGACGAATTTCGATTCTATCTACTCAACCCCCAATTCTCGGCCGTTATCGACAAGTTCTTGCTCACGGTCCGCAAAAACAACGGCATGTTGATACTCGCAACGCAGCAGCCTGAACACGTTCTGGAATCGCCTCTCGGAGCTAGTCTCGTTGCGCAATGTATGACGAAAATTTTCTACCCATCACCGACGGCGGACCGCTCTGCGTATGTCGATGGCTTGAAGTGCACTGCGCAGGAGTTCGAGGCAATCCGCCAGGGAATGGCAATCGGCAGCCGCAAGTTTTTGCTCAAGCGCGATAGCGGGAGTATTGTTTGCGAATTCGATCTTGGGCAGATGCGCGAGTACGTAGCCGTACTCTCGGGGCGGGCCAACACAGTGCGCTTTGCCGACCAGCTTCGTAACCAGCACGGAGACGCCCCAAGTGGGTGGCTCGACAAGTTCATGGCCCGGTACCACGAAGTTCAAGACTGACGGAGGAATATTCATGAAATTTGCCAAACTTGCAGTAACGACCCTTGCTGCTTCCCTTCTGCTTCACGGACAGGCCCGTTCGCAATTTATCGTCAGCGACCCTGTAACAGAAACACAAGCGACCTTAACAGCGCTTTCCAATGCGGCGATCCTTGAGAGGTCAATCGAGACGCTCGCTACCACGATTGAAATGGTGACAATTCTAACGTCGTCATTCGCTGTCACGGGACTGCTAAGCTCACTTAACCAAGGAAATCACTACCCGTCGAGCAATAAGCTGGAGGAGCAGATGTTTGATGCTCGGGCGCCAGCTTCGATTATGGCCCGTAACATTGCGAAGGACCCAAATCGGATAGTCAACGGCACCGATTCAGAAGCGAAACTGTTACAGGGACAAATCGCCGGGGCCGCCAATGCCGCAGCTATTGCAGCCGACACTTTGGGCATGATGGACAAGCGCCTTAAGGATAACGCCGGCACGCTTGGTCAGCTTTCCCGCTCGGGAAATATTATGCAGGCCACCGTGACCAACGGTCTGGTCCTCAAGCAGATTCACGATGCGATGATCCAAAATGTCCAGGCCACGAGTCTGCTGACAATGGCCACTGCACAAGGGAGCCTTCACGCCGTGGAGGAGGCCGCCACGCAGCGTCGCGAACATCAGGACACCGCTAATATGTTTAGCATCCTCCCGTAAACCACACAGAGTTCATCAGGCTCAGCTGCGCTGATCAGGGACACATCAGGCTCACGCCATGAATTTCAAAATTCCCGCGCCATTCACGACTATACACACGATCTTTCATGGGGCCTTCACGTCCGGGCTGCACAAAGTGCTTGAAAACGTGCAAGCGGCGGTCAGTGCGCCTCTGGTTGCGTGTGTCACGCTCTGGATAATAATCCAAGGCTGTCTGGTCATGCGTGGTCAAGTCGATGCGCGCGGGGGTATCTCGCGCGTAATCATGGTGTCGATTGTCGTCGCCCTTATCTTAGGGCAGGCCAACTATCAGCAGTACATTGAAGCGCTCTTCGACGACACGATTCCGAGGTTGGCTCACGACATCAGTGGCAGCGACTTGCCCTTCATCGGAATCCCCCAGAAGCTCGATCTTATGTTTGCTTCAAGCCAGTATGTCTTTCAGCTGATTGCTTCCGAAATTGGGCCTATGAACGGCCAGGACATACTTGCTTTCGAGGGAGCGCAATGGATTTTCTACGGCGCGCTGTGGACAGCGTTCGAGATCTACGATGCCGTTGGAATTCTGACGAAGGTGCTCTTGACGATCGGCCCCCTGGTCCTTGTAGGCTACCTTTTTGATCACACTCGAGACATAGCCACCAGATGGATCGGCCAACTGCTCTCGTACGGGCTGCTGCTTCTCCTCCTCAACATCGTTGCAACGATAGTAATCGCTGCCGAAGCAGTCTCGCTGGCAGCCATGCTTTTGATGATCAAATTCTCGGGCACGACAGCAGCCAAGATCATCGGGCTTTACGAGCTCGACATGCTTTTCCTAGCTGGTGACGCTCTGATCGTCGCGCTTCCGACGATCGCCAGCAGCATCGCCGGTGGCTCTTGGGGAGGTGCGAACCGACCACTTAACAGCCTCAATCGCCACTTTGCCAAAACGGCGGGTGCTTAATCAATCGACAAGCTCGGTGCCAAAAACATGAAATATTGCCTACTTCTGTCAATCCTCGCTTTGGCCGCCTGCAAGACGAGCCATGGGCTTGCGACATGCGCGGGTGCCCCATTCCAACTGAACGTGGGACAATGGGAAACCACCCCTGAGGATCTTCAGGTCCAATGCGCGGAAGAGCCAAAGTGAAAGTTCCTGAACATGCCCTTCTGGTGGAGAGAGAAACGCTAGCCGCCCACTATAAGAAGGTGGAAGCGTTTCAAACTTCACGAGCGAAGTCTGCGCGGCGCCTGTCAAAGGCCCTGATAGCCTTTGCCGCAGCGGCGGTCCTAGGAAATGTTGCCCAGGCATTTACCATTGCTGCCATGGTCCCGTTGGCCAAGCTCGTACCTGTGTTCCTCTGGGTCCGGCCGGATGGGACCGTCGACAGCGAAGTGTCAGTCTCTCGACTGCCGGCAACCCAAGACCGAGCCGTCATAAATGCTTCGCTGTGGGAATATGTACGCCTGCGCGAGGGGTACACAGCAGATACAGCCCAATACGCCTATGACCTCGTATCCAGTTTCAGCGCGCCGGCTGTGCGACAGCAATATCAAGATTTCTTCAACTATCCGAATCCCACCTCGCCGCAAGTCACGGTCGGCAAACGCGGCAAGCTCGAGGTCGGGCATATTTCTTCAAACGACATCAGTCCGGACGTTCAACAGATCCGTTACAAACGTTCGCTTGTTGTCGATGGGCAGATGCCGATAGTGACCACCTGGACAGCTACCATCCGCTACGAGCGCTTGACGGGTCTGCCTGGGCAATCGAGGCTCACCAATCCGGGAGGTCTACTCGTCACTTCCTATCAAAGCTCGGAAGATAGCGTATCGAACCTGGGCTATGTGCAGCCATGACAAAAAGAGCGTTTCTCGCGCTGGTCTGTTCACTCTTCTTAACGATGGAAGCGTCAGCGGAAGACACACCACTTGCCGGCAAGCATGATGCGCGCATGCGCTACCTGGCTTACCGTCCTGACGAAGTGGTGCGCCTGTCTACCGCAGTGGGGGCAACGCTGGTTGTCACATTCGCGGCCAACGAGACAGTCGCAGCCGTGGCCGTTTCCAATAGCAAAGACCTGGCTGCGCTCCCGCGCGCCAACTATCTCTTTTTTAAGGCTAGCCGGATGCTCCCGCCGCAGCCGGTCGTCGTGCTGGCCGAGAGTGAGTCCGGTACACGGAGATACGTCTTCAGTATTTCAACGAGAGCGATGCCAAAACTCGATGAGCAGCAACCTGACCTATACTACAGTGTGCAGTTCACCTATCCTGCTGATGAGGCTGCTGCTCAGAGAAAGGACGCAGAAAGGCGCTCGATTCTTGGTCAGGCCCGGGCGAAAGTGCTGCGCGACGAGAGAGTTCAGGATTTGTTGAATCGGCCCGCCGCAACTACCAGTCCGGACGAAAGCAATTTTCACTACGTCGCAAAGGGCGATCGATCGCTGGCGCCGCTGGAAGTTTTCGATAATGGCTTTACCACCGTATTTGGCTTCGCAAGCAATTCCCGCATACCCTCCCTCTACATTATCAATCCCGACGGCAAGGAAGCCGCTGCCAATTACACGGTCAAAGGAGACTATGTTGAAGTATCCGCAGTCGCCCGGGAATGGCGTCTGAGAGATGGCAATACGGTCTTGTCCATTTTCAACAGGGCTTATGACCCTGTGGGACGAGCGCCAGGGACCGGTACAGTGACACCCGACGTGTGGCGCGTTTTGAAAGGCCCGGCCGATGAATGAAACCGGCCCACAGTCGGGACATGATGTCCATGCCTCAGGATCGATGGTCTCGGAGCCGGCCCGCCGGCATGTTTCGGGATTGCAGAAGTTGGCCGTCGCTGCTCTTGTTCTCATCTCATCTCTATCGCTCATCTGGCTCGGCGGTCGTCCCAGCACACAAGACGAGCCAACTCAGCCAAAACCTCCAATTGTCGCCGACGCCGAGCCATTCCGCCCCGTGCCGATTGAGATTGCTCCCGAAGCTCCAGCACCCGTACAGGCGGCGCAGGCAGGAGATTCTGCGCCATCCACGCCGCCTCCGACGCCAGCTGATCCGCCGCCGGAGGAAACACCAATTTTCGCCTACAGTGGCAGCGGTCAAATGCCCAACGACGGTCAGCGGAGCGAAGACAACCATAGGGATGCTCCCGCGACCTCGCATGAGATTTCAGACGCTGGCGATCTGACGGGGCGATTGAAACCAGATATACAGGAGCCAAGCCGGGCCACACTTTTGCCGCACCCTGATCTCGTGATTACCCAAGGAACGATAATTCCCTGCATTTTGCAAACGGCAGTCGACACAAATTTACCGGGTTATGTGAAGTGCGTCTTACCTAAAGACGTCCGCGGCGCCACCAACAACGTGGTGCTTTTGGATCGCGGGACGACCGTGATTGGCGAGATCCAGCGTGGTCTCCAACAGGGGGATGCGCGTGTCTTCGTGCTGTGGACGCGCATCGAAACGCCTGACCATGCCCTCGTTTCGCTAGCGTCGCCGGGCGCTGACGAGCTCGGCCGCTCCGGAATGCCTGGCACGGTGGATAATCACTTCTGGCAGCGCTTTGGCGGAGCAATGCTCATGAGCGTCATTCAAGGCGCGTTTCAGGCCGCCGGTCAATACGCTGGCAGCTCAGGTGGAGGAAGCGGCATCAACAGCTTCCAGAGCAACGCCGGACAAGCCGTTGACACGACCCTTAGAGCAACGATCAACGTTCCGCCAACTCTGAAGAAAAACCAGGGAGATGCTGTATCCATCTTTGTGGCTCGGGACCTCGATTTCTCAGATGTATACGATCTTAGACCGATCGCCGTGGCGCCAGCCCCCCAACATCGCCAACGCCGGAGAGACAACAATGCGACCGGAGGCTGACCCTCAATTGCGTTTGCTTCTCAACCCTGTTTTGAAATGGCTTGAGGAGCCAAGGACCGAAGAGGTCGCTATCAACCGGCCTGGGGAAGCCTTTGTCCGACAGGCCGGCGTTTTCACGAAACATCCGCTGCCGCTATCTTATGACGATCTGGAGGACATCGCGATCCTCGCTGGAGCGCTGCGCAAGCAAGATGTCGGACCGCAAAGCCCCCTCTGTGCGACTGAGCTGCCGAACGGAGAGCGGCTGCAGATCTGTTTGCCGCCCGCTGTTCCCTCAGGAACAATAAGCCTGACGATACGGCGTCCCTCAAGTCGTGTGACCGAACTCAAGGAAGTTTCTTCTCGCTACGAATACTCGCGTTGGAATCAATGGCGGTCACGAAAGGAGCGCCAAGAGCGGCAGGACGAAACGATTCTTCAGCACTACGACCATGGTGACTTGGAGCAATTTTTGCGAGCATGCGTTTGCGGGCGGCTCACGATGCTGCTTTGCGGACCTACTGGAAGCGGCAAAACGACAATGAGCAAGACTTTGATCAACGCTATACCCCCGCAAGAGAGGCTGATAAGTATCGAGGACACGCTCGAACTTGCAATCCCGCACGAGAACCATGTCCGGTTACTTTATCCGAAGGACCGAGCAAGCGTAGGTGCGGTGACAGCCGAGCAACTGTTGCAAGCCAGCTTGCGCATGCGCCCTGACCGAATATTGCTTGGCGAGATGCGCGATGATGCTGCTTGGGCCTACCTTAGCGAAGTCGTCTCCGGCCATGCGGGATCAATATCAACGATTCATGGGGCGGATCCGGTCCAAGGCTTTAAAAAGCTCTTTTCACTCGTCAAGAGCAGCCCGCAAGGAGCTGCTGTGGAAGACCACACGCTTCTTGACCTGCTGTCGGCTGCCATTGACGTCATTGTGCCGTTCAGTACCCACGGCGACGTGTATGAGGTGGGGGAGGTGTGGCTCGCCGCCGATGCCCGGCGACGCGGAGAGACAGTAGCCGACCTTCTTAACAAGCACTAAGGCTAGAGCACGTCGGGGATCGGTAGGTCGTTTGTGATACGATGGCGTAATTTGTTCAGATTGAACGTCCACTTTGATTTGAGGGAGGTGGATAATGGGAGGAGGACTGGGCGTAGACCTTCGGTCACAAGTCTGAAGTCTTCGGGCGCCCTGTCGGCGCGGCAAGTTGCGGCACGATTCGACTGGGTGTATCGAGCGCGTCCGCTGAATTGCGCGGGCGACGCTCACCGAGCTGGTGCCGATGCCTGCTTCAAAAGCGGCATCGACACCCGGCAGTCGTACCCTTGATTTACCTAGCCGCGCTCAATGAGTGTCTTCAAAGCCGCCGAACGTGGTTCGGAATGACCGGTGGTAAATCGGGAAGTGCCATATAGGGAATCCTCCTGGTATTGCCTCCAGGGGGTCCTCTCAATGAACAAAGCCGCAACCTGCCCTTGCGACCTCAGCTGGATGTTGCGACGCAACCCATAGGAGGATCGATGCGCAGAGAAATCGCAGGCAGAGTCGGTGGCATTGTGGGCCCGCCGACCGACGGTTTCAGCCCGTCAACAGGTCTTCACGTGTTCCATCCCCGACTATTGCAGGCGTGCGGCTTGCATGCTCCCGCGATCACCCATCGGAAAGAGCGTTACGAACACTACGAAGAGTTGCGCGACTTCCGCTGTCGCCCCGGTCTTACAGCGGACGGTGACCTGTCCGACCTTGATAGGACGTGAAATGCGAACGCTGCTCATTGATCATCATGTGGATCTTACGCGCGCTGTGCGAGTTGCGCTCGGGGATAGCGGTTTTGCCGTTGATGTAGTTGGCAACCTGGAACAGGCATCGAGGGCATTTTGTTGCGCAACCTATGAAATTCTCCTGCTGGAGTTGGCTCTGCCAGATGGCGATGGCTTGGGCTGGCTGAGACAGCTAAGGAGCAACGGGCATTCAGTTCCAACCCTCATTATGAGTAGCATCAACGATCTCGAGAAGCGGATTGCAATTTTCAACGGTGGCGCGGACGACTTTCTGCTCAAGCCCGTCTCTTTCGATGAGCTCATCGCCAGAATGAGAGCCATTCTGCGCCGGTCGACACAGGTGACCGACCCCATCGTTGTATTTGGCAATCTCAATTTCGATCCGATCGGCCGACAGGTTTCCGTCTCGGGTCATCCTCTGAAGATCGCACGCCGCGAACTATGTATTTTGGAGCATCTGCTTATCCGTGCAGGCCGCATCGTGCCTCGTGCGCAGTTGGAAGATCACCTCTATTCGTTCAACGACGAGGTATCTGCCAACGCGCTTGAAGTCGGAATCTATCGCTTACGTGGACACCTGAGAAGGTCAGGTGCAACGTCACGTATCACGACCATGCGCGGCATTGGTTACATTCTTGAATTGACTGAGGCGGCATCCGCATAGTTGGTCTAAATTGAAAGAACAGACTGCCTGCCCGTCGTCAGGGTGATCTTGTGGCCATAATGGACATCGCGGCCGCCCTTGACGATGGTGTCGGCATGCGGTTCGAACGGCTCTGTCGCAAACCTTTTTGTAAGCGAGCATGGCAAGAAAAACGCCTCAGCTGTGGAGGAGCACGTGATGTTCAAGGGCCGCCATTTCGACCAGGCTATCGGCTTCAAGTCGCATGCGAACCGCGTGGTTATCCTCTCCGGCATCGAGATGATCCACATGATGGGCAAGCGACAGGCGAGGTATGCCTACAAGGCTGTCGATCGCTGTTTCGATCTCCTCGCTGCCTGACGGACAGGCCGAAATGGCCGTTCACAACCCCATTTCCAGGTTTGCGACAGAGCCTTTTGTCGGCGTTGCCGGCTTCGAAGGGCCGGTGCGCGCCGAGCGGATCAAGATCACCCCCGGCCACCTTGCTGCGGCCACTCGCCGAGTACGAAGCGGCGGCCGGAGGGAGCTGGTGATGACGACCCTAGATCATGACCTGCTGATCGCAATCCTGGATCGGCTGAAGTTGACGGCGATCCGCGACCAGCTCGACACGCTCATGTCGAGCAAGATCGCGCAGTTCCCGTTTGTCCGCGAACTCGACGGCTTCGGCTTCGACGCGCAGCCATCGGTCTGCTTCAGCCAAACGTATTCATAGGTATGGGACAGGCTGCTATGTCCGCCACCCACGCCTGCTCCGAGGCCCTCCAGGGCAATGGTCTGAGACCTGGGCTCAAGCCCTTCGGCGAGGAGGATGAGACGCTGAGGCGTTGCGACTATCATCGCGGCGACACGCAGCTCTTGATTTGTGTGCGAAATCCTCAGCAGATCCATCGGGCTGAGCCGCTCAGCAATATCAACGAGAATGTCCAGCGGCAGATCAAGGATACTCAGAGGAGGAAACGCTCTTGAGGCTCAGAGCGCGTCTGCTCCAGTATAGATCAGGATGATTCACCGGGTCCTTCAACGCCAGCCGCCGGTTCCGATGAGAGAATTGTCCCTGATATCACGCTCGATGGAGTTAAATGCCGAGATGGGCGCCTTGCCACGCTCCTCAATGCCCCTCATGATTCACCGCCTATAGCTACCAACTGAATGAATCATCGTGATTGTCGCGCAGCGGAATCCTCAAGGATCGGGCAGTTCGTAGGGGGCGCCGGTTTGACCAGGTTGAGCCCGCGAATTGCTCGATCAGACAAGATCCTAATTCTCGACCATGCGGTGAGGCTCGAACGAGATCCTCGGGACGCACTCCAAGGTTTCGATCATGTTCGGCACACAAGGAAAGGGCGGCATTGCTGCCGCCCTGTCCGCTGTAAGTTGATAGGGGCTGGATTAAAAATCCATACCGCCCATGCCGCCCATGCCGCCCATGCCGCCGCCGCCCATGCCGCCAGGCATGCCGCCGCCGGCCGACTCCTTCTTGGGAGCCTCCGCGATCATGGCTTCGGTGGTGACGAGCAGGCCGGCGACCGAGGCCGCGTCCTGGAGAGCGGTGCGAACGACCTTGACCGGGTCGACGATGCCCATGGCGATCATGTCGCCATACTCGCCGGTCTGGGCGTTGTAGCCGTAGGTCGCGCCCTTGTTGTCGAGGATCTTGCCGGCAACGATCGAAGCTTCAGCACCTGCGTTCGAAGCGATCTGACGGGCCGGAGCCTGCAGTGCACGGCGAACGATGTTGATTCCGGCAGCCTGGTCGGCATTGACGCCGGTGACCTTGATGTTGGCCGAAGCGCGCAGGAGAGCGACGCCGCCGCCTGCAACGATGCCTTCTTCCACGGCCGCGCGGGTCGCGTTGAGGGCGTCGTCGACGCGGTCCTTCTTTTCCTTGACTTCGACTTCCGTCGCGCCGCCGACGCGGATCACCGCGACGCCGCCCGCGAGCTTCGCCAGACGTTCCTGCAGCTTCTCCTTGTCGTAGTCCGACGTGGTCTCTTCGATCTGCTGCTTGATCTGGGCAACGCGGCCCTGGATCTCGTCCTTCTTGCCGGCGCCGTCGACAATGGTGGTGTTCTCCTTGGAGATCGACACCTTCTTGGCGCGGCCGAGCATGTTGAGGCCGACATTCTCGAGCTTGATGCCGAGGTCTTCCGAAATGACCTGGCCACCGGTGAGGATGGCGATGTCTTCCAGCATGGCCTTGCGGCGATCACCGAAGCCCGGCGCCTTGACGGCGGCGATCTTCAGGCCACCGCGCAGCTTGTTGACGACCAGCGTGGCCAGAGCCTCGCCTTCGACGTCTTCCGAGATGATGAGCAGCGGCTTGGAGGTCTGCACGACGGCTTCGAGAACCGGCAGCATGGCCTGGAGGTTGGACAGCTTCTTCTCGTGCAGGAGGATGTAGACGTCCTCGAGCTCGGCAACCATCTTGTCGGCGTTGGTGACGAAGTAGGGCGAGAGATAGCCGCGGTCGAACTGCATGCCTTCGACGACTTCCAGCTCGGTCTCGGCGGTCTTGGCTTCTTCAACCGTGATGACGCCTTCATTGCCGACCTTCTGCATCGCTTCGGCGATCATCTTGCCGACCGACTCGTCGCCATTGCCGGCGATCGTGCCGACCTGGGCAACTTCCTCGGAGGTCTTGATCTTCTTGGCAGCGTTGCCGAGAGCCGCGACCACTTCGGTCACGGCCAGGTCGATGCCGCGCTTCAGGTCCATCGGGTTCATGCCGGCGGCAACGGCCTTGTTACCTTCCTGGACGATCGACTGCGCCAGGACGGTCGCGGTCGTGGTGCCATCACCGGCGATGTCGTTGGTCTTCGAAGCAACTTCGCGGATCATCTGCGCGCCCATGTTTTCGAACTTGTCGGAAAGTTCGATTTCCTTGGCGACGGTGACGCCGTCCTTGGTGATGCGCGGTGCGCCGAACGACTTGTCGATGACGACGTTGCGGCCCTTGGGGCCGAGGGTCACCTTCACCGCGTCGGCGAGGATGTTGATGCCGTGAAGCATGCGCTCGCGGGCGTCGCGGGAGAATTTTACGTCTTTGGCAGCCATTTTTTAGCTCCTGGCAGGGGCTTGCGATCAAGCCCGAAATTCAGTTGACGGTGAGGCCGATAATCAGCCGATGATGCCCATAATGTCGGATTCCTTCATGATCAGAAGGTCTTCGCCATTGAGCTTGACTTCGGTGCCCGACCACTTGCCGAACAGGATGCGGTCGCCGGCCTTGACGTCCAGCGGGACCAGCTTGCCGGCTTCGTCGCGAGCGCCGGAGCCGACGGCGATGATCTCGCCTTCCTGCGGCTTTTCCTTCGCCGTATCCGGGATGATGATCCCGCCGGCGGTCTTGGATTCGGATTCGACCCGGCGTACGACCACGCGGTCATGCAGCGGCCGGAAATTCGACTTTGCCATTTTTGGATTTCCTTGGTGCGGATGTTGAACGGTGCTCCGTTGCCGGAGCATGCCTAGCACTCAGCCGAAGCGAGTGCTAACGCGGCAATGAGATAAGCCGCAGGCTCCTGCTAGTCAAGACGGAAGAGCAAAGAGCAAAGAGAAAAGAGAAGACAGCAAAGAGCAGGCAGCAAAGAGCGTGTAAGCATCGAGCCTTTTATGTGAACAATGTCGGGTATCCGACATATATGGGGCGGCTCACCCTTTGTAATTGAGCTTTATTCAGATGGTACGATTGGTGCAACGGGTGTTGCATTTGAACTCATCCAGAGGCTCGCACGGGTCGTGCTGCGTCAGCTTGGTCATGTCGAGCTTCAGAAGGCCATTTTTGGCATTGGTTCTGTTGCTCCTATTGCCGTTCATGACCAATCCTGCGCGCGTGAGCCGGCCGGCTAGATTCCAACCACGAGAGCGCCGCCGCTGAGACCCGCACCCGCCGCCGCCAGAAGGATTTTCTCTCCTGGCTGGAATGGCTTCATCTGGTTGGCGAGCGAGAGCGACAGCGGGACCGTCGCGGCCGAAGAGTTGCCGTATTCGGCAATCGTCTTGACAATTGCTTGGTCCGCAATGCCGAGGTTTCTTCCGACCGCGCCGAAAATCCGAGTATTGGCCTGATGCGGCACAAACCGGCCGACATTGTGTGGCCGCACTCCCGCAGTGGCTAGCGCGGCTGTCGAGCAATCGGTCATCATCTCGACGGCTTTTGCGAACACTTCGGGCCCGTCGGTCATCGTCATCCGGGTCTGCCCGAGGTCGAGGTCGCCATGGAACGGCGTGTTGCTTCCTCCTGCGGGAATCTGGATCAGCCCGTAGCGCGAGCCGTCCGAAGCCACCGAGGCACCGAGAATGCCCCGATCAGCATCATCGCACTGACCGATCACCAGGGCGCCGGCGGCATCGGCGAACAAGACTGAGCTCGCGCGCTCGGCTGGATTGATGCGGCGGCTGAGGATGTTGGCGGCGATGACCAGCGCTGGTTTGCCATGCAGGCGGGTGAACCCGTCCGCAAACATGAGCGCATAGATGAAGCCGGCGCAGGCGCCGGTCAGATCGACCGCGCCTGCGCGGCCAAGGCCAAGCTTGTGTGCGACCAGCGGCGCGCTTGGCGGCAGAAGATGGTCGGGCGTCGAGGTGGCAAGCAACAGCAGACCGATGTCGTGGCGCGCAATACCGGCGTTCACCAGCGCCATGTCGCCAGCCCGGGTGGCAAGACCCGACAGCGTGTCTTCGTCCGTTGCCCAGAAGCGCGAACGGATTCCGGTACGCCTTTCGATCCAGCCCGGCTCGAGGCCGAGATTGCTCTCGATCTCGGCATTGGCCACCTTGCGCCCAGGCACGTGATGGCCAAGTCCGAGAATGCGCGACGACTTGCTCATGGCCTTGACCCGAAGCGTTCCCCGGCCTCCTCGATGGCGTCATAGAGTCGTTCGAGCTCGTCGCCTGCGATGCAATAGGGTGGCAGAAGGTAGAGGACATTGCCGAGCGGGCGCACAAGCAGGCCGCGCTCGAGGAAGAAAGCGCGCAGCTTCGGACCAATCTCGGCGAGATAACCTGCTGAACCGGTTCGCAGGTCGAGCGCCGCGATCGTTCCCGTGGCTCGACAGTCGGCAAAATATGGATTGTCCCGAAAGCGTTGCAGCCCGACGGCCTGCATCACGCTCAAGGCCGTGATCCGCCCGGCCACTGGCTCGTCGCGCCAGATCTCGACATTGGCGAGTGCTGCCGCACAGGCAATCGGATTGGCGGTGTAGGAGCTCGAATGGAAAAACGTCTTCTTCCGGTCCTCGGAATAGTGCGCCCGGAAGATGGCATCGGTGACAAGCGTTACGGCCAGCGGGATGGTGCCGCCAGTCAAGCCTTTGGAGGTGCACAGGATATCTGGAGAAATCGATGCCTGCTCGCAGGCGAACATGGTTCCGGTGCGTCCCCAGCCGGTCATCACCTCGTCGGCGATCAGCAGCGAGCCGGAGGCCTCAGTGATCTTCTTCAATTCGGCCAGAACCGATGCTGGATACATCAGCATGCCGCCGGCGCCCAGCACCAGCGGCTCGACGATCAAGGCTGCGGCTCGTCGATCGCGGGTCACAGCCTCGAAACGATCCAGCGTCTCCTGCTCGTGCCCCGCGGCCGGAAAGGGGATGATGTCGACCTCGAACAGCAAGGGTTCATAGGCGGCGTTGAACACGCCACGCGCACCGACGCTCATCGTTCCAATCGTGTCACCATGATAGCTGTGCTCCATGACGACGATGCGCGAGCGCGGCGCGCCGATGTTGCGGAAATAACCGAGCGCCATCTTCAGCGCGACTTCGACTGAGGTCGAGCCACTGTCGGAATAGAACACCCAGTCGAGTCCAGCGGGAGCGAGGCCGACAAGCGCCTTGGCCAAGCGCTCTGCCGGCTCGTGCGTGAAGCCCGCAAAGATAATCTGGTCGAGGCTCGACGCGGTTGTCTCGATTGCCTTCATGATGCGGGGATGGCGGTGGCCATGTGTGACGACCCACCAGGAGGAGATGGCGTCCAGGATGCGGGCGCCGTCGGCCCTGTGGAGATAGGCGCCCTCAGTCAGGACGATTTCTGGGATCGCAGGCTCGAGTGCGTGCTGGGTGAAGGGATGCCACACATGAGACTGCGACATCAGTCACCTCCAGTAATCGAGGCGAAGGCGAAGCCGGCAACCATTGCGTCCCTCAGTGTTTTGCCCGTCAGCACATCGAGGTGCGGCAGCCTGCCGAGCTGCGGGGCACCGCTGAATTCCACGATGGTCCGTTGCGTATCGGCCATCTCATCGCCGATGAAAGCGATGCCCGCCAACGGGATGGAGCGTGCGCGGAGCGCCTCGACCGATAGCAAGGTGTGGTTGATGGTGCCGAGTGTGGTGCGGGCGCACAGAATAACGGGCAGCCGCCATTCAGCGAAGATGTCGATTAACCTTGTGCGCCGGTTGAGCGGCACCATTAGGCCGCCGGAGCCTTCGATGACGAGCGGCGTCGGTAGGACGGGAAAAGCAAGATCGGCAGCCTTGATCGCCACGCCGTCGATCTCGGCCGAACGATGCGGCGACAGCGGGCTCCGCAAGCGGTAGGCTTCCGGCAGCACGCGCTCTGAGGGCAAGCCCGCAAGCCGCGCGACAACCTCGCTGTCGGTCTCGCCGTCGAGGCCCGATTGCACCGGTTTCCAGTAAAAGCCGTCCAGCAAACCGGCGAGCCCAGCCGCAAACACGGTCTTGCCAACTCCGGTATCCGTTCCGGTGATGACGATGCGTTGGGTCATATCGCCTCCGGTGATGTTTGGGCCAACACCTCGACCAGCGCCTCGACCATGGCGGAAATGTCGGCTTCGCCAATATTGAGCGTCAGTGAGATGCGCAGCCGCGACGTGCCCTCGGGCACGGTCGGAGGACGAACGCCGCGTATGTCGAAGCCGCGGGCCTGCAGGCGCGCCGCCACTGCCATGGTGCGCCTGACATCGCCGATTACTAAGGGCTGGATCTGAGAGCCACTTGGTGTCACACCCCAGCGATTGACCAACCGGCCGGCGCTGGCGACGCGTTCATGCAGCTGAACACGCCGCATAGGCTCGTCGGCGAGCATTGCGAGTGCCTCGCGCGCCACGACCGCCATCAGTGGCGATGGCGCGGTTGCGTAGATGAATGGCCGGCAACGGTTGATCAGATATTCGCACAGTGCCCTCGGCCCGGTGACGAGCCCACCAGATGCGCCGAGCGCCTTGCCGCAGGTGTGGAGCGCTATGATGTTGTCGCGGCCCTCGAAAGCGGCGGCAAGCCCCCGGCCATCCGGTCCCCAGACGCCGGTGGCATGCGCCTCATCAATGACGATGAATGCGCCGTGCCGATCGGCAAGTGCGACCAGGCTCTCCAAAGGCGCGCAGTCGCCATCCATGCTGTAAAGGCTTTCCACCGCGATCCAGACGCATCCCATGCCGCCTGCGACGCGCCACCGTGTAATCGCATCCTCGACAGCGGTGGCGTCGTTGTGCGCGGCCAGCACGAACTGTGCGCGCCCGGCCTGCGCACCCTCATGCATGCTGGCATGGGCGAGCTCATCGAGGACCAAAAGATCGCCCTTCTGCGGCAGGGCACTCAGCAGAGCGAAGTTGGCGATGTAGCCGCTGCCGAAGAACAGCGCGCGGTCGGCTCCAAAGAATGCCGCCGCATCTGCCTCGAGCTGCTCGTGTTCCGGTGCATTGCCGCGCAACAGCCGCGACCCGGTGGCGCCAACCAGCGTGCCCCGCGCAATCGCCGCCACAACCGCATCGCCAAGTCTTCTGGACGCGGCCAGCCCGAGATAGTCGTTCGACGAGAAGTCCAGCCCGGCGCGGGGCGAAAGCGTCCGCAGCCGGTCCTTGCGCGCTAGTCCCTGCAAGGTCGCATCAAAACGGGCAAGCAGCGCCCCGTTCATTGCGCCTCGAGTTCCATCGGATCGATGCCAAGGCGCCGGAACAGCAGGGTATCCTTGTCCTCACCGGGATTGTCCGCCGTCAGCAGCGTGTCGCCGAAGAAGATCGAGTTGGCGCCGGCAAAAAAGCACAGCGCCTGCATCTCGTCGGTCATCGCGGTGCGGCCGGCGGACAGACGGACATGCGATTTCGGCATCATGATGCGCGCCAGCGCGATCACGCGCACGAATTCGATCGGCTCAATGGGCTTGGCGTCTGCAAGCGGCGTACCGGCGATCGGGATCAGCATGTTGATCGGAACGCTTTGCGGATGTTCCGGGAGATTGGCCAGCGTCACCAGCATGTCGATCCGGTCCACCGGCTCCTCGCCCATGCCGACAATGCCTCCACAGCAGACCTTGATGCCGGATTTGCGAACGTGCTCGAGCGTCTCGAGCCGCTCGGCAAAGCTCCGCGTACCGATGATCTCGCTATAGTAGCGTTCTGACGTATCGATGTTGTGGTTGTAGTAGTCGAGACCCGCCTGCTTCAGTCGAGCGGCTTGCTCAAGATCGAGCATGCCGAGTGTCATGCAGGTCTCCAGGCCCAGCGCCTTGACGCCTTCGACCATCGCCACCACCGCATCCATGTCGCGCGCCTTGGGGTTTCGCCAGGCCGCGCCCATGCAATAACGGGTGGCGCCGGCATCACGCGCCTTGGTCGCTTCGGCGATGACGCGCCTGACATCCATCAGCTTGGACGCCTCCAACCCGGTTTCGTGACGCGCCGACTGGCTGCAATAGCCACAATCCTCCGGGCATCCTCCGGTCTTGATGCTGAGCAGCCGGCTGAGCTGGACCTTGTTTGGATCGAAATTCTGGCGGTGCACGGTCTGCGCCAGGAAGAGGAGATTGTTGAAGGGGGCATGGTAAAGTGCCTGAGCCTTTTCCAGGGTCCACGCTCCAGCGTCAGGCGGGTCAGGCGATTGAGCGTGCGGCGATGTCTGCGTTGAACTTGTCGTTTGCATCTCCATGCTGTTCCTCCGGTCTGTCTTGCGGGTCTTTGCTATCTGACTATGATGATCGGAAAGGACAGTTGACCCAATCCTGTTCGTTACTCAGACAATCATGAGCCCCGATGGTCGAGGCCGATATCCAGGATCGGCGCGCTGTGGATGAGTCGGCCGACCGAAATCAGATCAACGCCGGTCGCGGCAACCGCTCGCGCTGTATGCGACGTGATCCCGCCAGAAGCCTCGGTGATAGCGCGGCCACCGACCATTGCGACGGCGCGGCGAAGATCGGGGAGGGACATGTTGTCGAGCAGAACCGCATCGGGAGCGAAGCCAAGTACCTCCTCCAACTGGGCCAGAGTATCGACCTCGACTTCGATCTTGACGAGATGACCGGCTGCTCTTCGTGCTCGCTCGAGCGCTGGCCGGACGCCGCCTGCGATGGCGATGTGGTTGTCCTTGATCAAAATTGCATCGTCCAGGCCGAAGCGGTGATTGGACCCGCCACCTGCGCGCACGGCATACTTTTCGACTGCCCGCAATCCGGGCGTTGTCTTGCGGGTGCAGACGATCTTCGCGCCATATCCACGAACCGCAGCGACGATCGATGCCGTTGCTGTGGCGATGCCGCTCAGATGGCACAAAAAATTGAGTGCCGTCCTTTCCGCTGTGAGAATGGCTCGGGCCGGGCCAACCACTGATGCAATGACCTCTCCATCCACGACATTGCAGCCGTCTGTCCGCTCCACGGAGATTTCGACACCAGGATCAATCATGCCGAAAGCGAGCATCGCCAGATCGATGCCGGCGACAACTCCGGACTGTCGCGCCACCAACACGGTTCCCGCTTGGTATTCCTTCGGGACGATGGCGTCCGTGGTCAAGTCGCCGGCTCTGCCAAGGTCTTCAAGAAGAGATGCCCGTACAAGCGGCTCAAGCAGGACCGTGGGGAGCGGTGAGAGCATCATCACTTTGCACCTTCGGAGCTTGGCGAGTGTCCGAGTTCCCGCGCAGCCGCCAAGGCGGCTTCGAGCGTGATTTCGGACCGTCGGGCGGCAGTCGCATGATGAGGAAAATCTGTCCGGTAATGAGCGCCGCGGCTTTCTTCGCGCAACAAGGCGGCAACAGCAATCATTAGCCCGACAGCCGCCGGATCCGAGACCGCATCCTTGCTTTCGGCGAGCGGCAATAAGGCACGCGCGGCTGCTTTCAACGCTTGACCATCCCGGACGATGCCGAGTGCGCGCGACAGAAAAACGCGCACGGCTATCGGAGCGGGCGGTGGGTAAACGTTCGCAAACGCAGGCCTTGTTCTGCGCGCAGGCGTTCCGGCGACGCTTTCAGCGACCCAGCGGGCGCACACGATTGCCTCCGTCAAGGAATTGCTGGCGAGCCTGTTGGCGCCATGCAGTCCTGTCGAAGCGACTTCGCCGCAGGCCCACAGCCCCTTGACGGAGGTCCTGCCCGAGCTGTCCACGGCAACGCCACCCATGTGGTAGTGTTGGGCCGGACGAATGGGGATGAGATCGCGCGCGGGATTGATGCCGGCTCCAAGGCAGGCTGATGCGATTGTCGGGAAATGTCGAGCGAATGCCGGGCCTGGCCGTTGTCGGGCATCGAGAAAAACATGGTGGCCGTCCGCAAGGTGGTTCCACACGGCGCGGGCCAAGACATCGCGAGGCGCAAGTTCCGCCCCTGGCACGCTCTGGAGAAAAGCCTGGCCGGTTTCATCGATCAGGGCAGCACCTTCGCCTCGCACAGCCTCGCTGACCAGCGCCATTGGGCGTTCTGGGCCGTCAAGCGCGGTCGGGTGGAACTGGATGAATTCGAGGTCGGCTAGGACAGCTCCAGCGCGGGCCGCAAGCGCAAGGCCTTGTCCGCAACTGCCCCAAGGGTTCGTGGTGTCGAAAAACAGTCCCCCGATGCCACCGGTGGCGAGGACGACCCGCCGTGAGCCGAAGAAGAAAGGTGCGATCGAACAGCTCGCCCAGACGCCTCGGATCGCATTCTCTCGCACGGCGAGCCGGCGCGCTTCCACGCCCTCCACGACAACTATCGACGGAGTGGAACGCACAGCCGCGATCAGCGCACGCATGATCTCACGCCCGGTGCCGTCCCCATGCGCATGAACGATGCGACGTCGGCTGTGTGCGGCCTCCAATCCGAGGCACAGTGATCCTTCCGGCGTGCGGTCAAAGCGAACCCCAAAGCCCGCAAGCCCCTCTATGGCCTTGGGCGCGGCTTGGAGGATGCGGCTCGCCACGTCTCTGTCGCAGAGACCATCCCCGGCGGCAACCGTATCGGCCAGGTGCATTGCCGGATCGTCGTCTTCGCCGAAACTTGCAGCCAGGCCCCCCTGGGCCCAGGTGCTCGAGTTGTCAGCTCCCAGCAGCGACCTTGACAGAAGAAGCACCGGCTCCGGCGACAGTTGAAGGGCGGTCATCAGTCCGGCGATGCCGCCGCCGATGATGATGGGCCGCCCGAAGAAGCTGCGGGGGTCGGCGCTCAAACTGCCAGCATCCGTTCGACCGCTAGCCGCGCGCGCCCGGCGATCCCGGGTTCGACGGTTACGACATGGTGGTTCTGCTCGAGCGCCGTGCGGATGTTGGCAAGCGTGATCCGCTTCATATGCGGGCACAAATTGCAAGGCCGGATGAACTCGACCTCTGGGTGCGCTAACGCGACGTTGTCGCTCATTGAGCATTCCGTCATCAGCACGACACGTGGCGGCCTTTGCCTTTCGACATAGTCGGACATGGCAGCCGTCGAGCCGGAAAAATCGGCTTCAGCCACGACGTCGGGCGGGCATTCGGGATGGGCGAGCACGACCACGCCGGGATGGCTTTCGCGCAACTCGCGGATGTCGGCCGGTGTAAAGCGCTCATGCACCTCGCAACGCCCTTTCCAGGCGATGATCTGCACATCTGTCTGAGCGGCGATATTCTGGGCCAGATATTCGTCCGGCAACATGATCACCCGGAGAACCCCAAGGGATTCGACGACCGCCTTGGCGTTGCCGGATGTACAGCAGATATCCGACTCGGCCTTCACTTCGGCGGACGTATTTACATAAGTGATGATCGGAACGCCGGGATAACGCTGGCGCATCAAGCACACGTCTTCTGCCGTGATTGAGTCCGCCAACGAGCAACCGGCGCTGAGATCCGGAATGAGCACGGTCTTGCCCGGATTAAGGAGCTTGGCCGTTTCGGCCATGAAATGGACGCCGGCCAGCACGATGACTTGCGCCTCGACCGTCGCGGCCGTGCGGGCTAGTGCCAAGCTGTCGCCGACGATGTCGGCCACGCAGTGGAAGATCTCGGGCGTCTGATAGTTGTGCGCCAGGATGATCGCGTTGCGCTCGCGCTTCAGCGCAAGGATCGCCTCGATATCCTCGGCGAAAGCCGGCCATTCGATCGGCGGGATCACTCGTCGGACGCGCTCGTAGAGCAACGCGGCCCTAGGCAGCATGGCGCCCATCGACCCCCTCCCGCTTATACTCTAACCGAAAATAACCAGCATATACTTGCTGTGAGTATAAGGGATGTCAACCCCGCGCCAGCGGCAATTTTGTCCCGGCGATGAGCCTATCGTCGAGAACGGCGTGGCGGAAACGGAAAAGCTTCGCTGGCCGGCCGCCGGTCTCAGTGGTGGCCTCTCCGGTCTCCTCGACCAGCTCCTGCTGTTCGATCAGTCGGCGAAAGTTCGGCTTGTGGATGAGCCTGCCGGCGAGCGCCTCCACGGTTCGCTGCAGCTGCAAAAGCGTGAAGACCGGCGGCATCAGCTCAAAGACGACTGGGCGGTATTTGATCTTGGAGCGCAGCCGCGCAATGCCGGTCGCCACGATGCGGCGATGATCGGCGACCATGGACTTGCTGGGCACCAGCGGCGGGGGTCCTGCGTCCCGCCCTCTTACGGCCTCTTGGACCAGGCCTGCTTCGTAGACTAACTCATAGCGTTGAAGCGTGAGTTCCTCGTTCCAAAGGCGGTCGTCGAAGCCAAAGGCTATCGTCGCCCGCTGCCAGCGTTCACGTCGCGTGGCCGAATCGCCAACGCCGTTTGCCCATTCGATCAGGCGCGGCCGCAGAACGTCCAGCACGACCGCAGGCGTGCCGGAGCGGTGGTCCTCCCATGGAAAATATTCATACCAACTCTGCCATCCGCACTTGGGCGAGCCCGCTGCCTGTTCCTTGCGCGTCAATGCGAGATAGCTGATGGAGATGACGCGCTGCTGGCGCTCGGCGCCGATGCGATCCCGATCCGCGAACGTGTAGAGTTGCTCAATGTACCCCAGCCGATGGCCGGTTTGCTGCTCGACCCACCCCCTCAAGCCGGATTGCAGCGATCGGTGCTCAAGCGCAAAGGGACCGGAGGGCAAGGTGTCCGCCTGGCCGATGGTGAGGACACAGGGTTGACTGCCGTTTACGGCGACCACAAAGGCGATCAAGTCCACTTTGACGTTGTCGGCCTTGCCGGCGGCTCTGTCTTTCCTGAGTCCTATTGCCTGATCGTCCATTATTTGGCCAGCTCGGGGGCACCTTAATCGATTTAGTGTAAGCGTGCCAATTGGCACGTCAACACCCCGCAGCTGCATGGCCATTTTTTTGCTCTTCGCACCTGCACAAAAATGTGCCAAAGGCGACAGCCGCAGCTGGTAACGTAGGGGAAGGAGGGTCCCATGAGCGCTTATGGTGACACCAGGGCGATCACATTGCCGGATATTCGTTCGCGCAAAGGTGGGACGCCGCTCGTCTGCCTTACCGCCTACACCACCCCAGTCGCCCGGCTTGTCGATCCCCATTGTGATGTGGTGCTCGTCGGCGACAGCGTCGGCATGGTTCTCCACGGCCTGCCCTCGACGCTCGGTGTCACGCTGGAGATGATGATCACGCACGGCCAGGCGGTGCGCCGTGGCATCAAGCAGGCGCTGATGGTGGTCGACCTGCCGTTCGGTTCCTACGAGGAAAGCCCAGAGCAGGCTTTCCGCAATGCTGCGCGCGTCATGGCCGAGACCGGCTGCACGGCCGTCAAGCTCGAAGGCGGCGAAGCGATGGCAGAGACGATCGGCTTCCTCGCCGCACGCGGCGTGCCCGTCATGGCCCATGTCGGATTGACGCCGCAGGCCATCAACACCATCGGTGGCTACCGCGTACAGGGCAGGGGCGGGGATGCCGAGCGCATCAGGCGCGACGCAATTGCGGTGGGCGAAGCGGGCGCCTTTGCGGTCGTCCTGGAGAAGGTTCCGGAGGCGCTCGCCCGCCGGATCACCAAGGAGGTGGCGACCCCGACCATTGGCATCGGTGCCTCGGCAGCCTGTGACGGCCAGATTCTCGTCGTCGACGACATGCTGGGCCTCTTCGGCGACTTCCGGCCCAAGTTCGTCAAGCGCTATGCTGAACTCCGGGAGGCGGCTGCGGCTGCGATCGCTTCCTATGCGCGCGAGGTGAAGGAGCGCCAGTTTCCCGCCGCAGAGCACGTGTTTGCCGATGCGCCCAAGCCCGCCGACACGGACGCCACCAAGAGCGGAGAAGCAGCGTGAGCGTGCCGATCGTCAGGAGCGTTGACCAGCTTCGCGAAAGCGTCGCCGCATGGCGCTGCGAAGGTGTGAGGATAGCCCTGGTGCCAACGATGGGCGTCCTGCATGAGGGCCATCTCAGCCTGGTGCGCGCTGCACTCGAGAAGGCAGACCGTGTGATAGTGACGCTCTTCGTCAACCCGAAGCAATTCAACAGCCAGGCCGATCTTGCCGCGTATCCCCGCACCGAGAACGAGGATGCCGCCAAACTGGCACCGGTTGGCGCGCACCTGCTTTATGCGCCAGATGCAGAGGAGATGTATCCGGCGGGCTTCGCCACCACCGTTTCGGTTTGCGGTGTCAGCGAAGGCCTGTGCGGTACATTCCGGCCGGGGCATTTCGACGGCGTGGCGACCGTCGTCGCCAAGCTCTTCCTGCAGACCAGCGCTGACTTCGGCTTCTTTGGCGAAAAGGACTTTCAGCAAATTCACCTGGTCAGGCGCATGGCCCGGGATCTGGATATTCCAATCACCATTGTTGCCTGTCCAACAGTCCGTGAAGCCGACGGTCTTGCGCTATCATCGCGCAATGTGCGGCTCTCGCCAGCGGAACGCGCTGTTGCTCCCAAGCTATCATCGGTCCTGCTCAAGACGGCTGAGCGGCTTGAGCGCGGCTCACCCATCATGCCAACGCTTGCAGAATCTCGCGCAGCAATTCTGACTGCAGGCTATCGCGAGGTCGAATACCTGGAACTTCGCGATGAGGCAGATCTGCAGCCGATAACAAGCCTCGATCGACCGGCACGGTTGCTTGCCGCCGCCTGGCTCGGCGGCACACGGCTCATAGACAACGTCAGACTATTTCGGATTGGTTCAACAGATTAGCCACGTTCTCGGCACGCGCCGTATTCGTCCGGGATCATCTAAAACAAGGTCTCTGCCTGGCATTGAGCGTTACGGAGGTTACGCACAGGACACATGCATCGCGTGTTTGAGAACTTCGTCGAGCAACTGTCTGCAAGTGTTGATGCTGCCGATCTCTGTGAGGCAATGGCCTCCGCTGCAGCCGGCTTCGACTTCCCGCTATTCGCCTATTTCACCTACCCGTCAGCCTCCGGCGACGCCCCCCAATTGATTTCAAACTATCCTTCATCCTGGACGTCACGTTATCTGCAACAGCGGTACCACAGTCTCGATCCGGTCATCCTGCGCGGGCTGCAAGGCTGGGATACATTCGATTGGGGTGTGGATCGCGCTCGGCACGGTCTGCCGAATTCGCAGCAACAAATTCTAGAGAGTGCGGCTGAGTTTGGCATCTGCGGCGGCCTGACGATGTCCATGCATGATCATCTCGGCCGGTTTGCTGCCCTGACCTTTGCTTCCGACGAGTCCCGTCCGCCTCTGTTGCGGTCACTGGCACGTTACGAAAAAGCATTGCAGCTGGTGGCCATCAACTTTCATATCCATGTCCGGCGAAGGCTCGCCGATCATCGCGTGGTGGATGGTGTAACGCTCACCCCGCGGGAGTTCGAGTGCCTGAAATGGGCGGCGCGCGGCAAGTCGGCTTGGGATACTAGCCAGCTTCTCGGCGTCTCAAAGCGCACCGTGACCTTTCATCTGGAAAACGCCAAGGCAAAGTTTGGCGTTCGAACGATCAACCAAGCCGTTGCACGAATGGCTGCCTCCGGCCTGACGAGATCCTGATTCTCAGCCACGATACCTGTAAACCTCTACAGGCTGCATCGCTGTCAGCTTTGCCCTTCGATGGCGGGAACACATCCCACATGGAGGCGACCATGATGCAACTGATAGCACCAGACTTTTACAGTGATTTTGCAGGCGAGCTCAAAGAGATGCACGGGCTCAGGTTTCGGGTGTTCAAGGAAAGGCTCGATTGGGAAGTTGATACCGAAGACCAGATGGAATCCGATCCGTTTGATGCTCTCAAGCCTGTCTATCTGCTCCTCAAAGGATCCGACTGGCGAATTCGCGGTTGCGTGCGTCTTTTGCCCAGCACCGGACCCACAATGTTGCGCGACACCTTCCCGGTGCTGCTGGGTGCTGACGTCGTGCCCTCGACCACCGACATATGGGAGAGCAGTCGTTTCGCGCTCGATCTTCCTCCGTCGGCGCCCAAGGCAGCGGGCGGGCTGGGTCAGGCGACCTACGAGCTCTTCGCGGGCATGATCGAGTTCGGCTTGGCCAAGGATCTGACCCGGATCGTAACGGTGACGGACACGCGCATGGAGCGGATCCTCCGCCTTGCTACGTGGCCATTGTCGCGCATCGGAGAACCCAAGTGCGTCGGCAAAACGGAGGCGGTGGCTGGGTTTCTCGAGATTTCCCACGCGAGCCTTTTGCGCATCCGCAGCAGGGGACGTCTGAGCGGACCGGTACTGTGGCAACCGGTTCTAGGCCCGTCAGCATAGCGCCATTGTGGACACCTGTGCCATGAAGGATGCTGGTTTGTCCAAGGAAGCGACGGTCGGCCTTGTATGCTGGCCGGACTGGCGTCGCCAGGACGCTTACCACTACGCCAGACGATTGCCACGCACTGGCTGGGCCTGGGAGTTTCTTCGGCGCAATCCACAATTCCAGCGCGACCACGCCAAAATGGCACCGTCCGCCTGCTTTGTCGGAACCCAGGCCGACATGAAGATAATCGAGTTGACGACAGAATCAGCTTTCCTAAGACAATGGAGCCTCCTTTTTCGCGGACGCGCCACAGTCGGACGCTACATCGGCGAGGGTCTTTTGGGATCCGCGCGATTGCGCCTGTATTCTACGAGCGGCCGCGGAGCCGCTGGGGCTCGACCACGATTTTGAACCGCTTCACCTTTCTTCGCTCTCATGCTGCAAGGACATCCTGCTGACAGCTGCGGGCATGCAGCACGTGCTGCTGAGGGAGAACTGCCGGAGTCTGCAGATCGCCGTTTCCGGTGCGTCCGTACTCCGCCCGTTGCGGCTATATGTCGACGCGATCCTTCAGCCGCAGCACCTCAAGTTCCATGTCGCTGCCCTTCAGTTCCTGAACGACATCAATGATTGCCGCCGCGTGTCAGCTGCTTGCTTTCCGCCGGAACACCGCGGAGCGCGTCTGCGTATTGTACTGCAGGCTTTGGATGGCTCGCTGGCGGGAGCATCTCATCAGGAGGTCGCCATTGCCTTGTTCGGGAGACGCCGTGTCGAAGAAGATTGGCGTCATCCAGGCGGCCATCTTCGCGATCAGGTACGTCGCGCCATCCAACGCGGCCGCTACCTGATGGGCGGCGGCTACAGACAGTTCCTGAGGTAATTGGAGTGGTTGCGATTGTCTTATACGAACGCGCAACCTCCATTTTCTCACTGCAATGGTGCGTTGCACAAAACGTGGCAAGCGCCTAGTTCTTCCGCGGCGAATCGGGTTTCGGCGAAACACCGGGACCCAACTTCGTCGATAAGTGCATTCATGACCTGAGGACCCCGATGACCGTTATGAACTCCGACAAAGCCGGCGCTGCAAGCCTTGAGACAATCGCGCGAAACGGCAGCATGCTGCGTCGCATAGCCGTACGCATTCCGACCTACCTGTCGGATATTCGCGAGAACCCGGCGTGGCTGCCCATGTTCATGTTGGCGCGCACCATGCCGGCACGGAGAATGCACTGGCGTGGTGCAAAGCCGGTCCGAAGGCCGCAAAGAGCCCAGGACACGATGTTTGCCGGTGTCAATTGCCACGACGTTGTCGACGCGCTGCGGATGGATGGGCTTTTTCCCGGCCTTGTCCTGCCTGCAATGGTGGCTGAAGATGTAGCCGCATTCGCCAGGTGCACACCTTGTTTCGGCAATTTCGATCGCCGACTCGAGTTCATGCCGGCGGAGCATGCGGAGGCTGAGGCGCGATTTGGCCGTCCGTTGCTCAGCGGCCATTATTTCGAGCGCATTCTGGGCTGTAAGTCGGCCGTTGCCATCCAAAACGATCCGCTGCTCATGGATATCGCGGCGCACTATCTCGGCGGCCAGGCGACGCTGATCACGACGCGCGTCTGGTGGAGCTTCCCGACCGGCCAGGCGTCGGACGCGGACAAGAACCTGGCTTCGCTCGGCAAATACCACTTCGACCTGGACGACTGGCGGATGCTGAAGTTCTTTTTCTATCTGGTGCCCGTCGACGAGGGGACCGGCCCGCATATCTATGTTCGCGGCAGCCATGATCGCCGCGCCCTCAAGCACCAATTTACGCTTGTCGTCGGCCATCCAGCGCAAGAGATTCTGGACGTCTACGGCAAGCAGAGTCCGGTCACGCTGACCGGCAAGGCCGGTTTCGGTTTCGTCGAGGATCCGTTCGGGTTCCATATGGGCACCGTGCCGTCGCACAGGCCACGGCTGATGATGGAAGTTGGCTTCGGCGTTTCTCCTCCATCGCGCCGCCGCTTCCATGGCGAGCCTGTGATCCGCTGATTTCGAAAAGTCCCGAAACAGCCTTCCCGTTGTGAGGGAAGATAAGGCTATGCCGCCAATCGATCTGTTCCGGGCCAAAAGCGGTTGTCTGCATATGCCCTGAACTTGGCTGGTGCAATGAGTCTCGCCATTGCTCCAGCCAGCGCATCAGTGCCTGTTTAATCGAGGTTAGATGGCAGTGCGCCCAAGAGATCCTCCTCGATATCGCCTGCCGCGCGAAGCCTCAGATGCTCTTCGAAAACCTCCTTTACGGACCGAGTCGTCTCGGGTCTCCTTTGAGTGGCCGGAAGGTGGTGCACAGCCGTATCGTGCTTCGGGATCCTGAACGAAGGCGAGGGGCGGTTTGTTCCTCGCGCGGCGCATGCAGCGGTGCCGGCATGACAGCTTCGTCGTGGATCCCGATGCTCGGCAACGTCGGCGGTGAAGGCTCTGTCTAGGCGGCTTACGTGACTCCAATGCAGGAGATCGACCATCTCCTGTTCGAGCACATTCGTTGGCGATCACCGTCGCGGCGCTACGGACGCCGCGGCGCCTGCGATCAATGCAGTTTGCCGACTAGCCGAGCGTATTCGGCTTCAGCCCTGCCATATGACCCATCTGCCAGCGCAATTAGACGCGCGCGATCAAGAATGACTACCTCTCCTCGCATTGAGCGTATCAGACCTTGGCCCTCCAAGGTTTGCAGCGCTATGGTGACGCCGGGCCGCCTGACACCGAGCATAACTGATAAGAACTCGTGCGTAATCGCAAAGCTGTTCCCGTCGACGCGATCATCACACATCACCAGCCATCTTGAGAGCCTGTCGACTATGTTCATCCGGGCATTGCTGAGCGCGGTGAAGCTTGCCTGGAGGTGAAAGTAGTGAACGTAGCGGAGCAGAAAACTTCGCAGGGTTGGGCTTGTCAAAAGCGCCTTGGTGAAGAGGCCCGCATCGATAACAAAGGCTCGGGCCTCTAATTGGACGTAACAATCGTGCGTTGACCGGTCATCGCCCATGATAAGCGCTGAGCCGGTCA
>NZ_JAMYVE010000027.1:0-36402 GCF_040323695.1 Mesorhizobium sp. M0030 | reverse complement strand
CGGATGCGCTCTTCAGTGCGGTTTGCAGGATATTTGCGCTTTCTGTACCCATCATCCCTGTGATTTGGGCGGACAATGCCGCTTGGGCTGCCTCGTGACCGAATGCGAGACCCGCAATTGCAACCACGATGAGCAGAATTGGCGCCAACGATGTTGTGGCATAAAAAGCGATTGCCGCGCCATGGCTGAGAGCATTGTCGTTGACGAACCCAACGACGGCTTCTCGCACCATTGCCCATGCATTTGTGATCCCGCGATGCATTTTTCGCCCCAGTCGAATTGGCGTTCACTAGCAATGCACCAGCACATGTGATGTTCCGGTTGCGGGCTACTAACGCCCTCAGGGGGAGCAGGCAACGTCAGTGGTTATGCGCCGCGCTTGGCGCCCTACTCCGCCGGGGTCTTCTCGAGCACCGGCGCAATTTTCCGGCCAAAGCGCTGGACAACGAAGCGGCCCGCCTTCTGGCCGGGGACCTCGATCAGAGTGTAGGTGATCCAGGACAGCAACGTCACCGTCGGCAGCACAACGGCAACGACGATGGCGAAGCGCAGCGGCGCCGACAGTTCGTGGCCGAACTCACTGATGACGAACGCCGCGACGGGCTGCAGCACCAGCAGATGGCTCAGGTAGATGCTGAAGGAAAGCTCGCCCATCAGGTGGAAGAACCGGTTGCTGAGCGTCACGGCGATCGCTCGCGCCAACATTCCCGCCCTTCCAGGCAGCATGCGGTAGAGAACCAGCGCAAAGAAGCCCGCCACAAGCGCTTCACGCACCAGAAGCTTGCCCAGCCCCTGGTCGCCGCCAAAGGGCAGCGCCGCCAAAAGCATGGCCAATGCCAGATAGAGGAACGGCCTCGGTCGGCTCTGATGCACGACTCCGGCCAGCAGCATCCCGCACAGGAATATCTGTATCTTCAGCGGCAGAAAGGACGGCATCGGAAAATGGATCGACAACAGCCGCATCGCAAACACGATGACGCAGCCGGCCGCCGCGACCACAAGGGCGCTCCTGATCCAGTCCAGCCTGCGCACCAGCAGCATGACGGCCGGGAACACGGCATAGAACTGCATCTCCAGCCCCAGGCTCCAGTCAGGCAGCGGCGTGCGATAGGCGAGGTCCGGCACCAGCCCAAACAGGAACGTGAGATGGGCAACGATGTTTTTCAGGCTGCCGTCGAGGTAGCGTTCCGGCGCCTGGTGCGATCTGGAGAGGAAATCGTCGATGATGATCCTGCAATCGTAGAGATAGGGGCCAAGCGCCAGCGCCAGGAAAAGCATGACATAGAACAGCGGCGCGATCCTGAAATAGCGGCGCGTCCAGAATTTGAGCCAGGTTGCCGATCTTTGCCAAGGCTCCTTTTCCTGGCGCAGCTGATAGTGGAACACCATCAGGAAGCCGGACAGCATGATGAACAGGTCGACGCCGAGATCCGGCTCGCCGACGATCGGAATTTGCCAGCCGGTCAAAAGCAGGCAGTGCCCGACCAGCACCCAGATCGCCGCAAGCGCGCGAAGCCCGTCCAGGCATACGATGCGCGACGACTTGATGATGCTGGTTTCGTAGCTAGCCATGTTGCACTGCAGCATGGCGCCTGAGGAGCGATTGTCAACCCGGTGAGAGATGACGAATTACGGCTACGATGGCGGATGCCGAATTGTGCCGATCTCCTCGCCAGACAATAGGCTGAACGGACAGGCACCTTTTCAGGAAACCGTCAGCGCGTCCCGAACGACCGAAATCAGGCGCGAAGCAACCGTTCGCAAACCGGCACACGCATGCCAGTTGCGGAAGCGCATAAAACATTTCAGGAAAAGGCCCATTCCGCATCGGACGGCGTGACCAACCCCTGCCGCAGTCGGCTGTGAAGTTCATTCCACGACGGGTCTGTCACGAAGCCTTTCATGCTTCCACAAGCCTCGGCGAAGGAAATGTCGCCCAAACGGCCGATGAGATCACTCATCGCGCCGTTCCTGCCCTTCAGGAATACCTCGAGCGGATCATCATCACACTCAATTACCCGATGTCCCCAAGCACCCGGTACGTCGTCGCTTGCGAGAGCCTGCTGAAGATCTTCATCCACGCCTGTGGCCTCGAGCGCCCGGGAGACGACATAGCGCATCAGGGGGTAATAGATCGGCTGATAGCTGCCTCCAAGCGCGCGCACGCCGGGCAGGATCGACAAAACCAGAAACATCAGCAGGAGATTCGGGACAAGGCTGCGATTTGCCAGCCGCTCAAGGATATCGGGGGCTGTGAAGCACGCCACCTTCATACCGGTCGCGGGATCGATGAGTTCTCCGGCGACCAGACGCAGCGGAAGGCGTTTGCCATTTTCATAGAACCAGAAGAAATCGGTACCGCGCGCGAGCCAGCCACTCCAGGGGCCGGACGCGATCGCGTCGAGGCCGGCAAGGATATTGGAGGCGAACTTCGGGTCTTCCAGCAGTCTCATGTGTAGCCAGGAATTTTCGTCCGACAGATGGTCGGCCACCAGGTCGGCGATGTCCTCGTCGTCGATCTGCAGGAAGGAAAAGTGGCCTCCGAACATTTTTGGCCAAAGCGTAAGATTGGCTGCCTTGATGGCATGCGCGGGCCGCTCGAATTGCGTCTTCGGCAGAAGGGCACGAAGCAGCGTGAGCGCGTCGCCCCCAGTGTTTGGTTCCGTCGGTAACAACTCGAACTTATAGGGTCCCCGCCCGGCTAGCAGGCTGTACCCGATCATCCGGCTTCGGCTCAGGCCAAAGACGTT
The DNA here is from genome assembly GCF_040323695.1 of Mesorhizobium sp. M0030. Classification (NCBI taxonomy): domain Bacteria; kingdom Pseudomonadati; phylum Pseudomonadota; class Alphaproteobacteria; order Hyphomicrobiales; family Phyllobacteriaceae; genus Mesorhizobium; species Mesorhizobium sp. M0030. The sequence goes on along the minus strand of NZ_JAMYVE010000027.1, from coordinate 33,652 downwards.
GACCGGCTTCCCGTCAACGGTGAGCCAGCCTGGCCCCTTGCGTGGCTTTTCGACGAGATTCACCGTCGAAACGGCGTAGGAAACGTAGGTCGAACACCCGTGCGCCGAGAGACCAAGGAGGCTGAAGATATGCGTGTAATAGGCTTCTGGCTCCATGAGGAGAAACAAATGAGGGCCTGTCTGCAACACGCGGCGCCTTTCGAAATCCCTGCAGATTTCTGAGGCGGTATCGGCAGACAACCCGTTTCGTGTCGCTGCCTTCCTGATGATGTCGAGTAGTTTGGTGAAGGCTGGGAGCCGGATTTCTGGCATGGGAACCGAAGCCGGCGCCGTAAACAGGCGAAACGCATAATCGCGGATCGGCCGGGAATGGTATGGGCTCATCCAGGGGTAGAGTGCCGTCAGCGACCCCAGGACTGCCTGTTTCGCATCTACGCCTGCTGTTAGCTCTTCCACCTCACGATTCACCTTTTTCTTGCGTCTGAACGACACTGACGCTCAAACACGAAACACTGATGAGGAGCGCTACGCCAAAGCTGAAGAAAATCGTCGAAGGAAATGCTCGATTTCCTACTGCGGCGGCGATGCCGAACACGAGTAATCCGAGCACCACGGCCACACTATGCATGATGCCTTTTGCCCGGCCCAACAGATAATCCGACACACGCGTCTGCAATGTGACTTCAACGCTGACGCGTCCAAGATTGTATATAAATCCGAGCGCGGCAAAAAGGATCACTGTCCAGGGCGTGGGCAGAAATGCCAGCGCCATGAGTACCAGCGCCGTTAAGCCCAAAAGCATGAGATGGAGCGCATGAGTGCTCATCGATCTTTCAATCCGGAATAGAGAGACCGCACCGATCAGTGAGCCCGCCGACCATGCAGCCTCGAGGTAGCCGAAATCCACGGCAGTACCCTTCTGCTCCTGGACGAAGCTAGATCCCACGACGCTGACAAGCACCGCGCTTGTATAGAGAAGCGCGTAGACGACAATGAGACGGCGCAGGCTCAGATCGATTTGGGCTGCCGAGATTTTGGCGGTGCGGACATCGAGCGAAACCGGTTGCAGCCGCATCAAGGCTAGGCAACCCGCTGAAAACAGGAAGAAAGCAGCAAGAACGGTGAATGGTAGGGCTGGGGAGCGCTCATGCAGCAAAGCCCCTGCAAGCAGAGCTGCGCCGAGATTGCCGACCTGCATGACGAAGAAGACGGCGGAATTCGAGGCTACAAGATCGCGGCCGTCAGCTATCACGGGGATCATTGATTGAGAGCTCGTAAGGGCGACACGGTCGCAAAACGAAAAGAGGGCCGCTGACAGACAGATGATCAGAAACACGTCCATGTAGAGGAGCGCGCAAGCGGTAGCCAGCATAACGAGAAAGCGGCTGAGGTCTGCCGCAACGTTCAAGCACCGCCTGTCAAATCGATCCGCCGCTACGCCGGCCAATGGGCTCGCGATGAATTCGACAACGCTGACGATCGCAAGGAACGTCGCGACGCCGGCGGTTCCGTATCCTCGCTCGACGACAATCCAGGCGGAGGCGATGTAGAAGCCGTTTCGGGCAACGGCCGCCGATAGCGTGCTGGCCAGGAATCCGAGGCACGGATTGGACCGGCCGGCCCGCCCTTTGGCATGATGATTTCGAACCAGGTTTGACATGAGCGGCGTATCCGAGCTGACCGCCGATGGATACCTTCTTCCGCCAAGCCTGCTTTACTGTGATGTTGGGGTTTTCCGATACTTGCTGAGAACAACAAGCGGCGACCTAGATTCGCCACTTACGACGAAATTCCGTCGGGCCCGCACCGAAAGCCCGCTTAAAGGCGGTCGCGAAATGGCTGGAGCTGCCGAAACCACATTCCATCGCGATTTCCGTCGCCGACAGATTGGTCGATCGCAGCATGTCCGCGGACTGCTCCAACCGTCGCTGCGCAATGAATGCGTGCGGCGTCATGCCTGTCGACTGCTTGAAGGCCCTCCAGAAATGGAACCGGCTAACCCCAATTTCTTTTGCCAGATCGGCCAGCGTAGGTCTGCCGTCCGACAACGTCTCGATCATGTCCACTGCCCGCTTGAGATCGAACGATGACAAACCGCCTTTTGCCGGCTCCTGATGGACGCCGTTCAACCTTAACATTTGGCCGAGCAATTGCGTGGCCTGGCACTCCACCATGGTTGCGCTGATGGGGTCAGGCTGCTTGAGCTCCAAAGCAATCCTCTGCAACGCCAACTCTGCAGTGCCGTCCCGAAACCCGATCGAAGGCGGCAGCACTGCCGGGCGATGGCGAGCCATTCCCGCAAACACCTCGTCGGCGAACCCTTTTTCAATCGAGACCAGGAGATAGGAAGCGGTCGCTTCCCCCTCGTCCCATCCATTCCAATCACTGCCGGCCGGCATGAAGATTATCGAACCGGCCCGGCGCGGCAAAAAGGCAATCCGGCGCCCATCCACAATGTCTTCTCCGCGGGACGCCGTGCCCTTCAGGTTCATCAAGAACACATGGTTTGGCTGGAGGAGCCTTGTCTCCTGACGCTCAAGCCCGGTTCTTTTGACTACGTCCGCCCGCACGCTCCCCCAACTCTCATACTTGTGGGCAAGGGATTGGTGCCGTGAGCGGCGATTCTCGGTCGGGTCGAGGGCAAGAGTATTCACGTATCCACAGCCTCCTTACTGGCGAGTGGCCAGTCGTCGCATGATGTGGCGAACCATTGGTTGCTGAACAACGCGCAAATAACTCTGGATTGGTAGAAGATGTGACTTTAGCGAAAAAATGGCAAACGAGCGAAAGCCGTCTGTATCCGGCAGGCCTACGAGTTGGCTCAGCCAATACTTGAGCCAGGCGAAATATTAGACCCCACTTATCTTAGTGGCATTTCCCCTATCGACGTATCGGCATCTCACCAACGGAACGGTGCTGGAGGCATACTGCGATGCGTGGACTCGACGACTTTCTGGCTGAGTGCGACGCTGGCCCACGGATCAACCGACTAGCCGGCTTTTTCGCCGCGACCGCCGCTGGCAAGAGCGGGATGCCAATCCGCAAGCCCGTCGCGGACGCCCGCCTTCTGCCGAGCGATGAACTGCTGCACGGCTTGGTCAGCCTGCATGCGGCACGACAAGGTTTTTTCGACCAGCACTATCACGGCAGCATTCCCTACAGATTAGAGGAAGAGTGCCGGATGGCCTACGCAGTGCTGAAATACGCACGGCATCGTGGTGGTCCGCTTTCGCTATATAGCCTTGGAACAGCGGAAGGCACGATGGCGAGGACACTGTCGGAACTGTCCGATGGGCAGGTACGCTCACTGTCGTGCAGCCCGAACGCGGAGAATTACAAATGCTTCATGGCTTATGGCCAACCACCGCACGCCGACTTTTTCATTGGTCCCTTCCATCATTTGACAAAGGACGTCCTGGGCTCGGATCCGCGACTGGCAAATTTCGCCCACGGTTTCGATATCATTCTGGAAGATACGACCTTTCAGATGTACTCGCCGAACAGAGTGGGACAGATCGAGTTCGTGACACAGCACCTCAAGCCGGACGGAATCTTCGTCTTCGTCGAGAAGTTCCGGGCAACCGAGGAGCCGGACTACAGGCGTCGCGAATACCAGAAGGATTTCGGCTTCAAGGCGCGCTATTTTCCCCCAGACGAAATCGAGAAAAAGCAAACCCTCGTTCTGAATACGATGTTCGGCAATGAGGTGACTTTGGCAAAGATGGCTGACGCCATACGCGCGCATTTCAGCTACTGCGCCCTGACCTGGAACAGCGGAAATTTCTGTAGTCTCGCGGCGAGCAATAGCGAGGAAAACCTGAACCGATACCTTTCCCAGATGGCCGCTCCGGCCATTCCGCACGAGTACGTCTACGAAACCAGCTTGTATCCGACCCTGCCGGTTAGCGTCGCCGCCGCGCAGGAATAGGCTCCTGTGCCTTGAGACAGGTCAACAACACGTTGCGTCGTTTGGACCATGTCTTCGCGGCTGTCGACCATGGCAGCCTCAGGCAGGCCGCAAGAGTTCTCAGGGTGAGGGAATCCTGTGTCAGCCGCAACATCGTTGCTCTCGAACAATTGCTGGACATGCAGTTGTTTGACCGCGACGTCCATGGCGTTCGGCTGACCGAAGCAGGCCGGGCCTGGACTAACCTCGTCCGGGCTCATTATGAAGGGTTGCAAGATGCCATGGCCGGAGGTGGTCCTGGCGACCAGGATGCCAAAACAGTCAAGATAGGGTTGTGCGGTCAGATAGGACGGGCGTTCGTGGCGCGGCTTGTCGATCGATTTCGCGGCTTGCATCCGGACGTGAGCATCGCCATCGAGGACGTTCCCCATGATCAGTGTCTGGCGGCAATACGTCGCCGGCGCCTTGACATCGTGTTCACGCACGGGCTCGAGAACGGCGCCTTATGCCGCAGCGAGCTATTTGGACACGAGCGCTTGTTCATTCTCCTGCCCTGTTACCATCCGCTTGCTGAAAGGTCTGCGGTCACATGGGCAGATCTTGCAGATACCTGCCTGCTGGTTTCGGTCGGATCGCCGCTGGATCCGGTTTTGTTGGAAAAGATTGCCGCAGGTGGTGGCCCCGCTATTCAAATATGTCGCGCGAGCGAAGCGACGGTCATCCTCAAGGTGCAACTCGGTCAAGGCGTTACTCTGGCGGGCGAAGGTTTTGCCAGGACAGTCGCCATCGACGCTACAGTATGGAAACCCATCGACGGTCAGCACAGCATCAGTTCGATTAAGGCGGTGTGGCTGGAATCGAACCCAAAGCGTGCGCTTCTGCGCCTGGTTGGGACCGCAAGAAACCTGGTGGCCGCAACGCGACCCGGGCCTACCCCTGTCAATGGAGGAAGTTCGGGACGCCGCGGCGCGATTTCTGAAGTCACGCCATGACTGGGAGGTGCGACTGACCCGGTTTGACTTCAGTCGTCCAGCCTCTAACCACCCTCCGAACGCTTTGCCCTGGCAAAGCCTCGATCCGTCGCAATGAACCGCTCCAGCATCGCAACGATGAGGCGCGGCGCATCGGCGGGCCGTTGCCCCGCTTCGCGGCCGAGGATCTCGGCATAAGCCGTCAGATCACGGTGCAGTGCCGCAGGGAGTTCCACCATGACCTTGACAGGCTTGTCGTCAGCGATTGGCCCCAGTTTCAGCTTGGCCATTTCAGCCCCCCATAAGGTTCGAGCACGAGATCGCGTGTGACGATCACCCGCACCGGGAATCCCGGTCGGATGGTGAGCGTCGGCGCTATGTTGAGCTGCCGCTGGACGATCTGCTGGCCTGTCTGGCTGATGCTGTCGGAAGCACCCTGGCGAAGAGCGCGCATGATGTCGCTCTCCTGGCCCGATGAGCCTGCTTGCGCGCCGATGCTCAGAACCGTGGAAAGTGCTGCAGCCTTGAACAACTCGCCCCAGTGATAGTCGACGCCGTCCTCGAGACCGGCATAGCCCTCAGCGTCCGCGCCAGGCTCACGTTCCAGAACGATGGAGCGGCCGTCAGGAAAAATCAGCCTGGTCCATACCAGCAACACGCGACGCTGGCCGAAGCCGACCCCATTGTCATACTGGCCGATGAGGCGCGTCCCCTGCGGAATGAGACGGATATGTCCGGTGGGGCTGTCATAGACATTCTCCGTCACCTGCGCGGTAATCTGACCGGGCAGGTCTGAGCGAATGCCAGTGATGAGGGCAGCTGCGATGACGGCGCCCGCCTGCAGGACGTTTTTCGACGCCGGCGCCGCAACACGATCCGACGAGACGGTGCGCTTGTCAGGCGGCTGGTCGAGGAACGCAAGTTGGCGGTCTTGCGCCGAGGGCGTCGCTGACTGCGGCGCGAGGCCAAGGTTGGCGAGATCGGTTTGTGGCATGGTGTCTGTCGTGGCTCGAGCGACAGTCGCGTCACTAGCGGGCCGCGTTTGCGTGGACGCGAACAGACGCGCGGTCCTCGCCGCCTCCAGTTCCTGCTCCCGGCGCTGTTCCTCTGGATCCGGTCCGACCGAGCCCGACGACGGCGCTCCGTTCGCCGGGCCGCCATTCTGCGCGTTGAGGATCGGGCGGCCGAGATCGCCGGGAAGCGGTGGGCCAAGCTTTGGAACGCCCGTATAGTCCTTTGGCAGACCGGCGAGCCCATCGGGCGTCGAACGATTATCGGTTGAATAGAGCTCCTGACCCTGGCCTTGCTGACGGTTCTGAAGCGCGTAAATCAGCGCACCGCCGACAGCGAGGCTAGCGGCGAGCCCCAATCCGGCCAACGCCTTGCGGGACAGACGCGTCACGCGCGACGGCTCGGCGCGCAGCCGCATGGCCGCGGCCGGCTCACCTGTCAACGGCCGGGCGTCATCCTCGACCGGTGCCTCCGGCCGGGCGTCATTCGCCGGCCCCCGGCCTTCTTTCTTCCCGGGATCCATTTTGTCGCTCATGATGACGACCCTCCCCTGCCTGTTCGGAGGTTCGTCGCTGGCGGGGTCTCACCAGGGCCATGCATCCATGAAAATCGACTGCTCCTTACCCCATCGGTGCGGGAGACGCGGACGCGCCTCTGGTTCTTGCCGGCGCCGAGGCGCAACTCGGCGGCGGCAAACATCCGGTCGACGATCATGTAGTTGCCGCGCACGCGATAGTTGACCAGCTCGGACGTGTCGCCTTCCGGCCCTACCACGAAGAGTGGCGGCATCTCACCCTGGCCGATGCCCCGCGGGAACTCGATGAACACCTGCTTGCCATCGTCGAAGGCGCGCAGCGGCCGCCACGGTGCGCGATCGCCCGTCACCTCGTAGCGGAAATTGACGCGAGAAAGATCGATGCCTGTCGAGACCGGCTGTGCAGCCTCAGCTTGCTGGTTCTGCCTGCGCAAGGCGATGAGTTGGTCCTGCGGGTATTGCCAGGAAACCGACGCCATATAGGTCGACGGCGTCGAGCGCAGTTCCATGTGATAGGTACGCCGATCGGTATTGATGACGAGATTGGTGAGAAGGTCGGCGCGCGTCGGCTTGACGAGTATGTGGACCTGCTTGGCCGCGCCCGTACCGCTCTCGGTATCGCCGATGATCCAGCGCACGGTGTCGCCGGCGGCGACGGGACCGGAACCGACGAGCTGCTCGCCGGGCTGGAGCGCGATGTCGGTGATCTGCCCCGGCGAGGCATAGACCTGATAGAGCGCGCCATCGACGAATGGATAGACCTGCATCGAGTTGATGAAGCCGTTGCGGACAGGCTGGACGCGCGCGGCCGCATTGGCCAAGTTCACGCGCGCGGTCGGATCGGTCGGTTCCGGGTCGGGCTTTGCGGCCTTGCCGACCGGCTTCAACTGGCCTGGAAGCGGCAGCGGCTTCGACAGCTCCACCACCTTGACGGGCGGTGGCGGATCGACGGCATGCACGGCCGGGACCGGATCGTCATAGGAAATCTCCGGCGGCTTCTGCCTGGTGGCGCAGCCCGCAAGCGCCGAAGTGCAAAGCAAAAGCGCTGGAAGGGCCATTTTGCGGAAGGCCGGCATTGCGTGGATGAGGAAAACCGGACGCCCCCAGGGGGCGGCTTTGCAGAGTACGGGCATCATTGTCCAAGCTCCTTCGACCAGTTGATGGCGTTGATGTAGATTCCAAGCGGGTTCTTCCTCAGCGCATCAGCGTCGCGCGGGGGCTGGACGACAATGGTGAGGATGGCGGACCAGCGCTCCGTGGAAGCCAGTGAGCCGTCCTGATAGCGGCGTTCGACCCAGGCGATTCGGAAGCTCACCGGCGATGCGCGGATGACCGACGACACATCGACGGCGACCTGCTGCTTGCCGACCTTGGTGAACGGGTCATTGGCGCGCGCATAGTCGTTGAGAGCCAGCGCCCCGCCCTGCGTCGCGAAGTCGTAGGCGCGCAGCCAGTTCTGCCGCACGATGACCGGATCGGCGGGGATCGACCTCACCTGTTCGATGAAGTGCGCCAGGTAGAAGGCAATCTGCGGATCGTTCGGCTGATAGTCGCCGACCGCAGGTCCCACAGCCTGCGCCTGGCCGAGACGATCGACCTGCACCACCCAAGGCACGATCGAGCCTTTGGCGGATTGCCAGATGAGCGCGGCCGAGAACCCCGCGGCGAGCGCCAGGCAACCGAAGGCCATGGTGCGCCAGTTGCGCGCCTGCACGCGAGCCGAACCGATGCGCTCGTCCCAGAGCTGAGCAGCGCGTTGGTAGGGGGTCTCGGGTTGTGGGGACTTGCCGTAGTGCGTGGACGGTCGTTTGAACATGCTCAGTCACTTTCAGAGAGGTTGATCGAGGAGCCGCCGCCATGGCTGTCGCCACTGCGAACGGCGTGGGCGGCGGCCTGGACGCCATGGGTCATCTGTTGCGAGCGCTTCATGCGCTTCGCCCAGGCTGGCTGACTTTCGGTTGCGGAGGACGCGACGGGTGCGGAGCCGGCTTCGGGCGCGTTCGCGCCGATTGTGCCAGCCGTGGATGACCCGCCCGTCGTCTCGAAGGCAGCGCGAGCGCCCGACTGGTAGCTGTGCTTCATGCTGCCTGCCGCATTATTGGCCGCACGCTTGAGCGGTGAGATGGCACCTTGGGCGCCGGCTCTGATGACACCGCCGAGCCCGGATGCGACGCCAGAAAAGCCAGACTCTCCGGCCGCGCTGAGGCCGTAGGCTGTGGACGCCCTGCCCGCCATGGCGGCACCGCCACGGGCCGCCGCTGCAGCACCGCCACTGACAGCCGCGCCTCCAGACACGACTGCGCCGCCGGCCGCAGTGCCGACTGCTGCCATGCCTCCGACGGCGAGCCCAGCGCCGACCGCAGCACCCGCGCCGAGTTGCGGGCCGCCGGAGACGAGGCCGTTGGCAATGCCAGGTCCAAATATGCCAAGGCCGAGCAGCGACAACGCGGCCAGCACGATCGCCATGGCATCGTCGATCGACGGCGTGTTGCCGCTGAACCCCGCGGTGAACTCGGAAAAGAGCGTTGAGCCGATGCCGATGATGACGGCGAGCACCAGCACCTTGATGCCGGACGAGATGACGTTGCCAAGCACCCGCTCGGCCATGAAGGCGGATTTGCCGAACAGACCGAAGGGAATGAGCACGAAACCGGCGAGCGTGGTCAGCTTGAATTCGATCAGCGTGACGAAAAGCTGGATTGCCAGGATGAAGAAGGCCAGCAGCACCAGCGCCCAGGCGAAGAACATGCAGGCGATCTGGATGAAGTTCTCGAAGAAGGACCAATAGCCCATCAGGTTCGAGATCGAGTCCAGCAACGGCCGGCCGGCATCGAGCCCGGTCTGCGCCACCTTGCCCGGGCGCATGAGATCGTTGACGGTAAAACCCGTACCCGAGGCCTTCAGGCCAAGCCCGGCGAAGCTTTCAAAGACGATGCGGGCGAGATTGTTCCAGTTGGAGATGAGATAGGCGAAGACGCCGACGAATAGGGTCTTCTTGACGAGGCGCGCCATGATGTCGTCGTCCGCACCCCAGGACCAGAAGAGCGCAGCCAACGTCACGTCGATGACGATCAGGGTTGTGGCGATAAAGCCGACCTCCCCGCCGAGCAGGCCGAAGCCGCTGTCGATGTAGCGCGTGAAGACTTCGAGGAAATGGTCGATGACGCCCATGCCGCCCATGTCAGCGAGCCTCCGGCCGAGGAGGCTCGACCTGCATCGCGGGAGTGGTCACATCCATCCGCGTCCCTCCTTTCCGGTCGGCTGACGCCGGCACATCAGGGAATAACGTTTTCGGGGCAACGGCAGCAGGCGCCGTTGCCGAGTCACCTGGAGCGAGAAACCGGCGCCGGCTCTCTGCCCACGCTTTCAGACAACCGGGATCGCGAGGACCGGCCTCGCCGATCCCGGAACAGCGGCGCAATTCGAACGCGAGCGGGTCTTGTGACGCGGTGGAACGGTCCCGTGTCCCAAGGGCGTCAGGCTCATCGTCCTTGCTGCTCATCTCGATCGCGGTCACTGTCAAAGCGACCGCGATGAAGATGACCGCACTGACACGAGCGAGGAGCTTGCCTTCCATCGCGCCGACCTCAGTTCTTGCCATAGAACATCTGCGCACTGCCGGGCTGGTAGCCCGAGCCCTGCGTCAGGAAGCGCCGGCGCTGCTCTCGGCCCTGGTCGACGGCGGTGGCCTGTTCGGCCGATTGCAACGCCTGCGCCCGACCGTTCGCGGCGACGACAGCGGTGAGATCGGCGAGCTGCTGCACTTGGAGCGCGAGGAGCTGGTTGCCGGCCTGTGTTGCCTGAAGCGCGCCGGTCGCACCCTGGCTCTGGCCGACCAACGCCGACATCTCACTGCGATTGGTGTCGATGTTGCCGACGACGCCCGCCTGCACACGCATAGCGTCCTGAAGGCCACCAACCGTGTTGCCCCAGCGCGAGCGCGCGTCGGCGACGAGTTGCTGATCCGAAGCCGACAGCGAGACGTTGCCGTATTTCTGCTGGAAAGCCTGATCGATCTGCTGGACGTCATAGGCAACGTTCTGCGCCTGACCGAGCAGTTGCTGCGTACGCTGCACGGACTGCTGGAGTTGTTGCAGAGAGGAGAACGGCAGGCTCGCGAGATTGCGGGCCTGGTTGATGAGCATCTGCGCTTCGTTCTGAAGCGAGGTGATCTGGTTGGTGATCTGTTCGAGCGAGCGCGCTGCCGTCAGGACGTTTTGCGAATAGTTCGAGGGATCGAAAACGATCAAGGCCTGTGCCGGCGTCGCCAGCATCGGCGAGAGCGCGGCAGGAGCGACAAGCAGTGCGGCGGCGAACCGCATGCCAAGGGAACGGCGTTGTTTCATGGGGACTTCTCCTTGTTGGTGAGGGCGGGGCTGGTTAGGGCGGGAACGAGTTCAGCGGCCCAGCCGACGCCACGGTGGGTGAGCCAGGCAGCGAGGAACCCGTCGCGGCCATGCTCGGCGACGATGCTGGCGATCGCGGCCTGGTCGGTCTTCGCGGATACAGCGCAGAGCGCGAGTGCCACATCCGACAGACCGAGCTCGAACAGCCGGTTGCCGCGTCGGGACTGGCAGTAATAGTCGCGCTTTGGCATCGCCCGCGCGATGATCTCGATCTGCCGATCGTTGAGGCCGAATCGACGATAGATCGCCGTGATCTGCGGCTCGATGGCGCGCTCGTTCGGCAGGAGAAGCCGGGTCTGGCAGCTCTCGATGATCGCGGGCGCGATTGCCGAGCCGTCAATGTCGCTGAGCGACTGCGTGGCGAAGATGACGCTGGCGTTCTTCTTGCGCAGCGTCTTTAGCCATTCGCGGAGCTGGCCGGCAAAGCCCTCATCGTCCAGCACAAGCCAGCCTTCGTCGATGATGAGAAGGGTTGGCGAGCCATCGAGCCGGTCCTCGATGCGATGGAAGAGATAGGACAGGACGGCGGGCGCGGCACCTGTTCCGATCAGCCCCTCGGTTTCGAATGCCTGGACCGACGCCGATCCGATATGCTCGTGCTCGGCATCGAGCAGGCGGCCATAGGGACCTCCGACGCAATAGGGACGTAATGCCTGCTTGAGATCGTTTGATTGCAGCAGCACGACCAGGCCGGTGATGGTGCGCTCCTCGACAGGCGCGGACGCCAGAGAACTCAACGCCGTCCAGATATGCTCCTTGATCTCAGGCGTGATCGTCACATTCTCACGCGTCAGGATCGCCACGATCCAGTCGGCGGCCCAGGCGCGCTCGGGGACATCGTGAATGCGCGCGAACGGCTGAAGACTGACGCTATCGGACGCTCCATCGCTGAGATCGCCGCCGAGATCATGCCAGTCGCCGCCCATGGCGAGTGCCGCCGCGCGGATCGAGCCGCCGAAATCGAAGGCAAATACCTGTGACCCCGCATAGCGGCGGAACTGCAGCGCCATCAGCGCCAAGAGCACGGACTTGCCCGCGCCTGTCGGGCCGACGATCAGCGTGTGGCCGACGTCGCCGACATGAAGCGAAAGCCGGAACGGGGTCGAGCCTTCGGTCTTGCCGAAAAGCAGAGGGGGCGCTGCAAGATGCTCGTCCCGCACCTCGCCCGCCCACACCGCGGAAAGCGGAATGATGTGGGCGAGATTGAGGGTGGAGATGGGAGGTTGACGGACGTTGGCGTAAACGTGACCCGGCAGGCTGCCGAGCCAGGCGTCGACGGCGTTGATGGTTTCGATAATTGCCGTGAAATCGCGGCCCTGGATGACCTTTTCGACCCGGCGCAGTTTCTCGTCGGCGATGCCAGGATCATCGTCCCAAACAGTCACCGTCGCGGTGACATAAGCCATGCCCGCATAGTCGGCGCCGAGCTCCTGGAGCGCCATGTCGGCATCAGCGGCCTTGTTTGCGGCGTCGGTGTCCACGAGGACGGACGCCTCGTTGGTCATCACCTCCTTGAGGATCGCGGCGACCGATTTGCGCTTGGCGAACCATTGACGCCGGATCTTTGTCAGCAGCCGGGTCGCATCAGTCTTGTCGAGCAGGATCGCGCGTGTCGACCAGCGATACGGGAAGGCCAGCCGGTTCAGCTCGTCGAGCAGACCCGGCGTGGTCGCGGTCGGGAACCCCGTGACCGTGAGAATGCGCAGATGCAACGCGCCAAGCCGCGGCTCAAGCCCGCCGGTCAGCGGCTGGTCGGCCAGCAGGACATCGAGATACATCGGCGTTTCGGGAACGCGGACACGGTGGCGATTGGTCGAGACGCAGCCATGCAGATAGGTCAGCGTCTCGGCGTCATCGAGCCAGCGGCACTCCGGCATGAAGGCTTCGACTAGGCGCAGGACGCGGTCGCTGCGGTCAGTGAACCCGGTCAGCACCTCATTGGGGTCGAGGCCCTTCTTCTCCCGCCCTTCGTAGAGCCAGCTTTCCGCGCGGGCGGTGTCTTCGGCGGGCGCAAGATAGGTGAGCGTCAGGAAGTAGCTGGACTCGAAATGCGCGCCGGCCTCCTCGAAGCCCGCCTTGCGCTCCGCATCGACCAGCGTCGAGGCCGCATCCGGAAAGCTGCTGTCGGGATAGCGCGTCGAGGCATGGCGCTGTGCCTCGACGAAGATCGCCCAGCCGGAGCCGAGGCGGCGGAAGGCATTGTTGAGCCGGCCGGCGACGGCGACCAGTTCGGCCGGCACGGCGCTGTCGAGATCGGGACCGCGAAAACGCGCGGTGCGCTGGAAGCTGCCGTCCTTGTTGAGGACGATTCCAGCGCCGACCAATGCCGCCCAGGGCAGGAAGTCGGCGAGCCGGCTGCTGCGGTTGCGATATTCGGCAAGGTTCATCATAGGTGCGACCTCGCTTAGACCGTGAGATGCGCGGGTATGCGCAGGTGCCGGCGAACGACGTCGGCGAAAAGCGGATCGCGCTTGGCCGCCCAGACTGCGGCAACATGGCCGATCGCCCAGATGGCGATGCCGACGAGCCACAGACGCAGCCCCAGCCCCACGGCGCCCGCGAGCGTCCCGTTCATGATCGCAATGGCGCGCGGGGCGCCACCGAGCAGGATCGGCTCCGTCAGCGCGCGGTGTACAAGGACCGTATAGCCGGGCACTGTATAATCCGGCATTGGGCCGCCCTGTTCGACAGCGCCCGCCATCAGACCAGCGCTCCGCCGCCGAACGAGAAGAACGACAGGAAGAAGCTCGACGCCGCGAAAGCGATGGACAGGCCGAACACGATCTGGATGAGCCGGCGGAAGCCGCCAGACGTGTCGCCGAAGGCGAGCGTCAGGCCGGTTACGATGATAATGATCACCGCCATGATCTTGGCGACCGGACCTTCGATCGATTGGAGGATCTGTTGCAGCGGCTGTTCCCACGGCATTGACGAGCCGGAGGCATAAGCGGGCGCGGCCATCACCAGGATGAGCGTGGCACCGGAGACGGTCATGGCGAGACGATGGCGCGCGAGGCGCAGGCGTTGGATCATGGAATTTCTCCTTCAGGGCTTTGGATGAGCAAGGTCGGGCTGTCGTCGCCCTCGAGGACGGCTGGCGCGACCCGGTAATCGCCGTCCGGGCTCAGGCCATCGACACGGGCGAGTTCGGACAGTCGGCGGGCTGAGCCGCGGCCGGAAAGGACGGCAACCAGGTCGATCGTCTCGGCGATCAGCGCGCGTGGAACCGTGACCACGGCTTCCTGGATCAGCTGCTCCATCCTTCGGAGCGCACCTATGGCGCTGCCGGCGTGGATCGTGCCAAGGCCGCCGGGGTGGCCGGTGCCCCAGGCCTTGAGCAGTTCGAGCGCCTCGGCCCCGCGCACCTCTCCGACTGGAATGCGGTCGGGGCGCAGGCGCAGCGATGAGCGAACAAGATCGGAGAGCGACGCGACACCGTCTTTCGTTCGCATCGCCACGAGATTCGGCGCTGCGCATTGCAGTTCCCGCGTATCCTCGATGATCACGACGCGATCGACGGTCTTGGCCACCTCGGCCAACAGCGCGTTGATCAGCGTGGTCTTGCCCGTGGAGGTGCCGCCTGCAATGAGGATGTTCGCGCGGTTGGCAACGCCCTGGCGCAGCGCGTCCACCTGCTGCGCCGACATGATTCCGGTCGCGACATAATCTTCGAGGGTGAAGATGGCGACGGCGGGCTTGCGGATCGCGAAGGCGGGCGCCGCGACGACGGGAGGAAGAAGCCCTTCGAACCGCTCCCCCGTCTCGGGCAGCTCGGCCGAGACACGTGGGGCGCCGGCATGGACTTCGGCACCGACATGATGAGCGACGAGGCGAACGATGCGCTCGCCGTCCGCTGCTGACAAACGCTCTCCTGTGTCGGACAACCCCTCGGACAGGCGGTCGATCCACAAACGTCCATCGGGATTAAGCATCACTTCGACGATGCCGGCGTCGTCGAGATAGCGCGCGATCGCAGGTCCGAGCGCTGTGCGCAGCATGCGTGCGCCGCGCGCCAGACCTTCTGAATTGTGAGGCGAAGCTGCCATCCTGTCCCCGTTTCGATCCGGGGGAACATGGACGGCCCCTGGACGGGGATGATTAAGAGAGCCGCATCTCGAGTGGTTTCAACACCTATATCGAGGCGTAGTGGCGTAGCGTGCAAATACAGGAGATTGGCGGTGCCGACCTGTGATCAAGGCCGGCGATCTTCAGGCAAGGGCGGCGCTCGCCGTCAATTGTGCGCTCGTCGGTAAAGCCGTCAGATCACGCGGCTTCAGCACGAGTTGACCGTCGAGGCTTGTGGCGAACCACCACGTCGACCTTGTAGTCGAGCCGGTCCAGACAGCGAACCAGCCTGTCTATTGAAAACTTACCCGTTCGCCCTGTGGCGATCGCGGAGACGTCGGGCTGTTTCATTCCGAGCAGTTCAGCCGACTTCGCCTGGGTCAGGCGCCGGCGCTTGATAATGGCGCGGATCTCGCGGGCCAGCTTGGCCTTGAGCAATTCCTCTTCGGGATTGTCAAAGCCGAGGTCCGCAAACACGTTGCCGCTGCTCACTTCGGCGGTGATGTCTTCCGTCATGACTTTGTTCCTTTCCCATAGTTTTCACGATAGTGCGCCTCGGCCGCCTTCAATCGTACTGTGACGAGATCGATTTCATGCTTGGGTGTCTCCCTGCCCCTCTTCGACTTCTTCTGGAAGCAATGAAGGACGTAGATCACGCCAGCGAAGCGGACGGTGTAGACGGCGCGGTAGGTATCTCCGTCGAAGTCGTCGACCACCTCGAGGATGCTGCGGCCCCCAAACCCTTTCAGGGCTTTGACAGCCGGGTGCTCCTCACCATTCTGGGCGTCGTTGATTGCGACACCCATCAACCGGCGAACATCGACCGGAAACTCGCGCAGGTCATCCTTCGACGATCCCATCCATACCGTGAGCTTTTGGTTTTTCATTCGCCCTTTGCCTTATAGCATACAGACTATAATTTTCAACGAAAAGATCCTGACACCGCCTAGCCACTGAGATAACTGGTTCGGCTCAGACGGCTGCTTTTTCTAGAAGCTCATAAAGGCGTGGTCCCTCATGCAATCACGGATCTTGAATTGCGGATTTCGCGCCCAACATGGTTCCCGTATCAGCGACCCTGCCCTGCGGCTGTCTAGCTCTTGTCTGCCAAACCCCCCGACAGGTTGGCAACGCGAGTTCCATGACAACATATCGTTACAATACTTTGATATGCTTGACATATCGATGCTTGCAAAATCTCGGTCCGCCAGTCCGTTCAGCGCGCGGGCGTGCCGGGCTGGTGTGTGTCCAGACCGCCATCGATGTCCTCGGAGATCTCCTGCCGAAGCTTTGGACCTCTCGCCAGGCGCCGGCCGAGCGCGGTGACGAAGGCATCATAGCGCTCGCCAGCCTTGGAGTGGGCTGCCTGTGCCGCGGGCTCGGGCAAAGCCGGCGTTGTCGCCAGCCAGAAGCGGACGAAAACAGCGAGCGTCTCCACGGCAATCGCGACATCGCGCTCCTGGCGCGTCATACGGCGGTCCAGCTGGTCAAGCCGCTTGGTGATCGCCGCCTCCTGCCGGTCGGCGGCATCGGGTGAGAGGAACGACTCGATTGCCGCCTCCGCGACGAGCGACCGTGAAAAATCACGGCGCGCCGCATGTTCGGCCAGCCTGCTCATGACCTTCGGATCGAGATAGACGGACAGGCGTTGCTTGCGAGGTGGCTTTACCATGGGAGCCTCACATATCCACGCCGTCGCCGGGGTCGAGCGACGCCTGCCGCGCAACGCCCTGCATCAGGCGCGTCAGTCGACGGTTGCGGGCAACCTCGTCCTCCACGTCATCCAGGTGATCGATCTCGAATTCGTTCTCGGTCGAAGGCTTCACGACCTGCTCGACGCGACTGAGCTCGGGTTGCCGACGACGCTCGGAATCAGTTGTGTCGTCATCCGTGGCCAACGGCGCCGACATGGCTTCAGCAATCTGCGGACGAGAAGGCAGAGGCAGGTTCGTCCAGTCGTCCGGCCTCCCCTCCTCCGCCGCCGCCCTCAGCAGCGGCGGCGGCAGGATACGTTCCCGGAAGCGAGCATCCTCATGATAGCGCGCCTTTTTGGCGCGGATCGGCGGCGCACCCGCGACCATGACGATCTCGTCGGTCGCCGGCAGCTGCATGACTTCACCCGGCGTGAGCAGCGGGCGAGCCGTCTCCGAGCGGGAGACCATGAGATGACCGAGCCACGGAGACAGCCGGTGGCCGGCATAGTTCCTCATGGCCCTCATCTCGGTCGCTGTTCCCAGCGCGTCGGACACGCGCTTGGCGGTGCGCTCGTCATTGGTGGCAAAGCTTACCCGGACATGACAGTTGTCGAGGATCGAATTGTTGGCGCCGTACGCCCTCTCGATCTGGTTGAGGGATTGAGCGATCAGGAAGCTTTTCAGCCCGTAGCCGGCCATGAAGGCGAGCGCCGATTCGAAAAAATCGAGGCGGCCAAGCGCCGGGAACTCGTCGAGCATCAGGAGCAGCCGGTGCCCTTTCGCCCTGACCTGCAGATCTTCAGTCAAGCGGCGGCCGATCTGATTGAGGATCAGGCGAATGAGCGGCTTGGTCCGATTGATGTCGGACGGCGGCACGACGAGGTAGAGTGTCGTCGGATGCTCGTCGTCGATAAGGTCGCTGATGCGCCAGTCGCAGCGGCGCGTGACCTCTGCCACGACAGGATCGCGATAGAGGCCAAGAAATGACATGGCGGTGGACAGCACGCCGGAGCGTTCGTTGTCTGATTTGTTCAAGAGCTCTCGCGCGGCGCTGGCGATGACCGGGTGCGGACCAGCCTGCCCCAGATGCGCGGTTTTCATCATCGCGGACAACGTCGATTCGATCGGACGCTTTGGATCGGAGAGGAATCCGGCGACGCCGGCAAGCGTCTTGACCGGCTCGGCGTAGAGGACGTGCAGGATCGCGCCGACCAGCAGGGCATGGCTGGTCTTCTCCCAATGGTTTCGCCTCTCGAGCGAGCCTTCGGGATCGACCAGGATGTCGGCGATGTTTTGAACGTCGCGGACTTCCCATTCGCCGCGACGCACCTCGAGCAGCGGGTTGTAGGATGAGGATTTGGGATTGGTGGGATCGAACAGCAGGACCCGCCCATGCATGGCGCGGAAGCCCGCGGTGAGTTGCCAGTTTTCGCCCTTGATATCGTGAACGACGGCGGAGCTCGGCCAGGTCAGCAGCGACGGGACGACCAGGCCGACACCCTTGCCCGAACGTGTGGGCGCAAAGCACAGCACATGCTCCGGTCCATCGTGGCGCAGATAGGCGCCGTCAAAGCGCCCAAGCACCACCCCATCGGAGCCGAGAAGGCCCGTTGCCTTGACCTCCTGCTTGTCGGCCCAGCGGGCGGAGCCGTAGGTCTCGACCTTCTTGGCCTCTCGAGCCCGCCAGACCGACATGCCGATGGCGACGGCGACGCAGGCGAAACCGCCGAAAGCCGCGATAAAGGCTCCCTCTACGAAGATCGACGGCGCGTAGGCATCGAAGCCATACCACCACCAGAAGAATGACGGCGGAAGGTAGAACGGAAAGCCCAGGACACGGAACCATGGCCTGCCCAGCTCGGGCTGGAATGCCAGGCGCCAGGCCACCCACTCCGTCGCGCCCCAGGTCGTGAACAGTACGATCATCAAGACGGCGAGGATCTGGCCCCAGAGAATTTTGGTGGCGGACATGCTGCAGTCCTTTCTTCAAATTGAGACTAGATGCCGAGGCCTCGCTTGCGGCCAAAACTCCAGTCGATGCCGTCGTCATTGCGAGCGACGCCAGAGACGTGGCTGCCAAGATGTTTTTCCAGGGACGGCGTCCAAGGCACCAGTTGGAAACCGAGGCCGTCATCGATCATGGCGAAGCGGCCGGAGGCGAGCGTGAAACGTTGCCGGTAGGAACCGGCCACAAACTCACCACTGCGAACGCGGTTGAACGGCTGGCCGGTTTCGGCCGAGAGCTTTTCGCCGAGCGCCTCCAACTCGCAGCGACGCAGCGTGTCTATCAGGTTGCGGGTGAAGGTTGTGCGTTGGCCATGCCGCTCGCCGAGGCCCCGTTGGACGAGGTGGTCGGCACGGAGCTGCATCGCCTGCCGCACCTCGGCGCCGAAGCCGCCTTCCGACAACGCAGTCGGTTCGCGGGCGATGTTCTGGCGATCGAGCCAGGTGGCGCCGGCGGCGGTAACCTGCCGCTCAATATCGAGATCGGAACGGACAGCGAGTGCTGCGCGCCCATGTCCCTGCGCGTCATGGAACTTGCGCAGCTCAACGATGGAACCCGGAGCGCTGTCGCCGGCGGCATCGAGATCGGACAGCTTGATGTGATGGGTGCGGCCGTCGGTGCCATCGATCACGGCGTAGGCACTGCCCTTCAACTCGTCATCGAGACCACGGTCGACCAGCCGACCGACGATTGGCGTGTCGAGGCGCTCCGCCGCGAGCACATAGGTCGCCGACCCGCGCTCGATGCCCTGTTCTGTCAGGGCGCGGTGCATCCGCTTGATGATGTCACCGCGTTCGCCAAGCTCGCGCAGCGTCGCCTCGGCCTTTTCGTCGATCCTCCATTGGCCTGGGCCGACCTGTTCGGCAAGGCCAAGCGTTTCGAGCTTGCGCGCCCGCCCGACCTTCAGCACGTGATACTCATCGGGCTGAGCGCTCGCCGGGGACGCAAGATCGACAACGCCTGTGTCGCGGCAATCGCGAACAAGCTGCCGGTCAAGCTGGGTCCAACGTTCGGCCTCGACCTGACGCTGCAGATTGCGGCGGATGTCGAGATCGGTGCGCGGGCCGAGCTCCTGGGTAACGAGGTCGGCGGCGCGGGCGCGCATTCCCTCCTTGATGTAATCGCGGGAGATCACGAGATCCTGCCCGTCATCAGTGCGGCCGCGCAGGATGATGTGAAGGTGCGGATTGTCGGTGTTCCAGTGATCGACGCCAGCCCAATCCAGTTTCGTGCCGAGGTCCTTTTCCATCTGACCCATCAGATCGCGGGCGAAGGATTTGAGGTCCGCCATGTCGACGGCATCTTCCGGCGAGACGATGAAACGGAAGTGGTGCCGATCATCGCCGCACCGCTCGGCAAAAGCACCGCCATCCACCTCCCCGTCCTCCGGCCCGAACAGCCTTGCCTTCTCCCCGTCCCGGGTGACGCCCTCGCGGCGCAGATAGGTGAGATGAGCGGCAAGCGGGGCGCCGCGCGCGTGATGGCGCACCAGCCGTGTCTTGATGATCACGGCTCGCGAGCGGCCGGTGAGGAGACGATTGGCGCGCACGCTCGCCGAGCGGCCACGCCCGAAGGTCGAGCGATTGCCCGGGCTGATCCGGCCGGAGCGAGAGATGCGGGCGCCGGCCTTCCGGGCGGCGGCAAGCGCCTGCGCGATGAAGGGCCTGGCGCGCTGGGCACTGGGCGAGCGGATGCGGCCGGGCCGGATGCGGAAACCATCCTCGTCAGTCATCGTGAAGATCCGCACATCGTCTCAAGGCACCGAAATCACAGGTGAAACGGTGTTCCGGCGAGGTGCGCCACTTGTTCGCACCTCGCGGAAATGCCACATAACCTCTTGAAACAGCACAACCGATCGACGCCGCACCTCGCGGCCTTTTATCTCGCCATCCTTCGGTTGTTCTGCACATTTTCCGCCTCCACCCACGCCATGGTGCGCTGGAGCTTGCGGTTGCGCAAAGACGCCCATGTGCGCTCATGGCTGTATCCCTTCGCCCGCTCGCGCCACGAAGAGGCCTTCGGACAGCGGCACGATGGCGGACACATCGCGCACGGTGGGCGCAGAGCTCGCGTCATTTGGTGGTCGCTCGGTTGGCACCCGAGCGACAGCTTGTTTGCGATCCGGCTGACCGACGAACAGCGAGCCGCGCTTCCAGGGAATGGCCTCGACAGACGTAACGGCGAAAGGGCGCATACCCTCGCTTTCACCGATCAGGGGCGCAAATGCGGCGACATAGGCGCGGGTCTCGGCCGGTAACGGACGCCCAGTGAGGTAGGCCTGGTAGCGTGCAGGTCCCGCATTGTAGGCGGCCAGAAATCCCGGAGAGCCGAAGCGATCGTGCAGTTCGCGCAGGTACGCCGTTCCAGCCAGGATGTTGTCCCGGGGATCGAATGGATCGCGGCCAAGCGACCAGCGGGCGCGCAGATAGTCCCATGTTCCGGGCATGATCTGCATCAAGCCGCGGGCGCCTGCGCTGGAGACGGCACGCATATCGCCCGCACTCTCCTTGCGCATGATGGCGCGTATCAACGCGGTCGGGACGCCGAAGCGGTGCGAGGCTTCTGCGATATGCGCGCCGAACGGATCGCGTTGCGACGATCGTGTGAGAGGTGTTTCCTGCGCCACTGCCGCCGGCATGACGGTCGCGACGGACAGGCCGCAAAGGAGGAGCAGAGCCATGCGCCAGGCAGCGCGAAGCGGCCCGGGCGCACCGCGATGGCTCGTCGACGGACGGCGAGCGCGCATCGTTCAATCCTTCTCGCTACGGTCGCGCGGGCGCGCCCAGTGCAGCGACCAGGACGTCTTGTCGTCGCCATTGCGAAAGAGGTTGGCGCGTATCGGCTGCGCGAAGGTCGGGTCGTCGAGCTGGATCGAGACATAGTCTCCGGCCTTTTCGCTGGAGCGTTTCCAGCCGGCGCCGATCTCGGGGCCGTCCTCGCTTGCGGCGTGAATGCGGTAGTCAGGCGCATTCTCCGTTTCGCTCGCCTCTGCCGCCACAATGGCAATATCCAGGTTGAGGCTGAGCGTGTGGATGCGCCCGCTATAGCCAGTCTTCTGGCGCGTGAATTCTCCGATCTGTTGCATGTCAGGCTCCTGTTTTCGAGTCGTGCGGTGATGAAGACTGGCGCCACGACGCGCGCCGCTGGTCGCGCGCTCACCGCGTTGGCGCGCGCCATTCGAAGCGGCCGTTGCCGTCCTCGTCTGTCCACAGCGGAACGGCGCGGCCGATGATCCGTCTGGTGGAGAGGAGGCCGAAGTAGCGGCCGTCGAAGCTGTCGCGGACATGCCGGTTCATCAGGAAGACTTCGCCGCTCGCGATGCGGCGGCAGCCCTGCCAGACCGGCAGGTCACGACCGGCCCGGTCACGCGTCAACGCCATCCCCGCCTCGATACCATCGACCGTGATGGTGAGGTTCGAGCGACAGACCCGTTGCCCCGATACGCCAAGGATGCGCTTCAGGAGTGGCACGCCCCTCGGCAGATAGCCGCGATCGGCGAGGAACGCCGCGAGCGGCTCGGGCGCGTCGACGGCCACAAGATCGGCGACCTCGAAGGGTCCGTCGAAGTCGATCGTGTAGAAGCCGATCGGTGCGCTGGCTGACGCATTCCAGATGAGCTTCGCGGGCATCGAAGTGAGGCCGGGATAACCGACGCCCATGGTTGCGATAACGCTGGCTAAGATGATCCCGGCGCGCGTCACGGCTCAGTCCTCTTGCGCAGCAGGAAGGCACGATGTTGGTCGAGTGTGTAGCTGCGCGGCGCATTGCCGGCGGTTATCCGGTTGTGGATGTGCCGCCAATGATCAGGCGACACCAACTCAGGCTCGATGCCGAGGCGCTGGATGGCGTCAATCGCCTGCAGCACGCGTTCGACCTTGGGCCAGCTCTCGACCTTCAGCAGGATGTCGCCGCCGGGTCGCACGAAGGGCAGTGTCTGATAGGCTTCGCCAGACGCGACCGCACGCACGATGTCGATGCGTGAGATGATCGTTCCGAAGTCGTTCGCCGCCCATCGCACGAAGGCGAAGACCACGCCGGGACGATAGGACAGGATCCGCCGGCGACGATCGACGATCTGTTCCTGGGCGGGCGTGCCGAACCGTATCCAGTTCTCGATCCTCTTCTCGACCCAGGTCAGTTCGACATGGACGAGATTATCGGCAGCGTGGTGCGTGGCCGGGAATGCGCCGCGCGTGCGGGGAGCCGCAATGCCAGTCATTTCGGTTCTCCTGATGTGGTGGGAATTTCGCGCGCGAGCCTCGCGCGCAGCGTTTCGGCGACGATGACGTCGTTCTCGAAAGCGGCGATGCGTGCGCGCTCCTGAGTCGTCATGTCGGTGGTGGGGCGCACGACGAAGGTCGCGAACTGATTTCCCTTGCAGGCCAATTCACCGGCGAGATGCAGCGTCAAAGTTGCCTTCCCGACACGGCTCTTTCGATTTAGGGGTGCGGCGCTCATCGGGCGGCTCCCGAGCGCGGATCAAGCGGCGGAGTCGGACCTTCGGAAGCGCTGGTTGCCGTGATGCGACCGCCAGAAACCGTCGACGTGTTGGGGGTGTTGTTGGTGGTTACGCTGAGTGCGTGGCTGGCTCGCCGTACGAGCCTCTGCCCATCTTGCGCGCGCGCTTCAAAGTTAGAATCTGGGTTAGAGTCTAAGTTAAGGGCGCGATTTCGGCTTTGCTTTCCCAGGGTTAGGCGCCGTTTCGGTTCCTGATAGCACGAGCCTGCGGTTCCCGATGGCACGATAGGTCCGGTTCCCGATAGCACGAGGCCGTCCACAGGCCTTCCACAGGAGCCGATCCGCTCGAAGGCAAGCAGAACCCGGCCGCCAATCTCCACTTCCAGCGCAAGGGTGTAGCCGGGCAGCGGCTGGCGGCGGATGATGTCGCGCAGCTCGAAGGCAAAGCGCTTGTGGGGCGACAGGCTGCCGGATTTCTGGTGAAGGTGACGGAAGTCGAAGCGCCAGCCGTCGGGCTGGCGTCCGCCGTGCTTGCGCACCAGCCGATAGAGCCAGCGCTCCAGCCCGCCAGTCAGGTCGAAATAAGCGCGGTCGATCGTCAGCACGAGCGCGTCATCGAGGACTGCCTGGTAGAACCAGTCGGGGACGATCAACTCGATCCCCGCGGGTTTGCCATGGCGATCGATGCGCTCCTGCCACTCATTGATCCATGAGAAGCGGTGACGCCGGCCTTCGGCGGGCTGACGAATCGTCGTCGAGACGGTGGTCGACTGCAGCCGGTCAAGCCCCGCCTTCAGGCGCTGATAGTCGCGCAGGCTCTTGCCGCGGCCGACGAAGGTGAGAATCTCATAGGGTGTGGCGGCCATCAGGCGCGAGGTGCGAAGGCCCGCGTCGCGCGCCTCGACGATCTGGCTTGCGGCCCAGATCAGGATGTCGGCGTCCCAGATGGTCGCCATGCCATGATCGGGCACGGCTTCGACCCGGATCGTGACGTTGCCGGCCGCAAAATCGATCGGGGTGATGCGATGCGTCTTGGAAAGGGAGAAGAACGGATAGGCCATGAGATCCTGCGCGTCTCGTGGGGCGAAGTCGCCAGGCAGCGCCCGGAACAGGTCGAGCTGCCCGCGCTCCGAAAGGGATTGGTTTCGAGCCACCATTGGAAATCCGCGCGCGGTCAGCGTGCGTATCGTCCGCCGTGCGTCGGCGGCGTCGGCGTGTGACGCTTGGCCGGCAGGACCGACCCCCGCGGATCGGATGTAGACGTGACAGCGCCGCGTTCGGCCCACGCCTGAAGATCGTCGACGGCATAGACGACACGGCCGCCGAGCTTGCGGTAGGAAGGACCAGTGCCATAGGTCCGGTGCTTTTCGAGCGTGCGGGCGGACAGGCTGAGGAAATCCGCGGCCTCCTTGGTGCGCAGGAAGCGCGGCGGCAAAACGGCGATATCGGGTCGCATGGGTCGAACCTCCGTGGGGTCTTGGGCAGCCGCTGGCGTTCAGCGGTGGGCGGAGACCACGGTGGCGGAGAGTAAGCTTCGTCAGGGATGGGGAAGTTGAGGGGGGCTAAAACTCCACCCCTTTTGCGCGGCCAGACCCGCTAGGATCGGCGGCGATGACGCAGGATTTGCAAATAGCCACCGCCGATCATGGCGGTGGCACCTTCGACCAGGCCGATCACCGCGTCGCGCAGTGCGGAAGTTTTCCAGGGATCGGCAGCGACGCGCTTAGACCCGTAAAGGGCGACGGCAATGTCGCGGTAGCTCGCGCCATTCGAATGGCCGTCAGCGGCCTGCATCATCAGACGAAAGCGGCGGCGCTGCTGCGGGGTCATCCGCGTGTCCGAAGGTTTGGGGCGCCCCTGCAACGAACGCCAGAAACGGGTGAGTGCTTCGATCCGTCCCAATGTTTCTGCGTCCAAGGGGATCAGCGCCGCCAGGTGACCGTGCGGGTCACTGCCGGGCAGAAGGAGAAGTTGGGTGACGACACCTGCACTATGGACAGTGTGGCGTCCTTCCGGGCTGTCGTGGACCACGCCCAGGCCGGTCAACGGCGCCGATCGCAAGGACGACAGGAATTCCGGCGCCGGCACGAGAGAAACCACAGCTGGATCGACGTCAGGCGACCACAGAACGTCTTGCGCCAAGGCGGACAAATCCGGCGTGGCCGGGAAATCGCAACCCCCACTGCCGCTGTGCCTCAGGGTGGAAGGGTGCTTTTTCGGATCTTGTGGTAAGGAGCGCTTGGTAGTGCCGTTGATAGGGTTGGTGACGCCGCAGACACTCCCAGGCGAGCCCTTCGATAGGTAATGTATCAAAATAATCATAGCTGGCATTGTCTCGCCAATGCGACGTATCCGGCCTCATCCAAGAGCTCCTCGCAAACAACGCGTAGACCCCGCCTCCAAACGATTCCGGGTTGTAGCGATTGGCGGAAGACCCTTGCCGGGCATCGGGTGATGCCACTTCGGCATCACCCGCGAACCACAGGCGCTGTGGTGCTAGTTGCCGGGTCGACGCAAGAGATGACGGTAGCCTGCACGCGCCATCCAGCGCGCTCGCGCCAGATGGCTGTCGTGGATGCGCCGGGCGCGTTGTGGCTCCTTCGTCAGATCAATGCCGAAGAGGATTTCGACCACCTCGCGCCAGTCCGCGCCGTCGTCGGCGGCGTCAAGCAGGCGCACATAGAGCTTGACGTGTTCCCGATCGTATTCGGTGAGTTCGTCACTGGTCGGCGCGGTTTCGTCAAACGGCTCGATCATCGCTTGCCTCGTCTTCACAGTGAAAGCCTGCATTTTATAGAAACAACAGCGCCGATGGAGGACGGTTGATAAGCATCAGGCGATGCGGTTTCGGCATCGCTCTCGGCTTGAGTGAATCGAACCGGACGTCCGCGGAAGAAGGCCCCGGCCTTCCGGCCGGGGCCTGCGCGGGTCCTTAGTCACCCCGCCGCGCGTTCGGGCGGGACCAGATGAGCGAGAAACCCTCCCCTTCCTCGTCGTCGAAGAGGTTGGCGTAGATCGGGGCGTTGAAGCTCGGATCGTCGAGCTTGAGACCCAGGTAATCGCGGCCTTCGTTGGAGGTCTTCGACCAGGCGGCGCCGATCTCGGCGCGGCCGACCAGCACCCGGTGGCTGGGAGCGTTCTCGCCGGTGGCGCGTGTGTCTGGGACGATGCGCACGTTCTTGGCTTGGACGCTGAGGGTGACGATGTCCCCGGTGAATTCGTTCGAGGCGGTCTTCTTGAAGGTGCCGATGGTAGCCATTGTAAGTCTCCGTTTTCTGTTCCCGAGCCCGCACCATGCGGCCTCGATGGCGATCGGGTGGCCGAAGGCGACCGACGACGCATCGCTTGCGACCGGAGCAACGCGGAGGACGGCGCAGGAACGACTTTCTTGTCTCGCGAGGAATGGCGGCGCTCGGGGTCCCCATGCGCTTGCGGCATGGGGTGGGAGCCGGCAGGGGAAGAAAGTCGAGATGCGCCGTTGCGGCCTAGGCGGTCGAGGCTTCAGCCGTCGTTCGGCCAGATCAGCCCATTGAAGAGGCCGTTTGGAGCGCTCTTGGGACAGATTGGGAACGGAGACGTTGGCGTGCAACGCGCCTCCGGCAGATCGCTACAGGCTTCACCGGCATCGCCCACGCATTCCAGGCACAGATTCCGCGCACCTGCAACGCCGCCGCCACCGCGCGCGCTGCCGTCCTGCTACCGACTTGTCGGTCTGCCATGGGCATCGACCAAAGAAAGTCCAAGTCCCAGACGGGGCCGCGCCGGCACGTGGCCGTTGCTCGATCCTGGCATGGAACCCGATTGCTCCAACCACCGATAATGAGGAGGCTAGGCCTTCGTCGGTCTGGTCCACCTGCGCCGCCCGCGGGGGTCTAGGCTCGAACCACGTCCCTGCCGGATTGGTCGGCTGACGTCATGCCCGCGACCCGCAGATATGCCGTGACGCCGACGGCGGTCGCGCCAATGACGGAGAAGACGACCTGCCAGGTTTCCGAAGGCATCATGTGCTTCGCGATGCCATGGGTGGCATGGTAGCCGGCAACCATCGCAGGCGCGACGAAGACAAGCGTGATCGCCAGCTTCGCCCACATGGAGCTGATAACGCCGAGGAGGATTTGGCCGACGCCGAGCGTCAACCCGGCTGCCAGGATGCCGACGAGGATCGCGCCAAGCCAGCCGGCGCCGGTGTTGAATGCCCACGTACCTGCGCTGACCCCTGCGAACAACGGAAGGGCGAAGATAGCAAGCGTGAAGAGCAACCAGCACAGGATGCTGATGGCCGCGATACAAACGAACATGCCGAGGATGATCATGGTGGTGTCTCCGAGAATAGCTCTGGCGATTGCGCCTTCCACCACCACCGCAACGCCGCGCAGAGCATAGCAACGAAAAGCACCGGCGAGATGCCAAAGCTCTGTTTCGCCAGCGGCAATGTTAGCCCCGTCCTGGGGCGAACGGTCGATTTCGCCGATGATGGCGGTGTCGTCGCCGTCATACTCGTTCGCCGGCACGACCGAGAGAGTGCCGTCGCCGGCACGAAAGATGACGATGGCGACCATGAGGGTGGCGGCGAGGCTGAAGGCGAAGGCATGCGCGTCGGCGAGGGACATCGATCCGGCTC
The DNA here is from genome assembly GCF_040323695.1 of Mesorhizobium sp. M0030. Lineage (NCBI taxonomy): Bacteria > Pseudomonadati > Pseudomonadota > Alphaproteobacteria > Hyphomicrobiales > Phyllobacteriaceae > Mesorhizobium > Mesorhizobium sp. M0030. Next base: position 5,979 of record NZ_JAMYVE010000027.1, on the reverse strand, counting down.
CTGTTTGAAGCGGAGGACCCTCCCCCGCTGACAGGCGCCCGATGTGTTCGGCGGATGGCCGCAATCACCGCGAAGGCGAAGCCGGAGCGGCGGCACGCTTCGCGTAGTCCGACCCCTTGCGGGTTGATGGCGTCAGGCCGTCGGCTGGACCAAGGATCAGCGCAATGGATCGCGGGGGTGGGGTCATCTTCAAGTCAGGAGCAGCGGCGTCGTTAGCGCGACGCTTATGTTCCATGAGAGTCTGAGCAAGCCGCCGCGCGATGTGGCGGGCGTCGAGCGATAAACCGGACGGCCATGAACGCGCTGGGTCCCGTTGGAAGCCGCCACGCTGAAAATGAGGATGAAGCTGGGCGATGACGCTGTGCAGTTGCGGTGGCAGGCCCAATCCAGCTCTCTCGGCGTAACGAGCGGCCTTGCCGAGATCGTGCCCGATATGGCGGCGATTCCAGCGATCGTCGGTCGCTGTTCTGAGAAGATGCGACTTCAGGAGCAATTCAATGGCGATGGCGATGGCGTGAAGGGCCGCATTGCGCCTGCCCAGATCCGCCGCCCGGTCAGCGCCATCGAGGCACACTGCGGCATTGCGCAAGAAGGTGTCGGCCAGCGCGATGTCCGGTGAAGCTATCGGGAAAGGAGAAGAGCGACGGCTTGAAGAATGCCGTGCCTCCCCTGCTAATTTATAGGGGGGGTAAGTTCCGAAGGCGCATCGACCAGCGTCCGATATAGGCTGTCAACTTCTTCGTCGATCTCTTCGCGCCTGATCCCGAGCGCCTTAGCGTCGGCGTACAATTTGTGTGTGTACTCACTTATCGAAACCGTGTCGGCCTTCGCCGTTTCGGGGAGATTGTTGCCGATCCCAGCGATCGAGGAAATTGATACCGCGTGTACTCATGGAGCCTTAAGCTCCATTAAGCGCTTAGGTTCCGGCTGTTCGGTGGCGAGGTCATAGACTAGGCTGTTCGCAGCCGCCGAAGTAGCTTTTGACCTTCAATCAGGCCGCACGTCGGCCCAATCACTATGAATTGGCTTCGCACCAAAAATCCATGTGTGAGATGTAAGGCAAGAACCCCCATCGGAGTCCGTGAGTTCGACCTGGAGGATGATACCACCCCCGAACAGGCGTCATCGATCATACAGAAAGATGACGCACGACAGTCGCCAGTGATCGGGACCGACGAGACCGCGAAACAGATAGTCGCTCTGCTTCAGCGCGTCTCTCGCTGATTTCGTCAAGTTGCTCGCTTCGGGGGAGCTTCCAATCCTAGACGAGAAGACTGATCGCCAGCGAAAGCGACGGCATCTGCTTCATATTCGAATGCTCGGGAATACGTTTCACCGTTCCTCCCTATGATGCGAACAACCCACTCGCCCAACGAATGGCGGATCTCTAAGAAGAGGGAAGACGAAGGCGGCGGCCGGTACGTGACGCTGTGCAATGCCCTCGGGAGGCCTGTCCCGCCAAAATCGGCACCATCGGAGGAATGAACTTCACGCATGCACTGACTCCCGAGACCGCGAGTCAATTAGCGCGTGCTTAATTAGTTCCAGAACGTTTTAACGAATCGTTGACCGCGCTGTCCCATTATAGGACGGCGCGGTCAAACCCCAACCTTGGCTGCGCAGGCGGCTTCGGCATTGAGTTCCACCCCGAACTGTCGGAGCCGCCACCCACATTTACCAGCAATGGTTGAATCAACCGTTACTGCACGTGCTTTCAATGGCGCTTCCCTGATCGTTAGACTTTGACGGAACAAACAGGGGATTCACAGGTTCGGCGTTCGAGACTCGACCGATGGAAGCGATCTTCGATGACATCGCCAACGCCCTCAGAGCGCCCCGCCAAGACGTGTGGCGCCCTGTCCGGCGCCTTCGCCATCGATATGGTCGGCGAACTCAACTCCCCACGTACGCCGCGTCCTGGCTGCGTCAAGGAAGCTCTTGGAACAGATGGCCGAACGCGAAGACCCCCCGCCGCCAAGTTGAGGCGGCTTCTATGGAAATCCGCTCATCTGACGCCAGAGCAGCGCTGGCAGGTCCATCAACCGGCTACCCTCAGAAGCAGTGCGACATCGACTCCATAAGGGATGAACACAGCCGCCAACGCGACCCAGATGCCCGGATCGGCGAGCACGTGCATTTCCTTGCGAAGCTGTTCCAGACCAACGGCAAAAGGCCGGCTGTGTTCCCAAACCGGAAAAGGCCGGCGCACACATGCGGTCGACGGGCATTAGGTTCCATTGCTAGATCACAAGCAAGCGCGCTTACCTGCAGCGGAACCTGACAGCCATACGACCGTTATTCGAAAGGACAACGAAAGGAGATCGCCGTCATGGACTGGAATCGCGTCGAAGGAAATTGGAAGCAATTCAAAGGTAAGGTCAAGGAGCAGTGGGGCAAGCTCACTGATGATGATCTCGACCGCATAGCCGGCAACCGCGATCAGCTCGAAGGTACGATCCAGGAACGCTACGGCATTGAGAAGGATCGCGTGCGGCGAGACGTCGACGACTGGTATGGTCGACAAGACTCGTATTAGGACGGTGCGCCGTTCGGATCGACCTTGTCGGCTTCCAGCCGCGTTGATCTCCACAATGGAGATTGTAGAAATGTCCATCCACAAAGAAGACTATCGAACGAACAAGGCTGACTACCTGATAGCGAAAAGGCCAGATCTGGTTGAGAAGACCAAGCCGAAAAAGAAGACGTTGCGGCGTGACGATCAGCGTTCCGCAAAGTTATTGGAAAACCCCGCCGCGTTACCCGAGAGGCCGGCATCACGCCGTTAGAAATCGCAGAAGGTCAAGAGGAACATTTAAGCGATATTGAATGTTCGACTGTTTATGGACAGCCGAACCGTACTCTCAGCAGATCAATCCAGAGCAGCACGAGCCCTACTGAACTGGTCGCGTGTGCGACTTGCCGCAAAGGCAGATCTTAGCGAAATGGCCATCAGCGATCTTGAGAACGGATTCAGGAAATCGCGTCCCCACAACATCGCGGCGATCCGCAAAGCGTTTGAAGACGCCGGAATCGTCTTCACCGTCGAAGGCACTCCATCGCTCGCCCGCTCAGAAGGTGGCAGCGGCCTCGCCACCGACAATAGACAGTGGCGCCGGCGGCAGAGAAAATAATAAGGGCGAAAAGCCTACTCAGGAGCGTCTTAGGCTCGGAACTCATACCGGAAGGCTCGCAATGCGGAGCGCTGATTTACGGCTTTGAAGATTGCCGATCTCGTCGACCAAGGTCAGGCCGCTCAATCTGCGATCGAACTCTATGGGCTTGAAGCGCCGACCGCCGTGGCGCACTGCGCTTTGGAGGCACATTTCGACGGCCGACCAAATGACTTCCGCTTTTGGTGCGATGTCTTTCACCAACTGAGAAGACCAAACTGACGGAACTTTTGCCGCGGAATCGTGTTCGTTCGAGCATGACCAGAATAGCAGCCCTTGGCCCACGCATCCCCGGCAAACCACATTCGCCGGCAGACGGACAAGACCGTTTCGACCTTTGGCCCGATATGCGGCCAGCAGGTTGACCGCCGCGACTTCCGTCAAGTGATGTGGCACGAGCAACCAGATCACGAGCCGCTTGAATGGACGCTTAGAGCAGTTCAGATTTTGACTGAATCTGCGGGATTCCCGTGAGAGTGGTTTTGTGATTCAAGATGCTGGCTGGATCGGAGGCCAGCATCAGATGACGGCTCCCCCTCAACGTCCGCAGGAATTTGGAGGATCAGCTGCGCCAAAGCCAGAAAATGGAGGCGGTGGGGCAACTCACGGGCGGTATCGCGCACGACTTCAACAACATGTTGGGAGTTGTCATCTCAGGACTCAACTTGATCCAGCGGCGCGTCGACCGCGGCGAGCCCGGCGTGCACCAACTGATCGCAGCCGCGACCGAGGGTGCCCACAAAGCTGCCATGCTGACGCAAAGGCTACTGGCTTTTTCCCGGCAGCAGCCGCTTTCCCCTGAATCCCTCGACGTCGGCCGGATGGTGCAGGATATGTCGGAGCTTTTGCGCCGGACCCTGGGCGAGCACGTAACACTCAATACGGTCGTGCAATCCGATGACGGTGCAGTGCTCGCTGATCCCAGCCAACTCGAAAATGTCCTCGTAAATCTGGCGGTCAACGCTCGCGATGCCATGCCGGAGGGCGGAACCCTGACAATCGAAACCTCTGCACTCCTGGTCGACCAGTCGGTTGCTGCAGATCATGGCATTTCCCCCGGCCCCTACGTCCTTATTGCGGTGAGGGACACGGGCTCGGGTATGAGCGCGGAGGTTCTGGAAAGAGCCTTCGAGCCGTTTTTTACCACCAAAGGTGTCGGCAAGGGAACCGGCCTTGGGCTGAGTCAGGTGTTTGGCTTCGTCAAGCAGTCCGGTGGCTATGTCAAAATCGATTCAAAACTGGGGGTGGGGACTACCATCAGCATCTGGTTGCCAAGGCACAATGGTCCCGCCGATGGAGCACGGCGGGCGAACAGCCAAGACGTTGCCAATGGCAAGCCAGAGGAATTGATCCTCGTCGTCGAGGACGAGGCGAGTGTAAGACAACTGACAATGCAAATGCTCGAGGATCTCGACTATTCGGTGATTTCTGCTGAGAATGGGGTTGAAGGCCTGCGCATTCTTGAGGATCGAGGAGACGTTTCCTTGCTGCTGACGGATGTTGTCATGCCCGGAATGAACGGTCGGGAATTTGCGGATGCTGCCGTTGAATTGCGGCCTGACTTGAGGGTGCTCTTTACGTCCGGTTACGCACGTGATGCCATAGTTCGCAATGGGATCATCGATCCAAACGTTCAACTCCTGCAGAAACCCGCTACCCTCCAAGCTCTCGCCCAGAAAGTCAGATTGGTTCTGGATAACTAGCCATTCGGCAACCGGCCGTTCCGGTTTTCAGGCAAGAGGGTAGCGCGCTCGACCTGTCATATTAGACGCAAAGCGGTCATTGAGCTCTATTGAGAGCTTCGGGTCACCACGAGCGTCCGCGGTGATGCCGCCGACATTTCTCCTCGGGTCTCTACCGACGTGGTCGCGGGTGCAACAATCTGTTGCACAACTCTGCTATCTGTCCCGCCAATGCCTGACCCTCAACTTGCTCACCCCTGAATAAGTCATCGCTCGCTGTCACGGCCAGGTAAGCGACGGGACTCTTCGAACGGGCGCGTTGCATGCGGATCAGGCCATCGTTCCTCAAGATCAGCAAAGCAATCATCTATCCCAGCGGCGAGTGGATCGCTGGGACAAATCGATCGTGGTCGTCTGCAAACAAAGACGCGAACTGCCGCGGGAGAAGAAGACGGCACGGCCAGAGTAAGCAGAGAGGCGGTTCATTCGCCCGAGAGGCGTGGGTTAGAGAAATATGCGTGCGAATCCGTGCTCGATCGGGGCGTCACAGTTTTCATACATAACTAACCCGCTCGATACCCTTTGCGAACGCAGCGTCACGTCTAATCAGAATGGCTTTGAAGAGCGTGACTTGAGCATCTCTGTCGCGGGTGTTTTGGGGGTTAAATCCGCCCTTCCCTACGGTTGTGTGCGTCAAGTTCTGCAAAATGGGCGATCATGAAACTGGTCATGCGGCTTGGCGTAGAGCGAGCTTCTTGTGCTCGCGCAGATCATCCATGTTGATATAGCGGTTGGCCTCCATCCAGTTTTCATTGGTTTCGACGGCCAGCTGACCAGGCGCAGGCGCAGGCAGCTTTCGGCGTTCGGGAAGATGCGCACGACATAGGTGCGCCGGCGGATTTCCTCGTTGAGCCGTTCAAGCATGTTGGTGGACTTGAGGTGCTTGTGATGCTGACGCGGCAGCCGGAAGAAAGTCAGCGTCTGTTCTATGGCTTCTTCCGCCCAGGTGGTCAGCCGCGGGTAGCGGGCGGACCATTTGGACAGCCATGCGGCAAGATCAGCCCTGGCCTCTGCGAGATCGCGCCGGTCGTAGAGCCAGCGCAATTCCTGCAGGCAGTCGTCGCCGT
>NZ_JAMYVE010000026.1:0-36963 GCF_040323695.1 Mesorhizobium sp. M0030 | reverse complement strand
GGGGGGGGCGGGTTTTTTTTAAAAACCCACGCCCCCCCCCCCACCGGCACCCCGCCCAACAACCTAAACTCCACCCCGGGGTGCCCCCCCCCCGGCACCCCCCCCCCCGCCGGTGGGGGCGGGGCCACCCCGCCCGCAACTCAATTCCAGAAACGGGAGACGATCATGTCGCGCATCGGTATTCATTCCTTCGTCTGGTCGGCGAGTTCGGCGCAAGGCGACCTCGAACGGACGCTGGCCAACACCAAGGAGGCCGGTTTCGACCTGATCGAGTTCTCCTATCTTGACCCCGCCAATGTCGACGTTGGCGGGTTGGCCAGGCGCATCGCCGACCTCAAGCTCGGCGTCGCGATCAGCATCGGCCTGCCGGCCGACGGCGACATTTCGAGTGCGGACAAGGCGGTTGCCGCGCGCGGCGTCGAGATCCTCAACGAGACGATCGCGCTCACCCGCGATCTCGGCGGCCAGAAAATTGGCGGCATCCTCAGTACCAGCCACGGCTTGCAGACGCAGGCGCCGACGCGCGATCAGTGGAACCGCAGCGCGGGGACACTTGCGAAGGTTGCGGAGACGGCCAAGTCCGCCGGCGTCACGCTCAATCTGGAGATCGTCAATCGCTTCGAAAGCAATCTGCTCAACACCGCTTCACAAGGCCTGGCCTTCATCGCGGACACCGGCTCCGACAACATCTTCCTGCATCTCGATACCTTCCACATGAACATCGAGGAGGCCGATGTCGGACTGGCTATCCGCCATGCCGCTGACAAGATCGGTTATGTCCATATCGGCGAGAGCCATCGCGGTTTCCTCGGCACCGGCAATATCGACTTTGCCGCCATCTTCGATGCGCTGACCGCGATCGGCTATAGGGACGACCTCAGCTTTGAATCCTTCTCGTCGAAGATCGTCGACGAGAACCTGTCACGGAAGACCGCGATCTGGCGCAATCTGTGGGCCGACAATATGGAACTGGCCCGGCATGCGCGCGCCTTCATCGCACTCGGGCTGGAGACGGCGCAGCGAAAGGCAGAGCTTGTTGCATCGAGACATCGTCCTTAGGAGGAGCGCGCTGCCAAAGCGCCAATGTTGTCGTTCATCCGGCCCGCGCCTTACGTGCAAGGAATCGACGTCGGAGGCGCTGAGTGTGGCGGAGGCAGTCGAGCGGGTGACGCTGACGAGAGCTTTCTGATTTTGGCCCACGAAACGCAATAAAATCAACATCTTCATACGCCCTCCGGGGCCATCCGATCTCCATACTGGACGGGGATGACGTTTGACACAGCGCGGCGGAAAGAAGCAGGATGGCTGATAGAGTCGACATCGCATAATGATGTCACTATATAGCGGCGGCTTCGACCGTGTAGCTGTGGCGGTGTACCACGAAGAAGCAGAAAATGTGTTACGCGTTGTGATCCCTATTGTGATACAAATCGGCCGTCGACAGCAGGAAAAGATCGTAAGAACAACAGCATAGAGCCGAAGCCGATCCCGGCCAACGTACCACTCTATCAAACAATCAGAACGTGCTCATTGAACCCTTCCCTTCATTCGGCTCTTCGGACCTCCGACAAGATCAACTTGCCGGGCGAAGCCGACTCGGTTCGAATGGCAGCATGCATCCTTTACCGGGTGCGGACGTTTACGGTTACCAACCGGCATAGCCGCCAGGGAAAAGCAGTATGAGTGAACATGCGATCGAGTTCTTGCGCGGATGGATCGGTGAAAAGGTCCACTGCCAGCACTCGCCGGTAAAGATCGAGAAGCAGGCCGAGACCCTCGCCAAGGAGTGCGCGGCCAAGGCCGCTGAGGTCGGCATTCCGCTGGAAGATATCCAGGAAGAAGTCGGCGACATCCAGGAACTGATCGCATCGCGGCTCGAAGAGGCGGCCGAGGCCGATCAGAGCAACGCGGCCAAGCCGTGACGCAACAGGCTTGGCGCCGCCAGGCCTTGTCCTCTATCCAAATCGATCTTTCAGCCAGGCCTTCGGCAGCGCCGGCACGAAATTGCCGTCGCGTCCGCTCATATCCTCATTGGCGACCATTGCATTGAGGATCGCCTCCTCTACGCCTTGCGCCACCGCATCGAAGAACGGATCGATGTCGTCGTCCGGGATGTAAGCGACGTTTGCGGTTCGTCCCGATGGTGCAAGTGCTGCTTGCGGATTGGCGGTGGTGAAGGCCAGAAAAATGTCGCCCGAACTGTGGTAGCCGAAGCCGCCTGTCATGGCGATGCCGAGCGGCACTCGCTTTGCCAGCCGCTTCATCTGGTGCGGCAGAAATGGCGCATCGGTGGCGACGATGGCGATGATCGAGCCCTTTTCGGCACGCGGCGTGCCTTCGCGCATCGCCGGCTCTACCAGATCGGGCCCGACGCGGGCGCCGCGCAGTGTGAAATTGCGCCGCTTGCCGAAATTCGCCTGTACGAACACGCCGACCGTATGCCTGATGCCCTGCCACTCGACAATGCGCGATGCCGTGCCCGAGCCGGCCTTGAAGCCAAAGGCAATCATGCCGGTGCCGCCGCCGACACTGCCTTCCTCGATCGCTCCACCGGCGGCACCGTCGAGCGCGGCTTCGACATCTTCGAAGCCGACGTGATGACCGTTGATGTCGTTGAGGAAACCATCATAGGTCTCCGCCGCAACCGGCAGGCCCCAGCCGCTGTCGAGCGCCGCCGGCAGCACGCGTTGCATCCAACGCAGCGTGCCGTCGCGGGTGACGCCGCAGGAATGCGTGTTGGTGATCGTGACGGGCAGGTTGAAGGCGCCGACCTCCTCGATAATGTGCGACCCCGTCAACTCGCCATTGCCGTTCTGGCTGAAGACACCGGCAAACACCGGCGTGGCGAGCTCAGCCAACGGCCGCGGCAGGATGGCGGTGACGCCGGTGCGCACCGGCCCCGTGCCAACCTTGAGCAGACCCTCGCCGGAAATCAGCGTCGCATAGCCGACCGATACGCCGGGCACATCGGTGATGGCGTTGAAGCCGCCCGGCGTGCCCTCGAAGGCAATGCCGAAAGCACGCGCGCGCGGCTTGCCCGCCGGCGTTTGAAGATGCGGGTCATGTCCGGTCATGCGGTCCTCTAAAAAAGCGAGCCCTGATTGCCCGGCTCTTTCGGTTTGCTGGCCGTCGGCTTTGCGGCGGGTTTGCTGGCGGGCGGCGTGGCCGCTGGTTTGGCAACGGCCTGCACCCGCTCGGCGTCGCCGGTCGCGACTGCATTTACGATGCCGTCGGCGAACTCCAGCTGCAGGCCAGCGCCCGGCGCCACATCAACTGCCAGTTTGATCACCGCGCCGTCGGCATCCTTGACCAGCGCGAAGCCGCGGGCCAGCACAGCCTTGTGCGACAGCGTTGCCATCAGCCTCTCGGATTGGACGATGCGGCCGCGCAGTCGCTCCAGCCTGAGCAGTACCGCTTGCGTGCCGCGTCTCGTCAAAGCTGTCAGCAGATCCCTCTGCACGGTTTGCCGCCGTGCCGTTGGCTCGATCGTAATGCGGCCTTGCAGCAAAGCCAGTTGCTGCCTGTGCCGTTGCAGGGATGCTTTCGCACATTTTGGCAACTGATCCGCCGCACGATTCAACTCCGCGCGCCGGGCTCTCGCCAATGCGCGCAGCGCCCCTTGAGCGCGCAAAAGGTTGCGGTCGTTGGTGCGTCGCGCCTCGGCAATTCGCCGCGACAGCGTTGCCGGAGTGAGCTTCACGGCGAAGAACCGAGCTTGCTTTCTTTCGGTGGAGACCATCAGCCCCCGGCTAAGCCGGCTGGCCGCCTCGTCCAGCCGCCGTCGCGGCAGCGCCAGCAACTGGTCGGGCGAGGGCAGCGCGCGGGCGGCCGCACGCGAGGCCTGCCGCTTGCGTTCGAAATTGCGCAAGGTAGCTGCTTTGAGCCGTGCGCCAAGACTGGCTAGTGTCGCTTCGAGGTCCGCTTTCACCGGCACCGCGATCTCCGCCGCACCTGTCGGCGTCGGTGCCCGCATGTCGGCGACGAGATCGATCAAGGTCCAATCGGTCTCGTGGCCGACGGCCGAAATCACCGGGATGCGCGAGGCAGCGACGGCGCGCGCCAGCCCTTCATCGTTGAACCCCCAGAGGTCCTCGAGGCTGCCGCCGCCGCGCGCCACGATCAGAAGGTCGGGCGGCACGATCGCTCCATCCCAGGCCAGCGCGTTGAAGCCGTTGACGGCCGCCGTCACTTCCGCCCCCGCCGTCTCGCCCTGCACTCTTACCGGCCAGACCAGCACATGCAGCGGAAAGCGGTCCTTGATGCGATGGATGATGTCACGGATCACCGATCCGGTCGGCGAGGTGACGACGCCGATGGTGCGCGGCATGAACGGCAGCCGCCGCTTGCGGCCGGCATCGAAAAGTCCTTCGGCCTGCAGTCGCCGCTTGCGCTCTTCCAAAAGCGCCATCAGCGCCCCGGCGCCGGCGGGTTCTAGATTGTCGATGACGATCTGGTAGTTGGATTTGCCGGGATAGGTGGTGAGTTTGCCGGTGGCGATCACCTCCATCCCCTCTTCGGGACGGAATTTCAGCCGGCTCATCGTGCCTTTCCAGACCACGGCATCGAGCCGCGCGCGGTCGTCCTTCAGGGTGAAATAGGCATGGCCGGAAGAGTGCGGCCCGCGATAGCCGGAAATTTCGCCGCGCACCCGCACATGGCCGAAGACATCCTCGACCGTGCGCTTCAGCGCGCCGGAAATCTCGCTCACCGTGTATTCGGTGGCATTGGTTCGTGATTCGGATTCTGCGTCGCTCATCGGCCGATTGAGCGGCTGTTGTCGCTCCGCGTCAAGATTCCATAACTTGATCTTAAGCCTGGCCTGATTGACTCTGGGCCAAGGAGGACGCATGAGCGCCCGCAAACAACGCAGCCCGTTGACGTTCCAGGTCACCCTGACGGTGCTGACGCTTGCCGTTTTTGCACTGGCCATCGTTGTCGGCTTCGGCCTTTACGCCACCATGCAGGCCGACCGGGTCTCGCTCGAGCGGGAGAAGGTTTTCCTTGCCAACGGCCTGCAGGACCAGATCGCCGCGGTAAAGCGCGAGCAGGAAAGCGTCGCCGTCTGGGATGATTCCGTTATAAACGCCAAGGCCGGCAACCAGACCTGGATGGCCGAGAATTTCAGCGTCTGGATGTACTCGTATTACGGCCACAACCGGGTCTATGTGCTGGACAACGCCAACCGGCCGGTCCACGCCATGCGCGAAGGCAAGGTCGTGTCGCCTGCCGTCTTTGGCGAGGACGAACCCGCTTTGCGGCCGACCATCGCCAGGTTGCGCCAGATGATGAGCAAGGACGCAAGCCAGGCCGGCGCAAAATTCGTTGCCGACGATCTGGTCTCGCTTGGCGGTCAGCCTGCCATACTCAGCGTCATGCCTCTGGTGCCGAGTTCGGATCGCGTCACCCAGGCATCCGGCAGCGAATATCTGCATGTCTCCATAGAGTTCATCAACGACGCGGTGATCGGCAAGATCGCGCAGAAATATCTGCTGGCGGGGGCGCATCTCCTGCCGATGGCTCAGCCGCTTGGCTCTGCTGCCATTCCGCTTATCGACAAACAGGGTGTCATCCTCGGCTATATTGCCTGGGACCAGGAACGGCCCGGCCTGACGCTGGTGGGCAAGGCCAGCCCGGCCCTGGCTCTGGCCGCGCTGGTTGCGGCGAGCGTGCTCGCCTTTCTGCTCCGGCGTCTGCGCCGTGCGTCATCGGCGCTGCAGACCAGCCAGGCCCAGGCGCAATATCTCGCCTTTCACGACACGCTCACCGGCCTGCCCAACCGGGCACTGTTCGAGGACAGGCTGCGGCGTGCCTTGCTTACCTCCGGCAATGAAAGCAAGGTCGCGCTGCTTTATCTCGATCTAGATCGCTTCAAGCATGTCAACGACACGCTTGGTCACCCGGCAGGCGACGAACTCGTGCGCCAGACGGCGGCCAGGCTTCAGCATACGGTTCGCGACGTCGACACGGTGGCAAGACTGGGTGGCGACGAATTCGCGGTGATCCTGATCGATGTCCGCGACGTAAGGAACGCCGAGGATATTTCCGAGAGGGTGCTGCAGAAACTGCAGGAGCCGTTCAAGCTGATGGACGATCAGGTCTTTATCAGCGCCAGCATCGGCATAGCCTTGTCGACAGGCCCTGATGCCGACGCAGACGATCTGCTGCGCAAGGCCGACATCGCGCTCTACGAAGCCAAGAAGAACGGCCGTGGCCGCTACCAGGTCTTCGCCGGCGACATGGACGACCTTTTGCTGCGCAAGCGCAAGGTCGAGAGCGAGCTGCGCAGCGCGCTGAATGGCGGCACCGGTATCAAGCTCGCCTACCAGCCGGTCTTTGCCAGCGACGGCAAGACCATTGTCGGCGCCGAGGCGCTGATCCGCTGGGCGCATGAGGTCCATGGCGCACTGCCGGCGGCGCAGTTCATCGCCATCGCCGAGGAACGCGGCATGATCGGGCAGCTCGGCGCATGGGCCCTGCTGGAAGCCTGCCGCTTCGCCGTGAAGACCAAACTGCCGTGGCTCGCCGTCAATGTCTCGCCGCTGCAATTGCGCGACGCCGGCTTTGCCGAAGAGGTTGCCTCGATCCTCGCCGAAACCGGACTGGCGCCGAAGCGCCTGCAGCTCGAAATCACCGAAAACGTTCTCCTGGAAAACAACGACACCACCAGAGCGGCTCTGGCAGCCTTGCGCCAGTCGGGCGTCGGCATTGTGCTCGACGATTTCGGCACCGGCTATTCGTCGCTGAGCTATCTGCGCCGCCATGCCATCGACAAGCTCAAGATCGACCGCTCCTTCGTGCGGCTTCTCGACGGCGACGGCAATTCGGGCGCCATCGTCAAGGCGCTGATCGATCTCGCCGGCGCGCTCAAGGTCGAGGTCACCGCCGAGGGCGTAGAGACCGAGGTGCAAAAGGCGCTGCTGGTCGCCATGGGCTGCCAGCAGCTGCAGGGCTACCTCTTGTCGCCGCCGCTGGAGCCGGCGCAATTGGTGGCGCTGCCCGGCCTGTCGTCGGCCAACGCAACGACGGAGGCGGCAGCGTCGGCCTGATCGTTCCTACCAGCCAGGCAGGATCTGGTTCGGCTTGCTCCGCTTCATCTTGGCGAAGGCGAGCGAGGCGAAATCGAAGCTTCCCGTTTCTTCGCCGAGCGGCACGGAAATATTGTCGAGGCTTTCCGAGATGTGCCGGGCCAGAGCGTCGACGATTTCGGGACGCGAGGTCTGGCCGCGCATGATGCCGATGCGGCAGTCGGGCAGGGCGCCAAAACCGTCGGCTTCGCCCAGCACCCGCATGCCGGGCCGCAGCGCGCATTCCGGCAGCACCGAGATCGCCAGTCCCGACAGCACCGCGGCGGTGATGACGGTGGCCGAGAAGCTGGTGAACAGGATTCGATAGTCGCGGCTTTGCCGGTCGAGCACATCGACGGCGGCGCGCCGCCAGATGCAGTTCGGCCGGCCGAAGGCCATCGGCAGCACTTCCTGTTCGTGCGTGGCATGGTTGGCCGAGGTCACCCATAGCAGCGGCTCGCGCCGCACCACTTCCGACTGGCCGCGCGTGTCGTTGTGCGTCACCAGCGCAAGATCGAGATTGCCGCGCTTGATATGCTCGACCAAGCCTGGTGTCGGCTCGCAGATGACAGTCAGTTCGACGCGCGGATTTGACCGTGTGAAGCGTGCCATGATTTCGGGCAGGAACCGGTCGGCATAGTCGTCGGGGGTGCCGATGCGGATGGTGCCTTCGAGCCGCTGGTCATCGAAGGCGGCCAGCGTTTCGCGGTTGAGATAGAGCAGGCGGCGCGCGTAGGAGAGCAGCTTGTCGCCTTCCTCGGTCAGCCTGTTGGTGCGGCCGTCCTTTTCGAACAGCGGCTTGCCGATCCGCTCTTCCAGCCGGCGCATCTGCATCGACACCGCCGATTGCGTGCGCAGGACTTCCTCGGCCGCACGGGTGAAGCTGCCGGTATCGGCAATCGAGATGAAGGTCTGCAACTGGTCGAGATCGAGTGGCGCTTTCATCGGTCCAATCCATCACTAGCGTTGATGCTAAAGATTAGAAACATTCGTTGGATTAATCAATCGGTGCGTGGCAAATTCACATTGTCCACATGAAGGCATGTGAATCGAGACCGGAACGGCCGCTGTCCCCAGCGCCGATCGCCTGGTCTTGTCCAGTTCGAGTCTGAAGGAGACCGACATGACCACGTTTGATTTCGCCACAGAGACCTCGCGCATCACCTCGCGTCCGGCCGTTGCGACGCGCGTGGCCAACACTCTTCTCAATGCCTACCAGGCCTGGAAAAATCGCCGGGCCTTCTATCGCCTCGGCGAGATGTCGGACGCCGAACTCGCCGATATCGGCCTGACGCGCGCGGATCTCCATGTCGCCATCGATGTGCCGTTCGGCGCCGATCCGACCGTGAAGCTGCGTGCGATTGCGAGCGATCGTGCCGATACGATCGAAGATCTCGCCCGCCAGATAGCGTGATATCGGGCGCATTGTTTCGGTTGCCGTGAACCTTTCTCAGGCTCGCTGCGACCAACGAGTATAGCAGGCTCCCCACTCCCTGCCGGTTCCCCGCCGGCCAGCCTGCACACTGGCCCGGTCCTCCTCCAGGACCGGGCTTTTCTTTTAAAGCTCCGTCGTCATCGTGCGGTCTGCGCCGCTCGCTTCGTTCCTTGCTCCGAAGCCGCGAAGGTCAGCGCCCAACTACCGCCAACTACCGCCGGTCCATGTCCCGCTTGAACTGGTCGAAGATCGTTTCCACGCCCTTCTGATAGTCGTCGCGCTGCTGGGCGCCGGTCTCGAACATCTTGCCGAAAATATCGTCGAACGGATTGCGTGGCCTGCCGCTCGGATTGGCCTGCGGTTGCGGCGCCTCGCGCTCCTGCGGTGCCTGTCGCGGCTGGGGTGCTTGCGGCTGCTGCGGCGCCGGCTGCCCACCGGGCAGGCCGAAGCCGCCACCACCGCCTTGCCGCATCATCTCTTCAAAAATCTTGCCCAGCGGGTTGTCGCCGTAAGGGCTCTGCGTCTGTTGCGGCTGTGTTGGCTGCTGCGGCCGGCCCTGCGGTTGCTGTGCCGCGCCACCGCCGAACATGTCCTGCAGCACCTTGCCCAGCGGATTGTCGCCATAGGAGTTGGGCGCCTGTTGCGGCTGGCTTTGCGGCTGTTGGGCGCCGCCGCCGAACATGTCCTGCAGCACTTTGCCCAGCGGGTTCTCACCGTAAGGATTGGGTGCTGGCTGCGGCGCAGGCTGTGCCCCGCCGCCCGCCTGCCGCATCATCTGTTCGATGATCTCGCCGAGCGGATTGCTGCCGCTGCCGAAGCCACCGGCGGCCTGCATCTGACCCCCGGTCAACTGGTTTGTCGTCTGCTTGAACAATCCGCCCATCACCATCGAAGCGATGGCCGGCAGCATCTGCTGCAGGATCTGCTGGCTGACGCCGGTCGCCTGCGCGGCCTGGCTGGCCACCGCGCGCGACAGCTCCTTCGAGCCGAACAGATGACCCAGAATGCCATTGCCCTCATTGACGCCTTGCGGTGAGAAAGCCCTGGTCGCGTCCTCGAAATATTTGGCGTGCTGGCCGCTCGCCATCGCCGTCATGAAGGCGCCGAGCCCATAGGGATCGGCGGTGTTGCGTTGCAGCCCTTGCGAGAAGGCCGGCAGCAGGGCGGCGACAGCCGCCTGCGCCTGCTGCATGGAAAGCCCGTACTGCTGGGCAAGCGCCTGCATGCCGTTGCCGTTCTGCGCCTGCGCCAATATGTCGAACAAGGTACGCATCGGTTTCTCCTCCCGGAAATCCTCGAGGGAGAACCTAGTTCGTTTCGATGTTCGATTGAAGCGGCTTTTGCCGCTGCTCAAGGCGCGACGCTAATACGCATATTCCATGAACACCGGCTCGATCGAGCCGCCCCAGCGCGTGTGGTAGGCCGACAGCATTTCCTCGGCACTGGTGGTACCGCGCGCCACGACTTCGTCCAGCGTGTTGAGGAACGAGGTCTCGTCATAGCCGTCGCGGTTCTTCCTGCCGCGATTTTTCAGCCCAAGGCGCGAAATGGTCATTACATCGCGGCCGATCTCACGCAGCGTCGTGTTGCGGAACGGCGCGGAAATGCCTTGTTCCGGCACCGCATTGCGCATCGCCAGCGTTTCTTCATAGGTCCAGCTCGAAGTCAGCGCCTCGGCGGCGTCGAGCGCGGCCTCGTCATAAAGCAGCCCGACCCAGAAGGCCGGCAGCGCGCAGATGCGGCGCCACGGCCCGCCATCGGCGCCGCGCATTTCGAGGAAGCGCTTCAGCCTGACGTCAGGGAACAGGGTCGACAGATGGTTCGCCCAGTCGCCCATGGTCGGCAGTCCGTCCGGTACTTCATTGCGGGCAGCGCCGGCCATGAACTGGCGGAAGGTGATGTGCGTCATGTCGTGATAGTGGCCGTCGCGGATGACGAAATACATCGGCACGTCGAGCGCCCATTCGACATAGTCGGCAAAGCCGAACTCGGGCGAGAAGCAGAATTCGAGCAGCCCCGAGCGTTGGTTGTCGGTGTCGCGCCAGATGTCGCCGCGCCAGCTCTGCAGCCCGTTCGGCCGGCTGTCGGTGAAGGGCGAGTTGGCAAACAGCGCCGTCGACAGTGGCTGCAGCTTCAGCGACACCTGCATCTTGCGGCGCATGTCGGCTTCGCTTTCGAAGTCGAGGTTCACCTGGATGGTGCAGGTGCGATACATCATGTCGAGACCCTTGGTGCCGACCTTGGGCATGTAGCGGGTCATGATTTCGTAGCGCGATTTCGGCATTTTCGGCGTCTCGGCCAGCGACCATTTCGGGCTGCCGCCGAGGCCAAGAAAGCGGATGCCCATCGGCTCGGCGATCTCGCGTACCTGCGCCAGATGCGCATTGCCCTCCCGGCAGGTCTGGTGGATCGTTTCCAGCGGCGCGCCCGACAGCTCGAACTGGCCACCAGGCTCCAGCGAGATCGCGCCCTGTCCGGTCGGCTCGACCAGGCCGATGATGCGGCCGTCATCGATGATCGGGTCCCAGCCGAGCTTTTGCTGCATGCCTTCGAGGATGGCGCGGATGCCGCGCTCGCCGCCATAAGGCACCGGCGCGTTGCCGTCGACATAGAAGGGGAACTTCTCGTGCTCGGTCCCGATGCGCCACTTGTCGCGCGGCTTGTTGCCTTCGGCCAGATGCTCGACCAGTTCGTCGATGTCTTCGATTGGTCGGAAATCGGTTGTGTCGCGCGCCATGGGGCCCCCTCTGCGGCTCTCGGAGCCCGCCGGCGCTAAATGGACGAAATGTCAGCAGCCGATCAAGCGAAAAATCCTGAGCCACAGGTCAACAGGAATTGATCTTTACGCTTCTTACCAGTCTCCGACCGCCGCCTGCATCACCGCAAGCGCCGCCACCGCTGCCGTATCGGCGCGCAGGATGCGCGGTCCGAGCGGGATGGCGGTGACGAAGGGGAGCGCCCGCAGCATCTTGCGTTCCTCGTCGGAAAAGCCGCCTTCCGGTCCGACCATCAGCGCCAGTTTCTTTTCCCTCAACCCCTGCAGCGCTGGCAGTGGATTGTTGGTCGAGGCATCCTCGTCGCAGAAGATAAGCCGGCGTTCCTTGTCCCAGCCGGAGAGCAGGCGCTCGAATTTCTCGGCCTCGCGCACTTCCGGCACCGCCAGTATGCCGCATTGCTCGGCCGCCTCGACGACATTGGCGCGCAGCCGGTCGATGGAGGGTTTTGCCACTTGCGTGTGCTGGGTGATCACCGGCTGCAGGATGCCGGCGCCCATCTCGACCGCCTTCTGCACGAGATAGTCTAGCCGGCCCTGTTTCAGCGGCGCGAAGCAATAGATCAGGTCAGGCAGGGGCGGTTGCGGTCTCTGCGAGGCCAGCACCTTCAGCCGCACCGCCCTTTTCGACCTGGTGGCAATCGCCGCCGACCACTCGCCGTCGCGGCCGTTGAAGACCAGGATCTCGGCGCCTTCGCCGAGCCGCAGCACATGCGTGAGATAATGGCTCTGCTGCTGGCCGGCATCGAATTCGATGCCTGCCGCGAGGTCGTCCGGCACGAACAGCCGCTGCATCTTGTAATTGGCGCGCATCGCCGAGGAATGGGCGAGGCGGTGCCTGGCGTCAAGTCTCGGCGGAACGATGCCACACCGGTTCAAAACCGTGCCGCAGCACCGAAACGGTCGTGGCCGGTGTGAGCAGGCGCAGCGACCGGCCGGCAAGGTTGTCGAAGGCCGCCGCATCGCCATAGCCTGCGAACGACCAGGGCAGCGCGTTGCCGCCGCGCAGCGCATAGGCCGAGCCGCCATCCGCGATCATCGCTCCGTCCGGCAATTCGGCAAGCTCTCCCATGGTGACATCAGGTGGCTTGCCGCCGGAAGCCAGCCGCTCCTTGTGCAGCCGCTTGTCCACCATTGGCGCGCGCGGTTCGTTTACACCGAAGACTTTGCCGAAACGCCCGACAAAATCCGTGGCTCGCTCACGCCGGCAATAGAAACAGGGACGGTGCCCGGCGGCCAGCGCCGTCACCTCGTCGAGGAAGAACAACTCGGTCCAGCCGGCCCTGCCGCCCGGCCTGTTCCTGCCCATCGGCTCGCGCCGCGCATTGCGGAATTGGCAGACGCAGATGATCCAGGCCGGCAAGGCCCAACGCTTTTTCAGCAGCGTCTTGGTCTCAGGATCGTGGATGATGCCGCGATTGCCGGTGAACAGGCCGCGCTCGGATATGGCATGGATGGCGCCGAACGGATCGACCCGGTTCTGCAGTGGCATAGCTCTCTCCCGAATACGCATCTTGGCTGCAATACGGGCGACATGATATCGCTCGTCGCGTCATTTCATGTCAGCAGGGTTTTGCGATGCGGGTGCTGGTGGTCCAGAACTACGACAACACCGGCCTTGGCCAGGTTGGTGCCGCGCTCGCCGAAGCCGGCGCCGATCTCGACCTGCGCCGGCCCTACAAGGGCGATGCGCTGCCGGACGACGCGACCGGACACGATGCCATGGTGATGCTGGGCGGCGGCCAGAATGCGCTGGCCGACGATGACTACCCGTATTTCCCGGCGCTGCTCGAACTGACCCGCGATTTCGCCGCCAAGGATCGCTCGGTTCTCGGTATCTGCCTGGGTAGCCAGTTGGTTGCCCGCACTTTCGGCGGTGAGAACCAGATCGGCGGCGCCTCGGAATTCGGCTGGCACAAGGTATCGCTGACGCCGGACGCCAGAACCGATCCGGTGCTTGGCGCACTTCCCCAGGATTTCCCCATCTTCGAATGGCACGACGACACTTTCGCGCTGCCGTCAAATGCGGTGCGGCTTGCCGGCAGCGAAATTGCCGAGAACCAGGCGTTCCGTATCGGCCGCGCCGTCTACGGCTTCCAGTTCCATTTCGAGGCCGACCAGCCGATGGTGAGGGACTGGAGCGCATCCTTCGCGCCGCTGATTGCCGATCGCCATCCCGACTGGCAGGATCGCCTCGACAGCGAAATGGCACGCAACGGCCCCGAGGCCGACGCCGCGGGCTTGGCCATTGCCCGCGCCTGGGTGGCGACGATCTGAGCCCAGCCAACGCGCGGCCGTTGCATAATTGGCACGCGGCGGGGAATCTGCCGGGGACAACTTCTTTCGTCCTTGGTTTGTGGCCGAACGCTATCCTACAAGGCGCGCGCTATGCATCGGCAATGCAACCGCGATGAACCTTTGTGTGATCCGCGCGACACACCGCCGATACAGAATCGACCTACAAGCGCGAAATCGTCGAAACTTTGAGACGAATTCTCGGTTTCAACCCATTGGTAACCGCCTCGTGCCCAGATGCAGGAAGCTCAACTAGAGATGACGTCCGTGAAAGCAGCGCTTCTGTCCTTTGTCATGCTGTCTGCCATCGTTTTGTGCGGTCTCGGCATTTATTCCGCCGATGCAGCCAACAACCATCAGGCCGTCGACGGCTACGGCGTCACCGCCGCGCTTCGCTAAAACGCTTTTCCCTGCACAGTCAGGATACGCTTGTCCGCGCCGTCCACGGCGAGCGCGCTGAGCATGCCTGACTGCCAGGCGAGCGTGTCGACATTGACGCGGTTCGGCATCACCTCCGCCTCCGGCACCGGTGTGTGGCCGTGCACGATCACCTTCGGGTAAAGCCCTGGATGGTTGTGGAAGACGTCGCGTATCCAGACCAGATCCTGCGGGCTCTGGCTCTCCAGCGGCACGTCAGGCCTGACGCCTGCATGGCAGAAGAAGAAATCACCTGATATCAGTGACAATTGCAGCGACCGCAGGAAGTCGACATGGGCTTGCGGCACAGCATTGACCAGTGCCTGGTGTCCCCGCCGTAACGCCTCGGCCTTGCCGAACCAGCTTGCGTGTCCCGCTAGGTCGACGCCATAGGATTGTGCCGTCTGCACGCCGCCATAGCGGATGAACAGCCCTTCCGGGTCAGGCTCGTCGAGAAAATCGAGGAAGCCGATATCGTGGTTGCCGGCGAGCATCAGATGCCGTGGATCGCGTTTCTGTGCCTCGATCAGGAAGTCTATGACGCCCTTGGACTCTGGTCCGCGGTCGACATAGTCGCCGAGGTGGATGACGCGCCAATCGCTGGTCGGCTTGTATTCGAGTTCGCTCTCGATGCGGCGATGCATGGCGGCGAGCAGATCGAGCCGGCCATGCACGTCGCCGATCGCATAGAGGCGCATGCCATCGGGCGCGCGCGCGTCGAGGTAGTGGATGCCGGTCTCGGTCAAGGCGGCTTCGTCTCCGTGATCCAGCGAGGCTAGGGTCTAATCGGTGAACAAGACCCTATCGCCGCAACTGGTCCTTGCCCATCTCGGTCACCAGCCGTTTGCCGCACAGTGCCAGCGTGATGTCCATCTCCTTGCGGATGATGTCCAGCGCCAGGGTCACGCCTTGCTTGCCCATGGCGCCCAACCCGTACAGGAACGGGCGGCCGATATAGGTGCCCTTGGCGCCGAGGCAAAGCGCCTTCAGCACGTCCTGGCCCGAGCGGATGCCGCCGTCCATATGCACCTCGATCCTGTCGCCGACGGCATCGGCGATCTCCTCCAGCGCCATGATTGACGACGATGCGCCGTCGAGCTGGCGCCCGCCATGGTTGGAAACGATGATGGCGTCGGCGCCGGTCTCGACCGCCATCAGCGCGTCCTCTTTGTCGAGAATACCTTTCAGGATCAGCTTGCCGCCCCAGCGCTCCTTGATCCAGGCGACGTCCTTCCACGACAGGTGCGGGTCGAACTGCTCCGTCGTCCACGATGCCAGCGAAGCGACGTCGCCGACGCCCTTGGCATGGCCGACAATGTTGCGGAAGGTGCGGCGCTTGGTGCCGGCAATGCCCATCAGCCAGCGCGGCCGCATGGCGATGTTGGCAATGTTGGCCAGCGTCATCTTGGGTGGCGCCGACAGCCCGTTGCGGACATCCTTGTGGCGCTGCCCCAGGATCTGCAGGTCGAGCGTCAACACCAGCGCCGAGCATTTTGCAGCCTTCGCCCTGTCGATCAGGTCGAGCACGAAATCCTTGTCGCGAAGCACGTAGAGCTGGAACCAGAACGGCTTCTTCGTCACCGACGCGACATCCTCGATCGAGCAGATGCTCATCGTCGACAGCGTGAACGGCACGCCGAATTCCTCTGCCGCCTGCGCCGCCAGCATCTCGCCATCGGCATGCTGCATGCCGGTCATTCCAGTTGGGGCAAGCGCCACCGGCATCGCCACTTTCTCGCCGATCATGGTCGATTCCAGCGAGCGGTTGCTCATGTCGACCAGCACGCGCTGACGGAATTTTATCTTCTGGAAGTCCTCCTCGTTGGCGCGGTAGGTGCTTTCGGTCCAGGCGCCGGAATCGGCATAGTCGTAGAACATCTTCGGCACCCGCCGGCGCGCCAGGTCCTTGAGATCGGCAATGGTGAGGATGTCGCTCATGGTGGTTCCTCGTTAGCCAGTCGTCTTGAAGCCGTCGTCGGCGTCGGAGCGCTGCTTAAGCCTGAGCCGCGACACGCGCTGCCAGTCGCCGCTGCGTTCGGCCTCGAGCATCGAGCGCTCGACATAGGAGATATGGTCCATCGCCGCTTGGCGGGCAGCTGAGGGATCGCCGGCCTTCACGGCTTTGTAGATCGCGCGGTGCTGGACCAGCAGCGCCTCCCGCGCTCCGGGCACGCTGAACACCAGAAGCCGGTTCTGGAACACGCCTTCAGACAGCAGCCGGTAGCAGGAGCGCAGCGTGTGCAAGAGGATGATGTTGTGCGCGCATTCGCACACAGCATGGTGGAACTCGACGTCGATTTCCGCCTCGTCGTCGAAATCGCCGGTGCGGTGCGCCTCGTCCATGCGCGCCATGATGCGGTCGAGCAGCGCAATGTCGTCCGCTGTCGCGCGCCGCGCCGCATATTCGGCCGCCACGCCTTCGATCTCGCGGCGGTATTCCAGATAGTCGGTCACCGCCTTGCGGTGCATCGAGATGAGGTCGGTCACCGGCTTGGTGAACAGCTGGCCGATGACGTCGGCGACATGGGTGCCCCCGCCGGCCTTGGTGATCAGCAGCCCGCGCCCTTCCAGCGCCTTCAGCGCGTCGCGCAGGATCGGCCGCGACACGTCGAACTGGCGCGCCAGCTCGCGCTCGCCCGGCAGCCGGTCGCCGGTGCGCAGCACGCCTTCAAGGATCAGGCTTTCGATCTGCTGCACCACCTCGTCGGCGGTGCGCGAATGCTCGATCCTGGAGAAAATATCGCTCAACGGGGGCCTGGGAGATTGAACCTGTGTCGCGCAAGATAAAGCCAGCGTCGCCAACTGGTCAAATTATTTATCCAATTCGCCCAATCGGGCCGGTCTGCGCGTCGCGCCGGCAGGACCTACGATGCTAGACTTTGGTGTTTACGCGCCTCATGGATTGCCTTTAGAGGACGCCATCACACGAAGGGTCGAGAACAGGGGGACCACCGTGTCGGACGAGACGTCCAACCTCGAATTCCAGCCGCGCGCCCAGGGCAGCGTGATGGGCTTTCCCGCGCATGAGGGACGGCCCGGCGCGATCGGCGAGGTCCATGCCCGGCCGCATCCGCTGATCGAGAAGCCGCGCGTGCTCGTGCAACTCGCCTTCATGACCGAGGGCGGCTCCGGCGTCGACATGGCCGTGCTCTCCGAACTGTCGCGGCGCCTCGGCATTGCCGCGCCCGACCGTCATGCCCGCCACCACGCCATGAAGTGGGGCAAGGGCACACTGCGCTGGGAGCGGCATACGGAATTTTCGACCTATCTGTGGGAAGGGCCGCTGGCCGAAAGCAGCAGGGCGCAGGAGGATTCTCCTTTCGGCAACGGCTTCTCGCCGCCGGGAACGGTGATCTCAGGCATAAGGCTGGAGATCCGCAAATGGACGCCGGCAAGCGAGAAGCTGATTGCGGCCTTCGACCCGACGAGCCTCTGCTATTCGCTGGTCGAGCGCGGCAATGCGGCCATCGTCACCGATTTCCGCCAGGACGGCGACGGCCTGACCGGCATCCTGGTGCTTGATCGCGGCCTGACGCCGGCGCGGACCGGCGCGCTGTCGCAGCGGCTGATCGACGTCGAGACCTATCGCACGCTTGCCATGCTCGGCCTGCCGCTGGCGCTGACGCTGTCGGGCCGCGCCCGCCGCATCGAGGACCGGCTGGCGCAGACCACACTGGAAATGAAGGTCGCTGAAACCCGCGACAGCCAGACGCTGCTCGCCGACCTGACCGAGCTTGCCGCTGAACTCGAGGCTGATGCCGCCTCCAGCCTCTATCGCTTCGGCGCCAGCCGCGCCTATGACGGCATCGTTGTCGAGCGGCTGGAAGCGCTGGACGAAGAAGCCGTGCCCGGCTACGACACTTGGGGCGGCTTCCTGCAGCGGCGGGTGGCACCCGCCATGCGCACCTGCCGTTCGGTCGAGGAGCGCCAGGCCAACCTGTCGCGCAAACTAACCCGCGCCACGACGCTGCTGCGCACGTGGGTCGATGTCGAGGTCGAGAAGCAGAACCGCGATCTGCTGGCGTCGATGAACAACCGCGCCCGGCTGCAACTGCGGTTGCAGCAGACGGTCGAGGGCCTGTCGGTGGCAGCAGTGTCCTACTATGTCGTCGGTCTGATCTCCTACCTTGCCAAGGGCGCATCGATCTTCGGCCATGCCTTTGCACCCGAAATCGTCACTGCCGCGGCGGTGCCGGTCGCCATCCTGCTGGTCTGGTGGGGCGTGCGGCGAGTGAGGCGGATGCACTCCGAGCCGGCGAAACATCCGGGGGAGTAGGAGCGCACTTTACCCTCCCCCTTGTGGGGAGGGTCGATCCGCATAGCGGATCGGGGTGGGGGTGCTCGTAAAGAGCTTCGTCGCGCGGACCCCCACCCCGCTCACTGCGTTCGCGACCCTCCCCACAAGGGGGAGGGTGAATAGCGGCAGATTGCCGCTGCGGAAGGCGGGCAGTACGCTCTTTGCCCGACGCGGTGTTTGCAACATCCGGATGTAACTGGTAAAAGATTTTTACCAGCTAAGCGGAGGACGCCGCCGATGTCCGGCCTTGTCATGCCCAAGCCAGACGACGCCACGATGCGAAGGCGCGCAGAGATCGTCGCCGATATGCGCATCATCGTGCCGGGCGAGGGCGTCGTCGACGCCACCAACGAAATGCGCGCTTTCGAAAGCGACGGTCTCACCGCCTACCGGCAATTGCCGCTGGTCGTGGTGCTGCCGGAAACGGTGGCGCAGGTGTCGCGGGTGCTGAAATACTGCAACGACCGCAACATCCGTGTCGTGCCGCGCGGCTCCGGCACCTCGCTCTCCGGCGGCGCGTTGCCGCTCGAGGATGCCGTGCTGCTGGTCATGAGCCGCTTCAACCGCATCCTTGCCATCGACTATCCCGATCGCGTCGTCGTCGCTCAGCCCGGCGTCACCAATCTCGGCATCACCACCGCCGTCGAGCAGGAGGGCTTCTACTATGCGCCCGATCCATCCTCCCAGATCGCCTGCTCGATCGGCGGCAATGTCGCTGAAAATTCCGGCGGCGTGCACTGCCTGAAATACGGCCTGACCGCTAACAATGTGCTGGGCATCGAGATGGTGCTGATGAACGGCGAGGTGGTGCGGCTTGGCGGCAATCATCTGGACTCGGAAGGCTATGATCTCCTCGGCGTCATGACGGGGTCCGAAGGCCTGCTCGGCGTCGTCACCGAGGTCACCGTGCGCATCCTGAAAAAGCCGGAGACGGCCCGCGCTCTGCTGATCGGCTTTCCGACCAGCGAGCAGGGCGGCCAATGCGTCGCCGACATCATCGGCGCCGGCATTATCCCTGGCGGCATGGAGATGATGGACCGGCCGGCGATCCATGCCGCGGAAGATTTCGTCCATGCCGGCTACCCCCTTGATGTCGAGGCGCTGCTGATCGTCGAACTCGACGGGCCGGGCGTCGAGGTCGATCACCTGATCGGTCTCGTCGAAGCGATCGCCTATAGGAACGGCTCCACCACCTGTCGCATCTCGCAATCCGAACAGGAGCGGCTGAGTTTCTGGGCCGGCCGCAAGGCGGCCTTCCCGGCGGTCGGCCGCATCTCGCCCGACTATTACTGCATGGATGGCACCATCCCGCGCAAGGAATTGCCGCGTGTGCTCGCCGGCATGCGCGAACTGTCGGAGAAATACGGCCTTGGCGTCGCCAATGTCTTCCACGCCGGCGACGGCAATCTGCATCCGCTGATCCTCTACGACGCCAACGTGCCGGGCGAACTCGACAAGGCGGAAAGTTTTGGCGCCGACATCTTGCGGCTCTGCGTCAAGGTCGGCGGCGTCTTGACCGGCGAGCACGGCGTCGGCGTCGAGAAGCGCGATTTGATGCCGGAGATGTTCAACCAGATCGACCTCGACCAGCAAATGCGCGTCAAATGCGCCTTCGACCCCAACCATCTGCTCAACCCCGGGAAGGTGTTTCCACAACTGCGCCGCTGCGCGGAGCTTGGGCGCATGCACGTGCATCGCGGCCAGGTGGCGTTTCAGGACATTCCGAGGTTTTGAGTGGCTAAGTTGGCGCGTGAATACCCCCCTCTGTCCTGCCGGACATCTCCCCCTCAAGGGGAGAGATTGGCAGCATGCGCGCCTTACCCTTCCTTCAAGGTCGGAGATTGGCGAAATCGGACGCGACTTCCGATCTCCCCCCTTGAGGGGGAGATGTCCGGCAGGACAGAGGGGGGCGCGAAGGAACTCGACCCATCTTCGCCATGACGACCTTCACTCCCACCACATCGGCCGAGATCCTCTCCACCGTCCAATGGGCGGCGGCGGAAGAGACACCTTTGGAAATCATCGGCCACGGCTCCAAGCGCGGCATCGGCCGGCCACAGCAGAGCGAACACACGCTCGATCTTTCGAAGCTCACCGGCGTCACGCTCTACGAGCCGGCCGAGCTGGTGCTGTCGGCCAAGGCTGGCACGCCGCTTTCCGAGATCGAAAACCTGCTCGCCGAAAACGGCCAGCAGCTCGCCTTCGAACCGATGGATTACGGTCCGTTACTCGGCGGCGAGCCTGGCAAGGGCACCATCGGCGGCGTGCTCGCGGCGAACCTGTCCGGTCCGCGCCGGCTGAAGGCGGGGGCTGCACGAGACCATATTCTGGGAATCAATGCGGTTGCCGGACGCGGCGAGGCCTTCAAGTCCGGCGGCCGCGTCGTCAAGAATGTCACCGGCTACGATCTGTCGAAGCTGATGGCCAACAGCTGGGGCACGCTGGCCGTGTTCACCGATGTCACCTTCAAGGTGCTGCCGGCGGCCGAGACCGAGGTGACGCTTGCCATGCGCGGCCTACTCGACGATGCCGCCTCTGCCGCCATGGCGCTGGCGCTCGGCTCCAGCGCCGAAGTGTCGAGCGCGGCCCATCTGCCCGAACGCATCGCCGCGCGCGTTGCCGGGGGCAGTCTAGGCACCGACGCTGCAACGCTGCTGCGCGTCGAAGGGTTTGGCCCATCGGTCGCCTATCGCATTGAGGCGCTGAAGACCCTGCTGAAAAATGCCGGCCCGCTGCAGGAGATCGCAGGTGAGACATCACATACCCTCTGGCGTGACATAAGGGACTGCACGCCATTCGCCGACCGTAGCGAAAAGCCGGTCTGGCGCGTCTCCATGGCGCCGTCTCAGGCCCATCAGATGGTGCTGACGCTGCGCATGCAGATCGGTGTCAGCGCCTTCTACGACTGGCAGGGCGGGCTGGTCTGGCTGCGCATGGAGGAGGGCGATCCCGAGGCCGCCCTGCTGCGCGGGCTGATCAGAAAGCTTGGCGGCGGCCACGCCACGCTGGTGCGCGCCACCCCTTCGCATCGCGCCGCCGTCCCGGTGTTCGAGCCGCAGGCACCGCATAAGGCCGCACTGTCGGCGCGGCTCAAGGCCGAGTTCGATCCCAAGTCCATCCTCAATCCCGGCCGCATGGCCCAAGGCTAAGATAATGCAAACCAACTTCTCCCTTGCCCAGCTCGCCGATCCGCATGTCGCGGAATCGGAGAAGATCCTGCGCAAATGCGTGCATTGCGGCTTCTGCACCGCCACTTGCCCGACCTATGTGACATTGGGCAACGAGCTGGATTCGCCACGCGGGCGGATTTATCTCATCAAGGACATGCTGGAGAACGGCCGCCCGGCCGACAAGCAGATCGTCACCCATATCGACCGTTGCCTGTCCTGCCTGGCCTGCATGACCACCTGCCCGTCGGGCGTCAATTACATGCACTTGGTCGACCATGCCCGCGCCCATATCGAGGAAACTTACAAGCGGCCGCTGCTCGATCGGCTGATCCGCGCCATGCTGTCCATGGTGCTGCCCTATCCCACACGCTTTCGCGCCGCGCTGAAGTTGGCGAAACTGGGCAAGCCATTCATTGGCCTATTCGAAAGGCTGCCGGCGCTGAGGCCGCTGGGTGCGATGCTGAAGCTGGCGCCGGCATCGATCCCGGCGGCCTCGCCGATGGCCTCTCCCGGCGTCCATGCCGGCAAGGGGACGAAGAAAGGTCGCGTCGCCATCCTCACCGGCTGCGCCCAATCGGTACTCGACCCCGCCATCAACGAGACGACGATTGCATTGCTGACCAGGCTTGGCGTCGAGGTCGTGGTGCCGCAGGGCGAAGCCTGCTGTGGCGCGCTGGTCCATCATATGGGCCGCGAGGCAGCAGCCCTTGCCTCGGCCCGGCAGAATGTCGATGCGTGGACGCGTGCCATCGACCAGGGCGGGCTCGATGCCATCGTCATCACCGCGTCCGGCTGCGGCACAACGATCAAGGACTACGGCTTCATGCTGCGCCTCGATCCGGCCTATGCCGACAAGGCCGCGCGGGTCTCGGCGCTGGCCAGGGACATTACCGAATATCTCGCAAGCCTCGACCTGCCCGAGCCGGTGCGCAAACCCGGCACCGTCGTCGCCTATCACTCCGCCTGCTCGATGCAGCACGGTCAGAAGATCATCCGCCAGCCGAAGGAGCTGCTGTCCAAGGCGGGCTTCGTCGTGCGCGAACCGCGCGAGGGGCATCTGTGCTGCGGCTCCGCCGGCACCTACAACATCCTGCAGCCGGAGATTTCCGCAAGGTTGCGTGACCGCAAGGTGAAGAACATTGAGGCGACCGGCGCGGAGATCGTTGCCACCGGCAACATCGGCTGCATCACCCAGATCGCTTCCGCCGCGAAGCTGCCGGTGGTGCACACGATCAAGCTGCTCGACTGGGCCTATGGTGGTCCGAAGCCGGAGGGCGTCTCCGAAGGAAACCTGGTCGCCGCCGAGTAAGCAGCTATTCCGCTGCCAGCCGGTCCACCACGCCATACGTCGCCTGGTAGCGCGCGCGCTGTCGGCTGAGCGCTACCATTGTGTTGCGCAGCAGGATCGCCACGGTGATCGGACCGACGCCGCCGGGCACCGGCGTGATCCAGGACGCGACTTCCTTCACGCTCTCGGTGTCGACGTCGCCGACGATGCGGCTCGCGCCGTCCGGGCCGATCTCGGAATTGATGCCGATGTCGATGACGGCCGCACCGGGCTTCACCATGTCGGCCTTGATCAACCGCGGCTTGCCGACGGCGACGAACAGCGCATCGGCGCGGCGCGCATGTGCCGCCACCGAGCGCGTCATGTGATGGCACACCGTCACCGTTGCGCCTTCGCTCATCAGCAGGAAGGCAATCGGCTTGCCGACGATCTCGGAATGGCCGACGACGACAACTTCGAGCCCCTTGAGGTCGAGGCCGGTTTCCTTGAGCAGCTCGACCGAGGCCGCAGCCGTGCAAGGCGCGAGGTCGAGCTGGTTGTAGACGATATTGCCGATCGACGCCGGATGCATGCCCTCGACGTCCTTCAGTGGATGCACCGCCGCTTGCAGCGTCTTGATCGGGATATGCGCCGGCACCGGCCGCTGGATGATGATGCCGGTGACGCGCGGGTCGGCGTTCAGGCCGTGGATCGCCGCCTCGAGTTCGCCGGCGCTGATGTCGGCGGGGAACCGCCGCTCCTCGAAACCGATGCCGGCAAGCGCGGCCTTGGCGCGCTGGTTGCGCACATAGACATCGACGGCAGCGGTATCGCCGACGGTGATCGACACCAGCTTGGGCGGAAAACCTTCGGCGGTGGCGATGGCGGCATCCTCGCGCACGGATGCCATGATGCGCTGGGCGACCGGGCCGCCCCGGAGATAGCGGCTATCGTCTGGCGGAGACATGGCTGAACCTTTGCAGCGAGTTTGGCGCAGGGGAGTTTAGCCGTCCCTATAGCAGGGGAAATGCGGCAAGGCAGCGTGAAAGCGAACCGTCATCCCCCTGGCGCGACGTTCTGGCGCAGCCTGGCTCAGCTATAGCCGCAAAGAGAAAGGGCAGCGCGGTTTCCCGGGCTGCCCTTTCCTGACTGGCCGCATCCCCACACGGCCCGTCCCCCGTAAACTCTTCCCGATCCTGAAGGTCTAACCTTCTGGACCAGATGATTCGGTAGCCGACTATATCACGACCACGGTCGTTCCAACATTGACCCTCTCGTAAAGGTCAACCACGTCCTCGTTGCGCATGCGGATGCAGCCGGAAGACACCGAGCCGCCGATGGTCCATGGCTGGTTGGTGCCGTGGATGCGGTATTCCGTCGTGCCGAGATAGAGCGCGCGGGCGCCAAGCGGGTTTTCCTCGCCGCCGGCCAGATAGGTCGGGAGGTAGCGGCCCTTGGCGGCCTCGCGCTTGATCATCTCCGCTGGCGGGCGCCAGTCCGGCCAGACGCGCTTGTTGGTGATCTTGTGCGTGCCAGACCATTCGAAGCCAGGCTTGCCGGTGCCGACGCCATAGCGCCGCGCCTTGCCGTTCTTCTCGACCAGGAACAGGAAGTTCTGCGTCGTATCGATGACGATCGTGCCCGGCTTCTGTGGGCCGTCATAGGCGACTTCCTGCGGCAGATAGAGCGGATTGATCTGCGGCCGCATCACCACGCGCTTGACCGGCGCCTGCACGGAAGCAGTGCGAACCCGATCGGGTCGCGCCGGCTGCGCATAGCGAACGCGCGGCTGTTGGACCACCTGTCGGCTCTGCCGCACGATGCCGGGCGCCCGGCCAAGCTGCAGCACCCAGGGTGCGGAAAGGTCGGGGCTCACCATCACCGGCGGCCTTTCGGCATAGCGGTCGTTGGCGGCAGACGAGGTGACGCCGGCGGCCAGAATGGCCACGGCGCCGAGCACGGAACGCAAAAAGATCTTCATCGGAACGCACCTTGATCGTCGAACGGACGGAGGCGGAACTTGCCCCGGTTGCGCGATCCTTGGCGCGAAGCGGCAACCGAAACATGAATCGGAATGCGTAAAATGCCGCTTTGTCAGTAAACCTTTTGGTGTGGTTACCGCCGGGTTCAGGAATCTGGTAAAGCCGTGGTAAATGCAGCGCGAAAGCGCGTTAACGGATGGATCGGCCATGGCGCAAGACAACACCGGACTGCTTACCGGCTCCGACGGGATCACGCGCTGCTTCTGGCACGGCAATCTGCCGGACTATCTGCACTACCACGACCATGAATGGGGCCGGCCGGTCGCCGACGACCGCAGGCTGTTCGAAAAGATCTGCCTCGAAGGCTTTCAGTCCGGCCTGTCCTGGCTGACCATTCTGCGCAAGCGCGAGAATTTCCGCGAGGCCTTCGCCGGTTTCGACTTCGACAAGGTCGCCGCCTTCACCGACGAGGATGTCGAGCGCTTGGTCGCCAATGCCGGCATCATCCGTCACCGCGGCAAGATCGTCTCGACCATCAACAACGCCAAACGGGCGTGCGAAATGGTCGACGAGTTCGGTTCGCTGGCCGCCTGGTTCTGGAAGTTCGAGCCGGGGCCGGAGGAGCGGCCGGCGGTGGTGGACATGGCGCATCTACGCGCCAACCCGACGACAGCGGTCTCGATCAGGATTTCGAAGGAGTTGAAAAAGCGCGGCTGGAGCTTTGTCGGACCGACGACGGTTTATGCCTTCATGCAAGCGATGGGTCTGGTCAACGACCATCTCGAGGGGTGTGTTTGCCGGGAGCAGGTGGAGAAGGAACGCAAGGCCTTTAAGAGGCCGAAGTAGGGCGCTGTCCCCCTACCTCCCCCTTGTGGGGAGGTCGCGCCGAAGGCGCGGGTGGGGGTATCTTGGCGCCGCACCCCCACCCCGACGCTACGCGTCGACCCTCCCCACAAGGGGGAGGGTAAGGAACTCACGTCCCGCTGGCGCCAGTCAGGAACAATCCCGCCACAATCGCCGCCAGTGCCGCAAAGGCCGGATAAATCACCAGCAATCCGGTCATCAGCGCCTCGCGTATGGT
Organism: Mesorhizobium sp. M0030; assembly: GCF_040323695.1. Lineage (NCBI taxonomy): Bacteria > Pseudomonadati > Pseudomonadota > Alphaproteobacteria > Hyphomicrobiales > Phyllobacteriaceae > Mesorhizobium > Mesorhizobium sp. M0030. The sequence goes on along the minus strand of NZ_JAMYVE010000026.1, from coordinate 11,182 downwards.
GGAACCCTTGCGCTCGTCGGCGGTGACCTCAAACGGACCGGGGCTCGCCGTCACCGGCGCACGGTTCTCGGCCGGCCGCAACCGGACTTCATGCAAGCCGTCGTCTCTGATGTCGAACTTGTGTGCGGCAGTCATGGCCCAACCCTTTGTTTCGGCGCGCTTATCGGCTCTGATTGTGTCGGCACGATGCCGCGCCGATGGCGGAATTGTTTCCTTTCGGTGCGTTTTGTTTCGAAGGAGAAGGAAAGAGCGCAAACCCTTGCCGCACCAAGCCGCTTCGGTTAGGACACGCCCACTCCAAACAAGTCATCGATTACTAAGCGAAAAGACCCATCCCATGGCCGACAAATCGGAAAAGACGAAAGCGCGGCTGCCGCGCGGCTTTGCCGACCGCAGCGCCGACGATATCCGCGCCGTCGAGAAGATGATGGCGACGATCCGTTCGGTCTATGAGCTCTACGGTTTCGAGCCGGCCGACCAGCCGCTGATCGAATACACCGATGCGCTCGGCAAGTTCCTGCCCGACCAGGACCGGCCTAATGAGGGCGTATTTTCTTTCCAGGACGATGACGAGCAGTGGCTGTCGCTGCGCTACGATTTGACTGCGCCGACAGCGCGCTACGTCGCCGAGAATTTTGAGAAGCTGCCGAAACCCTATCGCAGCTACCGCTCCGGCTGGGTGTTCCGCAACGAAAAGCCCGGCCCGGGCCGCTTCCGCCAGTTCATGCAGTTCGACGCCGACACGATCGGTACGCCGGGCGTCGCAGCCGACGCCGAGATGGCCATGATGATGGCCGACGTGATGCAAGCGCTCGGCATCAAGCGCGGCGACTACGTCATTCGCGTCAACAACCGCAAGGTGCTTGACGGCGTGCTGGAGGCGATCGGCCTTGGCGGTGACAACAATGCCGGCCGCCGGCTGACCGTGCTGCGCGCCATCGACAAGCTGGACAAGCTCGGGCCGGAAAGCGTGAAGCTTCTGCTTGGGCCGGGCCGATGGGATGGCGGCAAGGAAGGCGAGGGCGACTTCGCCAAGGGCGCTGGTTTGGACGACGGGCAAGCTGAAGCAGTTCTTCTCGCCACGGCAAGGAACGCACAGGTCGACCAGGTTTCCATAGTGAGCTCGAACTCGACTTACCAAGAAGGCGTCGGCGAGCTCGCGACGATTGAAGCCCTGGTCAGGGCGGCCGGATATGGCGAAGATCGCATCGCCATGGACCGCTCCGTCGTGCGCGGCCTCGAATACTACACCGGCCCGGTCTTCGAAGCCGAATTGCTCGCCGAAATCCCCAACGAAGACGGCCAGATCGTGCGCTTCGGTTCGGTCGGCGGTGGCGGCCGCTATGACGGGCTGGTCTCGCGCTTCCGTGGCGAGCCGGTGCCGGCGACCGGCTTTTCGATCGGCGTCTCCCGCCTGATGACGGCGCTGAAGAACCTCGGCAAGCTGGACAGCACCGATGTCATCGCGCCGGTCGTCGTGCTGGTGATGGACAAGGACACCGAAAGCCTCGGCCGCTACCAGAAGATGGTCGCGCAACTGCGCGCCGCCGGCATCCGCTCCGAAATGTATCTCGGCGGCGCCGGCATGAAGGCGCAGCTGAAATATGCCGACCGCCGCGGCAGCCCGGTCGCCGTTATCCAGGGCGGCGACGAGCGCGCCAAGGGCGAGCTGCAGATCAAGGATCTGATCGAAGGCGCGCGCATGTCGGCAGAGATCACCGACAACGCCGAATGGCGCGCCGCAAGGCCGGCACAGGTCACGGTGGCGGAGGCTGAGCTGGTCGCCGAGGTGAAGAAGATTTTGGCTGCGCAGGCCGCTGACCGTGCGAAGGGTGGCGCTTGAACGCCCCCCTCTGGCCTGCCGGCCATCTCCCCCTCAAGGGGGGAGATTGGATGTCGCGCATGGTTTCGCCAATCTCCGGCGTTGAAGAAGAGGCGCTGCGCTCCAAGCTGCCAATCTACCCCCTTGAGGGGGAGATGGCCGGCAGGCCAGAGGGGGGTGCCTCGCACCCAACCAGCCGATGACTCGCTATCCCGCCATCGCATCCGAAATCACCAAGCTCTTCGCCACCCGCAACACCCATGCGGTCGAGGTGGCGGTGCTGCAGCCGGCCGACCCATTCCTCGATATGGCCGGCGAGGATCTGCGCCGCCGCATCTTTCTCACCGAAAGCGAGACCGGCAAGACGCTGTGCCTTCGTCCCGAATTCACCATCCCCGTCTGCCTCGACCACATCGCCTCGCAGGCCGGCACGCCGCGCCGCTATTCCTATCTCGGCGAAGTGTTCCGCCAGCGCCGCGAGGGCGGCAACGAGTTCTTTCAGGCCGGCATCGAGGATCTCGGCGACCGCGACACGGCCAAGGCCGATGCGCGTTCGCTGGCCGATGCGCATGCGCTGCTGCAGCTGGTGCTGCCGGCGCAACCTCTGGCGATCACGCTCGGCGACCAGACCATCTTCGAGGCGGTGCTGGCGGCCCTCGGCCTGCCGCGCGGCTGGCGCATGCGACTTGCGCGCGCCTTCGGTTCGGCGCCGATGCTGCAGGCAGCGTTGTCCGATCTCGCCAACCCGCCACGCAACGGTCAGCTTGACGGCGAAGTCGCGGCCCTTGTCCTCGATGGCGATCTCGAAGCGCTTTCCGCCCACATTGCCGGCGGCATGGAAGAGGCCGGCCTGCTGGCATCCGGCGGACGCGCGCCCGCCGACATTGCCCGGCGGCTGATCGAAAAGGCCGAATTGCGCAGCGTGCGGCTGTCGAACGGAGCGTTTGCGGCGCTCAGGGATTTTCTCGCCATTGACGTGCCGCTCGACGGCTCGAGTGCTGCGCTCGAAAGTTTTGCGGCCTCTGCCGGGCTTTCTCTGGGCGCGGCGCTCGAAAAATTCGCCGCCCGCGCCAAAGCCATCGAGGCACATGGCCTGCCTGCAAAGACGATCCGCTACGACGCTGCCTTCGGCCGTCCGCTGGATTACTACACCGGCATCGTCTTCGAGATCGCAGCACTTGGTGGCGAGCGGCCGCTGGCCGGCGGCGGTCGCTACGACCGGCTGCTGACCCTGCTCGGCGCCAAGACGCCGATCCCCGGCGTCGGCTTCTCTGTCTGGCTCGACCGCATCGAAGCGCTGCGGGGAGAGCCGCAATGATCACGCTGGCGATCCCATCGAAAGGCCGGCTCAAGGAGCAGGCCTTGGAGGTACTGGCCAGGGCCGGGCTTGCCGTCAGCCTGCCCGGCGATGAGCGCCAGTACCGCGCCCGCATCGACGGCGCCGAGGGCATCGAGGTGGCGTTCCTGTCGGCGTCCGAAATCGCCGGCGAGATTGGGCAAGGTTCGGTCGACCTCGGCATTACCGGCGAGGATCTGCTGCGCGAAAACCTCGCCGACTGGGAGGCGCGCGCCGAAATCGTCGCTCGCCTCGGCTTCGGCCATGCCGATGTCGTGGTCGCGGTGCCCGGCATCTGGCTCGACGTCGATACTATGGCCGATCTCGACGATGTCGCCGCCGATTTCCGCCAGCGCCACGGCAGGCGACTGAGGATCGCAACCAAATACTGGCGGCTCACGCAGCAGTTCTTCTCGCAAAAGCACGGCATCCAGGTCTACCGCATCGTCGAAAGCCTCGGGGCCACCGAAGGCGCACCGGCGGCAGGCCTCGCCGACGTCATCGTCGACATCACCACCACCGGCTCGACCCTGCGCGCCAACCATCTCAAGGTGCTGGCCGATGGGGTTGTGCTGAAGTCGCAGGCCTGCCTCGTGGCTGCCAGGAAAGATCGTGCTGCTGCGGATGAGGCGCTAGTGCGGGAAATAGCCGCGAAGATGAGCGCGCTCCCTCCCCCTTGAGGGGAGGGTGGACAGCCGCCAAAGGCGGATGGACGGGTGGGGTCGCTCCGGCAGTGCTCGACGCGAGACCACCCAAGCCGGGTCGACCGTGACCAAGGAAGTCGAGCACTTCGCCGAGGACCCCACCCGCCTCGCTTCGCGAGGCACCCTCCCCGCGAGGGGGAGGGGAACCGCCTCTACTTTCCACCATCCCATCAGGCTGATAGGCTCGCCATATCCCGGGAGGAAACGGCGATGGCGATCAATCTCGACGAGCTCAAGAACGCCACCAATCTGCGCGGGCGCGGCAGGGCGTTCATCGCTCCGCTCGACGGCCGGGCACATGTGTCGGGCGACCGTTCGGTGCCGCTGCTCGACAAGACGATCCCTCAGCTTTTCTCCGACACGGTCGGCAGATACGCCACGCAGGATGCTGCCGTCTTCGTCGGACAGGACAAGCGCTTCACCTGGAGCGAATTGTCGGACACGGTCGATACGCTCGCCGCCGGCTTCCTGGCGCTCGGCCTCGAAAAAGGCGACCGTGTCGGCATCTGGTCGCCCAACCGCTGGGAATGGCTGGTCACCCAATTCGCCACCGCTCGCATCGGCCTGATCCTGGTCAACATCAACCCGGCCTACCGGCTGACGGAGCTGGAATATGCCCTCAACAAGGTCGGCTGCAAGGCGCTGGTCACCGCCGCCAGTTTCAAGACCTCCGACTATCTCGGCATGATCGAGACGCTGGCGCCGGAGCTCGCCAAGGCCACCCCCGGCAAGCTCAAGGCGCAGAAATTGCCGACGCTGAAGATCGTCATTAGCATGGGCGACGACAACTCGCCCGGCATGTTCAATTTCGCCGATGTGCTGTCGATGGCCGGCCGCGACGAGCATGACAGCCTCGACCGCATCTCCGAAGGGCTGAAGCCGGGCGAGGCCATCAACATCCAGTTCACATCAGGCACGACGGGCGCGCCCAAGGGCGCGACGCTGACCCACACCAACATCGTCAACAATGGCAATTTCGTCACCGCTGCGATCAAGCTCACCGTCGACGACCGGCTCTGCATCCCGGTGCCGCTCTACCACTGCTTCGGCATGTCGATGGGCACGATGGGCTGCGTCACCAAGGGCGCGACCATGGTGTTTCCTGGCGAGGGTTTTGACGCCGGCGCGACGCTGAAGGCGGTGGCGCAGGAACGCTGCACCGGCCTCTACGGCGTGCCGACCATGTTCGTCGCCATGCTTGACCACGCCGACTTCACCAGCTTCGATCTCTCCAGCCTGCGCACCGGCATCATGGCGGGCTCACCATGCCCGATCGAGGTGATGAAGAAGGTGGTGACGCTGATGCATATGGAAGAGGTGACCATCGCCTACGGCATGACCGAGACCAGCCCGGTCTCGTTCCAGAGCAGCGTCGACGATCCGCTGGAAAAACGCGTCTCCACTGTCGGCCGCATCCATCCGCATGTCGAGGTCAAGGCCATCGACGCCGAGGGCGCCACCGTCGCAATCGGCACGCCCGGGGAGCTGTGCACCCGCGGCTATTCCGTGATGAAGGGTTATTGGGACGACGCGGAAAAAACCCGCGAGGCGATCGACAGCGATGGCTGGATGCACACCGGTGATCTCGCCACCATCGACTCCGAGGGCTATTGCAACATTGTCGGCCGGGTCAAGGACATGGTCATCCGCGGCGGCGAAAACGTCTATCCCAGAGAGGTCGAGGAATTTCTCTATCGCCATCCCAAGGTCAAGGAGGTGCAGGTGTTCGGCATTCCCGACGCCAAATATGGCGAGGAGCTGTGCGCCTGGATCGTGCTGAAGCCCAACCAGATCGCGACCGAGCAGGAGATCAAGAATTTCTGCGCCGGCCAGATCGCCCACTACAAAATCCCCCGCTACATCCGCTTCCGCACCGAACTGCCGATGACGGTGACGGGCAAGCCGCAGAAGTTTCTGATGCGGGAAGCGATGGTGGAGGAACTGGGGCTGGTGGTGCAGAAGACGGCGTAGGGTGATCTAATTGCCTGCGTTACGAGACTGGATTGCCGCTGACAATGGTCGTTATCGGTAGCGTATTGGCGATTTCCCCTCAGGGCGAAACCGTTGACCACTTCCTAAATATATGACCACCTCGTAACGAAGCGTTTGCTTGCAGGTTGTACCATGGTGCCGGGAAACATGACCGGCTCAACAAAGGTGAGGAATGCCAAGCGTCAATCCTGACGTGCTAAAGTGGGCCCGCGAAACGGCCGGGTTCGATCTCGAAGGTGCAGCAAAAAGGCTGGGCCTCAAGGACACGCGTTCTGTCGCAGGTCCAGATCGTCTTGCGGCGTTGGAAAATGGCGATGGCGAACCTTCCCGGCCCTTGCTCCTAAAGATGGCAAAACACTACCGGCGCCCGTTGCTTGCGTTCTATCTGCCCGCACCCCCTAAGCGGGCGGAGCGTGGTGAGGATTTCCGCACCTTGCCGGTGGATTATGCTCGGCGAGACGAGGCATTAGTTGATGCTTTGCTGCGCGAAGTTAGGGCAAGACAAGAGATGGTTCGCTCCCTGCTCGAAGTTGAAGACGAGGCAAAAAAGCTGTCTTTCGTCGGAAGCTTCGACGCTAATGGCAGTACCAAGGCACTAGCAAAGGAAATTAAGGACGCTCTTAGTTTCAATCTTACTCAATTCAGGCGGGGTGGCCGAAATGACGCCTTCGCTTATTTGAGGAACCTCACCGAACAAATCGGTGTCTTCGTGCTGTTGATTGGGAATCTTGGAAGTCACCACAGTGCTCTTGACGTTGAGCTTTTTCGTGGGGTTGCCTTGGCGGATCCTATCGCGCCTTTCGTCGTCATAAACGATCAGGATAGTGAAGCAGCGTGGTCTTTTTCACTGCTGCATGAATTGGCGCATATCTGGATCGGCCGCACGGGAATCAGCGGCGCAAATCCTTCCACTGCAGTCGAGGTATTCTGCAACGACGTTGCTGGCCAAATCCTCATGCCCGAAGGTGAAGCTGGTCGTGAGGACGCTTTGCGCGGCGCGCCAACCGAACAAGTCATCGCTAGAATAAGGCAGCTCGCTGAGGCTTGGCGCGTGAGCCATTCTGCAGTCAACTATAAGCTGTTTCGCGAGGGCATTATTTCGCGCGAAGTGTGGGCCGAGATTAGTGGCATCTTTCGCCGCTTGTGGCTTCAGAACCGGGCGACCGCGCGAGAGCGAAATAAGGAGAACGAGAACGGACCCGATTATTATGTAGTCCGACGGCATAGGCTGGGTAACCGACTAGTGGCCCTTTCTGGGCGGATGCTTGCCGAGGGCGTTCTCTCGCCATCTATGGCGAGTCGAATCTTGGGCGTTAAGCCGACCAACGTTTACGCTCTGACGGGGTTGTCGACTGCTGGCACCTCTGGCCGCGCAGCTTGAGGGGGTAACGATTTATCTCCTCGATGCCAACGTCCTAATCACCGCCAAGAACTCGTATTACGCATTTGATCGCGTGCCCGAGTTCTGGGACTGGTTGCTGCATTGGGGTGAACAAGGTGCAATCAAGATTCCCGTCGAAATCCTCGAGGAAATCGTAGGGGGTACAGACGACCTGGCTCAATGGCTTGGTGACAAAGACAATAAGAATGCGCTTTGCCTCGAGGAAGAAGCCGATGTCGGGCGGGTTCAAGATGTCTTGGCGAACGGCTATGCCCATGACCTTACCGACGCCGAAATCATCAAGATCGGACGTGATCCTTTTCTGATATCGTATGCCATGTTTGCTCCGGATGTCCGGACGGTTATCACGACCGAAGTTTCAAAACCGGCAGCACAACGTGCAAATCGCAGAATTCCTGATGTCTGCAACCAAATGCATGTGGTATGGGGTGATAGTTTCTTGCTAGTTCGAGAGCTCAATTTCTCGACCAAATGGCGTGACCGCGTTTAGAGCATAGCTCATCGCTTCATCCATCGACCTAGTGTGCAAGCCCCTCACACCCCAGCACCGCCCCATCCAGCCCGCGAATGATCTTCGCCAACTCGACGCACTCATCATGCCGCACCTTGTTGCGGCGCCAGGCGAGGCAGATCGTGCGTTGCGGCATTGGCTCCTGGAACGGCACGATCTTGAGGTCCGGCATGGCGCTGGCCGGCCTTGCCGCCATTTCGGGGATGAGCGTGACGCCGAGACCATGCGCCACCATCTGCAGCAGCGTCGTCAGGCTGGTGGCGCCGTAGCTTGCCATCGCTACGGGACGCACGCTGCCGCACAGGGCCAGCGCCTGTTCGCGCAGGCAGTGGCCTTCCTCCAAAAGCATCAACCGCTCCAGCGCCGGGCTTTCCGGCGGCACCGGTGGCGAGGCGAAGGCTGGATCTCCGGCTGGCACGGCGAGGAAGAAGCGGTCGGCGAACAGTTCCTCGGTGACCAGGCCCGGCTGCTCGAGCGGCAGCGCGGCGATGAAGGCGTCGAGCCGTCCGGTTGCCGTGTCCTCGACCAGTGATGCCGTCACTGCTTCGCGCAGTTCGAGCTGCAGGGACGGAAAATGCCGCTTCAGCTCCGGGAGCACATGCGGCAAAAGATACGGCGCCACGGTCGGGATGATGCCCAGCCGGAAGCGGCCTTCCATGGCCGGGCGGCCGCGCCGGGCCGTCGTCTCGACATCACTGATGTCGCGCAGGATGCGCTCGATGCGTGGCAGCAGCGCTTGCGCCTCTTCCGTCATCCGCACCGTCTTGCCGCCGCGCTCGAACAGCCGGCAGTTCAGCCTTTGCTCCATCTCGGCGATTTGCGCGGACAGCGCCGGCTGGCTGACGCCGGCGAGTTTTGCGGCGCGGCCGAAATGCAGCGTTTGCGCCAAAGCCTCGAAATATTGCATCTGCCGCACGGTCAAGCCAATCATAAGGAAAGCCTATCGCAACAAACAGGAAAGGCAATTTGTTTTTATCGAAGAGACGGCTTAGTCTGGAACCATTCCAGAGTGGCGCGGCTCCCGGCCGGCCCGGAAAAAACAACACATAAATCAGCAATTCGGAGGCCAAGATGGACGCGATGACCGACGACAACAGCGCCGGCAAATGCCCGGTCGCGCATGGAACCTCCGCCAGGACCAACCGCGACTGGTGGCCGAACCAGCTCGACATCGGCGTTCTCCACCAGCAGTCGAGCCTTTCGGACCCGATGGGCGAAGCTTTCGACTACGCCGCGGAGTTCAAGACGCTCGACCTCGACGCGGTGATCGAGGATTTGCACAAGGTGATGACGGATTCGCAGGATTGGTGGCCGGCCGATTTCGGCCATTACGGGCCGCTGTTCATCCGCATGGCCTGGCACAGCGCCGGCACCTATCGCATCGGCGACGGCCGGGGTGGCGCCGGTGCGGGCCAGCAGCGTTTCGCGCCGCTGAACAGTTGGCCGGACAACGCCAATCTCGACAAGGCGCGCCGGCTGCTGTGGCCGGTCAAGCAGAAATACGGCCGCAAGATCTCCTGGGCCGACCTGTTGATTCTCACCGGCAACGTCGCGCTGGAATCGATGGGCTTCAAGACCTTTGGCTTTGCCGGTGGCCGCGCCGATGTCTGGGAGCCCGAGCAGGATGTCGACTGGGGTTCGGAAACCAAGTGGCTCGACGACAAGCGCTATTCCGGCGACCGTGAGTTGCACGGCCATCTCGGCGCGGTGCAGATGGGCCTGATCTACGTCAACCCGGAAGGGCCGAACGGCAAGCCGGATCCGCTGGCCTCGGCCCGCGACATCCGCGAGACCTTCGGACGCATGGCAATGAACGATGAGGAAACCGTGGCGCTGATCGCCGGCGGCCACACCTTCGGCAAGACCCATGGCGCCGGTGATGCAACACTGGTCGGCGCCGAGCCGGAAGGCGCGGGCATCGAGGCGCAGGGCCTCGGCTGGTCGAGCAAGCATGCCACCGGCATTGCCGGCGATGCGATCACGTCCGGCCTCGAAGTTACCTGGACGACGACGCCGACCAAGTGGAGCAACAACTTCTTCGACAATCTCTTCAACTTCGAATGGGAGCTGACCAAGAGCCCGGCCGGGGCCCATCAGTGGACGCCGAAGGGCGGCTCTGGCGCGGCTACGGTGCCGGACGCGCACAATCCCTCGAAGCGTCATGCGCCGGCAATGCTGACCACCGACCTCGCGCTGCGGGCCGACCCGGCCTATGAGAAGATCTCGCGCCGCTTCCACGAGCATCCGGAGCAGTTCGCCGATGCCTTCGCCCGTGCCTGGTACAAGCTCACCCATCGCGACATGGGGCCGGTCGTGCGGTATCTCGGCCCGCTGGTGCCGAAGGAAGAGCTGATCTGGCAGGATCCGGTTCCGGCCGTCGACCATGAGCTGGTCAGCGACCAGGATATCGCATTGCTGAAGGCCAAGATCCTGGCTTCGGACCTCAGCGTTTCGCAATTGGTCTCGACCGCCTGGGCCTCGGCCTCGACCTTCCGCAACTCCGACAAGCGCGGCGGCGCCAATGGCGCGCGCATTCGTCTGGCGCCGCAGAAGGACTGGGAGGTCAACCAGCCTGTCGAACTGGCCACCGTGCTGGCGAAGCTCGAAGCCATCCAGAACGAGTTCAACGCAGGCGGCAAGAAGGTCTCGCTGGCCGACCTCATCGTGCTCGGCGGCGTCGCCGCGGTCGAGAAAGCGGTGCAGGATGGCGGCAATGCGGTGAAGGTTCCCTTCACGCCCGGCCGCACCGACGCCTCGCAGGCGCAGACCGACGTCCATTCCTTTGCGGCGCTCGAGCCGAAAATTGACGGCTTCCGCAACTATGTCAGGGGCAAACCGCCGATGTCGGTCGAAGCCATGCTGGTCGACCGGGCGCAACTGCTCAACCTGACGGCGCCGGAGATGACGGTGCTGGTTGGTGGCCTGCGCGTGCTCGGCGCCAACACCGGCGGCTCGAAGCATGGTGTGTTGACCGACAGGCCGGGCACGCTGACGAACGACTTCTTCGTCAACCTGCTCTCGATGAGCACCATCTGGGATCCGGCCTCCGAGCCGGGCTCGCATGAGGTCTATGAAGCACGCGACCGCAAGACCAGGGCAGTCAGGTGGACCGCCACACGCGCCGACCTGATCTTCGGCTCGCATGCGCAGCTGCGCGCGCTGGCCGAGGTCTACGGGTCGGCGGATGCCGGGCAGAAATTCGTTGGCGATTTCGTCAAGGCGTGGACCAAGGTGATGAACGCCGACCGTTTCGACATCGCTGCCTGATACAACCTCCCAAACGAAGGGGGGGGGGGGGGGGGCCCCCCCCGGCGGGGTTGGTGGGCTGGGAAAAAAAGCGTATTTTAAAGGAGGGGGTGGGGGGGCGCCCCCCCCCGAAAGAGCGCCCGCCCCCGGGCCCCCCGGGCCACACCCC
>NZ_JAMYVE010000025.1:0-44214 GCF_040323695.1 Mesorhizobium sp. M0030 | reverse complement strand
GCTCGACGGATCGCCTCTGTCGTCGTGGCGCTCCCATGAAGAACCTGGCCCATAGCGCATCCTTTGATTCGGACGAAAAGTATGCACCATCAAAGCCTGGGATCAAACAGCTAGATAGAGTGGCAGGAATGCCTAATCGGGGCTCCGTCTCGGAAGGGGCGTCGATGTATCGGAAGCGCGTCGCCTTTCGGCGCCGCCTTCCTTCTTCACGAAGGTCCATGGAGGATTGCCGACCACGGGGTCGAAAGATCGGCTTGTGATCGGAGTGGGCAGATCCACCCCGACTGAACCTGCCTCAAATAGGGTGTTATCGATCAACCGGGCCCAACTTGACGTCGCGGGTGCCGCTGATGGACCCGCGCCTGGTCGAGTTGGTGCGTCAACGCGTCCCGAACGCGACCGCGCCTCCAACGGCCCACGCTCGCCGCCTACCTGCTGCAAATCGCCATGCGTGGAGGCTATCTCGCCGGCAAACATAATCCGCCTCCCGGCAACATGGTCGCCCGGCGCGGCATGACCCGCTTGCACGACATCGCCTTCGGCATCTCCATTGAATCAAGCCGACGATGTGGGTAATCGAAAGGCGGTGAAGGCCTAGCCGGAGGCGTACGCAGCGCAATCCAGTTGCGCAACAGGTTCGCATTCACGCCGTACGCCAGCGCAAGCCCGCGACCGAAACCCCGGGCTCAAGACACGCTTTGATCAGACGGGCCTCACGACCGGGTCAGACTGACGATTGCCGTCCCCAGCACCGTGATAACCGCAACCTTTCCACTGCCAAGTTCGTCCATCTCTTGCATTGATAATGGACACATCTCTGCGATCCTGCTCACAAAGGCCTATGTGCAGAAATTGAACGCTTACCGACATTTCTGTCGGGTTTGTCGAGTCCGCCCGACCGGCTGCAAAGCCTTTTCATGTCCGGTCTCGGGAAAAATAGCTGAACAGCAAGGAAACCTCTTGCTTCAGCTCGTGTCATCCTAATGGGCACAAATTTTGAATGTACTTCGTTGCCGAACCGGTACCGCCTGCCGCCATTCACACGGCAGGCGTTCGAAAGCATTAGATGCTCTAGATCAGCGTCTAATTAAAAGGATCGCGTTATGCCGAATAAAAAGAAGAAATCCTATTCCCTATTGAAAGATGATGCTGTATGCGCAAGAATAATCAATACACGTAACACGAAAATCGTCGATACAGGCAGCAACAAAGGGAATGGCGTCTTCTCTGCTCGTCAATTCTTGCCAGGTGAGGTTGTCATGATTGGTTTAATCGACCGTTTGGAGGAAGTGAGGACGATATACACAATTCAAATGGATTGGAATGTCCACGCTCTCTTTGAGGAGCCAGCTATCCGTTCGAACCATTCTTGTAATCCTAATCTAGCGATCGTGCCTAACCGATTCGGAGCCTATGATTTTATCGCCATTCAGGAAATCTCTCGTGACGTCGAATTGACCTGGGATTATGCTACCTCAGAGAGCGAGAGTATCGCGGTACCAGTCTGTCTTTGTTCAGCGGCAAATTGCCGAAAATCTGCCGGAGGCTTCTTCACGTTGCCTCCGGATCATCCGATGCTCTCTGCAGGGTTCTACGCTCCCTATCTCCAACGGAACTCTGGACGGTTTCCGAGGGGGATAGGAATGTTTGCAGAGTTGGTTGGCTCCTAGAGCAGAATCTGATCACTCAGGCTCGTATCCTGCGGCGCAGAAGTAGTTTGAGCACTCCTCGGCGGTGAAGCGTGGCAAGGCGTCGCGGATTGCGTCCCAAAGCTCGGGGATGTTGCGTGCGGCGGCTTTCCTGAGGATCGACTTCAGCTTGGAGAAGGCATTCTCGATCGGGTTAAAGTCGGGGCTGTAAGGCGGTAGGAAGAGCATTCGCGCGCCGGCCGCTTCGATCGCTTGGGCGGCGGCGGCTTTGTGAGCGGGCAGGTTGTCGAGGATGACGATGTCACCAACTCGAAGCGTAGGCGCCAATACATGCTCGGCATAAGCGGCGAACCATTCACCCGTCATCGGTCCGTCGAGGACCATCGGCGCAGTCATGCCCGTCAGGCGCAATGCGCCTGTAAAAGTAGTCGTTTTCCAGTGCCCGTGCGGGATCGGAGATCGGCACCGCATGCCCCGCTTTGCCCGTCCACGCAGGCGAGCCATCTTCGTCGATGCGCCGGTCTCGTCGATAAAGACCAACCGTTCGGGATCGAGATCAGGCTGGGCCTTGAACCAGGCGCGTCGCCGCGCGAGCACGTCGGGCCGATCCTGCTCGCTGGCGTGCGCTGTTTTTTTTGAAGGTTATCGAGTGAAAGCGCCAGATCGTGCTCGGCGCGAACACGACCGCATGCTCCGCCCTGAGAAATTCAGCCAACTCGACCAGTGTGATGTCGTCCTGACCTTCGATCACCGCTAGGATCGTATCCCGGTAGGCTTCGATCCGCTGGGAGCGCTTGTCTCCGCCTTGGGGCTTTGCCCGCGTCGCGCCGCTCTCTCGCCATTCGCGGACCCAGCGGACCGCGCTTGCCGCGGCAACACCGAAACGATCCGCCGCAGCCCGCCGCGACAGGCCACTCTCAACCGCTGCGATCACTCGCGAACGCAAATCCTCCGATATGGCTCTAACCATGCCTGCTGGCCTCCATACCCAGCCGACATGATGAATCAGATATTCTCCCCAATGGGAATCCCTCGCGATTCCATCAGGTCAGATTATGCTCTAGGCGGATCAAGGCGAAGAAATACACCCGCGGTGGCTCCGCCTGATCAAGACACATCGCATTTTCCAGCAATCCAACATCAAAATCTCGGCCCTGTGACGGGGCCGACCTCTAGCAATGTCGGCGAGTATTCGAACCGACCCATGTTCAAGGAGCTCTTATGACAAGTGAGAAAACTGGGTAGTCGCGTGCACCGTCGACGCACTCCAACCCGAGGAAGCCCTGAGGGTCGATGTCGGCTCCCGAACGTTTGTGTCGTGCGGTCGCCCGACGGCAAGTTCTTCGCGATGGATGGCCACTGCTCGCACGAAAAGGTGCATCTCGCCGATGGTATAGTCTACGGTGTCCCAATCATTTCGGCACCTTCGATTATCGATCTGGAGAGTCACGCGCCCTGCCGGCCTGTATCGACCTCAAAAGCTATCAAGTGAAGGTTGAAGCCGACTCCGTTTACATCAGGATGTGACCGAAAAGTCGATCGCGACCGGCGCAGCCAGAGGTTATTTCGCCTTTTTTATCGCGGCAACACACGCGAACTGGTCAGGAGGAACAAATGGAAGCGAACGAGCCATGGCCGTCGTTGGCGCGGCGAGGCTGGTCTCCTGCGTATAGGCTCCGATCACCTCGCCCACGGCATCTGCCGAGACGAGCCTTTCCTTTAGGCCTGCGAGGACGCGCTGCTCGATCTTCTCGCGGGTGATGGTACGGCCGTTGTCGCAGATGCCCCGCCGCTGTTGGTTGAGGCAGGCATAACGCTCGCGTGTGAACAGCCCGTAGTCATTTTCGTAGAATGATTTTAGCAGCCAGCCAAAAACATAATCGCGTTCGACATTCGGATGAAGGATGTCAAACTCAATGGCCTTGGCCTTTATTTCGTTCTGTCCGATCATCCGGCGAACATACTTATCCTCAGACAACTCTGTCCAGGTGCGACGGCGCAACATCCACTAAAGAGCATCACGCGTTTCAGCCCTGTTTGCATCGGCTCTCGGCGTTACCTACCGGTCCGCTTCGTACTTCAACTCCACCACTAAGTTTGGTTTCTGCGACTGCTCAAGAACAGATTGGTGGTAGGTCCCGCCAGAAGCTGCTTCTAATTTGAACATCAGGGGACCAAGCGCGGGGCAGTCAGCCTCAATGTTCATCTAACAAACTGAGGTCCTACCGACGGCCGATCTGCAGCGCGTATGGGATGAATTTAGGGACTCAAGCCGACTACCCAATCGCCAGACTGATCTGCAGATCGCCGTCACCTGGGAGCGAACGGCCCACGCCGGAAAGACTCTTCGTTAAATATGGGCTCTTGACTAGCTGACGGACCGCCCTGCAGAGGATTTCTTGGCTTGCCGATTCCCAAACTTGGCTATTACTCGTCACTCAACCCGCCTTTAAAGAAAGCAGCGGCTTGTCGAGATAGGACCATGGATCGGCCAGAAAATCATCGCTGGTCGCGAGGCAACGCATCAGAGCCGCACGCCAATGGTTGAAACCGTAATCGCAGTCATACGAGTTTGCGGATGCAAGGAAGAATGCCTTGATGAGCTCGGCTTCGTTCGGCTTGCCACGAAACATTCGTAAGGACGGCTTGAGATTGAAGAGGAAGATGTTGATCGGATCAAAATAGCGGTCGTTGAGCTTAAGGCGGTGGAGCTGGAATTTCAGACGCTCACAGGCTCATCCCCGGTCGAACAGCTTCTCAATGTCGGCGAGAGTGAGCTTGCGCTCGACGAGCGTACGAAGCGTCTGATGAAAATCTGCCGATCCGGCATTCAAGCCGAATACCTCGTCCGTGATCTCGCCGATGCTCTCGCCGTAGGTTTCGATCCTGGAGGGCATTATCGTCACTACGTCGCCGGAGCGGTTGATCACCGAGACATGACGGCCAAGCGTCTCCTGAGCAACGACCGGCGAATGAGTAGCAACGACGGCAAAGGAGTCATTTCGAACAAGGATAATGCGGACGGCGTGCATCAACGTGGCTAACAGCGGCGGGTGAAGATGGCTCTCAGGCTCGTCTATCAGTACGATCGCCTTGGGCTGGGTGTACGCGACCAAGGTTGCTATTGTGTGCAGGACAATCTTGTGTCCCGTGCTCCAAGTCATGAACGTGGCCCTACGATCATCGCCGAGCAAAGCATCGGGGGATTGATTCAGAACGTCGGAAAACGAGGGATCGGTAAGGAGCAGCTTTAAGACCCGATCGAGCAACCGCCACCTGTCGGAGTTCATGATTAGATTGATGATATTCGCGCACTCGTCCGCAAGTTGATCGGCCGACTTCAGGTATGTTCGATCTTGCCGGTCGAGCGCGAAGGGATCGTCGGGCCCAGGCCCTTGGCGGGCCGCCTCCTCGTCGAGCCGCTCCTCCAGTTCGCGCGCAATATCGCGAAATCCAGAAAAGACGTAGCGGCCGGTGCCGGATCTCAGGTCGCTGACGATCTGGCGTTTGTCCTGCGGGCTGACGCCTGGCACTTGGAAGGTATCGAAGGCGCTGTATGCAACAGCGATGATCCGGGAGAAGCCGATTCCGACCGGCTCAATCGTGCCTAGTCGGGAAATGAGATCGCCAGCCCGTTCGGCTTGCGAAGCGTGAATGACACGGGCGAGCCTGGCCAGAAGCGTACTCTTGCCCGACCCGTCGTCGTCAGTTTCCATCCCTCCGATCTCCGCGTCGCGGCGCCGGTCACACTTTCGAGCGACAAGATCGGGTCCGCGAGCCTCACCTTGACCCTCGATGTGGTGCCTTTCGTTTCGGACGATGCGCTGCATGCAAAACCTGTCGTCACTGGCGTCAAGATCCGCTCGCTCAGGGCGCGAGGTCTGAAATTCCCTGACGCAGTGGCGGGCCTTTTTGAGAATGTCGTCACGGCGTCGCTCGCTGCGCTCAATGCGAAGATCCCCACTCAGCATAAATCTTCTGGAACAAGCTAAGGCGCGGCCCGCGGTCTATGTCAGCAACGCAGGTATCGCGGTGCTTCTCGGATCGCTTGCAGCAAGTCCGGGCGCGCAAGTCGCAAACTATGGCGACGCCTTCGTTGAGACGGCAAAGACCATCTTGCCATCATACGCGCCTGGGAAAGGCGTTGTCGCGGTAAAGCCGAAAGGCAAGTCTTCACGATGTCAGTGACGCCTTGCGCGATGATTCCGCCGCGAGCAATCTCGCAGCCTTCGAAGCGATGCTTGCCATGGACGGTTCTGTTCCGCCGGAAACGATCGCGCCTACCACTTTCGCTGGCTTGGCCATCGCCAACGCGGAAGGACGATGGTTCGAGCGTCGGCTGAAGGGGATCGTCCTCGATGCGATCGCCAAGATTAAGGTAGAAGACGTCGTCTTGACGGTGAAGCCGGACGACGTGATCGTCAAACTACAGGACGGCGTCGCCGAAGCCACCGCGTCCGGCAAGGCCGTTCTCGGCGGCGGCAAGCTTAGCGTCGACTTCAGCCTGACGGCCTGGGCGGTGATGCGCGCAGCACCGGGCGGGGTAATTGTCAATTATGCGCCCCGCGAAATCCGAATATCAAACCTGAGCGTGGCCTGGGGCGATCGGGGAACCACGCTCACAATCCCCTACGAGGACGGGTTGGGCCAGGTCGTGGCGCGGCTTATCGCCAATCTTCCGGAATCCCTGCTGAAAATTCCGGCGATCGACATCAAGGTCGCGAGCGACGACGGCGCCTTCAAGCTTGCCACGACAATCCCCTCGACCACGATCAACTTCACCGGACGCGCCGCCGTGATCTCCCCAGAGGGTGTCGAGATCTTTGCAGTTCCTTCGCTTGAACAGGAACCGGCCCAACTTCCGCAGCCGGAGCTCAAACCCGGTCAGCTGGCCCGGCTAATCGCGCTGTCGGAGAAAGCACGTCTATCGGTCGTCGGAGAAACCAATGACAGCCTGTCACTTGCGGTTGCAAAGCCGGGTTTTGCACATCTCCTTGAGGCGGCGTGGATCAAACTGGACCCGAGCATCTCAGCTCATTTCAAGGATGACACCACCTTCGATGCCGGCGAAATCCAGATTGTACCCGCCGATGCGTCGTGCGGCAATCCGTGCAAGGGCGTGGAAAGCTGCGGCGACATTCTGAGCTGTAAAATTAACATCTGCGAAGAGACCGTTACTGGAACACTGTGCAGCTTTTGCCCCCGGTTTGTTCCAGGTTGCTCGGAAGTCTGTAAACCCATTAAGGAACTGATCTGCAAATCTCATGACGACAGCAATTGCATCGACCGCATAAAGTCTTGTGGCGAAGAGGTGACCAAATGCACCACGGCTTGGTCATCTGGGCTGCAACTGGCTTGCGAAGCTGCTCTACAGACGATCGAGGCCACGGATCTGAGAGGGCTTGCCAAAGTATCCGGCGGTACGGCGTTTGATGCTTCGGCGGCGACCATGCCCAGCGCACGTCTCGTCGTAAAACCCGATCTTACAGGTCTGGACCTGACGATCGAAGCGTCCGCGCAGGCGGGTCTCGACGCTTGGCTGAACATCGTATGGACCGATTTCGGGAACTTGTTGGCGTGTCCGAGCGGCAAGCTCGCGGTTCATCTCGACGCATCGGCTTCGCTGACCACGCCGAAGCTGACGAGCAGCATCACCTGGGCGCCGAGCCCGGACACGCTGAAGGCGACTCTTTCTTTCGGCAAGGCAGAAGTCCTACTCAAGTCCGATCCACCGCTGGAGAAGCTTATTACAAGCAACCCTGGATTGCTCACTTGCGCTGCGGGACAGGCAATTGTCGGCCTTACAATCGTCGCGCTGCCCAAACTGACACAAGGTTTGCTCGCCGATGCGATCCGGGCCGCGCTACCGGGCGATAAGAATGCCAAAATGGCTGCCTTGCTAATCGACGGTGAGTATCGCGCCTCGGGCAATATCCCTTCAACGTCGGTGGACATTCCCGCGACCGAAGTGATGGTGCTGAATCAATCTTTGAAGCTCGTTCCGAGGATGGCCGACAACGCCGTCATCATCGGCACGGGGCCCATCGAGGAATGATCCTACAATGATTGCAGGTTCTTGCACTTTTGGGCCTAAGCGGGATCGCGATGCGCGGTTGATCGTACGCATCGTAGTTGAACGGGTTTTTGGGCGGAGTGGGGTGCTATCGGAGCCCATTACCGGCCTCCCAGTTCGTCCGACCGGTCGCACGGTCACGCCGACATTCACCGCGAAGCCCGCTGTTTTCGAAACATTTTCTGGAAATGGTCCAGTAGCTCAAGGTACTGATGGATAGCATCTCCTGAATTCTAAGCATCGGCGATCGAATAAGAAAAATTTTGCGCAAATGGTCAATTTTCCGGCCAAGAAATTCGGCAAATGCCAATATCTGGCTGTACGCAGACTGGAAAATGGCAGTATTCCGGAGAATGATGCGCCTCGAAAACATGCGCAGTGGGCAGCACTGAAATTTGAGTTGAAGGGGCGCCATGGCGAAGAAGCCGGCATAGCGCATCTGGCTCGACTACGCTGCGGCGGCCACAAAGATGTGCTGCACAATTTGTCCGAACTAGCGGCCGACAGGAGCTTGTTGTGGACTGTTTCGGACGAAGGGCGGACCTTCGAGTGCCTGAAGGCGAACGAAGCCGGATATGTGCTCGCCGGTCAGTATCGAATTGACGACTTGATTGCGCGCTGGCCCGGCGCCGGGGAGAAGAAAGGGGGAGCGGATCTGGACCTGGAAGCGGTCAATGTCGCTCAAGGAGCACTCTGGCTTTGCGGCTCGCATTGTTTGTCCGTCTGACCTCCGAGGACGACGATAAGGATCAACTCCGGTCCAAGATACGCCCCCGGCCAAGCCGGCATTTGCTGGCGCGCATCCCCCTCATGGACGATGCATTGCGCCTGGGGGCGGTGAAAGTCGTCCCAAGGAAGGGGCCAGGTTCCATTCGCGGAGTACTGGCCGGCGATGCTTATCTCAAGCCATTCCTCGATCTGCCGAGCAAGGAGAACGGCCTCGATATTGAAGGTCTGATCGTAACTGAAAGCGAGGTCCTTCTGGGGCTTCGCGGTCCGCGGCTCGACAATAGCGCCGTCATCGTTTACCTAAGTCTCAACAAGGACCTTGAGGTAAGAGCTACAGGTTGTCCTTTCTCGATCTCGGTAGCTTGGCGATCTGTGACCTTAGCCAGAATGGAACCGACATTTTTATCATCGCGGGCCTGGTGGGCGATGCCATGGGCCCGTTTCGACTCTATCGCTGGAAGCCAGACGTGACCCCGCTTATCCAGCACCCCGAAAAGCTCTACGATTGGCCGACTGGCAGCGAAAAGCCGGAAGGGTTGTGCTTTCTCGAGCGAAACGGGAAGCCCGGTCACCTGATCGTCTATGATCGGCCCGACGAGAGCCGGATCGAGGGTAGTGCCTACGCGGCAGACTGGATGGCGACCGACTAGGCTGCGTTGAGATTGATCGTGATCCTAAGACAACAGCGGCAATAGCAGGTGGACAGAACACTGTGGAGCGCGAGAATGGGCCTTAGAGCAGTCACGGCATGCTTCTGGATGATCCTTGGGCTGTTACCGGGATACGCCAAAAGCGTTGACCTCCCGCCTGCCGTCATTTCCAAAACCATCGAAGGCATTGCGATCAATTTCCCAGTTGGCATCACTGCAAGCAGAAATGATCCAGCGCAGCCCGTCGCAATCGCGTTGACGATTGGCCTGTCCGACCTTGTGGCCAAGGTCGATCCCTTGATCGGGTCCGTTTGGACAAAGCGACACATCGACCTTGGCGGCAGGCTGACGCACAACGGCACCCTCCTTTCGATCGAAAGTCCGGCACTTCGCGCCAAGGTGCATTTTCACGTGCGTCCCGAAGTCGTGCCAAGCTCCAATGGCAGCGTTGTGGCTTATTTCAAACCGACAGTAGCGGACAATCGTGTCGCGCTTACCGGTCGTATCGCGGAGTTCAACATCTCGAACGATTTCACGCGAAATGCCGCTCAGGCGTTACATCTCGACGACTTGGTAATGGACCAGTTGGGCGGCCTGCTGAATGAGGCACTTGCCGCGCCAGGTGCAGGCTTGGCTCTGCCACCGGCGGTGCAGGCCCTCGGCGTGACCCTCACAACCGCCAGCTTCGTCATGATCGACGCTAAGCCAAGTCTGGTCGTCGAAGGCACCTTGCCGGCCGTAGCCGGACTATTGCTCAACCTCTGAAGTGAGAGACGTAGATGAATTCGAAGCTGAATGCAGGCGAGCCACATCCTAGCGATGATCCTGCGACAAATGGCATTACGCTTGCGACAACGCAGAAGCTTTGGCTCTCGATTGCCCTCGCGACAACCTTGTTCGTCATTGTCGCGCATGGCCAAACACAAGGCTCGGACATCGATCCCAAGCTGAGTGTAGTTGTCGGCTTTTCGTTCGTGCCAGGTCTGCTGGACTCGATCGTAGCGATGTGGGCCATCCTGATCGTGTCGATCTTGCTCATCCTCAACGCAGCGGTCATGCGCGAGCATGCCCATCGCTCAGGCCCAACCTGGTACGAGCGATATCCGTTCCGGCTTTGGGATGCGTCGCCGTCAACAGGCCTTGGGCGAAAAGCCCAGTTTCTCGCCTATGTTTTCTTCTCGATCCTGCCGCTTTTTGCACTCGGGCATTTCTGGCGCGTGTTCCTTGGCGAGGGCAAGCTCTGTACCGAAGTCAAAGACAAATGGGGTCCCTTGGCCGCAGGAGCGAATGATTTCTTCCGATTTCCAGCAGATGCCACCTTCGGACATATCTTCGGCGACTATTATCGGCTGGCCGGCGAAGTCGTCGGGCCAGATGCTTGCAAGGACGCGACAACCTTCTTCGCATTCGTCCAACCGGTTGTCATGCTGCTGCTGAGTGTATTCGCTTTATTCGTCACGGTGCGTGCCCTCTCGCTCGTCTGGCGGGGCAAGTAGTCGGGAGCATCAGCGCTGTGGCGATCGAGACGTATTACACCAAGGCAGGCAAGCCCTAATTTCTGCGTTCCCCCGACAGGCCGCTCGCCGGCAGATGAGAGGATGGAGTGGCGTAGAGCCAGAGAACGGGAGGGTGTTGGGGGTGCCCCGTACGCATCCGGTGAAGACCGCAGACGTGCGTATCCGGCGGCCATGAGCACCTGAGCACAGCGGTGCTGGGGTCAAGCTTTCGATGGGGAGACGCGATGATATTCGTCGAGGAGGAGTTTGACCTCCTCGATGCCTTCATCGGTGAAGGCCAAGATCCCGTCGTCATCGATGGCCCCGTACACCCAGATGACGCCGTCCTCGGGCTCGAGACCGAGGGTCAGGTCCTGGATGAGCGCTTCGCTGACGCCGAGGTCCCTGGCGACACGTTCGACGGTGTATACGTGTTGCACCTTATTGCGCTGCATGATCAGGCCGCCGCTGGTTGGGTCCGCAGTTGTGCGGATCTCCAATTCCACGGCAGCAAATCATCGATCCGATGGGCTGGGTGGGCTGCGATGCGCGCCAGGATATCGGCGAGCCAAGCCTGAGGGTCGATGTCATTCAACTTGGCGCTGAGATCAGGCTGTAGAGAACGGCAACGCGCTGTCCGCCGCGATCGGAACCGCAGAACAGCCAGGACTTTCTGCCGAGAGCGATGCCGCGCAGGGCTCGCTCGGCGGCATTGTTCGATAGGCAAATGCGCCCATCATCGAGGAACCGGGTGAAGGATGACCAGCGGCGCAGCATGTAGTTGAAGGCCTTGGTCAGATCGTGTCCGCGCGAGAGCTTGTCGCGCGTCTCGATCATCCAGCGCTCAAGCTCGGTGACCTGCGGCACGCTCCGCTCCTGCCGCACGGCGTGGCGTTGGGCCGGCGACAGGCCGTTGATCTCGCGCTCGATATCGAACAGGGCATCGATGCGCTTCACGGCTTCGACCGCCAGCGGATAGACCAGGTTGGGCTTCTCGCCGTGCCCCTTCTTGCGCGCCGCCGCTTCGACATCGCTAGCTCGAACACTTTGCGCCGGCTGTGGGCCCAGCAGTTGGCTTCCAGAATAGGCGCCGGCTGACGGCCCGTCGCATAGAGATCGCCATAACCGCCATAGGCATCGGCCTGCAGAATGCCGCTCCAGCCGGCGAGATGCGCCGCGGGATGTTCGCCTCGACGATCGCGAGAATAATAGAACACTGCCGCCGGCGGATCGGCGCCGCCGAAAGGTCGGTCATCGCGCACATAGGTCCATAATCGGCCGGTATCGGTCTTGCCCTTGGCCAGGACCGGAACCGTCGTATCGTCGCCGTGCAGACGTGAAGCGGCCAGCACATGGGCTTCGAGCCGCTTGAACAGCGGCGTCAGCGCCGCGGCGCCGGCGCCGACCTGGCCGGCGAGCGTCGACAGGCTGAGCGGCACGCCTTCGGGGGCATAGCGTTCAGCCTGGCGGTTGAGCGGCTGATGCTGGCCGAACTTCTCGAACAGGATCATCGCCAGCAGGCCGGGGCCAGCCCAGCCGCGCGGGGTGGCGTGGAACGGCGCCGGAGCCTGGCTGATCGCCTCGCAGTCGCGGCAGGTAAACTTCTCCCGCACGTGCTGGATCACCTTCCATTGCCGCGGCACCACCTCCAGCGTCTCGGTGATATCCTCACCCAGCTTGCGCAGCCGATGACCGCCGCAGCAGTGGCAAGCGGTCGGCGCCGGCTCGACCACGCGTTCGCGCGGCAGATGCTCGGGAAATGGCTGGCGCGTCGGTCGCTTGCGCACATCAGGCGCCACCTCGGTGGTCCGGGCCGCTGCCTGCTCGGCGGCGATCTCGTCTTCCGTTGCCGTGCTCTCGAGTTCCTCGAAGGTGAGTTCCATCTGCTCGTGCAGGCGGGCGGCACGTTCAGAACTCTGACCATGCAGCGCCCGCTGCAGCTTCCGGATCCTCAGATCCTGATGTGTCGCTCGCCTGAAGGAAGGCTTCGGGATGAGCGAACGGCGGGCGTGTAAAGCCATCGGCTGTTGCCGCATGACGGTTCGCTACGAGACCAGCAGGCCGGACGACCGCGAGGTTCGCGAGCGGATGAAGGCGATCGCGCAGGAACGTCGTCGGTTCGGCTACCGGCGTCTTCTCGTGATGCTGAGGCGGGAGGGCCTGATCGGAACCACAAGAAGCTGTTCCGGCTCTATCGGGAGGAGAAGCTCGCCGTTCGCCGCCTTGGCGGCCGCAAACGGGCGATCGGGGCAAGGGCGCCGATGCTGGTGCCGCTGAGGCCCGACGAGCGCTGGTCGCTCGACTTCGTATCGGACCAGCTCACCGACGGGCGCCGCTTCCGCATCATGGCCGTCGTCAACGACTGCACGAGAGAGTGCCTGGCACTCATCGTTGATACGTCTCTTTCGGGCATGCGGGTTGCCCGCGAATTGGACCGGCTCATTACCGAGCGCGGCCGGCCGAGGATGATCGTCAGCGACAATGGCAGCGAGTTCACCTCGAACGCCATCCTTTCCTGGGCGGATCAGAGCCGCGTCGAATGGCATTACATTGCGCCCGGCAAGCCGATGCAGAATGGCTTCATCGAGAGCTTCAACGGCCGACTCCGCGATGAACTGCTCAACGAGACGCTGTTTACCTCGCTGGCTCAGGCGCGCGTAGCCATCGCCCTGTGGCGCGCCGATTACAACACCGCGCGGCCGCACTCCCAAATCGCCTGGCAGACACCGGCCGAGTTCGCCGGCACCTTCAATCCGCGACGGTCGCTCGCGCTGCGCTATGCCAAAGGCTCCGCGCCAGCGCCCGCCCCTTCACCCGCCCAGCAGGGCACAACCCACGCCGGAAACGAACTCAAAACTGGATAGAAACTGGGGGCAAGGTCACTCTGCCCGTCGGCGGGATCGTAACGGGCATGTGTTCCGCTGGCGTGTGCAGTTGGGCGTGGCGCAAAAGAAGCGTGCCAAGGTTGCGCTCGTCGCACTTACCGAGGGCGATCCAGCGACACTTCTGCTGCGCGACCTCATGCAGCCGCCGGATGGAATGACGGCGGTCGATCTGCTTGACGACCGGCGCATATTTGCGCCCGCCGACAGCGATCCGGACGCAATATCGGCGCCAGCCTTACGCTATGTCCAGAGCAAGCCTGTTTCCAATTTCGACGCTAACTTCATAGGTGGTTACATCAAAAAGCATGCCAACATCCTCGTAGTGAGCAAAAACTTCCTAAAGAAAGGCCCACCACCCTCGGAGCCTATCAATAAGGTGGCTTGCAATCTGCGAACCTGACAGATGAACGCCCAATTCCCCCATCGGAAGGTCTGGACTGATTGTTGCAGAGCCCATGTTGAGACTCGTGATCACCACGTCGTCCTCGCCCCATAGGAGGAACTTCGCGTGGAAACTCTCTGACGGGGACACGACCTGAACGCCTCTTGCCAGTGCTTCCACTGCGACCGACATAGCTGCTCCGGCCTCGGCCATGGCACCGGAGTTCTGACTGTATACGACTACGGGGGTTAAACCTGTCCTCGAATGGAAGTGTTCAGAAGGGATTATTGCATTGGCAAATGCGGCATTTCCTAGCCGATCACTGGCAATCAGGAAGCGCTTTTCGGCGGTCCCACTCGCGTGGCGCAAGAGGGCTTCATGCATCTGGCCCGATACTACTCCCGCGGTCATTTTTCCTTGTTGAGGCTGATGCCTGAGAGCGTTACCCAAAAGGTAAAGTTCACTACCGACTTCGGGCCGAAAGCCGGGTTGCGCTATAAGTTTGCAGAAGCTGCTAACCAGCTGCGCTACGACACCAGGCGATCGCAATATTGCAGTGACTTCAAGGCGATCAAACTTGCTGAAGAGCCAGCTGCAAGATCCTATTGCTCCGATCCAACCACCGAGCCCATCGTCCGCAACAATCAGTTTGGCATGCGACCCGGTGGAGCGCAGATGAATAGTGACACTTCCTCTGAGAGAGTCATCACCCGAGATCGCCTTTGAGATCGCCGTCGCTTCCAAAAGAGTCTTTTCTTTTGGCTCGTTCGGGCTTCCGGCTCCCCAAAATATATCTATGCGCGCCCCCCTCCTTACAGCGCCACGCAAAAGGTCTACAACATTGTCGAAGCTGTCCTTTTTCAAAAACGACGAGTGGAGGTATATTCGACGGCTGGCCGTCGCAAGAATGGCATGGAATGCATCCCGGTGCTCTTGACCACCCACGATCAGGTCTGTGCGCGGATCAAAATCAATTCGGGCCATCAATGGCACGATCGGTTCGTCGTCCTTCGAAATGAGAGAGTTCATCACGACCTTCTTTCCCGATACGGGAAGCGAAAGGGCATAAACAACTTGAGATTTTAGCTGCGTAGGTGCCTTTGCTGGCAGCCCCCTTAGATCATGACCGTCAGCAGTCACGATGATGTATTCGTCATCTCTCTCGATTAGAGTATCGCCATCAAAATAAATTAAAGTCTCATCGGGATTAAGAATCTCCTGAAATCTTGCGACATTTTGAGACGGACTTGTTTGAATCTTTTGTCCACGTACTTCGATCTCATGGACAGCAGCCCCACTCTCTTTGAAAGCCGTCAGCGCCCCTGCATTCTCGACGCGAACGTCCCTTTTAGGAAAGACCGTTCCCGTTATCTTGTCGACCACGAAGGCAATCTTGCGAGAAAATCTTCGCTGAAGCGTGGGGATTTCCTCACCATGAAGGACGATTGCCGACCCGTATGCGGTGGCCTGAAATGCCGGAACACCATGAAGCAACACCGCTTCGATCAGCCGGAAGCGCATCATCCTGTAGACGATTTCCAGGATAACGCGCCTCGGGAGGTTCAACTCACTCGCCATCTGTGTTGCTGATCGTGCCTTAATTGAAAATGCCCATAGGACAAGTTCATCAATGGCGCTCCAGCCCCGTCCCTTCTCAAGAACAACCCGGGCCGAAACACGAAGAATGGGGATTGCGGCAATCGCCAGTGGACGGCTTTTGCTCGTGATCAAAATGTCACTCCTTCAAGAGCATCAGCCGCGCTAGTGACAACCGCCGCAGGTCCACCTCGGTATGCTTTTTGTGTAGTAAGGTGCTCTAGCGTGTCGAGGAACAAACGTATGAACGCGAGGTCATCCTGTTCGACGGCGGAGGCGTGCCGCGTGCTTTCTTTCAAGAACTCCAAAGACCCGACGACGATTAGCTGCATTTTTGCCCGGCTTAGAAGCACGTTCATCCGTCGCGGATCTCTTAGAAAGCCGAGCGAGGCGACGCCATTGCGGTGATTGTTTCGTACTAAAGAAACGATCACCAAGTCTGCCTCGCTGCCCTGAGAAGAATCGACCGTTCCATGCATGCGGCTATCGTGGGTGAAACCTGAGAACTGCGCGATGGAACTCGCACCGCTATTTCGCAACACGTCCAGGTCCCTCGCCATACGCTCAACCTGAGCCCTATAGGGGGATAACACAGCCAGAGTATTCAGGTCGGCAGGGTCGGGTTTCAAATCTGCGACCTTCAGACGACGAAGTATCTCTAATACAATCCTGCGCTCAGATGGATTATGCCATCGTGGCCGCCCCCTCTCAACCGGCTCAGCTCGACCGGATCGGCTGGCAAATGGCATGTCGATGAAGACGATAGGCGAGCTTGGAATTTTGCTATCGAACGTAAAAGGCAATGGTACCTTGGCGCTCTCAATCCTGTCATCACCTGTGTAAAGCCGGTTTTTGTAAAAGCAACGTGAGACCAACTCGGCGATCGCCGGATCCATTCTATGTTGGCACCACAATTCGCTTGATACCGTGCGTCTCTGCCCTCCAGCCACGGCGCGCTTACGCTCCTCCTCCTCAACGAGGGACCGAAAGGGTTCGAGCATACGAAGTGCGAGTTGTGTCGTCGTTTCTAACACCGCTTCGTCTCGGACGGCAGATCTAAGCTCGTCCAAACCGCTTTCAAAGAACGTGGCTCCAAGTACATGCTCGACTTGCTGTAGTGCATTACGGACTGCGGTGTTATTTGAGAGAATTGAAGTCAACCGCTCCGAATCGAAGGGAGGGAGCTGATGATGATCTCCTATCAGCAGTCGGCGCCCTGACAGCGATAATGGGGCTATCAATTCAGGGCCTGTCGCTTTAGCTGCTTCTTCTATTAGCACCCAGTCAAACTGAGCACCATCTTCACATAGGCGCTCAACGTCGGAAGAATTACTTGTTGAAAAAACAACGTTTGCCGATTCTAAAACTAATGCGTCTAATGCACGTAAGCCAACTTCTTCACGGCGGTTAAGCGGTCGGGTGACCTTACCTTCATCATCAAATGTGGCGTGCAACACAGCCTCTTTGAGCGACGATATCCCGAGTTGCAAGGGGCCCGGAGCATCATTTATCAAAGCTGAACTCAGAACCCGATCGAGATAGCTAGCCGCGGTCTTTCGAAGATCTTCATCCGTCGAGACTGAATCGTCTCCTCCCCTAGACCGAACTATGATCGTTTCCGGCAGCGCCGCGACAACCTTCTTTCGGACCGTTGAGAGTAGGTGATCAAGTGCTTGATGGCTTTGAGCACTCAGGAGAATTCGGGCGGCTGGGTCGCCTTCAAGGCGTCGCCTGACTACCTCGGCGCTTAGTCGCGTTTTCCCGACTCCTGGGGGTCCGACGACTAGATGGTTAGGCAATGTTTTCCAGATCTGTTCCAATGCTTCCCGCTTTGGGCCATCTAGGTCGCGATATTCACTATCCTCTACCAAGACGTCCTGTGAGCTTCTTATCCGCCTTCTCAAGTCGACAAACAGCGATGCCAAATCTCGCTGCTCGCCAAGCACTTTGGTTGTTCGCAAACGGCGCCGGATCAAAGCTTCCGTCCCCGCTTCTCCGCTGCGCTTGAGAAACAGGTTCTTTTCGTCACGGATGAGATCCAGAACTTCAAACTCGTAGAGCGGAGATCCGTTGGCGCCTTCCACTACTCCGAGAAAACGCGCCCTTATCTCAGTTGCATTCTTTGAGGATAATGTTCCTGATACACTGAGCCTCCAGTCGACGTCAGTTCCAAGATCTTCCTTTTCGAATATCCGATCCATAACCTCGGCGGTGTTCCGCTCTTCAATTTCGGCCGCGAGATTGTCGCGAGCTGTACCCAAGCGAGGGGCAAGGCGAACAACATTTCTCCCTCCATCCGTCTTCGCTGACGCGACGCTGACAGGCAGGATGTCCAACGATTTGACTAACGCCTCGACGACTTGAACAAGCAGTACCGCTCGCTGCAAAGGCACACTCTCGCGATTAATATCGTCGACTTTTGGAGGGACGATTGGAATCGTCCAATCGATTGCCATACTTCTCAAGCGGCCGAGCAATGCTAGCGCGTCGTGCTTGTTGCGGGCAACTAGGACTTCGTGGCTAAGGCGATGAACCTCTCGATCGCCCGGCAGTCGCGCTCGATCCCTCGGAACGATCGAAACCACAGTTGCGATTTGCCAGGTGGGTGGACCTTCGTCCGCGAACTGTCGAACGCGGTACGAGAGTGCCTCGGTAATGATTGTCAAAGTATCGAGCGTCTCCAAATCGTTCTGGTTGGAAACGACGATCTTGGCACCGCTCGCAATATCGCCCTCTATGTATGCTATTTGACCATCCAAGTCATCGATGGGTATGCCGCCATCAGTAGCCTGATCGATAGCTTCCGCCATTTTCCGGTTAGGACGGGCAAGTAGAATGAAGCGGGCCGCTTTCGTGGTCCCAAACCGGACGAGCTCGCGTAGTAGCGTGTCGACCGAACGCATGACCCAACGTGCATCAGCGGCGTCTTCTCTATGGGGATCGGTTAGTCGACGCAGAAAATCGATCTCGCCTTCGCTCAGATCAATTACGGGTCGGCCCCGTTGAAAAGGGTCATCCGACCGAAGCCGAGTCACGTCCACACCCAATATATCAGCAAAGAGCGCGCCTAGAGCTTTCCAATCGTCACCATAGGAATAAATCAACCGGTCGATCCGCGCGCGCGCTTTCGCCAACATAGGATCAAGGGCTTTGGCCTCCCCCATGCCAACGCACCACTCGAAGCCTCCAAGTTTGAAGTCCGCAGAATTGCTGCCGTTCGTGAACACTGCATGCCGGTCAAGCCTACCGTGAACCAGTCCCCGGGCATGCAATAGCCCTATGGCCTTTGCTAAGCGGGAAAGGTTGTTCCAAAGGATTGCTCGATTGGAAACGATGTCCAGCCCCTTCAGCCAGTGGCGAGAGCTTAGGGTGCGCAGACGTGCCGCCAACGGCGTGGCTGCAGCCTCATATACCACGCAAAATGAATCTGCGGTCTCAATCATCTCGATGACTTCGACCATGACTTCATCGGCGTCAGGATAGTTCATTACCCGATCAACCTGAAGCCTTTCATGGTTCCAGAGCTCCCTAAATTCCCCGTCTGCCTGATCTCCAGCTTTCCACCAGATCTTAAGTGTTCGATCTTCGCCTGTCTCCTTGACGACGGCCGTGATCAATCCAGGGCGCAGCTCTTCGACTTGAGGACGTTGGAGATAATCTTCCGAAAGCGAGAAGGTATCTTCCAGTCGAATTCTCTGATTGCGTCGGGCCATGATTATCCACTATCTACATCAATCCATTAATTCGCGAGTTTAGAAGATCATGCAACCACATCCCGGCAGAACCACCGACCCGCTACTAGGAAAGATGTGGAAAACAAAAAGTGCCCGCTTTAACGCCCACACACGACTCAAAGCGAAACAGTCGTTGTCCACCACAGCAACGTCTTTCCTCGCCTTTTACCTGGTAATCGTGGCGCTCATACCTCTGCTCTATGAGGCAAGCCTCCCGCCGGGCGGACCGAAGTTTCTGTCGGTTGTGTCCCTAATTATATCCATTTTCCTAATTATCATCACTTTGCTAGAGAGCGCCAAAAATTACAGCGGCGAAGCAGACAGGATGCAGAAGTGTGCGCTGGACATTTCTGACATATACAACCAATTTCAGGCGCTGACTTTGGAGGAGGCAAACAGCCGTAGACCTGAGTTTAGCGCAAATTACAGTGAAATTCTGAAGACACATCAACTAAATCACAAAGATGTTGACTACATTAGATTTGAATTGATGTTTCATAAAGATATGCAAATTGGAAGATTTTCGCTCGCCTTAATGTTTATTCGCTACGTGGCTCTGATCGTCGCAGAATATTGGCTTTACTTTGTTCTAATACTTGGTCCAATGGTATTGGGCTATTGCTATAGGTCAGAACTAGGGCTCTAAACAATTTGGATTCCGCGTGCACCTCATCCTCGATAAATCGGCTGTTCGACAGGCGCGCGAGCGACGCCTAGGTGATCTTACTATGAGTGAGCTGGCTTGGTGTCAGCCTCGACGAGCGCCGTGACCCTCGATCGCGATTCCCTGTAAACGATAACAAAACAGCGCCTGCTCAATAGTGGGTCTTGCGATGTAGCGCTCTCCTGCTGCCACGAGACTCTGCACTGAAATCAATGCGGCGTGCCTTAGAAACGGCCTGAGAAAGGTCACGCCGCTGACGCTGATTTACGACGCTTTACGGCAGTCTACGCGGACGGACGGCTCAATCCTAACGCAGGTCACTGGCCCCAGGTGAAATGAGCGCAGAAAAGTGACCGAGACTCCTGCCAGCCATGATTTTTTACGGTGGTGATCCTATGATCAAAACGGTCCGCCGAACCCCCTCTGCCATTCAGCTAGCTTCCCGAGCGCCTTCCGGTAGGTGGCGTCATCTCGGACGTACAAGAGTGGCGTTGTCCGCTCTAAGTCGTCATCCCGGCCGTTAAGGAAAGCATCGACATGCTTCGCTGACAAAGACTGCTTGGTATCGGCAGTGATTTTCTCCTGATATCGCTTGCGCTTGACATCGGCGGAGAGCGCGCCTCGAGCCTTGGTCAATCCCGACTCGCTATCCTCCGCCGCTTCCAACGGCGACATGCCGCTCAGATCGTCGCGTTTCGCGTTCAGAAAGGCCCCAAGATTGGGGCCGCTCAGTTCCGTTTCAGCGTCAACGCATAGCCGGTCCCGACGCGATTGCCTAAGTCGGTTGGCTTCCTGAATCTGTTTCTGCCGTAGCCCTTCGGCCTGCTTTGATCTCTGAGCCTTGCAGCGCTCGATTGCGCCTCGAATAGGCAAACCCAACGCAGCATGTGGGATCGCGCCGCTCTTTCCGAACATCGCGACAACGGCTTCTATTTCGGCGGCGATCTTCGGCGCTTCGACATCAGACTCGATCGCGGCCCGATATGTCATGTTCGTCTCTCTGTGGATAGAATTCAGCCACGACTCGCCCGTCATGTCCCCTCGCTCTTCGGCCGGAAGCTCGGCTAAGATCCAATCGACTGCTTGCACTGCGGCATGCACGACAGCGGTTCTCTGTGTCTCTGCCAGCGTGCGCGCGGTCCACTTGTCCGCAAGGGACCTCTCCAGCGTCACTCCGTAGCCTTGCTGAACCAGAACGCCCTTTCCGAGCAGGTTTTGCAAATAGTTGTCGATCGCCTTCCAAGCGGGCGCGAAGCGAGGTTCGGCGACAGCGACACCGTACGCTACTTCGGTAGTAACACGCTGAAATTGCGGGCGTATCAGCGCGCTCTTTTCCAAATGCTTGGCGATCGGCACTGCCTTGGTAGCTGCGCTACCAAGGCAGTGGTCGTGAAAGACTTCCGCTAAGATTGTCGCCTGCCATACCGCAGGCGGGACAGTGAAACACGCATAGCCGGCGACCTCGATACCAACATGTTCGGCGAGTCCGATTGCTTTGAGTTCTGCATCACGCGGAACAGCAATCTTCTTTCCGGCCAGTTGTTTCAGCCCATCGACATAGGCGCGCGCCAATTCATTTGCCCGCTTCTCATGCCTGGCCTGATAGTCGGCGAACCGCTTTTCCTGTGCAGCCTGCCATATCTCTTCGTCGGCGCGGGTCTTCGCCAACGCTTTGTCGATATCGGGATGATAGAGCCAACACCGTGGCGCGGATCGAAGCACCGCATCCGCGATCTGTTCACGTGTCGAGTCTCGGGGCAACTTTGACAGGTCGATCTCGACAGCCATGACGCCGTGTTCCCGAAGGCGTTGAATCTTTGTTTCGTCGCTCGCATGGGTGACCGCGACTTCAACAAAGAGGTCATACCCTAGCGCCCGAACATAGAGGTCCGGGATAACCGTCTTCGGGTCAGTGAACTCGATTCGAAGGAATTGCGTCGTGACCTGCTGACCCGGCTTCGTCACGACGCTGCCCTTATTGAGCCCAAGGCGTTTCGGCAGGAGTAGCGACGGGTCTGCTCGAAACACCTCCTTGGCAAGGAGATGTAGAACGGTTTCAGGACCGCCCCCGCACGCGTCGCCACCGTCGTGCCCGAAGTGCGGCACGTTCTCATCACCCTTGCGAGCCACCAACCGACCGCCGCAGGCAGGGCAATTGCATCCGCAAGCAATGCCGCGCTGAACCTCGCTGATATGCGCCAACGTGCGGTCCGGCCTCAGCCCATAGACAAGCTGTGCACGATCGGTGCCGAAAGATATTCTCGCATTTTCGTGGTCGTCCACCTCGCCTCCGGTTTGCCCCGTTGAAGAGCCGGGATGCTCGGCAATGCCGCCTGACGAACACCGAGCCTATTCCTGTTCTCGGTTCGCCTCCAAAAGGAATTCTGTCGCCACAGCGGCAATTTTGCTAGCGGCCTGCCATGCGTTGAAATGTTCGCTGTGTAGAACTTGCTTCAGTCAGCTCGCCGCATCTGCCGCAGGCGCCAAAATGCAGGCTCCGATGCGATGTCGGGATCGGCTGCGAGCAACCGTTCGATGACCTCGTCGATATCGCGAGGCGGCGGCGCAGAACGATCAAGAATGGAACTGATCAGCAGCAGTGAGGCGCGCGGCTGCTGCGCCAGGAGATCCTCCTCATCCTCAAGCCCAAACCCATAGCGCAAGTCGTATCGCTGGATCGGGCAGACCAGGTCAAGAATTGTGGGAACCGCGCGTTCGAAGGCCTCACCGGCCAGCGCGGGCAGGTGCGCAAGGTTTTCCGATACCTCGGATGTCCGGGCTGATACGTCGTTCGGCCAATAATCGCGCAAGAAGGGCACAATGGACGCGTCCCAAAAGGCCGCTTTCGCATCCGCGTCTTTCTTGTCGCGGAGCAGTGAGCCAAGCTCCCACGCTATGCGAGAGAGCACGTTATTGGGCATGCGGGTCAGCGTCTGCCGGCACTCCAACCCGGTCAAATTGAAGCCGCCTTGTCCTTCGATGATCGCGAAGGCAGCGCCGATCAACGCGCCAGAGAGATGCTCTTGGATCGCTTCGTCGGTGCGCTCATGCTCGAGCGCGTGGAAGATCGCCGGCTTCAGGAGATTAAACAACTCGGCATATCCCGGCGCGACCGAGCGCGCGACGACGCTCATCAGATCGATCGCATCGTCGTTCTGCTCAAGTAGGCCTGGTAGCAGGTTGGCGTCCACCCAAGCTGGTGCAATCGTGTGAAGGAACGCCAGTTGCTGCAAGAGGGCACCGCGTGCGATCAGTCCAGCCCGCCCCGCTAGCTTTGCCAACATGTCGAAACGCCCCGCAAGCGGCAGGGCAATGCCGCTGCCAGGTGCGAGTTGCATCTTGTCGAGCATGCTGACGAGGCTGTCGGCGATGATACCTAGCGGATGTGAGAACACCAACTCGGATAGGGGGGAGTCGCGCTCGTCCTGTTCGTGAGCGGCGACGGGTGCCAACTGGTCCCATAGCGCAAGGATCTGTGGGAAGAGGGGATTGTCAATCGCATAGGCGTGGCGCTCGACGATACGGGCAAGTTGGTGTGTGACGGGAGCAAGGGCGTCGCCCGGCAGTTGCGCGAGGACTTGCAAGACATTGTTTAAGGGCGGGCATGTCTCTGGCGCATGCTCGGCCTCGGGGGAAGCGTAGAGGCTCAGGAAGGGCTGCCAGCGATGCGACGGAAACTGCCCTTTAGCCTGCGCATCCCGTAGCGCCGCAAAGGCTCGGACGGGCTCGTTTCGGGCGAATACGCTCCACAAGTCGGCTTGTTCAATGCGATTGTTGGTCTCGAAAGCTTCAGCGCTCTCGAGCAGTTGGGAATCGCTGACTTCATCGAGTACTCGAATGTCGGCCGAATAGCCCGATCCTGACCAACTCGGATTATATAGGTGGGCGTAGATCGGCATTTGGCGGGGTAAGTCGGGAAAGGCACGATAGTAGCCATTCAGCCGCCGGCTCGCCTCGCGAGACAGTCGGCCGCCCGCTGTCCTGATACGAACGAGCTCGCGCGTGGTGTAGAGCGCCCGCGCATGATCTCGGTTTCCTCGCGTCGCGATGCGATGGATGACTTCGGGGAGCATGCCGGCCAAAATCGCACGCTCGATCGCATGTCGTGTCTCAGGCGCGAGGTGATTCCAGCGTTTGCAATAGAAGCGCACGAGCTCCGGGCTATTGTCGGACTGCCAATATCGCGTTCGGTTCGTGTCGAGCAGATAGCGTTCAACTAGGGTTGCCGAAGCGTTGTCGCCTTCGGTCGCAGCCCAAGCTGCGAGCCGCTTGAAGATCAGTGGGTCGCGTTCGATCCAGACCGTCGCAATCCGGCTCGCGCGTCGTGCGTCGCGGCCAGCCAGCCGTCGCCATAGACCAGTCATCATGCGAACGAGCGGTGCGAAGTGGTCGTTATGGGCGTCAGGCTCGTTAAGCCGCCAACTACTCTTGTGTCGATCATTTGGGTCGACGAGCCCTTCGTCGGCCTCGGGCGCATGAACCAGTGCAAGGTCGAAAGACATCAGGTCGCCATCCGCCTGAACCAGCCCGACGTCGCTCCCGATCTCTATGGCTTCACACAGGCTGCGATCGAGCGCTAGGAGCAAGCGTTCTTCGGCACGAACGTCTGTGGGCCAGCGATCGAGGTGGCGACGCCAATCGCGGTCGCTAGCCCGAAAGCTGAACTGGGCCATGTCGTGAACATTGGTGGGCTCGGCTTCGGGTTCATCCGTCTCGGGCCAACGAAACTTACGCTCGACCCGCAACCGAGGTTCGATCAGGCCCGCAAGCTCTTGAATGCGATTAGTGGTGACCGCCGTGCCCTCACGCATCCTGCCGTATGGACTGGGGGCAATTCGCAGATTGGCTTGGACGTAAAGCAGCCAGAAACGCTGATAGGGTTCGGGCAAGGGATGCTGTTGGGAGCGTAGCAAAATGTCGACCGCGCGGGCGATCCGTGGCTTGATGGCCTCGCCGGTGGCAGCTGCGTAACGCGCTGCAGCCGCCGATTGCAGTCGGTCTCGGAACCAAGCAATGAACGTCCAACCTTCATCGGCATCGGGCGGCAAGATTTCCTCGATCCACGCGGGATCACTACTGTGCACCGCGGCAACCGTCACGCTGGAAACTTCCTTGGTTAGATAGGCGAAGGTCGCCCTATCCTCCGCCGTCGCGTCCTTCCGGCTGGCAGCGGCGATACGTGCAAGCTGCCTCGCAGACCACTCCAGGGGTTCGCGGGCCAGCTGCGCCCAAGCGTCCAGCGTACGATACAAGGCACCATGGTCATGATTGGGCGCGTGATAGACCAGAGGCTGAACCCCCTTTCCGCGCCATGCCTCGCGCAAGCTCCCCGCATCGTTGGCCGTGTCGCCCACGAGCGCAAACGCTGGCTTCAGGTCCGGGAAGTTGAGACGCCCTTCCTCAGTCGCCTCAAGCATATAGCGCATCGGCGGGTCGTCTGCGGAGTAGCCCACAAGCACGAGCGTGTATCGTCGCAGGAGATCGTACACGAAGCGCGAGGCCCAGCCGCTGCGCATGTAGGCTTCGCCGAAGTTTGCCGAGGTCAACACGAGATCGGTTTCGCTAAGACCATAGCGACGGTCGCCCAGCCGGCCGTGGAGATGGAGCACGCCCGTGAAGTCGTGTGAGCCAACTGTCGGCATACCCTGTCCCGCAGTGCTGGTCAGATGCTGGCCGGTGCGTCGCCGCCATGCTCGTTCGAAGAGCGTGTCGAAATTTGTGGTAATGATCCGCGGTCGACCATCGGTTGCGCGGGAGAGATCGAGCAAGTCGGTATGTGCGGCGACGCGAGCTCTCGGACCCGGCTGAACTAAGATTGCGACGGCTTCTCGAACCCTGTTGTGCGGCTGTCGCCAATCGGCGCCGCGATACACCAAACGTTGTTCTAGAAGCCCGATCAGCCGATCGTATTGCCCGTCCCGGCGTGCCTCCAACTCCGCCCGGCTAGCAAGACTGCCCGGAGCGCCAGGAATCGCTTGCCCGAGGCGGGCATAGACGAGATCGGCGAGCTCGCCAAAAAGTGGAAGCCCGGCAGCCTTTGAAACCCCGGCGCCGACGATAAATAGCAAGTTTCCTGCTCGCTGCGCACGCAGCAGGGAAATAGGAATGTCCGGCCCGCTATGGTCGAACTGCATCGCGGCATAATAGGTTTATCTGCTCCATCGTGAGTGAATCCTTTCCGCGTACAGAGGTGTCGACCATGTTCATTGTTGAGCTGGCGACACTCCTCAAACACAAAGGATTGAACATTTGACCGCGACCTCAAGCAAGGCCCTCGAGGGGTTTACGCAACGGAATTTCAGGGTTTGCGTCGTCCACGCCTTCGATATGTGTTTCTCACAGATGAGGCGAGGCGACGCATCGAGTCGCCGTCGTGATGGTCCAGACCATCCTGTAATAGAAACCCGCCTGGTAGGCGGGTCGGATGGGGACACATTGCTTTCTGCCAGCTGCTGCCGTTTTGGGACAGCCTGAGCTGGTCGGCACGCTTTCCATGAAGATCGTTGCGTCATCGGGCTATTCTATTGCCTTGCGGCGCGAGGGACAAAAGGAACCATGACGCGGTCTGCTTCCGGCCCAGTTGCTGCCGGGCCGCAGTGCACCTTGTGTCGGTCATGCCGGCCGGCTCTATAGGTGACTAAAGGCGAACGTGAGCGACTCTAGCCAGTCAGATCTCGGCTCCAGAATGAAGCGCATCGAGCATCGAAAGCCTGACTGAGCGGACACGGTCGGCGACGGCGTCGTAACCTGCCAGGGGCACGATCTGGTCGCGAGCGAACATCCCCAGCGCGTCGAGGACCTTCGCCCGCTCTTTCTCGCCAAGGGTGCCAGTCGCGGCAAGATAGCGGGGGATACTGGCCAGGATGCTGGGATGGGCTTTTGGGTCAACCATTCGCCCCAACAGCTCTGCAACCTCCGGGTCGCGACGCAGTCGGCGCTCGATTCCGAGATTGCTGATCTTCTGGGCATCAAACTGAATCCGGCGGGAGCGCGTCACCAACGTCTCGACGAGTTGCGCAAATTCCGTCGCGCTGGCAAAGGACGCTGCGATATGGACGATGGTCGCCCATTGCCCGAGCTCCCGCTGGGGCACACGGATCTCAGGCAACGCGGCAAGCGCGGGGTCGCCCGGCGAATGGAGCGCAAGAGCCAGGACGGAGGCGCTGCTGTGGCTGTGCCGCATCCGCTCCACCAGTTGGTCGCGGACCGCCGCGTCGCCGCCGAACTGCTCGGCGAGGATGAGCGCGATCTCTGCTTTGACCGTCATGTAATCGTTGCGGCCATGTTCCAGGTCCAGCGCTTCAAGGCACCGGGTGAGCAGCAAGGGGCTGGCTGGCCTCAGCATCGCAAGAGTGCGGAGCGCAGTCGGATTCCTAGCCATCGTGCCGGCCTCTGCCGATGCCAGGAACTCAGAGGATGCGGCCTCAGACAAGGCGGCTCCGTAAGCCAGGGTGTGCTTTACGCCGTTTTCGCTGAAGGTCTTAAGCCGCTCTTCGAGCGTGTCGCCGAAAGCGGCTCGGAAGGACTGCCATTGCTCGCTCACGAGGCGCACCATGCTGGGGAGCGGATGCAGTGCCGTTGTGAAGACAATATTGGCCAATCGACCCTGCTCTTCCAGGCCCGCAACGCGGGTTAGCTCGCCAATGATCGTGGCGCCCGCCAACGCGGCGGCGCGAAGTGGTTCCAAGTCGGAACCATAGGTCAGCAATTCGGCCTCTAGTTTCGGAATGGCATCGGCCTGACGACCCCCCGCCACCAACGCGCGATGGTATGCGATGGACAGGCGCACCATCAGCTCGGGGTCACTTTCAAGCTCATAGTGCTGGAGTGTCGAGCCCAACGACGTTCCAACGCCGCCTGCGACTGCGGTTTCGGCGATCACTGTCCGCAGCTCGAGCGGGAGTGGAGCAGCCGCTCGAAGTAGCGCCTCGCGTACCTCAGGCTCGTCACCGAAGCCGGTTGCGAGCACCACCCAGGGCTGCTCTGGTGCCTTCAAGGACGTGCCGGCCAACGCCCGGACATCCGAGTGGGTGTTGAAACTCCGCCCCAGCACTGCCATCGGCGAATAAACGCTGCGCTGGCTGGGCTGGAGCAACGCCTGAACCGCCGCGTCGTCACTTCCATCGCAACCACAGGCCTCGAGGCCGACGGCGAGCAGGTCGCGTCTGACCAGTGGATCCCGGCTAAGGTCGAGCAGGCGCTGCCGACAGGCCCGGCGGTCTGGATCTATGTCCGGTAAGACGGCGGCGAGGTTGATCAGCCGTTCGGCCGGCCAACTCAAGATCTCATCAAACAGGCCCGCCACGGCCGGGTCGTCCCTCCCCCAGGCGGTGACCAGCGCCTTTGCCGCCCAGTGCTTCTGGAAATCCTCCTTGCCGCGCACGACGTCAATCAAGATGTCGCGAATCCGACTGCCCGGACCGACTGCACGAATCCGACGATCTCGCGGAGATGCATCATGCGTAGCTCAGGCTGGTTCCATGACGCGATCGCTGGCTCGAGGAGGCGCGGGTCGTCTTTGGCGAAGAGGCCGACCCGGGTCCAGACATTGTCCAGTCCGATTATGTTGATCGAGCGCGGTTTTTCCAACTCCCGCTGAAGCCACTGCCTGACCTTGTGCTGGTCGGTCGAGCAATGCAGCAGGTAGGCTTTGGCGTCGGTAAACTCCCACACAGACCGGTACTGGCGCTGCTCCAGCATGTCCACGGCGCCAGTGATGAGCGTTTCGTCATCCTTCCAATATTTGATCAGCAAGTGCAGTGCTAGCGGCCGGTCAGCGTAGTCGAGGCCCGACCAGAAGCCGCACAGCTCCAGCACTTCGTCGCGCGTTTCCGCTGGTGTTTCGCCGCGCGCTGCAAGGCCGGCAATGCCGACCAGCCGCAGGGGAGCGGAGATCGACGATCGCGCATCGCGCAACAGGGCTTCGAGGCGGGGATGTTCCGGCCACCCCAGGAGTAGGCTTTCAAGCATCGTCGCAGGGCCCGGCATCGCCATGCGCCTGGTACAACGCAACCCACTTGCGAACAGTGGCCGCATCAACGCCATGCATCGACGCCGCACTCGCGTAGCTCTCATCCCCGCCTAAATAGCTATCGACAACCGAGCGCTTGAAACTCTCGCCGTGTCTGGACATGCAAAACCCCCGAAGGTTGTGTCCAACTTTCGGGGGTCAGTTCACTTAGACCGGGACGGTTCTTGGTCGGGAAGAAGATCGGATTGAAAGGGAACCTTCCTTCATCTTTGTATCACGGTCAGTCTGCTCGAGATTGATCGCTGCAAACCGGGAGCAGGCCAGATCGACAACCGTTGCAACAGATCCTTCAAGGAAATTCATAGACTCTTAGCAACTCCGGCTCGCTGTGAATGGTAGGCTTATTGCAACGTCTGAGATCAGTGGTCAAACCGTGGCGCCGCTTGTCCTCCGACTCGCCGAACTGCTTGCAAATTTCGGCTAAAGGCAATGGCAAGAAGAGCGCCCATTAGTTTGTTCGACACAGCGATTTCGGCGGTCGGTCACGGCCACCAAGATTTGTCTGGTCGTTGGACAACCTTCGAAAGCTGCAACTTCTGTGGAGAACGGGAAATGAGAAATTCGGTAGAACTTGGGCCTGACCCATGATGGCACTGGTCAGTCGCCTGCGCATGGCAGCCCATTCTGATCGCCTTCGAATCCTGGGCCTTTGTGCGCATGCGGACCTAACTGTCTGCGAGCTAGCGGAGATTCTGGGCGTGTGTCGAGAGCGGGTTGCGCGACACGTC
The DNA here is from genome assembly GCF_040323695.1 of Mesorhizobium sp. M0030. Taxonomy (NCBI): domain Bacteria; kingdom Pseudomonadati; phylum Pseudomonadota; class Alphaproteobacteria; order Hyphomicrobiales; family Phyllobacteriaceae; genus Mesorhizobium; species Mesorhizobium sp. M0030. The sequence continues at coordinate 14,597 of NZ_JAMYVE010000025.1, read as the reverse complement.
CGGCTACTCGCCAGAGCCGACTTGCTTTGCTGCAACGAACAGCCTCCGTGGCGCTCGTACCATCTCAAAGCAGAATCCAACGACGGCGGGCTGGTTCGATTATTGGTCGATCTCCTGCCCCATCGCGACGGCTATCATAAACAGGACCTGCAAAGGCTTGAAGCGGTACGAAACACGCGGCCGAAGGGTACCGCATGCCTGATAGTGAAGTAGGTCAATCCAATTGGAGTGCGAAGCTACCATGGACAACTCCGCCGACGACGCGATCGCACAGCCCGACACCTATGGGCGGTCTTCCTTGGCCGCGGTTGATTGCCGCGTTCACGAGCTGCTTCTGAGACAGGAGCAGCAGGAGCGGACGACCCTCAAGCTCATCGCCTCAGAGAACTTTGCGTCCTCGGCCGTGCTGGAAGCGAACGGCTCAATTTTCACGAACAAGTACGCCGAGGGGTACCCCGGCGCGCGCTACTACGCTGGAAACGAGATCGTTGATGAGCTTGAGGATCTGGCCATTGGGCGCCTGAAAACGCTATTTGGCAGCGAGCATGCCAACGTCCAGCCTTATTCCGGCTCGCCGGCCAACCAGGCTGTCTATCGTGCGCTTTTGAGTCCCGGTGACAAAGTCATGGGCTTGCCCCTTCCGGAAGGGGGCCATCTGACTCATGGTTGGGCCATCAACTTTTCCGGAACTGACTATCAACGCGTGCCCTATGGACTAGATGAAAAGACACAGCAGATTGACTATGACCGCTTGCGCGAGACAGCCAAGCGGGAACGGCCGCGGCTCATTTGGGTCGGCGGAACCGCTTACCCGCGTGTCTTTGACTACGCGGCAATGGCAGAAATTGCCCTGGAAGCGAACTCCTATCTCGTAGCCGACATTGCGCACATCAGCGGCCTGATTGCCGCGGGAGCGCACCCGAATCCCGTGGGCCATTGCGACGTGGTCAGCAGCACGTCCCACAAGTCGATCCGCGGTCCCCGCGGTGGCTTCATTTTGTCAAGGAACGAAGATCGCTATCAGGCCCTGTATCATACAAAGAGCAAATACAATCTCGCCAGACGAATAGACCGGGCGGTCTTCCCTCACCTGCAAGGCGGACCTCACATGAATGCCATCGCTGCGCTAGCGGTTGCCTTGCACGAAGCCGCGAACCCGTCCTTCCGAGGCTACGGCCAACAGACGGTCAAGAATGCCAAGGCTCTGGCACATGCACTGCTTGAGCGAGGTTATGACCTGGTTACCGGGGGGACGGACAATCACATGCTGATCCTTGATCTTCGCGATCGGCCACTATCGGGCAAGGCCTATGCCGAGCGACTAGCAAAGGCAGGAATCATCACAAACTTTAATATGGTGCCTGGCGACCCGCGGCATCCGGCGGTCACAAGCGGAATTCGCCTGGGGGCGCCAGCAGTGACGTCAATGGGCATGCGCGATGTGGAAATGGTGCAAATTGCTGGCTTCATTGACTCCGTCCTCCAGCGGCCAGACGACGAAGATCTCCATGCCTGCGTGCGAAGAGACGTTGCCGACTTGTGCGCTGCGTTCGAGGTCCCGGGCATCTCCGACAAGTAAGGTGGGCCAAGCAAAATGCCCATACCACATCCAACATCCGAAGCGAGGTATTCATGGCTAGGCAGTTCGTGTTCTCTTCCGAATCGGTTGGCGCGGGGCACCCGGATAAGTTGGCCGACAACATCTCGGATGCCATCCTCGATGCCATCCTCCGCACAGATCCCAAGGCGCGCGTCGCCTGTGAAGCGTTGGTAAAATCAGGGATAGTCGTTCTGGCTGGCGAGATCACCAGCGATGCCCAGGTGGATTACAGCCAAGTTGCGCGCGATACGATTCTCGACATTGGGTACGACGACGAGGCCGTCGGCTTTGACGGCCGGCGTTGCTCCGTCGTTCATGCCCTCACCGAGCAGTCGCCCGACATCAGCCAAGGCGTTGACGAGGGAAGAGGGCAAGACCTCCAGCAGGGAGCGGGAGATCAGGGCCTCATGTTCGGCTACGCATGCCGCGAAACCGATACCCTGATGCCTTTGCCGATCCAGCTCGCTCATCGCTTGACGAAACGGCAGGCGTATGTCCGGAAGGCACAACAGCTTGGCTGGTTGCGTCCTGACATGAAATCCCAAGTCTCAGTGCGCTATGAGGGGTTGCGCCCGGTCGCCCTGGATACCATCGTCGTGTCGACGCAACATAACGAGCAGGTCTCGCAAGAGACTGTCCGCGAGGGCGTCATTGAGGAAATCATAAAGCCTGTCCTGCCGACCCACCTGGAGACGGAAGGCATCAGAATTCTGGTCAACCCGACGGGGCGGTTCGTAGTCGGCGGGCCGCGCGGCGACTGCGGTCTCACTGGACGCAAGATCATCGTCGATTCCTATGGCGGGATGGGTCGTCATGGCGGCGGCGCCTTCTCGGGCAAGGACCCGTCCAAGGTTGACCGCTCGGCTGCCTATGCAGCCCGCTATGTCGCAAAGAACATCGTCGCTAGCGGACTTGCGGACGTGTGCGAGGTGCAGCTTGCTTACGCAATCGGCGTGGCCAGTCCGGTTTCCGTCATGGTCAACACGTTCGGGACAGCCAGGGTTGAGGAAAGCAGGATCGAGCGCCTCATTCTTGAGTTGTTCGATCTCAGACCGAAAGGCATTATCAAGATGCTTGATCTCTTACGCCCTATATACCGCAATACAGCGACGTATGGCCATTTCGGACGTGAAGAGCCTGATTTCACCTGGGAGAAGACAGACAGGGCGGACGAATTGCGTCGCGAGGCAGGACTCGCCGCCCCGTGAAGCCGCCGGCGAACGGATTGGCAAGCGGAAAGCCCATTTCCACCGGGCAGACTCGCGCCTGGCAGGGTGGCGAGAAGCCGGCTCGGGTTTTTGGCGGAGACATTGATGCCGGATTATGACGTGCTTTGCATCGGCAATGCCATTGTCGACATCATCGCCCAGTGCGACGACGCTTTTCTCGAGACCAACGGCATCATCAAGGGTGCGATGAACCTCATCGATACCAAGCGCGCCGAGCTGCTCTACAGCCGCATGGGGCCGGCGATCGAGGCCTCCGGCGGCAGCGCCGGCAATACGGCGGCGGGCATTGCCAGCTTCGGCGGCCGCGCCGCCTTCTTCGGCAAGGTGTCGAACGATCCGCTCGGCGAAATCTACGCGCATGACATCCATGCCCAGGGCGTCGCCTTCGACACCAGGCCGCTCGAGGGCCAGCCGCCGACGGCGCGCTCGATGATCTTCGTCACCCCGGACGGCGAGCGCTCGATGAACACCTATCTCGGCGCCTGCGTCGAACTCGGGCCGGAAGATGTCGAGGCCGACAAGGCGTCCGGCGCCAAGGTGACCTATTTCGAGGGCTATCTGTGGGATCCGCCGCGCGCCAAGGAGGCGATCCGGCAGACGGCGAAACTGGCGCATGCCGCCGGCCGCGAAGTGTCGATGACGTTGTCGGATTCGTTCTGCGTCGACCGCTACCGGGACGAGTTCCTCGAGCTGATGCGCTCGGGCACTGTCGACATCGTCTTTGCCAACAGCCACGAGATCAAGTCGCTCTACCAGACAAAATCCTTCGACGAGGCGCTGGCTCAGATCCGCAAGGACTGCAAGATTGCCGCCGTCACCCGTTCCGAAAAAGGCTCGGTGATCGTGCGCGGCGACGAGACCGTGGTCATCGAGGCGACCGCCATCAAGGAGTTGGTCGACACCACCGGCGCCGGCGACCTCTACGCCGCCGGTTTCCTCTACGGCTACACCTCGGGGCGCAGCCTGAAGGATTGCGGCGACCTTGGCTCGCTGGCGGCCGGCCTGGTGATCCAGCAGATCGGCCCAAGGCCAAGGCAGAATTTGCGCCGCGAGGCGGAAGGGGCTGGGTTGCTGTAGATGCGCGGGCAACTAACCAGCCGCCCTACTGACGCGATGACCGCAGTGGCGGAACTGTGTCAAAGCTCGCTGATAGCGACAGCCATTCGCTTCGGAGAACTGACCATGCTGCTGCCGTGAAGCTCGCTGGAGGAGCGGTGCAAGGCGTGCTTGCCATGACGGCATTCACCGTCATCCAGATCGTCACCAGCATTTTCCAGAAGCTCAGCTTGGGGAAGGCCAGTAAGGTTCCTGAGGTAACGGAGAACTCGCGGCGTCCGTCGGACTTGACTTGCGATCACGTCCCACGATGCCGAATGCGGGCAACTAACCAGCCGCCCTACTGACGCGATCATCGCAGTGGCGGAACTGTGTCAAAGCTCGCTGGGATCTTCTGCATTCTAACGACGTTGTCACGCGCTTGAAGTCTCGTCCGAGATCCTTCATGGGCGACCTGCGAGGGATGTCGCAGCCCGACAGGAATCCATTAGTTGGACAATGCTGGCAGCGCAGCAGCGCCGCCAAGGGCGACTGGCTATTTCACCAATGTTAGACAAACGTAAAAGCGCGATCGCATAACGACATAAACATTTCGTTATGCGTCATTGACAAGAGAGCGGATTGTTGTGATTGTCTGCGTGTCGTGGTTCTTCGCGTGCGGCGCTGCCGCAGCGAAGCTAAGAGGGAAGCCGGTGCGATGCCGGCGCTGCCCCCGCAACTGTTAGCGGCGAGTCAACCCACTCATGTCACTGAGGCGAATACCCTCGGGAAGATGGGTAGAGGCTATGACCCCGCGAGCCAGGAGACCTGCCACGACGAATTACGTCCACGGGCGGGGTGTCTCGGTGGCCGCTGCAACCGGCGTGCCGGCCTGCTAGCGCCTTCCTTGTCACCGACGCCCCCAACCATCGGGGTATGACATGACTGTCTCTCAGCAAATTCCTGTAGCAACGCTCGGCGTGCCGCGCTTCGGTCGTCGGCGAGAACTGAAATTCGCCCTTGAAAGCTACTGGTCCGGAAAATCGTCCGCTGGCGACCTTCTTGGGACGTCGAAGGCACTCCGTGCCGCTAGCTGGGAGGAGCAGCGCGATCGCGGCGTGTCAAAAATCCCCTCGAACGACTTCTCGCTTTACGACCATGTGCTCGACACCGCAGCCACGGTCGGCGCCATTCCATCCCGGTACGGTTGGAATAGCGGCGAGGTCCCACTTGACATCTACTTCGCAATGGCGCGCGGCAACCAGGGTCAGACGGAGGATTGTGGACACGCTGGTCACCAGGAGGCGGCTCATGGACCTGGTGTAGCCGCGATGGAAATGACCAAGTGGTTTGACACCAACTACCACTACATTGTGCCGGAGCTCCATGATGATCAGACGTTCGCCCTCTCGTCAACGAAGCCGGTCGATTACTTCCTCGAGGCTAAAGCTCTCGGCATTCACACACGCCCAGTCATCCTTGGACCCATCACCTTCCTCAAGCTGGCGAAATCGCCTGCCGAAGGGTTCGGTCCCATCGCGCTCCTACCGCAGCTGCTGCCCGTTTACGAGCAGCTCCTGCAGAGGCTGAAGCTGTCGGGAGCCGACTGGGTCCAGATCGATGAGCCAGCGCTTGTCCTCGATCTGAACCCGAACGAACGAGCTGCGTTCGAATTCGCCTATGGCCAGCTGTCGAAAGCCGCGCCCGAGCTGAAGATCATGCTGGCTACGTATTTCGGGTCGCTGGGAGACAATCTCGAAACCGCGGTTTCTCTGCCCCTGGCCGGCCTGCATATTGATCTCGTGCGCGCTCCCGAGCAGCTGGAAACGGTGGGTCGGCTCGCTCCGAAGGATCTGGTGCTCTCGCTCGGCTTGATCGATGGCCGCAACGTCTGGCGTGCGAACCTGCCCGCCATTCTCGACCGCATCAAACCGATCGTCGCCGGCTGGCCCTTGGACCGCGTCGAAATCGCGCCTTCTTGCTCGATGCTGCATGTGCCGATTGACCTGCGCATGGAGACGGAACTCGAGGCCGACATCAGGTCGTGGCTCGCCTTCGCGGCCCAGAAGACCGACGAGCTGGTCTTGCTGGCCCGGGCCCTGTCCCAAGGCAGGGATGCGGTGGCAGGCGCGTTGAAAGCGACTGCCGAGGCTGCCGCCACTCGCTTGACGTCCACGAAGATCCATGATCCGCTTGTTGAGGGGCGGATCGCCAGCATTGACCATAGCATGAAACGACGGGAGAGCGCTTTTGGCGAGCGCTCCAGAGTCCAGGCCGGCACGCTCGGGCTGCCGCCGTTCCCGACGACGACAATCGGGTCCTTCCCGCAGACGCCGCAGGTACGCCGCGCGCGGTCCGCTCATGCGAAGGGCCAGCTCAGTTATGTCGACTACGAGATTTTCCTGAAGAAGGAGATCGAGTCAGCAATTCGTTGGCAGGAAGAGATCGGGCTGGACGTGCTGGTGCACGGTGAGTTCGAACGAAACGATATGGTACAGCATTTCGGCGAGCAGCTGTCCGGCTTCGCCTTCACTCAGCATGCCTGGGTGCAAAGCTATGGGTCGCGCTACGTGCGTCCCCCCATCATCTTCGGGGACGTATCGAGGCGCAATCCGATGACGGTGCGCTGGTGGCAATTCGCCCAGTCGCTTACGGAAAAGCCCGTGAAGGGAATGCTCACAGGCCCAGTCACCATTCTCAACTGGTCCTTTGTTCGCGACGACGTACCCCGCTCCGAAGCCTGCCGCCAGATCGCGCTCGCCATCCGCGACGAAGTGACGGATCTCGAAAGGTCCGGCGCAAGGATGATCCAGATCGATGAGGCCGCGTTTCGCGAAGGATTGCCACTGCGCCAATCTGACTGGAAAGCCTATCTCGACTGGGCTGTCGAATGCTTCCGGATCGCTTCAACGGGTGTAAAGGACGCGACTCAAATCCATACCCACATGTGTTATTCGGAGTTCAACGAGATCATCGACGCGATCGCTGGAATGGATGCGGATGTCATTTCGATTGAGACGTCGCGCTCGAAGATGGAACTGCTGGACGCCTTCACGAGCTCCAAATATCCGAACGAGATCGGTCCCGGCGTCTATGACATTCACTCACCACGTGTGCCGGAGGTCTGCGAGATTTCGGACCTAATCATGCTTGCCCGCGAGCGACTGTCCGACGGCCAACTGTGGGTAAACCCGGACTGTGGCCTCAAAACACGCAAATGGGAGGAGGTCCGCCCTGCCCTCATGAACATGGTCGCTGCAGCGCGCGCGCTCCGGGAGAAAGTGGCCTGAGGCTTCTCCTTCCTCACCGTGTGGTGAGCTACCGGCTGGCTCCTGTCGGCCGTGAACATGCCAAACCGGCACACTCTTGGAAATGAGCCACTCGGCGCAAATGTGCAATTTCCCTACGGACGTGTCTTAATCCCGCAGAAATATAAATGTGGCACTACGCTATAATATCGGTTCCTTGGGGACATACAGGCCCCGCGCCTCGAACAAATCGGACACGCGTCGTTTCTCAAAGTAGACTGCTTGGCGCGTTCGCTCAGGCAGCGACAATATATGGTGCTGCGTCTGTCCGCCCCCAGTTGATCGCGCAGACTACGGGCGAGGTGGCAGGGTTCGGGTATCGCTAGCGTCCCGCCAATTCGGAGATGGACGTCGCAATTCGTGCCGCCAAGTAAAAATCGCCAATCATTTTCGATTGCGAGTCCGCAGCCAGTTGGCCCTTATTTTCCTGAGATCTGCGTTACAGGCCGGGGCGTTGTCGCCGTTTCTGAGGGTAAGATGGGATAGGCGACGTCAGGTGCCTCTCCGGTCAGCGAGTTGAGGAAGGCAACAAGCAGGTCAACTTCTTCGTCCGCCAGTACTACGCCGAGCTGGGTGGTCCCCATAATGGCGACGGCCTGTTTCAGATCCCAAACCTTGCCCGAATGAAAGTATGGCGCGGTGAGTGCAACGTTGCGCAGCGGCGCCACGCGGAAGACATAGGAATCGTCGGCTGCATTGGTGACCTCAAATCGGCCCTTGTCTTTGTCCGGCAGGACTTCGGCGCTGGGCCGTTCCACGAGGCCGAATGGGTAATAGGCTTGCCCACCAACGTTGATGCCGGCATGGCAGGACGAGCAGCCTTTGTCCATGAAAAGCACCAGGCCCTGTTTCTGTTCGGAAGTCATGGCAACCTCATCACCATTCAGGAAGCTGTCGAACGGGGCAGGTGTGACCAGTGTCGCCTCGAAGGCTTCGATCGCCTTGGCGAAGTTGTCGAAGGTGACCCGATCGGCTTCAGCCGGAAAGGCTGCATCGAACCACTCGACATATTGCGGCATGGACTTGAGAGTGGCGATGAGTTGGCCCGGTGTATTGGCCATTTCGATCCCGGCTTGGACCGGTCCCTTCGCCTGAGCCTTCAGGTCTTCGGCACGACCATCCCAGAACTGGGCGATGTTGAAGACAGCGTTCAGTACAGTCGGCGCGTTGCGCTGTCCCTTCTGCCAACCATGGCCAATCGAGGTTTCGTGATTGTCGTCGCCGCCGGTGGCCAGGTTGTGGCATGAATTGCACGACAAGACGCCTGACGCCGAGACGCGTGGATCGAAGAACAGTGCCTTGCCGAGAGCGATCTTTTCCGGGGTGATCGGGTTGTTGGCGACTGTCGGCGTGGTGGATGGCAAAGCCGTGAAGGTGGCCAATGCCGTATCTCTGAGGTCGGTGGGGATCGAATCCGCAGCAAAGGCGGTGGGTGCCAGCAAGGTGACAGCCATCGTACTGAATAGGATTTTCATAATTGGTCTTCCTGCGTCGTCCACGCAGCCATTATGCGATCTGCGGCTCATGAACGCCCTGAGCTAGATCAGCTTGAGGGAGAGGACGGGGTCTCACACCTGTTTTCGCAGCTGAGCTGGGACCCTCTTGGAAGGATCGCTCTTCTCGATTGGACTTCAGGGAGGAGGGGTATCCCTGGTCGGCAACCGGTTGTATGCATCAAAGCACGCCCTGAGGGCGGCTTCGTAGATTCGGTCACTGCGATCTTCCAGCCAAGGCTGAGAAAGTCGACAGCATCCGCAAGACTGGCAATCTCTTGCACGATGTGCGCTGCACGCCTTGCGAAAAGTGAGCTTCTGAAACGTCAGGGTTCATTCGTTCCTCCTGACCTGCTGATTACGCAATCGGCCTTGTCGACCCGCCGACTGCACATTGTGATGTCACCAGCGATGGCGGTTTCAACACCTAAGCAGCGACGGTCTATACGACAGTATGGATCTCGTATCGGAATAGGCGTTCCGCCTTTGTGGACCGTCACACCGGCATATAGCTCCGCTTCTACGAACATCCCATCACGCCAGGAAAGACATGGCCAACACGCGCAGTATCGCCAATCTAGCCCTTTGTGTCGACGGCGCCGCGCTTGAGCAGGTCCACCCGCTGTAACTGCCTCACCTTGATCCACAGATCCTAGGCGCCGACCACGTTGGTCGTCATCATTTGACGGGCGGGGGGCATTGGCCCATAAGCGAGCCAACGCAAACTGTGCGGTTGCCAATGCGTACTGAAGTGAATTGCAATGATCTTCGGTTTGCGAAACACGCACTTCCGACGCAGCTTGCGTTGACAGAGGCGGTTTTAGGCGCAATAGCACTTCCGCTGGCCTATTTAGTGGAGTTCCATTGTGGTTCGGCCAAGGGCGCGGGGCGCCGGACCGGCCCCTTGTAAACCTAATCAAAGAGAGAGAGACCCTGCATGGAAGAAATCTTACCGCGCATCGCCACTGGTGCCGGCATCGGCCCGGCTCTCGCAGAGAAGGCCGTTGGGTTAATGCTGGGTTTCCTGCGGAGCCACGCGGCCGACGGTCCCGGCGCGCGCATGATCGAGGCCATTCCGGGAGCTTCGGAATTAGTAGCGAAGTATCATGGCGACGACCCAGAGGGTGGCGGCCTTATGGGGCTCGGGCAGCAATTGATGGGTGAGGGTCTCAGCATGGCAAAGATCGCCGCCCTCGCCAACGAGACGATCGCCTGCGCCAAGGAACATGCCGGCGACGAACTCGTGGACGAGGTCCTCAATTCCGTTCCTGGCCTTCCCCAGTTCGTCTGATCAGCGGCAGCCGGGGGCGCATGACCTTGTGCGCCCGTGCCGGCCCGTCTGCGCAGCAGGCATTCTCTGCCGAGCGCTCCGCACCGATCTCGCCAGACCACCAACCGCCGGGCACGCGAAGCGAGCGTTGGATTAATTCATTCGTCTGTTGCAAAATCAACTTCAGGCGATTCGATGTGTATAATTTCTGGCGGTAAGGGTTTATCCTGAACGCTTTCGATGAAGCCCGCGAGATAAGCAAACGTATTGTATTTCTCGAGGACTAGCCGCTTCGCCTCTCTTATTGCGCCGCGACGTTCCTTCCAGAGGTCTGAGTTGATGATTTCTTGAATTTTTTGGGTTACGTTCTTGTCCTCTGGGTCAATCAGAACCATAGAGTCCGAAGGGAAGAACCTCGTGATTGCTGGGCTGCCGTAATAGATCGGCATTGTTTCAGCAACGAAGCAGTCCATAAGCTTCTCTGTAAAATAGTAGTCAGCACGAGTATTCTCGAACGCTATACTGTAACGGTAAGGTGCGAGTGCGTTCCATTTATCTCCAATCAGCCGAAAACCTCGGCCGAACAGGTCAAAATCGAGCTCCTTTCTCAGCCGTTCCAGAAACGCCAGCCGATATCGATGTCCTTTTAGCAGGGCGATGTTACTGGTAATCCATGAGAGCCGAAGCGGCTTATCCACGACTTCGCTGACCAGAAGTTGGTCATATGTCTTGTTTACAGACCAAGACCGAGTGATAGGTGGAGACAAAACGAATCGGCGCGCTGCATTCTGCCGAGCAGCCAGCTCTTCGTCAGACGTCAGGACGATAGTATTCTTCCCCTGCCCTTCATGAAATGCACGATGAGCTTTCGTCGGCGGTTCGCCGATTGCAAAGATTGTCCTGTTTGGGCTCGCCTCGATATCAACAGGGAGCCCAAAAAGAGAAGCAGAGTTAAAGACAATATGCCAATCGGGCACGAAGGATGTAGTGCGTACAAAAGCGACGTTGTTCCAGATTCCACTGCCCTTTGGAGTGAGATGGTGGATTGCATCATCCAAAACGCCCCAAGAATCTAGACATGTAGCAACAATGGGCGCCGGGCGTTCCGTCAACAATTTGGCCGACAAAGCAGTTCCACTCCCTTCAGTCGTGAAGGTACTCAATCGCCATTCAGGATTGCGGTAACATCGGGCAGCATAAACCTTCCGGGACCTGCTGTCGAGGCAATTGTCGCTTTGCACTTGACCAGGTTCTTCCTCGCTTCGTGTGGTGATCAGGCCGGCTGAGTGGCAGCATGCGTGCCTAAGGAGTTCGCAGCCGGCGCTGCCTAATGGTACGTTTGATCGTCTTCAGGCGGTTGATCAGCCCTTCCGCCTCGGCCGCTCTCCACGGCAGTTCAATGGCATCGCGAACGGAGTCAACGTCACACGGCGTAGGACCAGACCGAAACGCGTGTTGGCGATGAGCCGGGTGACGCCAAGTCGATCGAAGTGCCGAGCTTGCCCAACTCACAGGCCCCGCAAAATGCCGCGGAAGGGCATGGCAAGCCTGCGCATAGTGGCAAACTCATGTCATCCCTGCTTCAGGACGTCGACCTTTCTGGCCTGGTTGATCGTCAGCACATCACGAGGCTTCATGCAGAGGGCCTCGGCGACTACCGGCGAGATCACACGGCCGGTCGCGGCATTCTGTATGAGGACGCGTCGCTGGCTGGTTGATGCATATCATTGATGCAGGCGGCTCACTGTCCTTGCCCGGCCTCTCGGCGCGGCGCCAACTTGCGAGAAGCCGCTCCAGATTCGAGAAGCTGCCGGTCGCCGCGCTGTTTGATATCCTGGACAGGTGTCATCCGCAGCCATTGCCGCCTCTCCAGGACCGGCTAAGAAACGCCTCGAAATACATTGATGTCCTAGGTTTATCAGCGGCGGTTCCCAGCCCCTTTGCAAGAGCGGCTCACCGGCGATGAACTTACATCACTTTGGCCATTGCCAATGAACGTTTGTTCCATCGTCCCTGACGCCCACCATCAAGCGACCACTATCGCTCGATTTCACAGTCCAAAGAAGCAAAGCGAGACAAAAACAGCGCGCTTAGCCTCGAGGCTACTAGCGACTTCGGCGCTAAGTTAGAGCGGCACGCGCCACGCACCTCGGCAGGGTCGCCAACAACGAGTGGCTCAGCGGTCACGCCGCGAAATATGGCGCATCGATGTCGCTTCTGGACGAGCATTGGCAATAACGCAGTCAGAGACATTGTTGCTTTCAGCGGCAACCGGCCCTATGAAGCGACGCTTCGCTGACTATGTTTCACCCCTGGAGAGTTTCATGACAGAAGAAGCCGGAAAAAACGTCGACACCCTCATTGAGCTTGCCGCCGACGTCGTGTCGGCCTACGTGTCCAACAATCCGATCCCGGTGGGGGATCTCCCTGCCCTCATCGGCCAAGTGCATGCGGCTCTGAGAGCGACGGCCGGAGGTATCTCTGCACAAGAGCCGGTTGCCCTTACGCCTGCAGTCCCGATCAGGAAGTCGGTGACACCGGACTACATCATCTCCCTTGAAGACGGGAAGAAATTCAAATCTTTAAAGCGCCATCTGTCGACCCACTATGGGCTGACGCCGGGTGAATATCGGGCCAAATGGGGCCTGCCGGTGGATTATCCCATGGTGGCGCCGAACTACGCCGCGAAGCGTTCGTCACTGGCGAAAACGATGGGGCTCGGCCGCAAACCGAAAGCGCCGAAAGAGCCGGAAGCGCCGGTGCCGACGAAGCGAACTCGCAAGAAGGTCGCGGCTTGATTGCGGCAATTGAAATTCCTTCTGCAGCGTTGCAGCCGTCGGCTTAATCTGGGCGTCGCATAAAAAAGGCGGGGCCAACCCCGCCTTCCTTTCCAACAACTTGTTTCATGAGGAATTCGCGACCCATGCAGCAATCTGCTGCCCTCACTTTTGCTCGTCCCTATCGAGCGGCAGTGAGCACTTCCGTGCCTACACGCCCACTCTTGCGACTTCGCAGGAGAAAATTTCAACCAGCTTTGCTCAGGCTGCCAGCTGAGGACTTGCCAGTGCGGCGGTCCTGCTCGATCTCATAGTTGATCTTCTGGCCGTCAGCGAGGGTCGAGAGGCCCGCGCGTTCGACAGCGGAAATGTGGACGAAAACATCCGGACCGCCATTGTCGGGCTGGATAAATCCAAACCCTTTGGTGCTGTTGAACCACTTTACCGTTCCAGTCGGCATATAATTATTCCTCTTTTACAATTGCAACGTGGGGCAGGCCATTGGGCCTGTCCGAGTCATAGCCGAGACTTGGGCGCAGCAAAAAGCGAAAAATTGTTAAGCCCCAATCAGCTGGCGCACTCCATTGTTGGCGTAGCCGCCAGCAAGCACTGTCCACACTACCGCTCAGAGGCCGGAAGCGCTCGATCTTCCAACGCTCCTCAGCGCCCAGGTCTATAGCTCGTGCTTTGGCACGAGACGTAAGGCCGACTGCTGCTCGTGCCGTCAGGTAAAAGGCCGGGTAGTTCACGGAGCTGCCTTCGTGCATAACGGCTTGGAAGCGCTTTAAGGAGTTTCGAGTTGGACTGTTTCAAGAGGGTCGAGGGGTTGATCGATGCGACCAGCGTGGAAGCGATCGATAGCGCGCGCGTTTTGCTGGACCAGTTCAAGGGCAAGTCAGAAACAATCGCCCAAGCGATTGACGACTTCCTGCTTGATTTCATGACCTTGCTGTTTGTGGTAGAAGCCACCCCCGAGCAGTTCCACAATCCGGCGAGGCGGTTAGCGCGCATCAGGTTGAGCAAGGTAAGGCTGTTACTCACGCGATGCTCTTGACCTAAGCGACCACTCGCCAGGGTGCATTTGCAGCCGAGCGCACCAGGCGGTATTTTATGCACATGAAATCAATCGCGACCGCTAAATTCTGCTGTTTGGTTCCCATGGACGACGGCAAGCGCGGACAGCTTCCGTGCTGCTGTCCTGCAGCGGCAAATGTGCTGCATGCCCCCATCCAAGGCGAGCTCGACGTTTGTTTCTTACGTTGACCAAGGTCCCGCGAAAACACTCCCCTTTCCGCAGCAACTCATCACGGTTCAACCGCCTCGCGGCAGGCCATCACGCCAGAAGACAGCAACGGCATCGTTTTTCCCGCCCAGTCCTACGACCTCGTTTTCCAGCGCCTCGCGAATGTCGCCACCCGCCGTTTTTTTTCAGGTCCGTCTTCGCGCGCGAGCTGGGTCCGCGCCCACTTAGCTACGCTGCTCACGCCTCTACCCTTCAGCACCGCCCGGTCTGACTGTCGAGGACATCGGTCCGCTGGAGCGACAACATTTCAATTCTGACCGTCGGTGCAGCGGCCTTCGAAGCGCATCCCGTCCCCCTTCCCCAGCAGCGCGCCCAATCGTCTTCCAATGAAGAAGATATTCTCAGCCGTGCTCGCGTCGCCTTCAGCCCTGTTCGATGGCCCACAATGTCGGATGCACAACATGTCAGACTGACTTGTCCACATGCCTCGAATGTTTTCTGAGGTTGTGTGCGTCAAGTTCTGCAAAATGGGGCGGCCATGATGCTGGTCATGCGGCTGGCGCAGAGCGAGCTTCTTGTGCTCGCGCAGGTCGTCCATGTTGATGTATCGGTTGGCCTCCATCCAGTTTTCATTGGTCTCGA
>NZ_JAMYVE010000024.1:0-48963 GCF_040323695.1 Mesorhizobium sp. M0030 | reverse complement strand
CCCCCCCCACCCCACCACCCCCCCGCCGCTGCCTTTTTTTTTTCCCCCGCCCCCCCCTCCCGCCCCCCCCCCCCCCCGGCCCCCCCCCCCCCCCGCCGGCCGCCCCCCCCCGCCCCCCCCCCGGCCAGCGTCTCGGCCGCGCGCCTGAGACCGTCCTGATTGGACGACGCCAGCCCTGCCGATTGCAGCATCTCGGCGGCCAGCGCCAGCGTCACATCCTCCAGTCGCTTGTCGCGGAGCCTCCCGGTGAGGAAATCGACGGCGTTGCGCACCTCGACCGCGTTGCCGGCCGCCGACGCCAGCGGCTCGTTCATGCCGGTGACCAGCGCCGAGGCCTTCAGGCCGGCGCCGTTGGCGATCTCGACCAGGCTGTTGGCAAGTGCTGTCGCGTCGCGCGACTTCTCCATGAAGGCGCCATTGCCGACCTTGACGTCGAGCACCAGCGACTGCAGGCCGGCCGCCAGTTTCTTCGACAGGATAGAGGCAGTGATCAGCGGCACCGATTCCACCGTTCCGGTCACATCGCGGATCGCATAGAGGCGACGGTCGGCGGGCGCGAGATCGGCGGTCTGGCCGATGATGGCACAGCCGGTCTCGAGCACGGTCTTGCGGAAGCGCGCGATATCCGGCTGGCTGATATAGCCTGGGATGGCATCCATTTTGTCCAGCGTGCCGCCGGTATGCCCAAGGCCCCTGCCGGAGATCATCGGCACATAGGCGCCGCAAGCGGCGACGATCGGCGCCAGCATCAGCGAGACATTGTCGCCGACGCCGCCGGTCGAATGTTTGTCGGTGACCGGACCCGGCAGGTCCGACCAGTCGAGCACATCGCCGGAATCGCGCATGGCGAGCGTCAGCGCCACCGCCTCGTCGCGGTTCATGCCGTTGAAGAACACGGCCATGGCGAAGGCGCCGACCTGGCCGTCCGAGACGCTGCCCGAAGTCACGCCCGCGACGAAGGCCGAAATCTCCTGCGGGGACAGTTTCTGGCCGTCGCGCTTGCGGCGGATGATTTCCTGCGGAAGCATCAGGCAGCGCCCTTCGGCTCCGGCAACCCATCCTGGAACACATGCGCAAGGATCGTCGCCAGCCGTGCGCCGCCGATCGGCGCCATGTCCTTGGTCTCCTGGTGCGACAGTTCCGCCCCGGTCATCCCGGCGGCGAGATTGGTGATCACCGAACAGGCGGCTACGCGAAGCCCAAGGAAGCGGGCGAGAATGACCTCCGGCACGGTCGACATCCCTACCGCATTGGCGCCCATGACGCGGGCCATGCGGATTTCAGCAGGGGTTTCGAAACACGGACCGGAAAACCACATATAGACGCCCTTGTGCAGCGCCGTCCCTGTCGCCTTCGCCGCCCGTTCGATCGCCGCGCGCAAGCCGGCATCATAGGCTTCGGTCAGGCCGACGAAGCGGCGGTCGCTCGGCTCGCCGATCAGCGGGTTGGAGCCGGAGAAATTGATGTGATCGGTGATCAGCATCACCGATCCAGGCAGCATGTCGGGATCGACCGAGCCGGCGGCATTGGTAAGGATCAGCTTGGTGATGCCGATGCCGGCAAGCACCTCCAGCGCCGGCCGCATCGCCGCAGCAACGCCGTGCTCGTAATAATGGGCGCGGCCGGACAGCATCAGCACCGGCGTGCCGGCGAAAAGCCCCGCGACCACCTCGCCGGCATGGCCAGTCACCCCGCTGCGGGGGAAACCCGGCAGGTCGGCATAAGAGATGCGCACGGCATTTTCGACCTGGTCGACAAGCCCGCCAAGGCCCGACCCCAGCACCATCGCCGTTGTCGGCGCCAACCCGTCCAGCCTTTCAACGAGGTGGTCCAGAGCTTCCTTCATATCAGCCAACTCTCACTTCAAAATGTCGCCACGAAACCCGTAGGGCAGCATGTCGCCCATGGTCACGGTCTCGACCACGCCGGTGTTGTCGCAAAGATAGAGCTTTGTGTCCGGCCGGCAGAATTCCGCCAGCCTTTGCCGGCAGCCGCCACAGGGCGAGCATTTGGCCATGCGCGAGGCAATGACGGCGATCTCGACGATCTTGCCGCCGCCGCCCATGATGTAATGGCCGAGCGCCGTGGTCTCGGCGCACCAGCCTTCCGGATAGGACGCGACCTCGATGTTGGCGCCGGTGAAGACACGGCCGTCTTCGGTGCGCAACGCCGCACCCACCGGAAACTTCGAATAGGGCGCGTAGGCCTTGGCCATGGCCTCCTGCGCGGCTTCGAACAGATCATGCGACATTCAGGTGTTCTCTCCGACGATCGTGGTCAAAACCCGGCGCTTTGCGTTTTCGTGGCGCCTTTCGAGCACCAGCCGCATGCTCGACTCAGTGCTCCTGGGCGCCCGGATCAACGTTCCTTGACATACGGCACGCCGCCGGCGCGCGGCGGGATCGCCTTGCCGATGAAGCCGGCAAGCAGGATCACGGTCAGCACATAGGGCAGCGCCTGCATGAACTGCACCGGCACCTTGCCGATCAACGGCAGCGGCGAACCCTGCAGGCGGATCGCCGCCGCGTCGAGGAAGCCGAACAGAAGACAGGCGAACATAGCGTTGACCGGTCGCCATTTGGCAAAGATCAGCGCCGCCAGTGCGATGTACCCCTTGCCCGCGGTCATGTCCTTCACGAAGCCGCCATTCTGCACCATCGAGAGGTAGGCGCCGGCAATGCCGGTCAGCACACCGGTGCAGATCAGGGCCCGGTAGCGCAGCCAAGCGACCGAAATGCCGGCGGTGTCGACGGCGGCCGGGTTCTCGCCGACGGCGCGCAGGCGCAGGCCGAAGCGGGTGCGAAACAACACCCACCAGGTGAACGGCACCATGGCGAAAGCGAGATACACCAGAATCGAATGGCCCGAGAGCAGCTCGGAATAGATCGGCCCGATGATGGGCACATCATGGATCGCGGCAGCACCTGGCAGAGTGATGGCCTCGAAACGCTCGCCCGGCTGCAGCGCCGGCGTGCGCCCGCCCTGCTGGAACCAGGCCTGGCCCAGAATGATGGTCGAGCCGGCGGCGACGAAGTTGATGGCCACACCGGAGACGATCTGGTTGCCGCGATGGGTGATCGAGGCGAAGCCGTGCACCAGGGCAAAGGCGACCGACATCACGATCGCCATGCCGAGACCGAGGAAGGCCGAATGGAAGACCGAAGCGGCGGCCGCACCTGCAAAGGCGCCGACCAGCATCTTGCCTTCCAGCCCGATGTCGAAAACGCCTGCGCGTTCCGAATAGAGGCCGGCGAGGCAAGCGAGCAGCAGCGGCACCGACAGGCGTATGGTCGAGTCCAGGATCTGCACGATGGCGATGAAGACGTCCATCTCAGGCGCCCTTCCCTTTGACCGCTTCGATGCCGACCGACCTTGGACTGAACGAGGCGAACAGCGCCTGGACGTAGGGCCGGAACATGTGCTCCAGCGCACCGGCAAACAGGATGACCAGGCCTTGGATGATGACGATCATGTCGCGGGAAATCGCCGGCATTTCGAAGGCAAGTTCGGCGCCGCCCTGGTAGAGCATGCCAAACAGGATCGCCGCCAGCACGATGCCGACCGGATGCAGACGGCCCATCAGCGCCACGGCAATGCCGACGAAGCCGGCGCCGGAGACGAAATCGATCGCCACATTGTGCTGGTCGCCCATCACCGGGTTCAGCGTCATCATGCCGGCCAGCGCGCCCGAAATCATCATCGCGATAATGATGATGCGGGTCTCCGAAATGCCGGCATAGCGCGCCGCTTTCGGGCTGTGGCCATAGGTGCGCATCTCGTAGCCGAGCTTGGTGCGCCAGATCAGCAGCCAGACCAGGAATGCCATGAGCAGCGCCAGCAGGAAGCAGATGTTGAACGGCGCCGAGCGGATCTTGGCGCCGAACAGTTCGATGATCCAGTTGAGTTTGGGCAGTTCGGCGCCGGCGAGGAAGTTGCGCGTCTGCGGCGCCTGCGACGCCGCCGGCTTCAACGGCCCAACCAGGAGGTAGACCATGATCGAGGCCGCGATGAAGTTGAACATGATGGTGGTGATGACGATGTGCGACCCGCGCTTGGCCTGCAGATAGGCCGGGATCAGCGCCCACAGCGCACCGACGGCGGCTCCGGCGACGATCGCCAGCGGAAAGGTCAGCCACCACGGCAGCACAGTGTCGAAGGCGAGGCAGACCACGCCCACGCCAAGGCCGGCAATATAGGCCTGGCCCTCGGTCCCGATGTTGAACAGGCCGCAATGCGCGGCCACCGCCACAGACAGGCCGGTGAAGATGAAGGTGGTGGCATAGAACAGCGTGAAGGCAATGCCGGTTCCCTTGCCGAAAGCGCCCTCGACCAGGATGACGGCGGCACGAAACGGGTTTTCGCCGACCAGCATGACGACGAAACCGGCAACGATGAAGGCCACTGACAGATTGATCAGCGGGATCAGCCCATAATCGGCCCAGGCCGGCAGCTTGGCGTAAGGCGTGCTCACTCTGCCGCCTCCTGGCGATCGACGCCTGCCATCAGCAGACCAAGCTCGCCTTCGGTCGCCTCCGGGCCGCGTTCGCCGACGATGCGCCCGGCAAACATCACCAGGATGCGGTCGGACAGCGAACGGATCTCGTCGAGCTCGACCGACACCACCAGCACCGCCTTGCCCTGGTCGCGCATGGCAATCAGCCGCTTGTGGATGAATTCTATGGCGCCGACATCGACGCCGCGTGTCGGCTGGCCGACGATCAGAACACCGGGGTCCTGCTCCATTTCTCGCGCCAGCACGATCTTCTGCTGGTTGCCGCCGGAGAAATTCGCCGTTTTCAGACGCGGATTGCCGGGCCGGATGTCATATTTCTCGATCTTGTCCTTGGCATCAGCCATGATGGCGTCGATGTTGAGGAACGGCCCTTTCAGGTAGCGCGGGTCGTCATGGTAGCCGAGGATCGAATTCTCGTTCTCCTCGAAGGCCAGCACCAGGCCGACATGATGGCGGTCCTCCGGCACATGGGCGAGCCCACGGTCGCGCAACTCGCCGGGATCGGCGGCCCCGGTCAGGTCGATCGGCTTGCCATCGAGCATCACCGAGCCGGAAACCGCGCGCCTGATGCCGGAAATCGCCTCGAGCAGTTCGGACTGGCCGTTGCCGGCGACACCGGCAATGCCGACGATCTCGCCGGCGTGGATATCGAAGGAGATGTCGTCGACCATGGTGACGCCGCGCTGGTCTTTCACCGTCAGGTTCTTGACGGCCAGCTTGACCGCGCCGGCCTCCGTCTCGCCCTTTTCGACCCGCAGCAGCACGCGCCGCCCAACCATCAGTTCGGCCAGTTCGCCGACTGTCGTCTTGCTGGTCTCGCGCGTCGCCACCATCGTGCCCTGGCGCATGACCGAGACATTGTCGGTGATGGCCATGATCTCGCGCAGCTTGTGGGTGATCAGCACCACCGTTTTCCCCTGGTCTTTCAATTGCCTGAGGATGCGAAACAGATGGTCGGCCTCGGCCGGCGTCAACACGCCCGTCGGCTCGTCGAGAATCAGGATCTCGGCGCCGCGATAAAGCGCCTTCAGGATTTCGACACGCTGCTGCAGGCCGACCGGCAATTCCTCGATGATGGCGTCGGGATCGACTTCCAGCCCGTATTCGCGCTCGAGCCGCTCCAGTTCGGAGCGCGCCTTGGCGATGCTCTTTTTCAACAGCGCATCGCTTTCGGCGCCGAGGATGATGTTTTCCAGCACGGTGAAATTGTCGACCAGCATGAAGTGCTGGTGCACCATGCCGATGCCGAGCGCGATGGCGTCGTTGGAGGTCTTGATCGACGCCGCCTTGCCGCCGACACGGATCTCGCCGCTGTCGGCCTGGTAGAAGCCGTAGAGGATCGACATCAGCGTCGACTTGCCGGCGCCGTTCTCGCCGACGATGCCGTGGATGGTGCCGCGTGCGATCTCCAGATTGATGTCGCGATTGGCGCGAACGGCGCCAAAACTCTTGTTGATGCCGATCAGTTCGATTGCGGCTTGCGCCATGCAGCCTGTCCCACTCTTATTTTTTTATCGCTTGGTCAAAACGCCTAGCATGATGCCCCACCCGTGCCAATTGGCGGCGCAGTGGCCACTCTCGACAAATCCCGGTGCGCTTGTCAATTTCGAACGTGGCCGCAGACCTTCACATTCACTAATATGCAAGGCTCGACAGTCGCATCATGCTGCACTGCGTGCACCAGGACCTGGGGAGTTTCGAATGATCATGCCTGTCGACCGGCTGACGACGCTGGAAATCCGCGCCGCCGAGCAGGAAAAGACGATCGAGGAACTGTCGGGCCAGATCGCCGAACAGTGGACGGTCATCGAGCGCATGCAGCGCAAGCTGGATGCGCTGACCGGGCGCTTCATGGCGCTGGAGGAACAATCGGCACCCGACGTGCCGATAACCAAACCGCCGCACTGGTAGCAAGGAGAAGCCGATGGCCGGTGAAAGCGATCGCGTTACGCGGGCGGGCGACTATGTGCTTGGCCTGATGAACGATCGCGACCGCGAGCGTGCCGAGCGAGACCTGGCGATCGATCCCGCCTTCCGCGACACGGTGATGCGGCTGGCCGAGCGCATGCATGTCTTCGACGGCACGGGGCGGCCCTCGGGCGACGACGATCGCTGGCGGCTGATCTCGCAACGCATCGCCGAACTGCCGCAGATGCGTGTGGTCGGCCAGGACGAAGCGACGCCGGCGCTCGGCAGACTGGAGCGGAAGCCCTATGGCGTCGGCGTGCATTCGCTCGGTGCCCGACGCGGCGCCGTCATCGCCATCGCGCTGATCGTGGTGTTTGCGCTGGGTTATCTCTTGGGCTTGTTGTCGACCGGCGGTGCGCTTCTGCCCTGACGTCCAAGGCAATCGCATATGGACTTGCGAAGAAGGACCCGCAACGCCGAAACTGCCGATCTCCCCCCTTGCGGGGGAGATGGCCGGCAGGCCAGAGGGGGTGTGAAGGATCGCCAACCTGATTGGCCGTTAGGCCGAGGGACAGCCCCCCCTCTGCCTTGCCAGGCATCTCCCCCGCAAGGGGGGAGATCGGACGTCGCCGAGACCTCCGCCAATCCTCAACGTCCTTTAAAGCCCTCAAACAAAACCGCCGGGCTTTTACCCGGCGGTTCGTAAGCGAATTCTTATCAATCAATACGGGCAGGCGTTGTCGGCGGTATAGTCGTGCACCTGGATCGTGCCGGCGATGATGTCGGCCTTGGCCTTTTCGACGGCAGCCTTCATCTCGTCGGTGACCAGCGCCTTGTTGTTGTCGTCCATGGCGTAGTCGACACCGCCTTCCTTGAGGCCGAGATTTTGCAGGCCGCCTTTGAAGGTGCCGTTCTTGCCGTCCATGAAGGCGGTGTAGACGGCCACGTCGACGCGCTTCAGCATTGAGGTCAGCACCTTGCCGGGCTGCAGGCCGTTCTGGTTGGAATCGACGCCGATGCCGAGCTTGCCGGCATCCGCCGCCGCCTGCAGCACGCCGACGCCGGTACCGCCGGCCGCGGCATAGACCACGTCGGAGCCCTGGTCGATCTGTGTCTTGGCGATCTCGCCGCCCTTGGCCGGATCGTTCCACGCCGCGGGCGTGTCACCGGTCATGTTCTGGATGACATCGGTCGCACCGGCCGCCTTGGCGCCGCCGACATAGCCGCATTCGAACTTGCGGATCAGCGGAATGTCCATGCCGCCGATGAAGGAGACCTTCTTGGACTTCGAGGCCATCGCCGCCAGGATGCCGACGAGATAGGAGCCTTCGTTTTCCTTGAACACAAGCGAACGGACATTGGGCATATCGACGGCATCGTCGATGATGGCGAAGTTGAGATCGGGATATTCCTTCGCGACCACCTTCAGCGCATCCTCCCAGGCAAAGCCGGCCATGACGATCGGGTTGCGGCCGTCCTCGGCGAAGCGGCGCAGCGCCTGCTCGCGTTGCGAGGCGTTCGACACTTCGAACTCGACATAGGCGGTGCCGGTCTCGGTCTTGAACTTTTCGGCGCCGTGATAGGCAGCCTCGTTGAAGGATTTGTCGAACTTGCCGCCGAGATCGTAGAGGATGGCCGGCTGGACATCCGCGGCGAAAGCCGGAAGAACCATTGCGGTTGCGGCCAGGAGGCCGAGAACGATACGTTTCATGTGATCCACACCCTGTCGGTTATTTTTTTCCGTTACGCGCCGCCCGCCTGCCCGGTTCTCCGGCAGGCATGCGGCATCAGCCAGGAGTGTACTCCCCTCCCGCTCAAGGCAATCTGGCACGGCCCGAAACAAAATTCACGCGGAATTTTGACCTTTTGGAAAAGCATGCCCCCCGTTGGAAAAACATGCCCAATGCGGTGACAGCTGTGGACGATTGCCGCGTTGTCGTCGCAAGTCCGCTGGGACAACCCATCAGCCCGGCGCGAATTCTCCGCCGCGCCGCCGGCGCCGGTAGCCGATCGCATAGAGGATGAAGGCAAGCACCGCGAACACGGCAAACCCCGGCTGGGCAAGCACCCAGGCGATGCCGCCATCCCATATCATCGGATTGACCTTGGCGCGCACGAAGGTCTCGAAGGCCGCGCGGGTGTCGGGCGAAACCGCCAGCCAGCTCGAATTCAGCGGCGTCATGACCAATGTGGAAGCCGCCACCGAGCGCGTCGCGTCGAGCACGGCCATGATGACGGCGACCGAGAGTGCGATCATGGCCGCGAGGCGAAACAAAAAACGCAACATCGAAATCTTCCCCGGTCCTCAAGTTCCTCCCGAGGACCTTCCGGTCAAAGGCGAGGAATAGAATGCGCACGCCCCGCGTGCAATCGCCATACGCGAATTTGAAGCCTATCGCCCGCCTATATGGCCACCTTTCGGCTCCGCCGATGGACGAGCCAGACGCC
Source organism: Mesorhizobium sp. M0030 (assembly GCF_040323695.1). Taxonomy (NCBI): domain Bacteria; kingdom Pseudomonadati; phylum Pseudomonadota; class Alphaproteobacteria; order Hyphomicrobiales; family Phyllobacteriaceae; genus Mesorhizobium; species Mesorhizobium sp. M0030. The sequence goes on along the minus strand of NZ_JAMYVE010000024.1, from coordinate 40,094 downwards.
GAGGACGCCGCCGCCAATGGCCCCGACCACCAGCCCGGCAAGGCCGATGAACACCGCGAAGTAGCCGCAGCCGCCTTCGAAACAGCTGATGTCGGTGGCTTCGGCGATCCCCGCGCCAAGCGCGAAGCCGGCGACAGTGCCGACGACGGCGCCGAGGATGATGCCGGCCAGCGCGGCGACGATCGAACCAAAGGCTGACGGTGCCTGCGCTTCCGGCCTTGCATAAAAGGCCTTGGCCTCGTCGCGGCGGCGCAGCAGGTAAATGCAAAACAGGCCGATGACGATTTCGGTGGCGGCGATCGCAAGCTCCCTGGCGGAGACGGTGAAATCGGGCACGGTCAGCGCATAGACCTGCTCGGCCAGCCGCCAGGCGATGGTGGTGATCTGCCAGATGGTGAAATGACGCGGAAAGCGCGCGGAACGGCTGAAGGCGAGGCCGAGCAGATAAAGCCCCCACACGATGGTGACGATGTCGAAGACCAGTCCGCCAAGCACGAAATAGAAGATCCTGTCCGGCACGCCGGAACTCTCGAACAGCCACCGCGCCGAGACCAGCCAGTAGACCGACCATGCCATGACGAAGAGGAGCCAGACCACGGGCACGAAGGACAGCCCGCTGTCCGGAGGCCCTGCGGGCGTCAGCCCGCCTGGCATGCCTCCGGCCGGCGTTCCGCTGGCCGGCTGTTCATTGCTCGATGTCACGTCTGGACGTTGCCCCCGCAAAGCCTCCGCCGCACTCGACAGGTGGCGAGGGGCGAAGTCAAGCGCGGCCGGCCCTGCCGCCTTGCCCGTGCACACCATTCAGAACCGAAGCGCCTTAGAAGCGGAGCCGTTCAACGCCCCGCGAAACGATGCATGGCCGGCAAAGCGAATAGACTGCCGTTATGGCTTGGCATTCGGCGCCGGATCGACTAGATGAGCCCCGCGCCTGTTTGATTGACGGGCGCCGGGAAGGGCATCCGCTGGTTGGCGGTGTCCATCAAGCGGGTCTTCCCGCAAATCCCAAAGGGATGCATCTCCCCAACCCGCGTGGCAAAACCGGCCGGGCGCGAATGCAAGGACGGAGAGGTGGCCGAGTGGTTGAAGGCGCACGCCTGGAAAGTGTGTTTACGGGAGACCGTAACGCGGGTTCGAATCCCGCTCTCTCCGCCATTATCAAGCCATTGAAACCGCTGCGATTTTCCATCCCAGCGGGTGCGGCTGACTTTACTTCACATGCTCGCCCTGGGTTCATGGCGGATTGCCGGCTTGCTCGCCAAGCCAGGCGCAGAAATGCCGCGGAGCGATCCGGCGGTCGCCGTCACCTGTTCAACCGCCAGAGTTTCAAAGGCGTAGCCGGACCTCTGTCTTCACTCTTCGTGCCCCATCTGTCACCGTCGCAACCAACGCGTTAGTGCCGCCTGGTGCGGTCTCAGGTCGCAGATGAGGTAATTCCATGAATTATAACGATATCGACCTCAATCTATTGCGGGTCTTTGACGTGATGATGCGGGAAAGGAGCGTGACGCGGGCGGCTACCGATTTGGGCAGAACACAATCAGCTGTAAGCCACTCCCTGTCGAAGCTTCGGTATCTATTGCAGGATGAATTGTTCACCAGAGATGGCGGCGAGATGCGGCCAACTCCCCGGGCAGTTGAGCTGCTGTCGAATATTTCCGCCGCACTCGCGACGATCCGCGCATCGATCGACCGGCATCAGATCTTCAATCCAGCAACGACGCGACGCAACTTTCGAGTTGGGCTTACAGATTATCATGCCATGGTTTTCATCCCGGGCCTCATTCGAGAATTTTCCAGGCAAGCTCCTGGCGCGACGCTGAATGTCATTCCCGCAAACGGACCCGAAATCGGTTCATCGGTCTATTTGAGACAAGTTGACTGTGCGCTGACGGGAGCAGCGATACGCGACGACCCAGGTCTCTTGAAGGTGGAGCTTGGCCAGGACCGATTGTTTTGCGCGGTGTGGAGCGGAAGCAAGATCGCCAGAAGCGCAATGACGCTGGAAACCTATCTGGCCAGTTCTCACCTCCAGATTTCCGCAGATGGCCTGGCGGAAGGCCTCGCGGATGCCGCCCTCAAACAGATGGGTCTTCGCCGCAATGTCGTTGCGACCATCTCGAACTATCCGGTGCTGCCCTGGGCGCTTCGCGGCACTGAACTGATTACCCATTGCGGTGATGCCATCCTGCAAATGCTGGATGAGAGGAGTGAGGTGACGTTGGTCCCGCCACCCCTTCCGATAGCGAATGTGAATGCCTGGCTTATTGTTCACCGCCAGATGGCGAATGACCCGGGAACCAGGTGGCTCCGGGAAATCATCGTGGGAATCTACAACGAATCGCGGACCAAGAGACACCAAGGCACGGTCGGAACACCGGGATCCGCCGTAAAATAGATCGCGCGCGCTATCGTCTGTTTCACCACTCGAACGCCTTTGTACCTGCGAGCGGGTGCCGCGCAATTATGAAGGGCGCTCATTTTGACCATGAGAACAATCGATTTGACGAATAGTTCACCTGGAGAGCACATTCCCTTCAACAATAACAGGGGAATGCCGAAATGAGATCAACGTTCAAGGGCCTACTTGCCCTCGCTATCGCGTGCACCGCCTCCTCGGCGTGGTCCGCAACCCTCGACAATGTCAAGAAAAATGGCGTGCTGACCTGTGGCACAAATTCGGCCACGGCTGGCTTCAGCCTCCCCGACAATGAAGGCAAATGGACCGGATTTGTCGTCGATTATTGTCGCGCCGTGGCCGCTGCCGTGCTCGGGGATGCGCAAAAGGTCAAGTTCATCCCATTGACGCCAAAGGATCGCTTCACCGCCTTGCAGTCGGGAGAGATCGACATTCTCGCGCACAACGCAACCTGGACATCGTCCCGCGATACGTCGCTAGGCATACTGTTTGCCGGCACGTATTTCTATGACGGCCAGGGGTTCATGGTGCGCAAGGCCGACAACATCACGTCGGCCAAGGGGCTCGACGGCGCATCGATATGCGTCACCCAGGGCACCACGACCGAGTTGAACCTTGCCGACTATTTTCGCTCGCAGTCGATCAAGTACACGACGGTTGGTTTCGCGGACGAGGAAGCTGTGGTGAAGGCTTATGAGGAGGGGCGTTGCGACGTCTTGTCCGCGGACACCTCCACCTTGAACGCGTCGCGGCTTCGCATGGCCAAGCCGGACGACAGCATTGTTCTTCCCGAGCTGATCTCCAAGGAGCCGCTTGGCCCGGCGGTGCGGCAGGGTGACGACCAGTGGTTCAATGTGGCGAAGTGGACGCTCTACGTCATGGTGGCCGCGGAGGAATACGGGGTCACCTCCAAGAACGTCGATGCCATGAAATCGTCGGACAATCCCAGCATCCGCCGCCTGCTTGGCGTGGAAGGCAGCATAGGCAAGGACATCGGGCTCGGCGATAACTGGCCGGTCGAGGTGATCAAGCAGGTCGGCAATTACGGCGAAGTGTTCGATCGCAATGTCGGCAAGGATTCGCCGCTGAAAATGGAGCGCGGCATGAACGCGCTCTGGAACAAAGGCGGCGTTCAGTACGCTCCGCCGATCCGCTAACGCATGTCGCTCAAAAATGGCCCCGGTTTTGAGACAACGACATGCATACCGAAGACCCTAAAGCGCGTCGCCTGAGTCCGTTCAAACCCGACGCGCTTTAGGCAAAGGCATGGTTGCAAGGCGCTGGCGTGTTACCGTCAGCGCCTTGCACGGACCCGATAGGAACAGCCCATGTCCCATTTGTCGCTTCCCGCGCCGTCGCGCAGGAGGTTGTCGCTGCACGATACGAAGGTGCGGGGCATCTTCTACCAGCTCTTGCTCGCCGGCTGCCTGCTGGCCTTGGCCCTGGGCATCGGCATGCAGACTGCATCGAATATGCGGGTCCGGGGGATTCCGCTCTCATTCGACTTTTGGAATGAGTCTGCCGGCTTCGACATCAATCAAACCCTGATACCGTACGATGCATTGTCCAGCTACGGTCAGGCGTTCTGGGTGGGAGTGGTCAACACCCTCTACGTCAGTGTCCTCGCAATCCTGTTTGCGACCTTGCTTGGCTTCGTCATCGGCGTTGCCCGCCTGTCGCCGAACTGGATCGTTTCGAAGGTGGCGACCGCCTATGTCGAGCTTGTGCGCAATGTTCCGTTATTGCTGCAGCTGCTGTTCTGGTACAACGCCGTCCTCAAGCCGTTGCCCTCGCCGAAGGCGTCCATCGCCATTCCCGGCGGCATCTACCTCAACAATCGCGGCCTCATCGTTCCGGAGATTCATTTGCATCCGGGAGCGGGTCTGGTGGGCCTGGCATTCGTTGCGGCCATTTCCTGCTGCGTTGCATTCTGGTTTCGCGCCAGGAGCGTCCAGAGACGGACGGGCAAGCAGCTGCCGGTGCTTCTGGTCAGTCTGGCGATCTTGACAGGATTTCCGTTGGTCCTTTTCCTGGCGGCTGGCGAGCCGGTCTCGTTCGTCGCTCCGCAGCTGCGGGGTTTCAATTTTCAAGGCGGGCATCAGCTCTATCCGGAGTTTGCCGCTCTCCTGATCGGTCTGTCGGTCTACACCGGTTCATACATCGCCGAGATCGTGCGAGGTGGAATCCAGGCAGTGCCAAAGGGCCAGACCGAGGCTGCGCATGCGCTGGGGCTGGCGCCGGGCAAGACGCTTCGTCTGGTCGTCGTTCCCCAGGCGCTGCGCATCATCATTCCCCCTTTGACAAGCCAGTATCTCAATCTCATCAAGAACTCGTCGCTTGCCGTGTTCATCGGCTATCCCGACCTCGTTCAGATCTTTGCAGGCACGGTGCTCAACCAGACCGGAGCCGCCGTCCAGGTCATGGCGATTACCCTGTCGGTCTATCTCGTTATCTCCCTTGCCACGTCATTGGCCATGAACGCGTGCAACCAACATTTTGCAATCGTTGAGAGGTGACGGGTGAGCGATCAGTCCATGCGTTCGCCAGTTGTGATCAGCGCACTCATACCAGCCATGGCGCCTCCCGCGGACGTTCGACCGGGTCCAGTGAGCTGGATGAAAAAGAACCTGTTTTCGACGCCGTCTTCAGGCGCGCTGACAATATGCTTTGTCCTCCTAGCCGCGTGGCTGCTGCATCACTTCCTGAGCTTTGCGATCTTCAACGCGGTCTGGAGCGGCGGCCATGAAGCTTGCCGTGCGAACAGCCAGGGGGCTTGCTGGCCTTTCATCGCCGAGAAGTTCGACTACCTGCGATACGGCGCGTATCCGGTTTCCGAGCGGTGGCGCGTGGACCTTGCGCAGGCGATCGGCGCCATCCTCATCGTTTGGCTCCTGTGGACGAAGGCTCCGCGGCGCAAAATGGCGGCGTTGCTGTTCTTCCTCGTCTACCCCGTGGCCGCGTTCGTTCTCGTGCGCGGCGTTGCCTGGCTTCATTTGCCTGTCATCGATACGACGCTCTGGGGCGGTCTCTTGATCACGTTGCTGATGTCGATCGTGGGTATCGTCTTCTCGCTACCGATCGGGCTTATCCTGGCGCTTGGACGCAGATCGGAACTCCCTTTCGTCAAGACGGTTTGCGTCACGTTCATCGAAGTCGTCCGCGGCGTGCCGTTTATCACAGTGTTGTTCATGGCGAACTTCATGATGCCGCTCTTCGTCCCGGATTATCTGACACCTGATCGTCTGTTGCGCCCGCTCATCGCGATAGCGTTGTTCTCGTCCGCCTATATGGCCGAGGTCGTGAGAGCCGGCCTTCAGGCGATCCCGAAGGGCCAACACGAAGCGGCCAAGGCGCTCGGGATCGGCTACTTCGACATGATGCGCCTGATCGTCCTCCCTCAGGCGTTGACGATCGTCATACCGAGTATCGTCTCGACCTTCATCGGTCTGTTCAAAGACACGACTCTGGTCGCCATCGTCGGCATCGCGGATTTCCTGAAGGCCGTCGAAACGGCGCGCGTCGATCCGAACTGGGCAGGCCCGACGATCTCATCAACCGGCTACCTCTTTGCGGGGTTGGTCTACTGGAGCTTTTGCTTCGGCATGTCGCGTTACTCGCAATCTATGGAGCGCCAATTGGCGCGTGGCCACAAATCCTAGGAGGCGATGATGATGCCACAAGCAATGCCCGCGGCAAGGTGACTATCAAATGGCTTGTGCAGACACGCCCGCATCGGCGCTTGGGCAGCGACATATCGCGGGAATAGATTTCGACCAGATCCACGACCGTCAGCAGTTCGGATCCGTCAAATGGGCCAACCAGTGGGACGAGTTCTCGCCTCAGGTCGAGGGCCAGGACCTGCTGTCGCTGTGGACGGCGGATATGGATTTCCGCGCTCCGGAAACCGTCATCGCGCGACTGCGCGAGGCCGCGGAGCATGGCATTTACGGCTACACACGCCGCGATCCGCGCCACTATGAGATCGTGCAATCGTGGTTCGCGCACCGGCACAACTGGTCGCCGAAACTGGAGACCTTGCTTCCCGCGCCGGCGATCATGCCGTCGGTGGATGCGATACTGCGAACCTTCACCAAGCCCGGTGACGGCGTCATTGTGCAGTCGCCCGTGTACTCGCCCTATTTCGAAGTGGTTCAGGGAAACGGCCGCGTTCTGCTTACGAACCGGCTGAGGCTGCAGAACAACAGATATGAGCTCGATCTCGAGGATTTCGAGAAACTGGCGGCCGGCGGCGCCAAGGCATTCCTGCTGTGCAATCCTCACAACCCTGCCGGAATGGCCTGGACACGCGAAGAATTGGCGGCGCTCAACGACATCTGCGAGCGTCATGGGATCCTGGTGATATCCGACGACATTCACTGCGACATAAGGTTGTCGGATCGCCCCCACATCGTCTTCTCCTCCATCTCGGAAGATGCTGCCGAGAAATCGTTCATCTGCACCGCTCCAACGAAGACTTTCAATCTTGCCGGGGTTCCTTCGGCAACCATTTCGGTAGCCAGCAAAAAGCGCCGCGGGGCGCTTCTTGCCGCAATGCAGGCGTCATTCATGGTGAATGCGAACTTTTTCGGCCGCCTGGCTTTGGAGGTTGCTTACAGCAGCGGCGCGCCGTGGCTCGACCAACTCACGCGCTACATCGCCGGCAACATCGATCTGGTTTGCGAGTTCGCCGGTGAACACCTTCCAGGCATCACGCCCATGCGGCCCGACGCATCGTTTCTGGTGTGGTTGGACGCGTGCGCGCTCGATCGCCGAGTGGGTGGAATTCAGAAGTTCTTTGTCGATCGGGCCGGGGTTAATCTCTACGACGGCCGCGTCTATGGGCCTGGCGGCGAAGGCTTCATCCGCCTGAATGTCGGCTGCCCGCGTCCTCTGTTGCGGCAAGGGCTGGAGCGCATGTCCAGCGCGCTGGCATCCCTGTGATCGAGCGCCAGGGTGCTTCGGATGCGAGCCTGGTATTTGATGCCGGCAGCCGGTAAGGAAACGTCCAGGGCCGACGAGCCGGATGACCGCAAGTCCGGATTCCATAGACCTCGGCAGCCTTGCCGGACCCGACCCTCAAGCCAAGGTCGACATGTCCATCTCGATCGCCGCTACCATTTCACAGCGAACCCGAGCTTGGCGCCCAGGGCGTGGCTATCGCCAAAATCCTTGAGGCTTGTCCGCGCTGTCCCTTCTCCGAAGACGGCGTAGCGACCGTCCGCCCAGCTCAGCGAGCCACCAAGGCCGACACCGCCCCACAGCGCCTGATTTTCGCTGACCAGTTTCGTGCCAGACACATCGACATCATTTCCGTCGAGGAAGTCGTAGTAAAGGTTGCCGAGCCCGTAAATGTGCGTGCGGCTGACTTGCCCCGCATCGTCCACCCACTGGTCTTCATAGTCCGCGGAGAGGCCGAGGCGGCCGACGAGACTGTTGCTGCTGCCGGGCGACACGACGGCGCCAAACGGGTCCGTGAACGTGTCGAAGTCGACCGACGAATAGGCAAGCTGGGCTTGGGGCGTCAGCGACCAGTTGCCGTTGAGGGCGATCTTCTGTCCGGCCTCGATGCTCAGCCCGTAGCCGAAACCGTTGTTGCCGTCCGCAAGCGTGGTGCCCAGCGTGGCCGACCGGATGTCACTGTCATACCATGTCGCCTCGGCCTGCGCGTCGACGTAGAAGCCACCGCTGCCGAACCAGGTGAGCGTGCTGCCGACGCCGTAGCCGGTGGCAGCGATCGACCCTGCCCCGAAGATCGAGGACACGTCCGACGACGCGGTTCCGTAGTGGGCCGTAATCCCTCCGATCAGGGTACCGGCGTCGCTTTCGTGCAGCAGGCCATCGACGCCGGCCTGCAGCTTCCAGGTGGTCACGTCATAGTTCGTGCCGGAGGTCGACGTCTCCGGCTTGATCTCGGCATGGGCAGCTTCGATGCGCGCCCATATCGCCTTGCCGTCGACCGAGCCCTGGCCTGGCAGGTCCGCACCTTGCGGCGTAGCACCCTCGCCCCACGACCGATTGCCAATGCGTTGCTGCATGGTGCCCAGTTCATTGAAGGCCTGCAGCACCCCTTCATAGGCCTCGTACAGAGGCACGCCGGGCGAATAGAGCGGCTGCGGATCGGGATCGCCGTTGACCAGGGCCGAGCGCAGATACCAGTCGCCATCGGCCGGTGTGCTGACGCCGTTCTTGTAGAGCCTGTATGCGTAGGCCCCACCGACCACGGCCTGGTCGCCCTGGAAGACATAGTCGCCAACCAGGCTGAACGTGCCGTTGGAGGCCCCGCCGATGTCGACCACCTTGATGCCTTCGACAGTCTGCGCCCCGCCGCCGCCCAGGTTGACGACCTTCAGATCGGTGGCGCCCGACGTATTGCCGGTGACCACGAGCTTGTCGGTGGGTGAAGCATCACCGCCGAGCACAGTCTCGATCTCCAGCACGCCGCCATTGCCGACATAGTTGCCGGCTACCGTCAGCGTGCCAGGCACGCCGGGATTGCCGGCCGCGATAACGCCGCCGGCGAAGTTGTTGGTGTCACAAACAGTGCCGGTGCCCTGGAGACGGCCGCCCGCGTTCACATTGACGATGCCGCACAGACTGCCCGAGACGGCGAGCGTACCAGCATCGATCGAGGTCGTGCCGGCAAAGCCCGAGCTGTCCGAGGCGATGGCCAACGTCCCCGTGCCGCTTTTGGTCAGGGTGCCGGCGCCGGCCAGGGTCCCGTCCCACGTCAGCGTCGTGCCGGCGTCGGTGAGCACCGTGCCTTGGCCGAGAAGGTTCATCGCGCGGCCACTGTTGAAGCTCGCCGTCGTGTGCAGCGTGCCGCCGTTGAAAGCGAGAGCGCCGACCGCATCGCCGAGATTGCCGTCGGCGGAGACCTGCAGCGTGCCGCCATTGATCGCGGTGCCGCCGGTGTAGCTGTTGGTGCCGGTCAGCACAAGCGTCCCGAGATCGGTCTTGACCAGCTGGGTGTTGCCGATCAGCTGCGCGGCGATGGTGGCCGTGATGCCGGCTCCGGCCGCCGTGCCATCGCCGACACGGATGGTCGATGTCGGTCCGCCGGCCAACGCGACGGGACCGCCCTGGATGACATAGCCGTCGGTCAGGAACTGCATGCCGGAAGCCGCGACCTGGCCGAGGCCGTTGTCCACCGTTACCGTGCCTGCCGCGCCCGCGAAGATAGCGAATGCGCTGTCCGTGAAGGGGGCATTGACCGCGCCTGTGCTGTCTGCCCAATTGTCGTTGCCGGTCGAGTTCTGCCACACACCGTCGCCGCCATCGATGACGCCGTTGAACTTCGGACCAGCAGCCCCGTCCCAGTAATTCAGTGTCAGCCCTTCAGTGTTGACGAGGTTCACCTGGTTGGCGATTGCCGTCTGGACGAAGTAGTCCGTCGACGGGATCGACCCGATCGACAGCCCGTTATTGGTCAGGGTACCGTTGTAGTTGAACACCCGGTATACGCCGGGGCCGAACGTGCCACCTGGCGAAACCGAGACGTTGAGCGTGCCGTCAAGCACCAGATTGCCGCCGACCGTGGTCAGGTCGTTGAGCGCGCCGCCTGCAACATTCGCCTGGCCGAAGCTGTAGTTCAGGATCGAGCCGCCCGAGAGCGACAAATTGCCGGCGACCGCGAGCGTGCCTGGAGTGCCATCGGCCGCACCGGGAGACAGCGTGGCGCCGTCGGCGATTGTAACGTCGCCGCCGAGCGTGCCGGTGCCACCGAGCGTGGCGCCGCTCTGGACCGAGGTGAGCCCGGTTGCCCCGCTTTGGTTGCCATTGACGAACAGGCTGCCGGCCGTGACCGTGGTCGGGCCGGTGTAGCTGTTGGCGCCGGTGAGGGTAAGCGCGCCGCCGCTGGTCTTGGTGAACCCGCCCGCGCCGCCGATCAGGCCCGACAATGTCAGATCGGCAGTGGTCTCGAAGGTGCCGCCGCCGGCATTGAGCGTCACGCCGCGGGCGGAACTGAAGGCCGCGGTGTTGCGCAGCGTGCCGCCATCGAAGCTGAGCGCTCCGGCCGCGGACCCAGGTTGCCGTCGTCCGATACCTGCAGCGTACCGCCGTTTATGGCCGTGCCGCCGGTGTAGCTGTTGGTCCCGGCCAGAAGCAATGTGCCGAGATCGGTCTTCACCAGTTGGGTGTTGCCGGTCAGGTTCGAACTGATCGTCGCGCTGTAGGCCGCGCTGGCAGCCGTGCCGTCGCCGACGCGAATAATCGACTGCGGACCGACCAGGGCGATGTCATTGCCCTGGATCAGGTAGCCCCCCGTGGCGAACTGCATTCCGGAAGCGCTGACGCCACCCAGGCTGTTGTCGACCGATACGGTTCCCGCCGTACCGGCAAAAATGGCAAACGCGCCGTTGGTGAAGGGAGCGTTGACGATACCGGCGCTGTCGGTCCAGTTGTCGTTGCCGGCCGAAGCTTGCCAGAGCCCGTCCCCGCCATTGACGAAACCGTCGTTCTTCGGTCCGGCCGCGCCGTCCCAGTAGTTCAACGTAAGTCCGGCCGTGTTGACCAGATTGACCTGATGATCGATTGATGTCTGCACAAAGAAGTCAGGCGAAGGGATGGTGCCGATATTCAGGCCATGGTCGAACAGGGCGCCGTCATAGCTGATCACCCGATAGATGCCGGGGCCAAAGGTTCCCCCGGGAGAAACGGCGACATTGAGCGTGCCGTCGAGGATGAGATCGCCGCCGACTTCAGTCAGGTCGTTGAAGGCGCCGCCGGGTACGTTCGCCTGGCCGAAATTGTAGTTGAGGGTCGAGCCGTTAAGCAAACTCAGACCGCCGTTGATGGTGAGCGTTCCTGGTGTGGCCCCGACATCACCTGGGTTCAATGCGCCGTCATTGAAGACAAAGACATTACTGCCGATGATGCCCGTACCGCCCAGCGTACCACCTGCATTGACGGCTGTCAGGCCTGTGGCCGCCGACTGGTCGCCATCGACCAAAAGCGTGCCGCCATCGACAACCGTATTGCCCGTATACGTGTTGTTTGCGGTCAGGATGGTCGTGCCGCTGCCGAACTGCCTCAAGCCGCCTGCGCCGCTGATCGTGCCGCCGAAGGTGAAGTTATCCGACCGGTTGAACGCCAGCGTGCCATTGTCCGTCACGTCGCCGGTGAACGAGCCCGCAGAGCCGCCATTGCCGAGCTGCAGCGTGCCAGCCGAGATCGTCGTGCCGCCGCTGTAGCTGCTGTTGGCCGTCAGCACCGTGGTGCCGGTTCCGATCTGCCGTACGGCGCCCGTGCCGGTGATCGCGCCACCAAAGGTCAGGCTGTCCGAACGATTGAAGGCCAGGACAGCGTTGTTGGTCACGTTGCCGGCCAGCGTGCCGGCCGTCGCCCCGTTGCCGACCTGCAGGATGCCCGCCGTGACGGTCGTGCCGCCCGAATGCGCGGCATCGCCGGCAACCACCAGCGTGCCGGCGCCGTCCTTGGTCAGCCCGCCTGCCCCGGTGATGCCTCCGGTCAATGTGGTCGTCGTGCCGCCATTGGTCAGGAACGTGCCGGCGCCGGCGAGCGTAACGGCACGCCCGCTCGTGATGTCTGCAATCGTGTTCAGCGTGCCGCCGCTAAACGACAGGCCGCCAGCGGCGTTGCCGAGATTGGCGTCCTGCGAGATCCGGACTGTTCCGCCATTGATGGTCGTGCCGCCGGTATAGCTGTTGGTACCCGAGAGAACCAGCGTACCGAGATCGGTCTTCACCAACTGGCTGTTGCCGGTCAGGCTCGAATTGATCGTCGCGACGTAGGCTGCACCGGCGCCCGTGCCGTCGCCGACGCGGATGATGCTCGCGCCGCCGACCAGCTCGATCGGGCCGGCCTGGACCAGATAGCCGTTGGTGGCAAACTGCATACCCGCGGCCTGTACCTGGCCGTTGGTGTTGTCGACGGTCACCGTGCCAGCAGTGCCCTGGAAGATGGCGAAGCTGGCATTGGCGAAAGGAGCGGCGAAAAGGCCGGTGGAGTCGGTCCAGTTCTGGTCGCCGGCGGCGCGCCATGTGCCATTGCCGCCATTGACGATGCTGTTGGAGTGCGGACCGGCATCGCCGTCCCAGTAGCTGAGTTGTAGCCCCGCCGAATTGACCAAATTGACCTGGTTGGCGACCGAGGTCTGCACGACATAATTTGGGTCGGTGACGTTGAGGCCATTGTTCGTCAACGTGCCGCCATAGTTGATGACACGGTAGACGCCAGGGCCGAACGTGCCACCGGGGCTCTGTGTCACGTTCAGCGTCCCGTCCAGCGTCAGATTGCCGCCGACATTGACAAGGTCGTTGAACGCGCCGCCGGCCACATTCGCCTGGCCGAAATTGTAGTTGAGAGCCGCGCCGCTGGTGAGGCCCAGATTGCCGTTGATCGTCAGGGTTCCGGCGGCGTTGCCGGGAGCACCTGGGGCAAGCGCGCCGGAGACGTTGACGCTGCCGCCTATCGTTCCCTTGCCACCTAAGGTTCCGCTGGCGCCAACAATGGTGACTCCGGTCGCGCCAGACTGGTTGCCGTCGACGATGAGTGTTCCGACAAGGACATTTGTCGAACCAGCGTAGCTATTGTCCGCGGTGAGCGTGGTCGTGCCGAGATTGGTCTTCGACACTTTTCCCGAGCCGGTGATCGTTCCGGCGAAGGTATAGTCGTTGTTCAGCGCGAAAATGAGAGCGCCATTGTTGACGACAGTTGGCGTGTTCAGCGTGGCAGCCGTTGGTCCGTTGCCAACCTGCAGCACCCCGCCCTGGATGGTCGTCCCGCCGCTGTAGCTATGGTCACCATAAAGCGTAAGCGTTCCGATGCCCTGCTTGTCCAGGCTCTCGAACCCGCTGACGCTGGCGCCCTGCAGCGTGCGATTTATCGCGGTGACCACCCGAAGCGTGTCGCCTGCACCACTCTCGCCGCCAGTGCCGGCGTTGACGCCAACACCGCTGATCGCGGCGGCATCGTTGAGAACCAGCGTGTCGTTTCCGGCGCCAAGGTTGAGCGCGGCGGCGCCCGTATTGAGCGTGCCGCTGACACTCACCGTGTCGTTGCCGCCGCCTAGGTCGCCATTGGCCAGCAACGTGCCGCCCAAATTGACGTTGATCGTGCTCGCCCCGGCATCGCCGGTCACCGTCGACGACGTGGCGCCGGGACCCTGCACGGTGCCGTTCACGGTCAGCGTGCCGGCGCCGTTCATGGCGATCGTCGCCGTGGTCAGGACGCCGTTCACCTGCAGCGTGCCCGCGTTGACGCTGGTCGCGCCGATGGCGTTTCCGACCGAGGTCAGCACCGTGGTGCCGGCGCCGATCTGCGCCAGGCTGCCGGGGCCGCTCAGCGTTCCGGTGAAATTGAAGGTGTCGCTGCGGTTGATCGACAGCGTCGAGGTCGGGGCATTGACGATGACGTTGCCGGCGCCGGCATTGCCGGTGGTGCCGCCATTGCCGATCATCAGATTGCCGTCATTGATGACGGTGTTGCCGGTAAAGGTGTTATTGCCGGTCAGAGCCCAGGTGCCGCTGTCGTTCTTGGCCAGCGTGGTGACGCCGCCGGGGCCGTTGGCGATGGCGCCGCCCATCGTGTTGAGGCCGGTGTTGGTGCCGCCGAGCGCGATCGTGCGGTCACCGCTCCCGGTTTGCGTCACCGCGGCCGTGTTGCTGAAGACGACCGCGCCGGTGCCGGACGACTCGATGAAGCTGGTCCCGGTCGACAGTGTGAACAGGCGGTCGGTGGTGTCGCCTGCGCCGGTATAGCGCAGGGTCGAACCGGTGCCGATCACCAGGTTCGACGCGAGGTTGGACGACTGGCCGATACTGCTCGCCTGGCCGCCATTGGCCAGCTTGTCGACGCCGAGCACGCCGCCATTGATGGTGGTGACGCCGGTATAGGTGCTGGCGGAGTTCTTCAGGATCCACGTGCCGGAGCCGGACTTGGTCAGCGAGGTCGTGCCCAAGCCATTGTTGGTGATCTGCGCGGCGAGGCTGTTGTTGGCCGAGCTGATACCGGTCAGCGTCACCGTCTGCGAGGTGTTGACGCCGCTAAAGGCGATCGCCCCGGTATTGGTGAAATTGACCGCGCCGGTGCCGGACGCGTCGAGCGCGCTGGTGGCGGAGGGGCCAAGCGTGAACAGGCGGTTGGTGCTGCTCCCCGCGCCGACATATTGCAGGGTGCCGCCATTGATCACGAGATTGCTTGCGGCCGCGCCGGCAGCGCCGATAGAGCTGTTCGTGCCGCCGTCGGCAAGGCAGCTCACCGCCAGCGTGCCGGCATTGACCGTGGTGGTACCGGTGTAGCTGCTGTTGCAACCGGAAAATGTCTGCGCACCGTTGCCGTTCTTGGCGAGGCCGCCGGTACCGCTGATGGCGCCGGCGTAATTTTGACCGGAAGGATTGGCGATCGTCAGCGTCCCGCTGCCCAGGGTGACATTGCCGCCGGTCGTGCCGCCGCCGGCGAGCGAAGTTACGCTGACGTTCTGGTTGTTCACATCCAGCGTCACGCCGGCGGTGTTGTTCAGGGACATCGCGGCAGTGCCGAAGGCGGTGCTGGACCCTGCCCGCACGATGCCTGCTCCAACGGAAATTGTGCCGCTATAGGTGTTGGCGCCCGACAGCATCAGCGTGCCGGCGCCGCCTTTGACGATCAATCCGCTGCCCGCGAAGACGCCGGTAAACTCGAGCGTGGCTGCCCCATCCGTCACGTTGAAGGCACTGTTGGACCCGCCTCCGCCGGTCGCGGTAAAGCCGCGATTGGTCGTGACGCTGCCGCCCGTATAGGAGAACGTGGCGTTAGAGATCGCAAGATTGCCGGAAGCCGCACCCGAAGCGCCGATGCCGCTCGCCTGGCCGCCATTGGCCAGGCAGTCCACGCTCAAGGTGCCGCCGGCGACGTTGGTAACACCGGTGTAGGTGTTGTTGCAGCCGCTCATCGCCTGCGTGCCGTTGCCCGACCTGGTCAATCCGCCGGCGCCGCTGATGGTGCCGCTGAACGTGCCGCTGTTGCCGCCCACCGTCAGCGTGGCCGAGCCCAGGGTCACATTGCCGCCGCCGACAAGTGCGCCCACGCCGATGCCGGCGATATTGTTGAGGTCGAGCGTGGCGCCCGTATTCACGGTCATCACGGCAGTGGTGCTGCCGAACGCCTTTGACGAGCCGGCGCGCAGAATGCCGGCGTTGACGGTGGTCCCGCCCGTATAGGTGTTGATGCCGGACAGCACCAGCGTCCCGGCCCCGTTCTTGTTCAGGGTGCCGGCGCCGACAGCCACGCCGCTTACCGTCAGCGTGGTCGCAGCGGCGCTCACGTCAATGGCGCCGACGCCGCTGCCGAGGGTGAAACCGCGGTCGGTGCTGACCGTGGCGCCGGTATATTGCAGCGTGCCGCCGGTGCTCAGAACCAGGTTCGCCGAAGCGCTCGAAGCGGCGCCGATGCCGCTGACCGCATCGCCATTGGCGAGCGTGTTGACCGACAGGGTGCCGCCGCTGACCGTGGTAACCCCGACATAGTCGTTGGCGGCGTTGGCCAGCGTCAGCGTGCCTGCGCCGGCCTTTGTGAGGCCGGCATCGTCGGGGCTGGTGACAAGTCCGGTGAACGTCAGATTGGCTGCGGCGTTGGTGACGTCGATTGTCCTCGCCGGGCCGCCATTGACAAGCGTGAAGCCGCGGTCGCTGGTGGCAGAGGCGCCGGTGTAGCGCAGCGTGCCGTTCTCGATCACCAGATTGGACGACGCCGCCGACGAGGCGCCGATGGCGCTCGCCGCACCCCCATTGCCGATGCTGTTGACGTTGAGGATACCGGAACTCAGCGTCGTGGCGCCGGTATAGGTGTTGGCGCCGTTCAGCGTGACCTGCCCCGTCCCGCTTCCGCCGCTGACGAAGGTGGTAGCGCCGCCATTGTCGACGATGGTCGAGTTGATGATGAAGCTGCCGCCGCCGTTCTGCAGCACGCCCAGCACGCTGCCGCCCGCGCCTCCGGTCAGATTGCCGCCGGTGATGGTCTGGGTCCCTGAGGCTGACGATACGATGATCGCGCCGTCCACGCCCAGCGTGTTGCCGGCGCCGACGGTCACCGTCGAGTTTGCCGCCGCCGTGTATTTCAAGCCGCCGAGTTGTTTGCTGCCGCTGACCGTACCGAAATAAGGCGTGTTCGCGGCGCCGCCCGTGTCGCTGACGACATCGCCGTCCAGCCAGGTGGCGGCGTTGTCCTTGATCGCGTAGGCGGTGAAGGCGACGATGTTGTTGCTGCCGTCCACCGCGGCATAGTCGGTGCCGTTAACCGTGGCCCAGCCGCCCAGGGTCGCCGAGCTGGTCTTGATGTTGCCGTTGACCGGCAGTGCGAAATCGATCAGGCCGCCGGTGCGGTTGACGGCGCCGAGATTGACGGTGAGGCTGCCGCCGCTGGCGCCGGAAGTCGCGGTCACCTTGTTGCTGCCTGCGGTGACATTCAGGCCATTGAAGGTCTGGGTGTTGGCCTCGCCCGCGGCGCCGGTAACGACCAACTTTCCGCCCGCCATGTTCAAGGTCGAGGCGCCCGAGACGATGTTGCTGGCCGGTCCGCCGGCCCCGGCGAAGTTCAGGGCCAGCGTGCCGCCGCCGACCGTGGTGTTGCCGGTATAGCTGTTTGCGCCCGTCAGTGTCAGCGTGCTTGTGCCGAGCTTGGTGAGGCCGCCCGAGCCGGTGACGTCGCCGCCAAAGCTGGTGCTGGTCGCACCGTTCACCGTCACTTGCGTGCCGGTCGTTTGCACCTGGCCGCCGGAGCCGGCCGCCGACGCGAGCGACGTGAAGGTGATGTCGTTGCCGCCAAGATCCAGGACGCCGCCATTGACGATGGCGGCATTCGGCGCGCCAAAGGCCTGGCTGCTGCCGGCGCGAAGCGTCCCGTTCTGCACCGTGACGCTGCCGGTGTAGGTGTTGGCGCCGGCGAGCACCCAGGTGCCCGCGCCGTCCATGATCACGTTACCCGAACTGGAAATCACGCCGGAGACCGTGTTCACGCCGGCAAAACTGCCGCCGAGGGTCAGAAGATCTTGGCCGAGCCCGCCATTGAACGTCACGCTTCCGCTCAGCGTCAGCGCCCCGGTGCCGTCATTGCGGATGTTGCCGGCGGTCGAAATCAGCCACGTGCGATTGGTACTGGCGCCGGCGCCAAAATAGCTCAGCGCACCGGCGCTGAAAGAGATTAGCGAATTCGTGCTGCCCGTCCCCAAGCCGCTGTTGGAGCCTGAATTTGCCAGCGAGTTGGTACGCACCGTCACGCCGTTGATGGCGGTCTGGCCGGCATAGGTGTTGGCGCCGGTGACGGTGATGGTGCGGGCGAGGCTACTGCCCTCGAAGGTCACTTGCTGCGCGGCTACGGCAGTGCTGATCACGCCAGAGAGCGCCATGTCACTTGTCTGCGCGGAAAGGATGGCTTGGTTTCCGCCACTGCCGGCGATGTTGCCGGTCAGGGTCAGAAGGCCGGTACCGCTGTTTCGAATGTACGCGGCTCCAAAGGAGCTCGTATTGAGCTGCCAGTTGCGGTTGGAGCTGTCGCCGTCGCCGGTATAGGTTGCGACGCCGCTGGCGTTTCCGGCGGTTCCTACCGTGATCGTGCCGTTGGCGACCGTCACCGGCGCGCCCAGCGAACTCGCGACACCGAGATCGGCGATGGAGGAGAAGGAGTAGGTGCTGGTGCTGAAGTTGGTGGCCGTAAATACCGTCGTGCCGGTGTAGTCGTTGGCGTCGTTGGTCATCTTGACGTTGGAGCCGACGTTCAGCCCGCCGGTGCCGGTGAAACGAGCCGAGCCGACGCCGGTCGTGCCCGCCCCGGTATCGACCAGGCTGACCTGGCCGCTCACCGTGACCACTCGGGTAGCGCCGAGCGCCCCGGTGCTCGCCAAAGCTGTTCCGGTCGCCATCGTGACACCATTTGCAGCACTGCCGAGCGCCGCATCGCCATTCACGGTCAGCCTGCCGCCATTGAGGGTGATGCCCCCGCTGAAGGTGTTGGCGCCGTTGAGCGTCAAGAAGCCGCCGCCGGTCTTGGTCAGCCCCGCGGTGCCGGCGATGACCGAATTGATGGTGACAACGTCGGCTGCAGTGCCAATGACATTGATCGTCGGGGTCACGCCCCCGAGCGTCAGGGTGCTGCCATTGATCGTGTACGCGGTCTGGACGAGGGGCGCTACGGTGTCGTCTTCGAATGTCATGTTGTGCACGGTGATCGGCACGCCCAGCGTCACCGTGCCGACAAATCCCGAGCCGGTGACGGCGTCGCCGAAGATCGCGTCGTCGAGCGCGCCATTGTTCCAGAAAGTATACGGGCCGCTGGTGCCGTCATTGTTCGGGCTCCAGAAAAGCCCCGTCGTGTTCCAGGCGCCCGTGCCGCCCCGGCCAGCGGCCGTGCCGTTGGGATCCCAGTATCTGTCGGCGCCATTGGCCGAACCCGCGGCAAGCCCCATCAGCAGCGCCGCCGGCAAAAGCCGGGCGCCCCACGCGCGAACGGTGGCTGTGACCAGCTGCGCCATGGACGGCGCATAGCTGGCGGCTTCGCCGTTGCACTTGGTCATGCGGCCACCGCGCAACAGCCGCGGATCGAACGCTGCACCTCGCCGTTTTCGGGATGGGCCGAGGCAGGATGGACCAGCGCCGTCGCCAGACCGGGAGAGCAGCTGGACCGCCTCGCCACCGAGCAATTCCGACATCCAGCCTCCCCGCGCATACATCATGGATGGCTAATGTGCACATCCACTATCCTCGACTCACGTACTTACTTGAGAAGAAACCTAGAGTTGAGCATTACCTCGCAATATTGTTGAGAGCATCTTAATTTTTCAGCGCTCTGTCACATCCATGCCACGTTTTCGCCACTTCGAAAGACGGCAGCTGCCTCGCAGCCTGCCGCTTTCCCGCATCAGCAGATCTGGGCGGCCCGAACCGCGCTGAGTTGAATTCCACTGTCTCAGACCGTCGCCAAAACCGGGTTAGCGACGTCAGCAGGGGTATACCCTGAAATGCGAGCTGCGAGGCCGGTGACGTGCGCCTATCCGCTGCTTGATGACTTGCCGTGGCGCAGCGGCGGCCATCCGGTTCTGGAGCGAAGTGGGGAGAAAGACGCCAATTGACGAATGCTCGTTGCAGGGCTGCTTCCTGCTTCTAAGCTTCTTGGACGACAGAAGCTGCCACGGAAACCGAAGGCGCTTCCAGGCTCCATGTTATGCCATGCGGACCGTGTTCGAGAATTCCCTGCCCACTAACCGCTGCGGGCGCGACCCGCTTCAGCACCACGGTTCCAAAGCCACCTTGTCCGACAGTCTGAACCTGCGGACCATCGCTTTCGACCCAGGTGAGGTGAAAGAGCCTCGAACCCCCGGAACCGGTGATGCCCCATGTGACCGAAATCCGGCCCTTGTCCCCTGAGAGCACGCCATATTTGGCCGAGTTGGTCGCCAGTTCGTGGAAGGCAATCCCGAGATACTGAACTGCGTTGGGACTGAGCACCAATGATGGGCCCGACATTTCGATCAAATCCCCCCGCGGGAAAGGCTCGACCTGGGCCGCCAAAAGGTCGCTGATCGTGGCACCCTTCCAATCCGCCGATACAAGCAGGTCGTGAGATCGTGACAACGCCATGATGCGCTCGCGCACCTGGGTTTCAAATTGTTTTGGCGTCTCCGATCGCTTGTTGGTCTCCCGGATCATTGACAGGATGACCGAATACTGGTTTTTCACCCGGTGGTTGACCTCGCGCATCAGCATGCGGATGCGATATTCATTCTCCTTCGTCGACGTGATGTCTCGCGCTATCTTCGATGCGCCGGTGATCTGCCCGGTTGCGTTACGCACGGGCGATATCGTCAGTGAAACCGGAACCAGGCTGCCATCCTTGCGCTGGCGGGTCGTTTCGAATGGTTCGACGCGCTCGCCGCGGCGAATGCGTTGGAGAATGCGGGGTTCCTCGTCCTGATGGTCTTCGGGGATCAGCATGGTCACCGACCGGCCAATCGCTTCGTCGGCGGTGTAGCCGAAAAGCCGTTCGGCGCCCTGGTTCCAGCTTTTTATGATGGTGTTGAGATCCTTGCTGACGATCGCGTCAAATGAGGATTCCACGATCGCTGAGAGGTGCTGCCTGGTTTCTTCGGCACGTTGGCGGTCCGTCAGGTCCAGCAGCATGTTGACGGCGCCGATCAGAGCGCCGTGCTCGTCCCGCAGCGGTGTCGGGTAGGGCAGGAACGGAAAAAACGATCCGTCGGGACGTTGCGCAACAGCTTGCTGATTGCGGACCGGCCTGTTCTCCTTGAGCGCAATGGCCATCGGGCATTCATCGTGCGGCAATTCCTTGCCGTCGGCAGTGAACAGCTTGAACGTCACGCACCATTTATCCTTGCCGATTTCAGGCTCCCTGCCTGCCAGATCGGCCGCGGCGCGGTTGTAGTAGGTGATCGTCCCATCCTGATCGGTCGTGTAGATGGCGACGGGTAGGCCGTCGAGTATCTGGTGATAGGTACTGTCATGCTGCCTGAGCTCCGAGCGGGTGTGCACCAAGTCGGTTACATCGACCGTGAAGCACCGGGTGTTGATCAGCTTGCCGTCCCGGAAATGTCCGCTTGAGGTGACTTCGACGTGCTTGATCGATCCATCGCTGGCCCTCAATCGCGCCGGATATCTTACGATCTTCTCGCCATTGGCAAGGCGACCCAAAATGTCCTCTATGACGTCCCGGTCGGGATAGAACTCGGCGATGTGGCAACCGAGGTAGTCCTCTGCGGGATAGCCGAGAAGGTCGAGCTCAGCCTGGTTGGCATGCACGATTACGCCGTCTGCGTTCACCAGATGGAGGGCAACGGCGCCGTTTTCGAAGAAATCCTTGTAATCGAAATCCAGACCGTCATTGCTGGACACCCCCGGGTTTTCGAAGGCGACAACATTCGCCTGTGTTGCTTCATGCATCCCAAACACCTTGTCCAGTCCAACCAAATATAATGCGGCTTGGATCAGTTGGTTCCCATTGCTCGCGGTCTCGACCCGCTGCGTACGGGAACCGGACCCTAAAAGGGTCGTAGCCTCGACTCGTCTTCCATCTACAAACGTGCGATCATCCGCGCATGGGCAAACCCTTGGTCCTTGTCGTCGACGACGAAGCCTTGATAGCACTGGATATGGAGTCCACTCTTTCGGAGGCGGGCTTTGCCGTGGCATTGGCGGCGACATGTTCCCAGGCGAAACGTTTTCTTGCGGACCATACCCCCGCCGCAGCGATCCTGGACGTCAGGCTGTCGGACGGCGAGGCTGTTGACGCGGCAAAAACCTTGGCAGGGCGGGCGGTTCCTTTCATCGTCTATTCCGGCTTGGGGCTCGAGGAAACCCCCGAAGCGTTCTCGTCTGGCGTAAGAGTGATGAAACCCGCCGGACCTGCAGAGGTGGTCCGGGCTCTCAAAGCGATGACCGCCGGGCAGCAGAAGGCGACGGGATAGCCGTGCTCTGAGCACCTTCGGTCTAAACTAGCCAGGCGCTGCCGGAGCAGCTGCCGTGCCTCACGGAGCAGCGAATTGCGGCCGGTGCCGATCAGGCGAACAAGGTCGCGCCCGTGATCCTCGGTGATGCCGGTCTCCCTGGCAATTGACAGCACCAGTGCTTCTTCCCTTCCACTTTCTTAGGGTCGTGCGTTGCCCGTGCTGATCATGCCTTCTCCATCGGCTCAACGCCAAGATCTGAGAGAGACTCATTCCTCGACGCACGGTCAACCTCGTTGTGCCGCGTTTGAACGACAGAGATAGCGGCTCAATTATTGCGTTGCGAGGATCGATCCTGGCACAGCCAAGTGGCCGGTCCGTTCTCACGATAATGCGCCCGGCGCAGGGACGGCGCCAGCACGGGCCAGATCGACCAGACAGATTGAGCAGTGCTATGCCTCTCCGAACTCGGTTTCGTTTCTTGACGTCGGGTGCCGCTCGTAGTCAACGGGCGGCGGCAGGAGCATGATTTCGGTCTCCTTGCGGCCGAACTCTCGGCCGATCTGGAACGCCGCGTAGATCGCGCCGAGGCGGATAAGGAATCTAAGCATGGGGGTTCTCCTTCGATGGTAGGAACCGCAAGGCCGCGAGATTGTTCCATGGCTTGCGAGTGGGGGACGATCTTGCCGTCTCACCAGAGATTCCAGCGCCGGCGCGGCAATCTGAGACATGGCGGTGCTGCTAGGCTGTTGCGGCCGTTGCCTGGGCCGGGATCCGTTTTCGAGGGGCCGGACGCCGTCGATCGCGGCGTTTCGAAACGACTTTGAGGGGAACGGCCGGCGCTGGAGAAAGTGCGCCAAGCACAGCGTTGACCATGCCGTGGGCTACGAAATCGGCGCTGATGTCGGCGGCCAAAGCTTGCCTTTCTTGCCCGACATCGCCCTGCTCCGCGTCTGACCAGAACACAATCCCAATTCTCAAACCTGCCTTGGCGCGCTTCAGTCTGCGGACCAGAAAGCGGGCATGCTTGAGCGAATCCCGGTTCAGGAAACCGACCACGACGGTGTCGATCGCCTCTAGTTCGAGACGACGAATACCTGCCGGCTCCATATCGACAAAACTGGCCTTCGCCACCGTAGCACCTTGCACCTCCAGCACCTGAGCGAGCATGGCGGCAGCGGCATCGTCGAGTTCGCCGCGACCGCCGGCACAAAGCACCGACATGTCCTTGCCGTCGGGCAGCTCGATCTCTTCCTCTTCGACGCCATCTGTTTCCCTGCTCGCGCTCCCTTCCGCGGTGGTTGTCGGCGCATCTTCCTCGCTTGCCTCTTCCTGTGCATCGTCGGCAAGATTTGCCACAAGAATTTGGGCGCTCGCCGCCACCTGCCTTCGCTGTTGATCGCCCATCACGCCACGCATGCGGTCCTGCTCGCCCAACAGGAGAGCAGGAATGGCGACCGTGTCGTAGAAATCGATCAGGTACTTCTCCTCGAGGATCTCCTCGGCATGGTCAGTGGCCTCGTCAGGATCGCCGGCCAGGAGCCGTTGATAGAGCCGGGCGTGAGATTCAAGGACGGGCTCGTTGCCAAAGAGGACGTCGAGAAATTCGAACTGCGGAACATGTCGCCCGAGGACGACGAGGCAAACTGTCAGCGGCGTCGAAAGGACCAGGCCGAGGGGCCCCCACAACCATGTCCAGAAAATTGCCGCAACGATGATTGCCAAAGGAGAAAGTCCCGTGCGCGAGCCATAGAGCCACGGTTCGATGACGTTGCCGGTTACCAATTCCATGACGACAAACAGTGCGGCGGTCCACAGCACCAGCGACCAGCCGGGCGCAACCGCCAAGGCCAGAAACAAGGGCAGCAGCATGCCGATAACAGGGCCGATATAGGGAACGAAGCGCAGCGCCAGTGCCAGCAACCCCCACAGCAGCGCGTTGGGAATGCCGAGCACCCAAAGGCCAATCGCGATTGGTATCGCGTAGACGATGTTGACCACCAATTGCATGATCAGATAGCGGCCAACCCGTTTGCCGGCATCCTGCAATGCCTGCGTTGTGCGATGGAGGTCGCCATAGCCGACGAGGCGGATAAACCGGTCGCGCAGATCCTCGCGCTCAAGCAACATGAAGATGACGACGATGATGATCAGGCCAGCTGATGCCAGCGGGCTGATCAACGGTCCGATGATGTTCTGCAATACCTCCAGAGGTCTCTCGCGGGCGACGATCTCGACGGGAACAGGCTCGCGCCGGGGCTTGTCGGCCGCAGGCGGCGCCACATCCTGCTTGTCGATCTCCTGACCGACGCGCTCGATCACCCCACTCAGCCTGGCAATTATGCCGCCACCAACGCCCGTCTCCTTGAGGGAACGCACCTTGGTCAGAATGTTTGTCTGGTAGACGGAAATGTTCTGAGCAAGCTCGCTTACCTGGGTCGCAACAATGAAGCTGAACAGGCCCAGGGCCGCGAATGCGCCAATCACGCTCAGAAGCACTGCGGGCAGCCGAGGCAAGCCGACACGCTTCAGTGCGGAGACCATCGGCACCAGCGCAAAGGTCAAAAGCAGCGCGATGGCAATGGGAAGGAACACCTCACGACCGAAATACAGCGCAGCTACTGTCGTGACGATGGTTGCCACGGTAGGCAGAGCTGTGCGCGGATGGGCATTGCCTGCCGCAAGAATCCGTCCTAGCCCTCGCTCGGACGATGAGATGTCGTTTCGACGATTGGCAGCCACGTGATTCCCCCCGTTTCCTAGCGATAGTTAGACCCATTCGCCTGCCGGGCAATGTTTAGCTGGGCCGAATACATACGTTTTGGGGTTTTGCGCCCTGGGCGCTGTGCTCTGACGGTTCGGTCGATATCGTCGGAGCCGCAAATCTGTGGTAAAGCCGCCGCCCAACCAACCAAAGGACGACATCTGTGAGCGAACCGACTGTGGCCGAAGCGACCGAAAGTATCTATGCCTCGCTGCGGGCGGACAATGCCGACATCGACGCCCATATCGCGACGCTCAAGGCTGCACTGACACGAGAGGGCGCAAAACAGGCGGTGTTCGATCCGGCAAAATTGGCCCAGAACAACCGCTCGGGCCGTAAGTTGATGCAGGCTTATTTTCGCCAGCGCGGTGTGAGCGTGAAGTTTTCGGACCAGTAGCGCGCGGCAGCTTGTGGGAACGGCGTCCCAACGGACGGTCCGTATCTCGCCCGCTCCGCCCTGCGGTGGGCTTTCGTCAATCCTAGGCGAATCGCCGCATTGCCCTGCCCAGGTCGGTGTCGCCCCCTGCCCCTGCAGCTCTTGACGGAAACCGGTGCCTCCTGTTTGAGGGTGACCAGGACGTTTGCTGCATGGGGAGATGGGCAAGGGTGGGCAAACAGTGAAGCGCGTTCTTCGGATGCTTGCCGCGGTCGTCATGGCGTCCGGGGTGACCGGCTGCACGAGTATTTCCTACTACGCGCAGTCGTTGCAGGGTCACGCGCAGATCATGGCCGCCCGCAAAAATATTACAAAACTCATCCGTGATCCTTCGACGCCTGAGGCATTGCGCGCCAAATTGACGTCGGCCAGCGCGATAAGACGGTTTGCGACGGATGAACTGGCATTGCCCGAGAACAGCAGCTACCGCAGCTATGTCGACATCCATCGCGACGCCGTGACCTGGGCCGTTTTTGCCGCGCCGCAATTCTCGCTGGCGCCACGAACATGGTGCTTTCCGGTCTTCGGCTGCGTTCCATACCGGGGTTATTTCTCCCGGAAATCCGCGGCTGAAAGCGCTGTCGAGCTTCAAAGACAGGGGCTGGACGTCTATGTCTCGGGCGTCACCGCCTATTCCACGCTTGGCTGGTCGAGTGACCCGCTGCTGAGCACCATGCTGCGTCAGGACGACACCTATCTCGCAAGCCTTGTTTTTCATGAACTGGCGCATCAGCGGCTTTATGTGGATGGCGATTCCGCATTCAACGAGGCATTCGCCGTTGCCGTCGAAACCAGCGGCGTCAGGAAATGGCTCCGCGCCGCCGGCGACCGGGCCGGATTGCGCCGCTACGAAGCCGATCGCAAGCGCAGCGCCGATTTTCTCGGGCTGGTGGCGAGGACGCGCGACGAGCTAAGGCAGGTCTATGGTAGTCCCCGCACCCCGGAAAAGATGGCGGCCGCCAAGGCAGCAACCATCGACCGGTTGCGGGCGCGCTACCGGCAGATGCGCGACAGGCACTGGGCGGGATACCGTGGATACGACGCCTGGTTCGATGCCCCGATCAACAACGCAAAGCTCGCCGCGACTGCCGTCTACGGTGAACAGGTTCCGGCCTTTCTTCGCTTGTTCGACCTGTGTTCGGGCGACTATCCAAGGTTTTACGCTTCTGTCCGGCGGATCGCGGATTTGCCCAAATCGTCCCGCGCCGAAGCGCTCAAGGCTGCGGGCACATGCAATTGACTTGAACAAGCACAGGCTGGTCCTGACGATCACCCCAGCGACAGTTCCTTCGTCTGGTGTCTCAAAACGAGGCCGACCGCGCCCAGCAAGGCATCGTTCTCGGTGTGCTTGCCAACGATGATGCGCGTGCGCAGGGCGGGAGCGACATCCCGGGACTTGATCAGCGTGTGGCGTTCATAGGACGCGATCAGCGGCGTCAACAGAATGTCCCCTGCCAAAGCCATGTGGCCGCCGATGATGATAAGCGGCGGATTGAGCACCGAGCCGATCAGGCCGAGACCCCGGCCGGCGATCTCGGCGGTATCCTCGATCATCCGCAACGCCCTGACGTCGCCCTGCTCGGCCATGGCGATGACATCGTCCATGGTGACTTGCCGCCCAACGACACGCGAAATCTGTTCCAGCGGCCGGGTAAAACTCGCGTAGAGCTCCAGGCAGCCGCGATTGCCGCATCGGCAAAGGTCGCCGCCGGGATCGATGCTGATGTGCCCGAATTCGCCGGCGCCGCCGGCGACGCCCGTCACCAGCCGGCCATGCTGGACAATGGCGCCGCCGACACCCAGATCGATCTTGAACAGCACGAAATCGTCCTGGCCGACGGCCGCACCCCACATCAGCTCGGCAATGGCCGCGCAGTTGCTCTCGTTGTCGGCGAAGATCGGCTGTTCCAGGACGGGTCCGAACACATCTCGTATATTGACGCCGGCCCATGTTGGAACCATGCTTGCGCGCAGCACCACTCCATCGCGGCTGACAGGGCCGGAGACGGAGACACCAACCCCCAGGAGCCCCGCCATCGGCAGACCATTTTCCCTGTAGGATTGGGCAATCGCCGATTTGACCGCCTGGGCCGCCTGTTGCGGCTGGTAGTCCAGCGCCATTGGAATATTTTGTTCGGCAATGACGGAATGCGAGACATCGGCGACGATGAGCCGTATCTGCTGAAGAGCCAGGTGAATGCCGACGCAGGTGCCCGCTGTCGGATTGAGCGTCACCGCCGCGGCTGGCCTGCCGATGCCTCTGATGCCGTCGCGGCTTGTCGGGGCTTCGATCACCATTCCAGACTTTTTCAAGCCGTTAAGCGCGGTTGACACCGTCGAGCGCGCCAGACCGGTGGCGCGTGCAATCTGCAACGCGGAAAGTGCGCCGCGCTCGCTCAGGCAGCGCACGATCATGCTCTCCGGCGACGCGGAGGGTCTGTCGATCAGCCAGGTTCTAAGCGAAGGTTTTGTCATGGCTCAACATAAACATCGTTGACTGATAGCTCCAATATGTCATCTTGGAAAGAACTCGAGATTGACGCATCTCGCTGGCGGCGGCTTCAAACCGCGGCCATAAGCGGTCGAGACGAACCGTGCAACACGATATGGGAGTGAAACGATGAAGTCCGTCATGACCGCGCTCGCGGCCGCTGCTGCGTGCACATTTTTCGCCGGCGCAGCCTTCGCCGAGCCCAAGACCAACCTTTTGCACCAATGGGCGACCGGATCGGACGCCCAGGCGATCGCCAAGCTCGGCGAGATGTTCACCGCCAAGGGCGGCAAATGGGAGCAGACCTCGATCGCCGGCCACACGGCCAACACGCTGGCCAAGCTGCGCGCCGACGTGATCGCCGGCAATGCCCCGCCTGCCGTGCAGCTCAAGGGCCCGGAAATCGCCGAGTGGAACGAGACCGGCATGACCGCCGATCTCGACGAGTTGGCGGCCTCGGAAGGGTGGGAGAAAGTGGTGGCGCCGGAGCTGCTTCCGGTGATGAAGCCGACCGGCAAATGGGTCGCCGCGCCCATGAACATCCACCGCATCAACTGGCTCTGGGCCTCGCCGAAGGTCATGCAGGCCGCCGGCGTGGCGGAAATGCCGAAGACCTGGGCCGAGTTCAATGCGGCCTGCGACAAGATCGTCGCCACAGGCAAGATCTGCATCTCGCATTCGACCGCCGACTGGACGGATTCGACGGTGTTCGAGGTCGTGCTCTACGGCCAGGACATCGATCTCTACCGCAAGGCCTTCGTCGAAGGCGATGTCGAATCCATGCGCAGCCCGGGGATGGTCAAGGCCTTCACGCAGATGCGCCTGATGACGAGCAAGTACATGGATCCGGGCATGGTCGGCCGCGACTGGGATTCGATGTCGGCGCTCGTCGGCAAGGGCGACGCGGCGTTCCACATCATGGGCGACTGGACGATCGGCCTTTTGACCGCCGCCGGCTTCAAGGAAGGCACCGACTATGTCTGCGCCCAGGCGCCGACCGATTGGGGCAAACCCGGCTTCATCCTCAACTCGGACTCGGTCGTGTTCTTCAAGCAGAAGGACCAGGATTACATCGACGGCCAGAAGCTGCTGGCCAGCCTGATCCTGTCGCCCGACTTCCAGACGGTCTTCAACCAGGCCAAGGGCTCGATCCCCGCACGCCTGGATATCGATCTGTCGAAGGGCTTCAATCCGTGCCAGCAGCTCTCGCAGAAGGATCTGCAGGCTTCGATCAAGGAGGGCACGCTGGTCCGCTCGATGGCGCACAACATGACCATCCCGCAGAAGATGCGCGGCGCGATCATGGACTCCA
Source organism: Mesorhizobium sp. M0030 (assembly GCF_040323695.1). NCBI lineage: Bacteria > Pseudomonadati > Pseudomonadota > Alphaproteobacteria > Hyphomicrobiales > Phyllobacteriaceae > Mesorhizobium > Mesorhizobium sp. M0030. The sequence goes on along the minus strand of NZ_JAMYVE010000024.1, from coordinate 11,285 downwards.
TTACCGAGTTCGTGGCGACGCCGGACATGTCGCCCGAGGATGGCGCCAATGCGATGGCCGACGCGGCGGAAGCACAGAAATAGACGGGAATGGCCGGGCGCCATCCGCACCCGGCCGTCCGCCATCCCGGTCCCGCGCTCCGCCAGTCCTGTGCTCTGCCAATCTCCGTGCTCTGAATGTCAAATCACGACCTGATCCTGTCGGTACCGGCGCCCGCCCGCCCCTGGCGCTCCGCGATGCCCTTGCTGGTGCTCGGCCCCTCTCTCGTGGCGAGCTTCGTCTACGTCTTCGTGTTCACCGGCTGGACGCTCTATATCTCGCTGTCCAACTCCTCGCTGCTGCCGACCTACGGCTTCGTCGGCCTGGACAACTACGCGTCGCTGTGGGCGAACCGGCGCTGGAACATCGCCTACAACAACCTGTTTTTCTTCAGCGCTTTCTACATCGTCGGCTCGATGGCGGTGGGACTGCTGCTGGCGATCCTGATCGACCAGCGCGTGCGCGGCGAAGCGGCCTGGCGCACGATCTTCCTCTATCCGCTGGCCGTCTCCTTCATCGTCACCGGCACGGTCTGGAGCTGGCTCTACAATCCGACCGACGGCATCCAGGCCATGGTGCGCGGTTTCGGCTGGGCGAGCTTCAGTTTCGCACTCGCCAGCGACCGGCACTATGCGATCTACGCGGTGATCATCACCGGTGTCTGGCAGGCCTCGGGCTTTGCCATGGCGCTGTTCCTGGCCGGCCTGCGCTCGGTGGATCAGGACCTCGTCAAGGCCGCGCAGATCGACGGCGCATCGACGTTCCGCATCTATCGCAAGGTGCTTCTGCCAACCATTGCGCCGATCTTCCTGGCGGTCGCCGTCATCCAGATCCAGTTCGCCATCAAGACCTTCGACCTCGTGGCGGCCCTGACCAAAGGCGGCCCGGGGATCTCGACCACCTTCCCCGCCATCTACGTCTATGACCTGATGTTCCAACGCGGCCAGATCGGCGAAGGTGCGGCCGCCGCCATCATGATGCTTGCCGCTGTTGCCGTGGTGCTGGTGCCCTATTCATTCTGGGTGGTCTGGCGCCGGCGCAAGGAAGCCGGCCATGGCTGACGTCTCCCTGGACCAGTCGCTCGACCGTCGCGCTGCCGCAGTCGCGTCGCGCCGGCATTTTCTCACCCGCTTCGCCATCTATGGGCTGCTGGTCGTCTTCGCGGCGATCTACCTGGTCCCGTTGCTGGTGGTGGTGCTGAATTCATTCCGCGACCAGCAGGAGATCGCGCGCAACGGGTTGATCTCGCTGCCGCGCAGCTTCCGCCTCGATGCCTGGGGCCAGGCCTGGAGCACCTATTGCATCGGCGGCACCTGCGAGGGCATGCAGCGCAACTTCTACAACTCCCTGAAGATGACGATCCCGGCCACGATCATCTCGACGGCGGTCGGCGCGATGAACGGTTACATCCTGTCGAAATGGCGCTTCAGAGGTTCGGAAGCTTTGTTCACCTGCATGCTGCTCGGCGTCTTCATTCCGGGCCAGATTTCGTTGATGCCGTGGGCGTTCATCCTCGGCAATCTCGGCCTCAGCAATTCGGTCTACGGGCTCGTCCTCATCCACGTTATCCAGGGCATTTCGTTCACCACTTTGTTTTGCCGCAACTACTACGTCAGCATCCCCGACGACCTGATCAAGGCGGCGCGCATCGACGGCGCCGGCTTCTGGCGCATCTTCCGCAAGATCATTCTGCCGCTCTCCTCGCCGATCCTGATCGTCACGGTGATCTGGCAGTTCACCGGCATCTGGAACGAATATCTGTTCGGCGTCGTCTTCACCTCCGGGCAGCAACAGCCGATCACGGCAGCGCTCGTCGCGCTGACGGCAAGCGGCACCAATGTGCGCGCCTACGATGTCATGAGCGCCGCCGTGCTGATCGGCGCGCTGCCGCCGCTGCTGATCTATCTCTTCGGCGGCAAGTATTTCGTTCGTGGCCTGACCCAAGGGGCGATCAAGTGAGGCGCCGTCAAGTGAGGCGCGATCCAGTGAGCGGAGCCTGTCTCCTGTCGCCGATCGTCCCGTCCGCCAAGAAGGGCATCGCATGTCGACATTGACCATCCGATCGCTGCGCAAGAACTTCGGCGCGGTCGAGGTGCTGAAGGGCATCGATCTCGAAGCGCGGAACGGCGAGTTCATCGCGCTGGTCGGACCGTCCGGCTGCGGCAAGTCCACTCTGCTGGCGATGATCGCCGGGCTCGAATCTGTTACCTCCGGCGAGATCCGCATCGACGGAAGGCTGGTCAATTCGGTGCCGCCGAAGGACCGCGACATCGCCATGGTGTTCCAGTCCTACGCGCTCTACCCGACGATGACGGTGCGCGAGAACATCACCTTCGGCATGGAAAGCCGCCGCGTCCCGAAACCGCAGCAGGACGAGGCCGTCAAGCGGGTTGCCGCCTTCCTGCAGATCGAACCGCTGCTAGGGCGCAAGCCCGGACAGCTTTCGGGCGGCCAGCGCCAGCGCGTCGCCATGGGCCGGGCGCTGGTGCGCGATCCCAAACTGTTCCTGTTCGACGAGCCGCTTTCCAATCTCGATGCCAAGCTGCGCGTCGACATGCGCACCGAAATCAAGAAGCTGCATCACCGCGTCGGCAAGACCACCGTCTACGTCACCCACGACCAGGTCGAGGCGATGACGCTGGCGTCGCGCATCGCCGTGATGCATCAGGGCGAGGTCCAGCAATTCGACGATCCCGCCACGATCTACAACCGTCCGGCCAACATGTTCGTCGCCGGCTTCATGGGGTCGCCGGCGATGAATTTTTTGGCCGCCGAACTGAGCCAGGAAGGCGGTCGCCGCACTGTTGTCCTGCAGACCGCCGACGGCAAGACGGCCAGCCTGCCGATCGTCCAGGCGCTCCCATCCGACACGCCGCGACAGCTTGTGCTCGGCATCCGTCCCGAGCACATCTACCGCTTCGATCCCGATCTTGCGCGCCGCAAGCCGGGCATCGCGCAGATCGATGCCGTGGTCGAGTTGGTCGAGCCGACAGGCGCGGAGACCATGGCCGTCCTGCGCCTGGGCGGCAAGGAGATCACCGGTCGTTTCGACCCCGACGGCACGCCGCTTATGGGTGAGACGGTGACGCTCGGCATCGACATGGCGCGTGCGTGCCTGTTCGACCCGACGACCAAACGCTTGATCTGACCCGATCTGACCAAAGCTTGATTTGAAAAGAGTTCCGCCTTGTCCTTCGCCACCTATCCGAGCCTGTCCGAGCGCGTCGTGCTGATCACCGGCGGTGCGTCGGGCATCGGCGCCGACACGGTCCGCGCCTTCGCCGCCAATGGCGCACGAGTGGCGTTTCTTGATCTGCAGCAGGAGGCCGGCGAGGCGCTCGCGCGGGAACTCGCCGCCGCGGCAGCGCACGCGCCCCTGTTCCTGCGCTGCGATGTGACCGATATCCCCGCCCTCCAGGCCGCGATCGGCACGGTGCGCGACCGCCTAGGGCCTGTCGCGGTGCTGGTCAACAACGCCGCCGATGACAATCGCCAGCCGGTCGCCGACGTGACCCAGGCGACATGGGACCATGCCCAGGATGTGAACCTCAGGCACCACTTCTTTGCCGCCCAGGGCGTGCATCCGCACATGAAGGAAGTGGGCTTTGGTTCGATCGTCAATTTTTCCTCGATCGCCTGGCGTTTCGGCGCGTCAGAGATGGCCCCCTATGCGGCGGCCAAGGCTGCGGTGGTCGGGCTGACCTTCGCGCTGGCGCGGGCGTTTGGCCCCGACAACATCCGCGTCAACGCCATCGAGCCGGGCGCCGTCATCACCGACCGGCAGCGGGAGCTTTGGTACAAGACCGAAGGTTCGGTCGACCAGGTCGTGCAGCGCCAGGTGATCCGCAAGATTCTGCTCGGCGAGGAGATCGCGCGCACGGTGCTGTTCCTCGCCGCCGACGACAGCCGCATGATCACCAAGCAGTCGATCACCGTGGATGCCGGCCTGCGATGACCACACCTGACTCAAAGGATCGCTTCATGCTCGAGGTCGGCCTGAACCCCTACGGCCTGACCTATCATCTCGGCCTCCAGGGCCGCGGCACGCCACGCGCCAATCCTAGACCTGCGGGGCTCGAAGGTTTCATCGCGCTCGCGACCGATCTCGGCGCGCGCGTGCTGGAGATCTGGGTGCCATGGCTGACCGAGCTTTCCGACGACGCGGTGATCGCGCTGCGCGAACGGCTCGCCGGCCTTCGCATCGCGCCGGTCGTCAGCGGCGGCCTGCTGGTGGGCGAACCGCTCGACGATGCCTTTCGGGCCGCGCGCCTGCTCAAGGCCAAAATCATCCGCACGGCGCTGACGCCCATTCTCTGCGGCGACCGCAACGCCGCCGGCGAAAAATGGAGCGAGTACGTCGGCATCATTCGAGAGCGATTGGTGGAATGGGGTCCCCGCGCGAATGCCGAAGGGTATGTCCTTGCGATCGAAAACCACCAGGACTTCACCAGCCGGGAACTCGTCGAATTCTGCGCGCTAGGTGGTGACAGTGTGGGCGTCACCTTCGACACCGGCAACACGTTCCCGGTCGGCGAAGCGCCGCTCGATTTTACGAAGGTGATCGCCCCCTATGTCCGCCATGTCCACCTCAAGGATTATCGCGTGCAGTTCACGACCGAAGGTTACCGGCTGATCCGCTGCGCCATCGGCGACGGTGCGGTGCCGTTTGCCGAGCTGTTCGCCATTCTTGGCCAACACCACGATCGCATGACCGCCGTTCTCGAACCGGGCGCATTGGAGGCGCGGCATGTCCGCTATCTCAGCGACGACTGGTGGCGCGGCTACCCCGCGAAGACGGCGCGCGAATTTGCCGCCTGTCTGGCGGCCGCGCAGCGCAACCGGCTGCCCGACGATGCCGACTACCGCACGCCTTGGGAGCGCGAGGACGACGTCTCACTGGTTTCCTATGAGCTCGACATGATCCGGCGCAGCGCCGCCAACATGCGCAAATTTGGTTTGATGGAGAAAATCCGATGACGGCACGTGAACTCGATGGATTGACCGCCTTCGTAACCGGCTCCGGCCGAGGCCTCGGCCGCGTGATGGCCGAGCGCCTGGCCGAACTCGGCGCCAATGTCGCGATCCACGACATGGACGAGGAAGCGCCGGCCAAATATGGCGAGTTCGCCAATCTGAGCGAAGTGGTCGAGCGCCTGAAGCGGCATGGGACGAAGGTCACGTCGGTGACCGGCAACATTGGCGACCAGAAGGCGGTGGCCGAGATGAAGCGCAGGATCGAGGCCGATCTCGGCGACGTCCATGTGCTGGTCAATTGCGCTGGCGGAGACATCGGCGCCAAGGGCGGCAAGCCGAACCCGAACAACGCCCTCGACATCGAACTGGACGACATCCGCGTGCTCACCGAGAACAATCTGATCGGCACGATGCTGGTCTGCCAGGCCTTCGTGCCGCCGATGAAGCAGCGCGGCAGCGGCTCCGTCATCAACATCGCCTCCGCGGCGGCACATCTCGGCTGCTCACCCGAGGTCGTTTACTCCACCTTGAAGGCCGCGGTCGTGCATTACACGCGCTGTCTCGCCAAGGAACTGATCGACGACGGCGTGCGCATCAATGCGGTCAGCCCAGGCGCCACGAAGACGGCTCGCTTCCAGGCGACCCGCGTGGTCGATCCCGAGCGCATGGACTCGAGCAGGAAATCGCTGAACCGCTATGCCGAGCCCGAAGAGATCGCCGAGGCGGTGGCGTTTCTGGCTGGCCCGCGGGCGCGGTTTATCAATGGGCAGGTGCTCCGCGTCGATGGCGGGTTTACGATCTTTCCGGGGTGATGGGGCGCGCCTCGAATTTCAATTTCGGGGCCGAAAGCGGAAGGTCCGTTGTCGGGATTCCTGGGTCAAATTGCCCCCTCACGCCTCGAGCTTTTCGCAGCGTCAAAACGGCTGTGGAGGGATTGGCAGGCTATACCGCTGACGAAGCGCACATGTGACCCACCGAGGATAAGTAACCCCGCTTGGTCACGCGGGCGCTGCCGACCGGTTGGTCGAAACTGGCGCTGGTACTCGCTATTCACGAAATTGCCGATCACCCTGACGAGGTCCACTAAGCAATGGTGAACGTCATTTCTGAAGTCGCAAGCAACTCGGCCGCCCTACTCCATTGAGGTCAGCCATGCCTTCGCGGAGCCGACGCAATCTCTGCTGGAGCCTGCATGCTTCTTCAGGCGCAAGCGCTGTGTCTCAGTGCGGCATGAATCCTTTTCTCAGCCAAGCCAATATCTTGCTCCCATTGAGAACCCTGCGGACACGCCCGGCGGCCCAGCCAGCCTGCATGGTGGCGCCGGTGTGGCAACTGCAGACGATCTCATGCAACTGCCAATCGGAGAGTTCGAAGAAGCGTCTGGCTTCCCCGTAGGTATCCGATTGCATGCCCGATGCACGCAGCAGTGGATCGTCAAAAGCGACACTGATCGCCGATCCGACCGCGCGCGCTTCTCCGCGGACAGAGGGATGCAGATGCTCAGTCCCGGTGAGAGCCACAAGGGAGCGCGTCGGATTTCGATAGAGCAGTTCCGCCCACCGCTCTATCCGTTGCGTCCTTGTAGCCAGCAGAGCCGGCGATAGTGGACTGATGTCCGCGACTGACTGGAGTTGATCGAGTGTCTGGTGCTTCATGACTGCCTCCTGTTGGTCGTTCCAATCCCAAGGCCTTTGCTGCAGGATTGGCTCACACGCTAAGCCGCCTCGTAAAGGAGCGGCGGCCGATCAGGTGTTGCCACCAATCGCCCACAGGCACCACGCGGCGGCATCTGCAGCGACCCCAACTGCATTCCTTCGCCAATGTTCCAGCGGGATGAAAAAAACTGTGCGGCCGGCCGACCCGACGGACCCGGCTGGCGCACGCAGGATCCTGAACTGCTGGACGATGATGACGCAGGCCTGGAAAGGCGGCTAGGTTGGACCTTGCTTTTCAGGCTTGACCATGATGTTTCACTACCCGCTCGGTCATCGCGGGAAGGCCAGGAGCAGAGCCGCTGGCAACGGTGAGTTGCGGACGAGGGCGGGCGGTGGAGGACGACGCCCTTGGGCCGCCAGGTCACTGAAGGACCAACCGAAGCGGCGCTTCGGGCGTAAAAGCGATGTCCTTGTAGGTCTGCAATGTCTGCTTATGGAGTAACGGCGGCAAGGCCTCTTTGACCGGCATGGGGCGCATTGCTGACCGGCAGATTTTCGGCCGACAGCAGACCCTCTGCTGCTTGGGTACCCAGCACGCAAGCTGACATGTGAGACCTCGGTGCGAAGGCCGGGACCAGGCCCACTGCGAACGTACGTGTTGGTTCGCATGTTGGCGCTGAAGCGCCTTATCGTTCAGCCTCGCGGCACATAGATCATATGAACCGTATCGTCATCGATCAATGTGCTCGACACCAGTTGCAGCGGAGGCCTTGCCTCGTGGAAGAAAGGCTTGCCCTTGCCGAGCACGAACGGCCTCACGTGCAGGTGATATTCCTCGATCAGGCCCAGCCCGGTCATAAGACCGGCCAGTTCCGGACCGGAAACGCTCAGGATACCCTCCGTGCGGGCCGCGATCTCGCGAATCTGCGTTTCAATATCGCCGGAGATGAGGGTGGCGTTGGGGCCGACCCGTGAAAGTGTGCGCGAAACGACCCATTTGGGCAGCTTGCGCCAGAGTGTCGCGAACTGGCGAAGCGAAGCATCCCATTCCGCGCGATCATCGTCCCAATAGCGCATGACCTCGTACATCCGGCGGCCATACACAGCGCCGGCATGGTTGCGAATCGTCTCGATCCAGTACTCGAAGTGCTTCTGGCTTGGTGCGCCCATGACCAGATTTCCGGCAAGGTCATCGACATAGCCATCGATGGAAACGTTCATTCCCAAGATAAGTTTGGCCATAAGCAGCGCCTTCACATAGTCGGTTCACGGATTAACCGCTTGTAATTTGCAAGCAGTGAGACGCTATAGCAACTGATTGCAAATCGCAAGCAGCATGGAAAGAAGCGTTCGTGCCGCAAACGCGCCCTGCCTTGTCCCATCAACCCTGGACTTGAACAGCTGGGTGATCCGTCCGGCTACCGCCATCTACGCCTGCCTTCCCGAATCAAGCTGCACCCCAAGTCGCTCGTTCCGTCTCCACCGCACCACGGCGCGATAGCTGGTATGATCGACTGGCACGTGAAGCACGAAACGGTCGGGGATTGCGATATCGGCCTTGACCCGTAGCTCCGCGCCGTGGGCGTGCTGGTTGCAAACCAGACAATTGATACTGGCGTCGCCAACGCGGATTGTCGCTTCCTTCAGAACAAGATCACGGATATGCGACCGTCGCTCTATCGGTGGGTCAGCCGGCATTGCCTTATCCCTCTGATTTGACGACCTGAAACTCTTCTGAACCCGGGATGGAAAGCGCACTACCGGCCCAGCGGTTGCCTCGAAAGACTGACGAGCTCGGCTTCGTCGACCACGCCGGCCATATAGTTCGCGATAATCCGGGATGCGATGGCGTCGCGTGCTTCGGGCGACTGACCGTCGCGCTTAAGCTGCTCGAATACACGGCCCAACAGCTCGAGTTCGGATGGCTGCAAAACGCCGGCCTCGGTGGCTTTGCGTCGAATGGGCATTTGTGATCCTCCACTACGGTCAACAACATACGACCGCGGCAGGGAAACTCAACTCACCTGTCGAGGGCGCCGCGCGGGCGGCGCCGACCACAAATCCCGTTTACCCGAGCGGGGAGTTTTTCACTCAAAGCCACAGTGATCTGGCGTCCATACAAAGCCCGCCAGCAAAGCCGGCGGGCGCAATATTCATAAGATACGCCGCTAGAACCAGCTTCGGTCGCGTTCCTGGCTTTGCCCGAGCAGCATGCCGATCAACAACCCGGCAATGCCGCCAAGCACGAAAGCGCTGCTGATGGTGCCGGGATTTTGCTGGACGGCTTCGGACACCGTCTGCGCCTGCGATCTCAGCTGCTGCGTTGCCCGTGCCGCGCGCTCGGTCGCGCTGCCATACCAGCCGCCGGCTTCGCCGACGGCATCTTCTGCACGGTCGGCAAGCGTCCGGTTGATCTTGCTGATCTCGCGCTTCAGCGATGCAACCTGCTTCTCCAGGGCCTCCTGGGCCTCTCGGGCGGACATCTTCGGGGTGTCCTTCGGGGTGTCCTTCGGGGTTTCCTTCGCGGTATCCTTCGGGGTGTCGTTGTCGGCCATGGCTGTTCCTCTCGTTGAGGCAGGGGGAACGGCCAACGGACAAGGATGGTTCCGCCGCCTGCGCTCACAGTCATTCACCCGGCCGGCCGCCAACTTTGGGAACACTCTCCCGATCCAACGGTTGTGGCTGATGGAGGGCACGCATTTGTCGAATCGATCGAGCCATGCTGAAACGCTGCGGACGGTCTCCGACCTGCTCCACCGCGCCCGCCGTGTCATTCGCGACGGCGGCCATGCGGCGGCGATGTTCGAAATAGACACGCTGCTGCAGGTCGCACAAACAGAGGTTGCGCGCCGCCTCGAACGCAACGATCGCTGAACCTCGATAGGTCACCGCGGGCGGTGTTCACTTGCCGGCGGCGAAGGGCCTCGTTTCCCTTTTTGATCGACTTGCAAGGCGCCCATCGAGCGGGTCGCCGTCCTCAGCGTCGGCATGGCAAAGGCGCAAAAAGCCGCTGACGAGGGGCCATCATCGCGGCATCGACCCTCCCGGCTATAACGCTTGGGCGGCGGAACAAAGCTTGGCCGCACTGGTTAGGCTCACAGCACAATGTGTGCCCCAACGAGGATTTCTGTCCATGAAAACACGTGTTCTTCTAGCTTCGCTGGCCACCGCCACAGCCATGGTCTTCGCCCTGCCCGCCTTCGCCGCCGACAGTGCTCAGGACTTTGTCGACAAGGCTGCCATCGGCGGCCTGTTCGAAGTGGACTCCAGCAAGATCGCAGAAGGCAAGGCCCAGGATCAAGGCGTCAAGGATTTCGCCAAGAAGATGATCGACGATCACGGGGCCGCCAACGCCAAGCTTGCGACCATCGCCGGCGAACAGAAGCTGAAAGTGCCGACGGAGCTGGATGCCAAGCACAAGGCCGATCTGGAGGCTCTGCAGAATGCCAACGATGCCGTCGACAAGCCCTATGTCCAGATGCAGCGCGATGCGCATTCGGAGGCGGTCACGCTGTTCGAGAGCTATGCCAAGGACGGCGACAACGCGCAGTTGAAGACCTTCGCCTCCGAGACCTTGCCGACGCTCAAAATGCATCAGGAAATGGTCGAGAAGATCGCTTCCACCGACAATGCATCGTCGACCACCAGCTCCACCACCCCGGCCGTGCGCACGACCGACACCACCAATCCGGCCGCCCCGGTCCCGGGTGCCAACAGCTTCACCGAGGATCAGGCGAAGAGCCGCATTCAGGATGCCGGCTTCTCCGGCGTGTCCAAGCTGACCAAAGACGACCAGGGCATCTGGCGCGGTCAGGCCACCAAGGATGGCAAGACCACGACCGTGGCGCTCGATTATCAGGGCAACGTCGTTGCCGGCGCCAACTGAACCTCTGAACCAGATCGAGGAGATCAAGACCATGAAAACCGTAACCGGACTTTTCGACAACTACGATGATGCCTCCGATGCCGTCGGCGAACTGGAGGCAATCGGCGTGCCGCAGGCCGACATCAGCATCGTCGCCAACAATTCGGACGACTGGTACGACGATGGCGACACCTCCAACGCCGCCGAGGATGCAGCCGGCGGCGCCGGTCTCGGAGCCGTCATTGGCGGCGCCGGCGGGCTTCTGACAGGGCTCGGCATCATGGCCATTCCGGGCGTCGGTCCGGTCGTGGCCGCAGGATGGCTGGCCGCCACCGCGGTCGGCGCCGTTGGCGGCGCGGTCGTCGGTGGCGCTGCCGGCGGCATCGTCGGGGCGCTGACCGAGTCAGGCGTCCCCGAAAGGGATGCGCATGTCTATGCGGAGGGCGTTCGCCGCGGTGGCACGATGGTGACCGCCAGGGTCAGCGACGAACTCGCCGACGAGGCAGAGCGTATTCTTGGCGAATCCAACTCGGTCGATCTGCAAGACCGCCGACGCGCCTACGAAGCCGGTGGCTGGACCGGCTTCGATGCCAATGCCGACCCCTACACCGACATCGAGGCCGAGCGCGACAAAACGCGCAACGCCAGCCCACTCTGATCATCGAGCCCCCGCCCCGGGGCCGCGGCCGGGGCCGGGGGGGGGGGGGGCGCGCGGCCGCCCCGCACATAGGGGCGGAAAGGGGCGGGGGGTG
>NZ_JAMYVE010000023.1:0-49903 GCF_040323695.1 Mesorhizobium sp. M0030 | reverse complement strand
CCCCCCGCGCGCCCCGGGGCTCCCCGCCGCGGCGCCGCGCGGCCCCGCCCCCCCGCCCCGCCCCCCCCCCCCCCCCCCCCCCCCCCCCCCCCCCCCCCCCCCCCCCGGCGCCCCCGCCCCCCCCCCCCCCCCCCCCAGGGGGGTGCCTCGCGCCGGGCCTCGGGCGAAGAAGCCCAATCCCCTGAATCGCTTGGCGCCATCTATTCAACGAACACCTTCACGCTTGCCGCGCGTCCCACGGCGTCGATGACGGTGAGCGTCGAATAGCCGGCGCCGTCGGGCAGCCAGGTCGCGGTGCGGCGGCGGTCGATGCCGACGAGCGGCTTGCCATTGGCCAGCCAGCGGAACGGCGCGCGGCCGCCTTGCAGTTTCAGCACCAGCGGCGAGGCCTCGGCGGAATTGGTGGCGAGATCGACGCGGGCGCCGTTGGGCGGGAAAATGATCGTTGGCGCCGGTTCCGTCGGGCCTGCCTGCACCAGTCCGTCGGCGCCGGCGCCGAAGCGCCCCAATGTCACCGGCAGGTCTTCGCGCCTGGCCTTGAGGACACCGGCCGGCTGGCTGGGCAACGGGACGGCGGTGAGGCCGGAGCGGACGAAGCCCTCGAACAGGATGGGGGCGGCCGAGACATAGCCGGACAGGCCGGGCACCGCACCGGCATCGGCGCGGCCGACCCACACACCCAGCACGTAGCGGCCGTCGAAGCCGACCGACCAGGCGTCGCGGTAGCCGTAGGACGTCCCAGTCTTGTAGGCGATGCCGCGCTGCAAGGCGCCCTCGGGCGGCTTTACGCCCGACAATATGTCGGTGATCTGCCAGTTCGCCTGGGCGTCGAGGATCGTGGCGGTGGTGCGCTCGGCATTGGCCGGCTCGGTGCCGTCATGCAGCGTGTTTGCCTTGCCGCCATTGGCGAGGCCGGTATAGAGCTGGACGAGATCGCGCAGCGTTACGCCGACGCCTCCGAGGCCGATGGCGAGGCCCGGCGCCTCGTTGACCGGTAGCACCGGGCTGACGCCGGCCTGGCGGAAGCGCGCCATCAGCCGTGCCGGGCCGACCGAGTCGAGCACGCGGATCGCCGGAACGTTGAGCGACAGCTGCAGCGCCTGGCGGATCGAGACATCCCCCTGATAGCCCATGTCGAAATTCTTTGGCCGGTAGCCGCCGAAATCGACCGGACTGTCCTCGATCAGCATTTCCTGCGCCACCAGCCCTTGCTCGAAGGCGAGGCCATAGATGAACGGCTTCAGCGTCGAACCGGGCGAACGCACGATCCTGGTCATGTCGATCCAGCCGGAGCGGCTGGCATCGAAGAAATCGGCCGAGCCGACTTCGCCAAGAATGTCGCCGGTGCGCGCGTCCGCCATCACCATGGCGACCGACAGGCGCGGCCCAAGCTTGATCGCGGCATCTCGCGCCACCTGTTCCAGCCCTTGCTGGACGCTTTTGCGGATCGTCAGCTGCAATGGCTTGCCGGGTACGGCCTTGGGCAGCATGGCATAGGCGGCATGTGGCGCCAGTGCCGGCAGTTTGCGGCGCAAGCCCGAGACATCATCGAGCGCTGCGCGCGCGGCCTCGCGCTCGCCAAGCAGGTCAGCTGATACCATGCGGGTCAGCACGCGGTCGCGGGCTGCATGAGCGATGGTGAGATTGCGGTCGGGCCGGCGCTTTTCCGGCAATTGCGGCAGCGCAACCAGCAGGGCGGCTTCCGAGACCGTCAGCCGCTTCGGCTCCTTGCCGAAATAGGCGAGTGACGCGGCGCGCACGCCTTCGAGATTGCCGCCATAAGGCGCCAGCGTCAAATAGCGTTCGAGGATCTCCTGCTTGGACAGCCGCCGCTCGATCTGGATGGCACGCAGCATCTGCTTGATCTTCGAGCCGAGGCTGCGGTTTTCGCGTGGCTCGATCAGCCGGGCAAGCTGCATCGACAGGGTCGAGCCGCCGGAGACGATATGGCCGCTGGTGGCGAACTGGCCGGCGGCGCGCGCCAGCGCCAGCACATCGACGCCATCATGGTCCCAGAAGCGCTTGTCTTCATAGGTGACCAGCATGTCGACGAACTGCTTGTCGACCTGGTCGAGATGAGTGTCGAGCCGCCAGTAACCGTCCGGCGTGGCGAAGGCGCGCAACAGCTGGCCGTCGCGGTCCTGGACCTCGGTGGAGACGGTGAGCCTTCCGGGCAGCGGCGGCGGAAAAGCGCGGTCGAGTTCCCAGAGAGAAGCGGCAGCGATCGCCGCAAAGCCGACGAGGGAGGCGGCGGCGATGCCTGTTCGACGGAGAAATTTTCTGGAGAGCATGGTGGTGCCCTTCATCCGCCTGCCGGCTCCTTCTCTCCGCATAGCGGGGAGAAGGAGATGGTCGCGGACATCGGCGTGTTCATCTTCGTCAAGGCGCCTTACGGCGCCTTGATCTCCATCATGCCGGTGGCGGTGCGGGCCGAATATTGCGGCCGGTACATGTCCTCCACCGTGGCTGCCGGATGGGCATAGGTGCCCGGCGTTACCGCACGCACGACGTAGGCCAGCATGATGTTGCGGTCGCCATCGCCGTCATTGGGATTGAATGCCGCGACGAAACGGTCGTCGCGGAATTCGAGATGGGCTGCGTCCGTTTGCGCCAGCCAGGTGAAGTTCGACAATTGGGCGCTGGAGACAAGGCCCGGATTGTCGATCTCGAAGCCGGCCGGCAACAGGTCGGTGATCAGCAGGCGCGAAGGCCAGCGGTTCTGCTCGTAAACCTTGAGCACGACCACGTAGCGTTCGTTCTGCGTCGCCTCGGTGACGTTGGCTTCGGTGCCATCGAGCTTGTAGTAGGTGCGGTCGATGGTGAAGCCGTCGCCGCCGGCCGGCAAGGGCTCTACCGGCGAGGCGACCGTGGTGACGACCGCCTGCAGCGGCGTGGCGCCGGTGTTGGCGATGGTCAGCGGGCTGTCGGCAATGTCGGTGCCGCTGAGGTGGTTGGAATATCCACCTGCATGCGGCGCGCCGTTGACCGAGAGCGTGATCGAGTCGTTGCCCGACTTCAGCGCGCGGGCCGCCAGAAGCATCCAGGACTCGTCCTGCGTGCTGGTCCAGCGGGCATCGGCGCGTTCCCTTGCCACCAGCCGGATCAGCTCCGGCACGATGGTCGGCACCGGCTTCGATTCGGCGGCGAGCGCCAGAATCGCGGCGCCATCACGCAGCCGCGAGCCATAGTCGGACCGGTAGTAGTCGTATTCGGTGGTCGACTTGGCCAGCTGCAGCGCCGTCTGGAAGGTTGCTTCCGAACGCTGCGCGTCGCCGTAGAGCGCCAGGCTCGCCGCCAACTGGGCGACGGCCATCGGGCTCGAGAAGGCTTCGAGCTTGGTGTCGGCGTAGTAGCGCAGATCGCCGACCGAGGCCTTCTTGTTGCGGGCCAGAACATAGAGCGCGTAGGCGATTTCGCTGCCGCGATCCTGGACGTCCTGGTCGTAACCGACCGAGTTTTGCAGATTGCTCAGCGCCTGGCTCATCGCCAGGGCCGGCACGTCGTAGTTCTGCTCGCGCGCCCGGGTCAGGAAGTCGGTGACGTAAGAGTCGAGCCACAGATCGCCGGAGCCCGGACCCCACAGGCCGAAGCTGCCGGCCGAAGCCTGGTAGCTCAGCACCTTGTAGATGGCGGCCTGCACGCGGCCGTGCAGTTCGGGATCGCTTTGCATGCCAACGCCGGACGCCAGATCGTTGACGTAGAGAAGCGGCATGGCGCGGCTGGTGGTCTGCTCGGCGCAACCATAGGGGTAGCGGTCGAGCGTCATCAGCAGTGACGGCACGTCGAAGGCCGCAGCCTGCGAAACGCCGACGCTGATCGAGGCGCCGTCGAGCAGGCTTGCCGCGAGCAGCTCCTTGTCGACGCGCAGCGAGCCGCCATTGCCCTTGAGGTCGACGACCAGACGGGTGGTGACCGGCAATTGCGCCGGACGCACCGGAACATACAGCGTCTGCTCGACGGCGGTGCCGTCGCCATGGGCGAGCTTGATGGTGATCGAGGCATTGCCCGCCGTCTGTGCAATCAGCGGCACAGTCAGCGTCTGGCGCTTGCCCTTGGCCAGCGTCAGCTTTTCGGGCAAGGGCTTGTCGCCGGTCGAGAGGTCGCCGGTCGTGGCGATCGACAGGGCATAGTCGCCCTCCGGACCGTCGGTGTCGGCGACGTCGAGCCGCATGATAGCTGCATCTCCAGGCGCCAGGAAGCGGGGCAGGCCGGCAGTGATCACCACCGGATCGCGCACGATGACATCGGTCGTGGCATGGCCGACGGCCTCCTTGGTCCAGGCGACGGCCATGACGCGCACGGTGCCGTTGAACTGCGGGATGTCGAAGTCGATCCTCGCCTTGCCGTCGGCGTCGAGCTGGACCGGGCCGGAGAAGAAGGCGACCAGCTTTTCGGTCGGCGGACTGCCTTGCGGCTGCATTGAGGCGCCGTCGCCGCCGGTCCTGAGCTTGCCGGTGGTGCCGAGGGAGCCGTCGATGAGACGGCCATAGATGTCGCGGACTTCGAGCCCGAGCATGCGCTGGCCGAAATACCAGCCCTCCGGATCCGGCGCCTTGTAGTTGGTGAGGTTCAAAATGCCGACATCGACGGCAGCGACCGTGACATAGGCATTGCTGCCCGGCGCTACGCCGGCGACCGAAACCGGGATCGACAGCTGCTGGCGCGGCATCGTCTTGTCCGGCGGCGTCAGGGTGACGGCGAGCTTTTTCGAGCCTGGGTCGACCGTCAGCCATTTTACGCCGATGGCGCGCGCCGGCATGCGGGTTTCCTGCGCATCGCCGGGCCGGAACAGGGTTGCGGTGATGTAGGCGCCGGCGCCCCAGTCGTCACCGACCGGGATGTCGACCGTGCTGCCGCCGGCCGGCATGGTTGCCGTGACGGTCTTGAGCAGCTTGTCGGCGCCAATGGTGACCAGCAGTTCGCCGGCAAAATGCGGCGACACTTTCAGCTTGGCCACGTCGCCGACGGCATAGCTGTCCTTGTCGAGAGCGATCTCGAGCCCATCAGGCGTTTCGGTGGAGGTCGAGGAGACATACCAGCCGGCGTCGAACTCATAGCTGGTCGCCGGGCCCTCGGGATCGGCAGTCTCGATCTCGAGCCGGTACTGGCCCCAGTCGACCGGCATCGTCACGGTCGCCTCGGCATCGGCGCTGAGATCGACCTGGCCGTTGGCGATCGACTTGGTGAAGGTGACCGGTTCGTAGTTCCACGAGTTGTTGTTGCGGTACCACTGGTAATTGCGTTCGACCTTGACCAGCGACCACTGCGCGCCCTTCAGCGTCTCGCGCTTGCCGTCGGGGTCGACCGCGATGAGGCTGAACTTGGCGGTGCCGCCCTGCGGCACCTCATTGTCGGCGAAATCCGGACGAATGCCGATCATGTGGCCTTGCGGGCGGATGCCGATGTTGAGCGAGCGTTCGATGGCGCGGCCGCCGGTTTCACGCATGCGAACCGTGACCTTGGCGTCGACCAGCTTGGTGGTCGCGGGCAACTGGTCGACCGTGACCGGGAAGGTCGCCTTGCCGTCGTCGCCGACCACCGGCAGACCGGTGAACGGGGTGACCGAAGGCTCGGCCGACTGCTCGTCGGCAAGGCCGAACGAATAGCCGGCGAAACGGTCCCAGTCGCGCGCCGTCGACAGCGTCAGCTCGCCTTCGAGCGCGAGGCCGGCGGCCGGCGCGCCATAGAGGAAGCGGCCGTCAATGTCGATGTTGGCGGTTTCGCCCTGGGCGATCTCCTGCTTGTCGGACTTCATGTCGAACTCGATGCGATCCGGCACGAAGTCTTCGACCAGGAACATCTGGCTGGAAACGGCCGCCTGCTTGGGATCGGTATAGATCGACACCGTCCAGGTGCCGCGCATGGCGTTGGCTTCCAGCGGCAGGTCGACGGCATAGCCGCCGGCCGAGACGCCATCGGCAACGATGCGGCGGTTCTCGACGCCGTCGGGACGGGTGAAGATGAAGGTCAGCGGCAGGTTTTCCACCGCTTTGGAGGCGCCGTCGCGGGCAAGGGCTGCGACATGCACATCCTCGCCGGCGCGGTAGATGCCGCGTTCGGTCCAGGCATAGACATCGAGCGCGCCCGGTGCGGCGCGTCCGGCGACGCCGCGATCGGACAGATCGAAGCCGGCGCGGCCCATGTCGAGGAAGACGAAATCGTTGTCGCCCTGCTTGGCCATCAGAACGGCCGGCACCATGCCGCCGTCGCCGCGCGTCAGGCCGGGGTTGAAGACAGCATGGCCTTCGGCGTCCGACGTGGCTGTGCCGAGGATTTCATTGTTCCTGGCCAGCAGCGTCAGTTCGGCGTCGGCGATCGGCTTGGCGGTTCCGAGCGAGCGGGCAAAGACATTGAGGCCATCCTGGCCGGTATAGGTCGACAGGCCGATGTCCGAGACGACGAACCACTGCGTGGCAAGCGAATTGTAATTGTCCTCGTCATTTTCATTTACCGCTTGCGCGGTCAGCACGTAGACGCCGGGCTTGCGCTGCGGCAAGGCTTCGTCGACCGGGAACGACGTCGTGACGTCCTTGTTGAGGTCGTTGGCGATGTCGAGCTGGCCCTGCCAGACCGGCTCACCCATCTGGTCGGAAATGCTGGAGATATCATAGCCGTCGAGCTGCTTCAGGAACTGATAGCCGGACAGAAGCTGCGCCAGCGAACGATCGCCGATGCGGTAGAGCTTCATCTGTGCGGCATTCATGTTGACGGTGACGACCGGGATGCCGCGGCGGGCGCCGGCGGGCAGCACGAAGCTGTCGCCGGTGAAGCGGGCGGACGGCGCGCGGTCCTGCACATAGATCGACAGCACGACCGGAGCGGCGGTGACCTCGCCAATGGCGGCCGGCAGACCGGCGCGGAAGGTCACTTCGTAATGTTGGCCGTGCTCCAGGCCTTCGACGCAGATCTGCTTGTCCTTGGCCTCGACGCCCTTGGGCGGCTGGTTGTCGACGGTGACGAACTGGGCGTAGTCGACGCCGGTCTTCACCAGCTCCTCGGAAAACTGCGCGCAAATGCGCGGCGCGCTGGTGTCGGCGTCGATCGAGTGATCGATGACGCGGAAGCCCTTGCGGGCCTTGAGATCCTCATATTCGGCCTTGACCGCCGGCGAACTGACCAGCGCGAGGCTGGCTTCATAAGCCTGCAGGGCCGGACGGTAGAGATCGCGGCGGTCGAGGCCGTTGCCGAGCAGCGCCAGCACTTCGGCGCGGGTCTTGGTGGTGCGCAGCAATTTGTAGGCGTTGATGGCGGCGGAGGTGCCTTTGACCGGCAGATTGTAGGATTCGGAGGTGCCGCTGGCCGGCTGTATGGCAAGCGTTTCACGCGCCAGACCGAGCCAAAGCTGGCCGTCGTCAGGCAGGACCGAGACCGCGGCCTCGTATTTGTTCATGGCCTGGCCATGGTCGCCGGTCAGTGCAGCCTGTTCGGCGGCGGCGCGGAGTGATTCCAGCCCGTCGGTCGGCTTGTCGTAGGCCGGATCGGTCAGCTTGTTGCGGTATTGCTGGGCCTGGTCGGCCATCCAGTTGGGGAAGAAGGCGAGTTCCGGCGGGGCGCCGATATCGGGGTCGCCATCGACATTGACGACCTTGCCCGCGACCGCGCCGCTGAAGGGTTTCAACTGGTTATAGTCGGACTTTAGGAAGCACCATTTGGCCTTGTTGTTGTAAGTAAAGGCGCGGCAGGCGGGGTCGCCGAGGCATGTCGTCTTGCACTGATCGAGGCTGACATTCTGGTCCGATCTGAGATCGAAGCCGAAATAGTCGGAATTATTTGAGGTCACCACCCGGCGGGCTTCGGCCGCTTGCGCCACAGACCCCCAGGCGAAAATGAGAAGAATCAAGATCGACAGACCACGAGCCGCCGCGCGCATCGCCATAACACCCTCCAGACACTGCTACGTCCGCGGCATGTTCAAGCTTCAGTCAAGCTTGTCAACACGAGGACGGGCAGGTTTCCGCCCGCCAACGGTTCCCAAACCGGCCAATGACCGGTATGCCGATAGTTCATCCACGGGAAAGGGATCACGCTTTCTTGCGAAAACGCAGAAGGTGTGAATTCCAAGCCCTGCCTATTTCAGACAATTGGATTGTGGCCCCTTTACGAGCGCTTCAAAACTTCATTCCAATTTTAGTTTTGTAACCTAGGTTGTCCTGATGCCGGCGTATGAAGCGCAGATGTCGAAGGTAAGTGCGCCACGGCGCACGCTTTCGCGTGCGCTGATTGTGGCGTTGGCGTGCTCGACCGTGCTCGTTGCCGAATCGGGGTCGGCGGCCGCCTTCGAGCTCTTCGGCATCAAATTGTGGGGCTCTTCGAATGACGAGGACGCCGATATCGTCGACCCGCTGCGCTATGCGGTGACCATCGAAGCGCCCGATGCCGACAAGGACCTGGTCAAGAAGCTCGAAAACGCCTCGTCGCTGAAATCCGACGAAGACCGCCCGGTTTCCGGCTCGCTCGGCCTTTTGGCGAAGGCGCGTAGCGACCGCGAACAGCTGGTCGCCGCGCTTTATGCCGACGCCCGTTATGAAGGCGTCGTCACTATCACCATCCAGGGCAAGGCGCTCGACGATTTGCCGCCCGATGCCGAATTTACGGGTCCGCAGCCGATCCCGGTGGTGATCAGCATCTCGAGCGGGCCCAAATTCACGCTCGGCAATATTCGGCTGGAGGGCGATGCCGCCGGGCTGGCGAGCGCCGATTTCGGCCTGATAGCCGGCGGCGATGCCGGCTCGGGCGCCGTGCTCAAGGCCGAGGCGCTGATCGTGCGGGCGCTGAAGCAGGAGGGCCGGCCGCTGGCCCGGATCACCGACAGGCAGGTCGTGGCCGAGCACACCACCTCGACGCTCGACGTGACGCTGACGGTGGCCGCCGGGCCGGTTGCCGGTTATGGCGACACCACCGTCGATGGCACCGAGAAGGTCAATCGCGAGTTCACCGAATATATGACCGGGCTGAAACGCGGCCGGCAATATTCGCCCGACGAGATCGACGATGCCCGCGACCGGCTGCTGAGGCTCGAAGTGTTCAACAGCGTGACGCTGAAGGAAGCCGACAGTCTCGACGCCGACGGCAACATTCCGATCGGCGTTCAGGTCAGCGAGCGCAAACCACGCTATTTCGGCGTTGGCGGCACTTTCTCCAACACCGAAGGGCTAGGCCTGGAAGGCTATTGGGGCCACCGAAATCTGTTCGGCCGGGCCGAAAAGCTGCGCATCGAGGGCAAGATCAGCGGCATCGGCAGCAACGATCTCAGCGAGCTCAACTACAATGCCGGCATCATGTTCGAGAAGCCGGGCGTGGTCGGGCCGGCCTCGAAATTCATCGCCAGCGTCAAGACCGTCCTCGAACATCCCGATGCCTACGACCATTTCTCGGTCAAGGGCAGCACCGGCCTGTCCTATGAGATCGACAAGAAGCAGACGGTTTCGGCTGAAATCGCGCTGGACTATTCCAGGATCACCGACGCCTTCGGCAAGCACAAATACCTGATCGCCAGCATTCCGCTGCAATATGTCTATGACAACAGGGACAACCGGCTCAATCCGACCAGCGGCTTCAGGGTTCTGGCCTATGCCGAACCGAGCTACGACATTCTGAGCGGCGCCGCCTTCCTCAAGCTCAGGGGCGAGGGGTCGGCCTATCAGTCGCTCGACACGGCCTCGAAATTCGTGCTTGCCGAACGCGTCGCGCTGGGTTCGATCGTCGGCACCGGCCTTCAGAACGTTCCAGCCGACAGGCGCTTCTATTCCGGCGGTGGCGGCTCGGTGCGGGGCTATGCCTATCAGGGCATCGGACCGAAGGACATCGACAATCAGCCGATCGGCGGGCTTTCCTTCTTCGAAACATCGGTCGAAATGCGCATTGCGCTGACCGACACGATCGGCATCGTGCCGTTCGTCGACGCCGGCACTGTCTCGACCACAGCGACGCCGGACTTTTCCGACGTGAAGGTCGGCGCGGGCGTTGGCCTGCGCTACATCACGCCGTTCGGGCCGCTGCGCATCGACGCCGCCGTGCCGCTCAACCGCGACCGTGGCGACCCGCGTTTCGGCATCTATGCCGGGATCGGACAGGCGTTCTGACGATGAAGATTTTGAAACGCATCCTTCGCCTGTTTTTCTACACGCTGCTGATCGTGGCGGCGGCGGGCATCGGCGCGCTGGTCGTGCTGACCAAGACCGAGCGCGGCCGCGAAAATCTCGCCGGCATCATCTCTGACATGGCCTCGTCAAGGGACAGCAAAGTCACGGTCAGCGGCATTAACGGTATCTGGTCCGGCGCGCTGACGGTCGACCATGTCGTGCTGGAAGACCGCGAGGGCGCCTGGCTGGTGGCCCGCAAGGTGGCCATCGACTGGTCGCCGCTGGCGCTGTTGTCGAAGAATTTCAGCGCCGACCGCATAGCGGCCGAACGGATAGAACTGGCACGGCTGCCTGTGGCGAGCACCGAGCCGAGCCAGAGCGGGTCGGGCGGCCTGCCGGTTTCGCTTGATATCAGAGCGATCGATTTGCCGGAGATCGCGCTCGGCCAGCAACTTGCCGGCAGCGGCATTGCCGAACTTGCGGCCAAGGGATCGGCCAAGGTCGATGCGTCGCCGCTGGCGATCCAGACGGTGCTCAACGTTACCCGCCATGACGGCAAGCAAGGCAATGTCGACGCCAACATCCACTTCGCGCCGGATGAAAACAAGCTTGACCTCGATCTCAAGGCTTCCGAGCCGGCCGGCGGCATCATCGCCAACCTGCTCAAGCTACCCGGCGCGCCGCCGGTCAACATCGTCGTCTCGGGCACCGGGCCGCTGGCCAACTGGAGCGGCGTCGGCACCTTCATGGTCGATGGGCAGATCGTTACCCAGCTCACCGGCCGGCACCAGCTGACCGACAAGGGCAACCGGATCGAGGCCAAGGGCGACGGTTCGTTCGAAGGCTTCCTGCCGGAACGGTTCAAGTCGCTGTTTGCCGGCAAGACCAGTTTCGACCTCGCCGGCACCGCGACCGCAGCCGGCGGCGTCGACATCGAGCGCGCTGCGATCGAGAGCGACGCAGTTCATGGTACCGCTGCCGGCATGGTCGACCCCAACGGCGCCAGCGACCTTTCGGTCGAACTCGTGGCCAAAGCCAAGCCGGTCACGGTCAATGTCGGTACCCAGGCGCAGCCGATCATGGTGGCCATCAACAATGTGACCGCGCGCGCCTTCGGTGACGGCAAGGCGCCGATGATTGACGCCAGCGCTTCACTGGTCTCGGTGGTGGCGGGCGGCTCTCAGGTGAACAATCTCGATGCGAAGATCCATTCCGACGGTTTCGACTTCGAGAACCGCAGCGGCCCGGTCAGCGCGTCGCTGGCGGCGGCCGGGCTGAAGACCGACGTCGCGACGCTGGCGCCGCTGGTGACCGGCAAGCTGACGGCCTCTCTTGCCGGTTCGATCAGCAGGGACGAGATTTCGCTCGACGAAGGCACGCTGCGCAGCGATGCTCTCAATGCCGGGCTGACGGCTAAGGTGACGCTGGCCGATCTCGCCATGACGCTCAAGATGAATGCCGATGCTGTGTCGACGGCGCTGCCGCCGCAGATCAGTTCGCTGCTTGGCGAACGGGTCAAATTCTCGGCGACCGCGACGCGCGATCCGCAGGGCTCTTTCGCCGCCAACTCGATCGAACTCACTTCCGGTTCGCTGAGCGCCAGCGGCACCGCCAGCGCGCAAGGCAGCGATATCCAGGCCGACATCAAGGGCAAGCTCGGCGACGTCTCAGTGCTGTCTTCGCTGGTCGGCGTGCCGGTCGCCGGCGGGGTCGATTTCGCGCTGACGGCAAGCGGCGCGCGCAACGCACCGGATTTCTCGGTTTCGGCCGACAGTGCCAGCCTGACGGCCTCCGGCCGCACGGTCAAGGACATCAAGCTGACCGCATCGGGCAAGGCCGACATTGTGAGCCCGGCCGCAGATATCTCGCTGACCGGCGCGGTCGACGAACAGCCGCTCGCCATCAAGGCGGCGCTGGTGACGAGCGATGGCAAGCGCTCCATCAAGAGGCTCAGCGTAGCGCTGGGCGACAACAAGGTGTCGGGCGACCTCACGCTCGATGAAAAATTCCTGCCGCTGGGGACGCTGACGATCTCCGCCCCCGATATCGCGCCGCTGGCGTCGCTGGCCGGGCAGACGGCGGCCGGCGATATCGGCGGCACCGTGGTGTTCGCCAAAGACGGCGAGGCTCCCACTGTCACCATCAATGCAGCCAGCGTGTCGATCGCGCGCGGCGATGTGGCAGCCAAGGCAGTCACCGTCAGCGCACTGATCGCCAACTATCTCAACAGCCCTGCGATCTCCGGCACGATCAAGGCCGAGAGCGTGACCTCGGGAACGACCGTCGTCAGTGGCATCGGCGTCGACCTCAAGCGTGACGGCGACTGGACGAATTTCACCGGCGGCGCAACCATATCAGGCATTCCGGCGACAGCTGCCGGGCGGGCGAAGATTGCCGGCGGCGCGACCAGCGTCGAGATCGCGTCCGGCGAGGCGACGGTGCGCGGCATCAAGGTGGCGATCGCCGAGCCGTCGAGTCTGACCATTGCCGATGGCATAACCAACATTCAAAGGCTGGTAGTCGATCTCGGCGGCGGCTCGGTGACGCTGTCGGGCACGGCGGGCCAGACGCTCGATCTGGCGGCGACCTTCTCGGCGCTGCCGGCTGCGCTTGCCAATGGCTTTTCACCCGGCCTCGATGCCGGGGGCACGCTCGACGGCACGGCGCAAATCACCGGGCCATCGGCAAATCCCGACATCCACTTCGATGCAAAGCTGGTCGGCGCCGAGACCAGCCAGACCCGTCAGGCCGGGCTCGGGCCGCTCGATGTCGATGCGGCCGGCAGCTATTCCGCGGCCGGCGGCGTCGTGCTCGACCAGGCGACGCTTTCGGGTGAGAAAATCTCCGGCAAGGCGGCCGGCACCCTCAACCCGAA
Organism: Mesorhizobium sp. M0030; assembly: GCF_040323695.1. Classification (NCBI taxonomy): domain Bacteria; kingdom Pseudomonadati; phylum Pseudomonadota; class Alphaproteobacteria; order Hyphomicrobiales; family Phyllobacteriaceae; genus Mesorhizobium; species Mesorhizobium sp. M0030. Next base: position 36,946 of record NZ_JAMYVE010000023.1, on the reverse strand, counting down.
CGGCGCCAGCGATTTCGCGCTCGACCTGACCTCTTCCGGTCCGAGCCTGCCGCTGGCGTTCGGCAGCGTGGAAGGCCCGATCAAGCTCGAACTGCAGGCGCTGTCTGTGAAGGCGGCGGGGCAGGCTGCGCAAGCCAAGCTCGATATCTCGGCGGTGTTGCCGTCGTTGGCGACGGATGACGCCAAGGTCGAGGGCATTGCGCTTGCGCTGCATTCCGATGCATTTGATATGAAAAGCCGAACCGGTCCGATCTCGGGCACGGTGACGGCGGACAAGATCGGTCTGGACAATCCGACCATCGCGCCGCTGATCGCCGGCAAGATCACCGCCAAGATCGCCGGCACCCTGGCGGCGGACGCGATCACCATCGACAGCGGCTCGGTGCAGGCCGATGCGCTGGGCAGCGCCTTCAATGGCCGTGTCGGCTTTGCCGATGGAGCAATCGACCTCAACCTCAACGCCGACGTGCTGTCGGCGGCGTTGCCGGCGGCGGCGCGCAGCGTGCTGGCAGAGCGCACGCAGCTCAGCGCCACGCTGAAGCGGGATGGCAATGGCAATGTCAGCGCCAATCCGGTCAAGCTGGCGTCGGGCGCACTGACCGCGGACGGTCAGGCCAGTCTCGCCGACAATAAGCTCAGCGCAGATATCAAGGGTGCACTGGCCGACATCTCACTGTTGTCGAAAGATGCCAAAGGCGCGATCAGCTTCGCACTCAGCGCGCAGGGGCCTAGCCTGGCGCCGGACCTGTCGCTGACAGTCAACAGCGACCGGCTGCTGGTGGCGGAACGCGAAATCACCGGGTTGAAGCTGACCGCCACCGGCAAGGCCGACGCCGCCAATCCGGCGGCCAATGTGCAACTGACCGGCAATGTCGCAGGGCAGGCGCTGCAAGGCAGCGCGGTGCTGGCGACGGCCGACGGCAAGAGCGCCATCAACGGCCTGCTGCTGTCGCTCGGCAACAACAAGATCTCCGGCGACCTTGCGCTCGACGAGGCTTTCGTGCCGGTCGGCACCATCGCGCTCGACCTGCCGGATATCGGGCCCCTGGCGGCGCTGGCGCTGGAAAAGGCCGAAGGCGACGTGCGCGGCACCATCGCCTTCTCAAAGACCGCGGATGGCCCGAACGTCGCCGTCAAGGCTGCGACCGCTTCGATTACGCGCGGCGACCTGCAGGCGAAGACGGTGTCGATCGATGCGCTGGTCGCCAACTATCTCGCCGCGCCGGTCATCTCGGGCCAAATTCGCGCCGACAGCGTCATTTCCGGCGGCACCGCCATCAGCGGCATCGATGTCGATTTGAAGCGCGACGGCGACTGGACCGGGTTTTCCGGCGGCGCCACCGTCAAGGGCATTCCGGCGAAGGCTGCGGGCAGGGTAAAGGTGGCTGGCGGCACCACCACCATCGAACTCGCTTCCGGCCAGGCCACGGTGCAGGGCATCAAGGCGGCCATCGCCCAGGCCTCGACCGTCAGCATCGCGAACGGCACCACGACGCTGGACAAGCTGGTGCTCAATCTCGGTGGCGGCACGGCGACGGTGACCGGCAAGGTCGGGCAGGCACTCGACATCAGTGCCGCGCTGTCGAAGGTGCCGGCTTCGCTGGCCAACAGTTTTTCGCCGGGCCTCCAGGCCGCCGGTTCGATTTCAGGGACTGTGAAGGTGACGGGCGCGTTGGGCAATCCGGCTGTCGCCTTCGATATCGATGCCGGCGGGGTGCAGACCTCGCAGACGCGCAGCGCCGGTCTTGGCGGCATGAATATCTCTTCGTCGGGAACATTCGCCGGCAAGAAGCTCACCTTCAACGCCGACATCAGCGACGGCGCCGGGCTTGGCCTCAAGGGCGGCGGTACGGTGACGACGGCCGGCACACCAGCGCTGGTGCTCGACTTCAACGGCAAGGTGCCATTTTCCTTCCTGGCCGCCAAGCTTGCGGCGCAAGGCCTGTCGCTCAGCGGCACCGCCAACGTCAATATCCAGGTGCGCGGCCCGGCGGCGTCGCCGGTGATCGGCGGCACGGTCAGCACGTCGGGCGCCCGCCTGGTCGACGCGCGCTCCGGCCTTGCCGTCAATGACATTGCCGCCGACATTTCGATCGGCAAGGGCGTTGCCCGGATCAACCGGCTGACCGGCACGCTGTCGACACGCGGCAGCCTGTCGGCCTCCGGCACACTCGGCATCAATCCGGCGCAAGGTTTCCCAGCCGATTTGTCCATCAAGCTGGTTGACGGCCGCTATACCGACGGCAGGGTGGTGACAGCCAATCTCGGCGGCGACCTGACCATCAAGGGGCCGCTCACCTCGGCGCCGGTGATTTCGGGCACCGTCAACCTGGCCAAGACCGTCATCACAGTTCCCGATAAGCTGCCGGGCTCGCTGGCAGCGCTCGGTGTCAAGCACAAGAACGCCCCCGCCAGCGTGCGGGCGCAGGATAAGGCCTTGCGACCGGCGGCGGCCAGCGGTGGTGGCGGCAGTGGGCTTGTCCTCGACGTCACGGTCAATGCGCCGAACCAGATCTTCATCCAGGGCAGGGGCGTCGATGCCGAGTTCGGCGGTTCGCTGAGGCTGACCGGCCCGGCGGCTTCGCCGCAGGCCGTCGGCACCTTCACCTTGCAGCGTGGGCGGCTGTCGATTCTCGGCAAACGGCTGACCTTTACCGAAGGCACGGTCGGCTTTTCGGGCTCGCTGGTGCCCTACCTCAACTTGACCGCGACATCGACCACGACCAGCGCCACCGTCACCATCGTCGTGTCGGGCGAAGCGACCAACCCGAAATTCGACTTCTCATCGGTGCCGGCGCTGCCCGAGGACGAGGTGCTGGCGCAGCTGATTTTCGGCCGCTCTATGTCGAACCTGTCGCCGCTTCAGATCGCGCAGTTGGCCGAGGCCGCCGGCCAACTGGCCGGCGTCGGCGGCTCGACCTCGCTGCTCGAAAACCTGCGCAGTGCAATCGGCGTCGATGACCTGGATGTGACCACCGATGACCAGGGCGGCACCGCCGTGTCGGCGGGCAAGTACCTCAATGACCGCACCTATGTGACGATCCAGAAAGGCGACAGGCCAGGATCGGGCAAGGCGACGATCGACCTCAATGTGGGACGCGGCGTCAAGCTGCGCGGCGAGGCCAATGATGGCGGCGAGGCCAAGGGCGGCATATTCTACGAAAAGGAATATTGAGTTCCTGGCCCTTACCGCCGCCGGAACTGGCGCTGTCTCAACCCGCCCAAATGTATCAATACTCGCCTAAGCAGATTCCGGCGGAATCTGGGCGCGCTAGCACTTTTGCGCCAAGTCTGTCGTTATCACGCGAACCGCTCCCTTTTCAAAGTTGCACATTCCCTAACAGGTTCCGTAGCCATGCCGTCTTTGACATCACGGCAGGGATGCGGAATGTTAAAAGGCGGAAAGCCAACAATGGGAGTTAAGGTATGACAAATTACAAGAGTAATGGCGATCGCGTTCCCGATCACATCCTGGCCATGGCCGAAGAAGCCAAGGCAGGCAAAGTCGATCGCCGCGAGTTCCTCGCCATGGCGAGCGTGTTCGGCGCGTCGACTGCGATGGCCTACGGCATGCTCGGCGTAGCCGTGCCGACCCAAGCCAGGGCCGAAGAGGTGCAGGGCAAGAAGGGCGGCATCCTGAAAGTCGCGCAATGGGTCAAGGATCCCAAGGATCCACGCAAGGCCGACTGGTCGGAAATCGCCAATGCCGAGCGCCAGGCGCTTGAGCCGCTGGTCAAGTACACCAGCGAATACACGTTCCGCCCGTACCTTCTGGAGAGCTGGGAGGTCAACGACGACGCCACCGAGTACACGCTGCATGTGCGCAAGGGTGTGACCTGGTCGAATGGCGATGCCTTCACCGCCGATGACGTCATCTTCAATCTCAAGCGCTGGGCCGACAAGAAGGCCGAGGGCAATTCGATGCCTGGCCGTCTCGGCACGCTGGTCAAGGACGACAAACTCGACGAAAGCGCCGTGACCAAGGTTGACGACCACACCGTCAAGCTGAAGCTCGGCAAGGCCGACATCGCGCTCATTCCGAACATGTGCGACTATCCCGGCCTCATCGTGCACAAGAGCTTCGACGAGAAGGGCGGCGACTTCAAAGCCTGCCCGATCGGTACCGGCCCGTTCGAGCTCGTCTCCTACGATGTCGGCCAGAAGGTGGTCTACAAGCGCCGCGAGGACAACAAGTGGTGGGACGGCGAGGTGTTCCTCGACGGCATCGAATTCGTCGACTACGGCACCGATCCGGCAGCCATGGTCAGTGCCTTCGAGGCCGGCGAAGTCCATACGAATTTCGAGACCTCGGCCGACTATGTGTCGATCCTCGACGGACTGGACCTGGTCAAGTCCGAAATCGTCACCGCGTCGACCATCGTGTGCCGCACCAACATCAACAACAAGCCTTACGGCGATCAGAAAGTGCGCAACGCGCTGCAGTTGGCGGTCGACAACAATGTCGTTCTGCAGCTTGGCTACGGAAATGCCGGCACGGTGGCTGAAAACCACCATGTCTGCCAAATCCACCCGGAATATTACGAGCTGCCCAAAGTCGCTCGCGATCCGGCCAAGGCCAAGGCGCTGATGGCGGAAGCCGGCCAGGCCGACTTCGAGCATGAGCTGATCACGGTCGACGAAGACTGGCACAAGAATACCGGCGACGCCATCGCCGCGCAGATGCGCGACGCCGGCCTCAAGGTAAAGCGCACGGTGCTGCCGGGCTCGACGTTCTGGAACGACTGGACCAAGTACCCGCTGTCGATGACCAACTGGAACATGCGCCCGCTCGGCGTTCAGGTTCTGGCGATCGGCTACCGCACCGGCGAGGCGTGGAACGAGTCGGCCTATTCCAACCCCGAATGGGATGCCAAGCTCAATGCAGCATTGGCCGTCGCCGATGCGGCCAAGCGCAAGGAAATGATGAAGGACATCGAGCAGATCCTGCAGGATTCCGGCATCATGATCCAGCCATACTGGCGCAAGCTCTACAGCCACTCGGTCAAGGCGGTGCAGAATTACAAGATGCATCCGACCTTCGAGCGCGACTACGGCAAGGTCTGGCTCGACCAGGCGTGATCGGAAGTCAGGGAAGGGGCGCTTCGCTCCTTCCCGTCACGCCTCGCATGGCCCAGAACCGGAAGCCGCCGCAGCAAAAAGTTGCGGACTCTCCTGAAAGACCGTTCAATAAAACTGGGTTGATTGCATCCGAGTGCCGATTTGACGGCCAACTCTGCCGGCAACGGCAAAGCTGGTTTTTCGAACTGGCTCCAACCCCAACCAGACCGGCAGGGGACCGCCATGCTTTCTTTCGTAATCCGGCGTCTCGGCACCATGGCATTGACGATGCTGTGCCTGACGATGATCGTCTTCTTCCTGATCAACCTCGAGCCGAATTTGAAGAAGCTGGCGATCAGCCAGACCGAAATGCACACATCGGCCGAACAGCTCGAAAGCTGGCTGGTCAACCATGGCTACCGGCAGAACTTCTTCGTGCGCTACGGCCAATGGCTGGGCGTCGTCCCGAAGCAACCGGTGACCGATCCGGCGACCGGCAAGCCGACGCAGCGTTTCTCCTTCTGCAACGAACCGCTGGAGCCGAAATTCTCCGGCATCCTGGAAGGTGATTTCGGCTGCTCGACCAAGTTCAAAACCACCGTTGCGTCAAAGCTATTCCCCGCACTCGCCGCCACCGGTATCCTGATGCTCTGCGTGCTGTTGGTGATGGTGCCGATTTCGCTGCTGATCGGCATCCTGGCCGGCATGCGCGAGGGCTCGCGAACGGACCGAACACTGTCCGTCGCATCGATCGCGTCCACGGCGACGCCCGAATATGTGTCGGGCGTCATCTTCACCGTCATCTTCGCCTCCTGGCTCGGCTGGCTCAACGGTTCGGCCGCCTCGGCAAGCCAGGGCATCACCTTCTACAATTTCACCCTGCCGGTGATGACGCTGGCGATCTACGGTATCGGCTACATCGCCCGCATGACGCGCGCCTCGATGGTCGAGGTGATGACGCAGCAATATATCCGCACCGCCCGGCTGAAGGGGCTTTCCTTCGGCAGCGTCGTCGTCAAGCACGCGCTGCGCAATGCGCTGATCGCGCCCTTCACCGTCATCATGCTGCAATTTCCTTGGCTGCTTACCGGCGTCGTCATCGTCGAGGTGATGTTCCGCTACCAGGGCTTTGGCTACACGCTGGTCGAGGCCGCCGGCAACAACGACATCGATCTGCTGCTTGGCTGTTCACTGGTGTCGGTGTTCATCGTGCTGATCACGCAGCTCATCTCGGATGTCGGCTACGCGTTCCTCAATCCGCGTATCAGAGTTCAATAGGGGGCTGGGGCAGATGCAGGTCGAATATATCGGTGCCTTCAATGTCGTGCTCGGCGTTATTGGGCGTTTCTGGCCGGTCTGGTTAGGGCTTGCCCTGGTGATGGGGGTGAGCTTCACCTACAAGAAAAGGCTCGGCCTCTACGGCCAGTTGTTCGATAGCGGCGTCGGCATAGTCGGTGTCGGCATCTGCCTGTTCTGGCTGTTCACGGCAATCTTCGCGTCGACCGTCGCGCCCTTCGATCCGCTCGCCCAGGTCCCGATCATGAAGGATGCGCTGCCGGGCGCGCTCGAGCCGGTATCGAAACTCATCTACTATTTCGGCGGCGACAAGCTCGCCCGCGACGTCTTTTCGCGCATGGTCTATGGCAGCCAGATCGTGCTGATCATCGCACCGGCGGCGACCGGTTTCGCGCTGATGGTCGGCATCACGCTCGGTCTGCCCGCCGGTTACTATGGCGGCCGGATCGACACCGTGCTGTCGTTCCTGGCCAATCTGGTGCTGGCCTTCCCGGTGATCCTGCTGTTTTACCTGCTGGTGACGCCGGGCATCATGGATACGCCGATCCCCTACGCCATGGCCGGGCTGTTCTTCCTGTTCCCGATCATCTTCTTTTCGGTGCTGTTCTGGACCCGCTACAAGAACCGGCCGGACCGCCTCTATATATTGCTCGGGCTGACGCTGGTCATCGGCGGCTGGGTCTATGCCGGCCTGGTGTTCGACGCCGATCCGTTCAAGATCATCCACATCGATCCCAACCAGCTCAACATCTTCGTGGCGGTGGTGTTCGCCTCCAGCCCCGGCGTGTTCCGCATCGTGCGCGGCCTGGTGATGGACATCAAGACGCGCGACTATGTGGCGGCGGCGCAGACGCGCGGTGAATCGCCCTGGTACATCATGCTGTGGGAGATCCTGCCCAATGCGCGCGGACCGCTGATCGTCGATGCCTGCCTGCGCATCGGCTACACCACGATCCTGCTCGGCACGCTCGGCTATTTCGGGCTGGGCCTGGCGCCGGAGAGCCCGGATTGGGGCACCGCGATCAAGGACGCCAGCCGCCTGCTGCGCTCGTTCATCCACCCGGCGCTGCCGCCGACAATCGCGCTGATGTCGTTCGTGCTGGGCTTGAACCTGCTTGCCGACTCGCTGCGCGAACAATCGATGAAAGACTGATCTGCGGGTTTCGGCCCCGCGAGCATAAAAATAGGATTGGAGCGACCCATGAATGAGGCAGTTCGAAATCCCGGCAACCCGACCCTTGGGCCAAGCGCTGCGCCGATCATCGAGATCGAGAACCTGTCGATCTCCTTCTTCACCCGCAAGGGCGAGATCCCTGCCGTCATGGACTTTTCCTGCACGGTGATGCCGGGCGAAGCCATGGGCATCGTCGGCGAGTCCGGCTGCGGCAAGTCGACCGTGTCGCTCGGCATCATGCGCGACCTCTCCAACATCGGAAAGATCGTCGGCGGCAAGATCAAGTTCCAGGGCAAGGACATGGGCGAGCTGTCCGACGAGGAGTTGCGCTCCATCCGCGGCAACAAGATCGCCATGATCTACCAGGAGCCGATGGCGAGCCTCAATCCGGCGATGAAGGTCGGCCAGCAATTGATGGAAGTGCCGCTGATCCACGACAAGGTGTCGAAGGAAGAGGCTTACAAAAGGGCGCTCGAAATGGTGCGCTCGGTGAGATTGCCCGATCCCGAACGGATGATGCGTTCCTATCCGCACCAGCTGTCCGGTGGCCAGCAGCAGCGCATCGTCATTGCCATGGCGCTGCTGTCGAAACCGGCGCTGCTTCTGCTCGACGAGCCGACGACGGCGCTCGACGTGACGGTGGAGGCCGGCATCGTCGAACTGGTCAAGGGGCTGGGCGAGAAGTTCGGCACGTCGATGATCTTCGTGTCGCACAATCTCGGCCTCATCCTCGAGACCTGCGACCGCATCACGGTGATGTATTCGGGCGAAGCGGTCGAGACCGGCAAGATCAAGGACGTGTTCGACCGGATGCGTCACCCCTATACGCAAGGGCTGTTCCGCTCGATTCCGCTGCCGGGCGCCGACAAGAATTCGCGGCCGCTGATCTCTATCCCCGGCCAGTTGCCGCTGCCGCATGAGCGGCCCAAGGGCTGCAATTTCGGGCCGCGCTGCCACCATTTCGTCGAGGGCGTCTGCAACGCCGCCGAAATCCCGATGATCGAGGTCGCCGGTCACGAAGGGCATTTCTCGCGCTGCGTGCGCTTCAACGAGATCGACTGGGAAGCGCTGCCTCCCGGCGCCAAGAAGGTCAATGAGAAGGTCGTGCCCGGCGCCCCGGTGCTCAAGATCGAGGATTTGAGAAAATACTACAAGGTCGGCGGCAGCGAAGTGTTCGGCTCCAGCGAAGGCCGCGTCGTCAAGGCCAATGAGACGATCTCGTTCATGGCGCGCGAATCCGAGACCGTCGCCATCGTCGGCGAGTCCGGCTGTGGAAAGTCGACACTGGCCAAGGTCCTGCTGGGGCTGGAGACGGCAAGTGCCGGCACAGTGACGCTGGGCAACAAGGAGATCCAGTCGACCGGCATCGAAAAGCGCAGCGTCGAAACGGTGTCGTCGATCCAGATGGTGTTCCAGAACCCGTTCGATACACTCAATCCCAGCCACTCCGTCGGTTCGCAGATCATCCGCACGCTGGAAAAATTCAAAGTCGGCAACAATGTCGCCGAGCGGCGCAAGCGCATGCTGGAATTGCTCGACCTGGTGAAGCTGCCGCGGGCCTTCGAGACACGCAAGCCGCGCCAGTTGTCGGGCGGCCAGAAGCAGCGCATCGGCGTGGCGCGTGCCTTTGCCGGCGATGCCAAGGTGGTGGTGGCCGACGAGCCGGTGTCGGCACTCGACGTCTCGGTGCAGGCGGCCGTGACCGAGCTGCTGATGGACATCCAGCGCAAGAACAAGACGACGATGCTGTTCATCAGCCACGATCTGTCCGTCGTGCGCTACATCGCCGACCGCGTCGTCGTCATGTATCTCGGCTACATCGTCGAGCAGGGCACGACCGACCAGATCTTCGCGCCACCCTATCACCCCTACACAGAGGCGCTGCGGTCGGCGATCCCGATCGCCGACACCAGCGTGGTCAAACGGCACATCGTGCTCGAAGGCGATATCCCGTCGGCGATGAACCCGCCGAGCGGCTGCCCGTTCCAGACGCGCTGCGGCTACAAGAGGCTGGTGCCGGACAATCTGTGCGAGACCAAGGTGCCGCCGGTGAAGCATCTCGGCGATGGCCATATGAGCCTGTGCTGGCTGTCGGACGATGTGCTGGCGACGATGGAGCCGGTGATCAAGTTCGACAGGGAACACGCAGCGCATGAGGGCGTGCCGGAAGACGCACCGGATGGGATCGGCCCCGGTTTCGCCGGCGAACCGCCGAAGCGCCCGCATGGCAAGAAGCCGAGCTGACCAGCCATAGAGGCAATGCCGCTCGTTGGCGCATTGCCGCAGCGTCGCCATAGCTCAAGGAACGACAGCTACGTTCGCTTGAATATTGCTGTCCATTGCTTTATGTGATGCGTGATGTTTGATGCGCGGTAGGGAGCATGTTGTGAGAACCACACTTGCAATCGATGACGATGTCCTACTTGCGGCCAAGGCCATGGCGCGACAGCAGGATCGCAGCGTTGGCGACGTCATTTCCGATCTGGCTCGCCGCTCACTGCGCAGGCCCCCGACCGGCGGTGAACGCAACGGCATCCCCTTGCTTGCATCGCGGCCCGACGGCCCGATGGTCGATCTCGAAATGGTCAATGCGCTTCGCGACGAATTGCCGTGACCTTCCTGCTCGACGTCAATGTGTTGATTGCGTTGATCGATCCGGCTCACGTCGCGCATGAAGATGCCCATCGGTGGTTCCAATCCACCGGGCATTTATCATGGGCAACATGTCCCATTACCGAGAATGGCGTCATCAGGATTGTAAGCAACCCGAAATACCCCAATTCTCCGGGTTCGCCCGCCGTGGTGGCGCAGATTGTCGGCAAGCTGCATGCCCTTTCAGGACATCAGTTCTGGCCTGACGAGATCAGCCTTGTCGGTTCCAACGACATCGATGCAGCCAGGATCCTCACCCCGGCACAGGTAACGGATAGCTATCTGTTGGGACTCGCCAAGGCGCGTGACGGCCAATTGGCGACGTTTGACCGAAAGCTGTCGACGGCAGCGGTAAAGAGAGGGAGGTCGATCCTCCACCTGATCTCAAGCGAATGAATGGCTGAGTTCCGCTTCGATCGCAAACTGCGTGGCTGCAAGACCGCTTGGCAACGTCAGCTGCCGCATTGCTGCAGCTGTTCGGCATAGTCGCGGGCCATCTTTTCGGTCGCCCTGGCATAGCCCTGCACGCCGGCGTCACCACGGTTGCCACGGCCGTAGGCCGTCCAGCCGAGATAGTAGGCGAGGTAGAGATTGTAGGTGTCGTTGCGGGCGACGCCGAACGTGTCTGATGTCTTGGAATGATACCAGCCGACGAAATCGACGGCATCGGCAAACTTGGTCCGCCTCGCCGCCCAACTGCCGGTTTCGCTCTGATATTGCGACCAGGTGCCGTCGAGCGCCTGCGAGAAACCGGTGGCTGACGAGACATGTTTCCACGGAATGAAGCCGAGTAGTTTGGTACGCGGCGGCCTGGCATTGCTCTTGAAACCGGATTCCTTGCGCACCGTCGCCATCAGCACGGAGACGGGGACGCCGTATTTCTGCGAGGCGCGCTCGGCGGCCGACTGCCAGTTGTCGAACCAGCCGTCGTTCTGGTCGAAGACGGCGCAGACATCGTTGATATGGTTGGGCGGCGTCGCGCAGGCCGGCAAAGCCAGCAGCACGCCAACCGCTACAATTTTACTCAAACTCGAACTACGCATTGGAAAACGAATAGGCCGAAATCATAAAGGGAATCTTGCGGCGTTTCTTAACGGCTTGCCGGCTTGACTGCGCTCAGTGGGCCTGTATCATTATTCCGACCTTTCGAGTCGCCTTTATCTCCGTCAGAATTCGAAAATGCCGCCTTGGCTAAAATCACGTCCGCGAAGGGCGGATTTCTGACAGCGATGTCCGGATGCCGGCGCTCTGATGCCAGGCATGAATGAACCAAGACGCAAGCGCGGCGCGGAGCGAACCAGCAACCGGGGGCCTGCCGCCATCCCGCAACTTCCACTGCGGCGGGTGACCAATCCCTATCCGCCGATGGCGATGCTCTCAGTCGACCAGGTCGAAACGATCCACCAGGCGTCGATGCATATTCTGGAAAATTTCGGCATCGAGGTGATGTCTCAGCGGGCGCTGGCGCTGTTCGAGAAGGCGGGCGCAAAGGTCGACCATGCAACGGCGAACGTCCGCATCGACCGGGGCCTTGTCGCCGAGGCGCTGAAGACCACGCAGTCCAGCTACCGGCTGACGCCGCGCAACCCCGCGAACACCATTCATCTCGGCGGCAACACGCTCAATTTCACCCTCGTCGCCGGGCCGCCCAATGTGCACGACATGGAGCGCGGCCGGCGCGCTGGAAACTTGCACGACTATGCCGATCTGACCCGGCTGGCGCAGCATTTCAACTGCATCCACATGCTCGGCAACCAGGTCTGCGCGCCGGTGGAACTGCCGGCGAACACCAGGCACATGGATACCTATTTCACCAATCTGACGCTGACCGACAAATCCTTCCATGTCTCGGCGATCGGACGAGGCCGGGCGCTGGACGGCATCGAGATGATGGCAATCGCGCGCGGGCTGACGCTGGACGAGATGCGCGATGATCCCGGCATTGCCACCATCATCTCGGTCAACTCGCCGCGGCGTTTCGACGAGATGATGGCCGAAGGGCTGATGACCATGGCTGAGTTCGGCCAGTCGGTGGCGGTGACGCCGTTCACGCTGATGGGCGCGATGAGCCCGGTGACGCTCGCCGGCGCCCTGGCGCAGCAGAATGCCGAGGCGCTGTTCGGCGTGGTGCTGACGCAACTGGTGCGCCCCGGCGCGCCAGTGATGTACGGCGCCTTCACCTCCAACGTCGACATGAAGTCGGGCGCGCCGGCCTTCGGAACGCCGGAGAACACCAAGGCCAACATCGCCTCGGGGCAATTGGCGCGGCGCTACAACCTGCCCTACCGCACCACACCGGGGTCGGCATCGAATGCGGCGGACGCGCAAGGCGCCTACGAGACGCTGATGGCGCTGTGGGGCGCTGTGCTCGGCCACGGCAACCTCGTCTATCATGCCGCCGGCTGGCAGGAGGGCGGGCTGACGGCATCGTTCGAAAAGCTCATCATCGATGTCGAGATGATCCAGCACATGATGGAATTCCTGCGCCCGATCGTCGTCGACGAGGCTGAGCTTGCTGTCGAGGCGCTGGGCGCGGTGCCGACCGGCGGCCATTTCTTCGGCGAACCGCACACGCTGGAACGCTATGCCACGGCCTTCTACCAGCCGATGCTGTCCAACTGGCAGAATTACGAGGCCTGGCAGGAAGCCGGCGGCCTCGACACCACGGCGCGCGCGACGCGGCTGTGGAAGAAGGCGCTGGAAGATTATGTCGAGCCGGTAATGGACATCGCCGTGCGCGAGGCGCTGGAGGCGTATGTGGCCAGGCGCAAGGAAGCGATCGGGCAGGGCGAGCCGTGATTTTTTCAGCGTCGGCGCGCGGCGCTGCCTTTCTGATTCACCTTATCTCCTCAACTCATTGATAACAGAGCAAAACTCATGAAATCGCATGCAAAGGTCGTGGTCATTGGCGGTGGCGTCGTCGGGTGTTCGGTGCTGTTCCATCTGGCCCGCCATGGCTGGACCGATGTCGTGCTGCTGGAGCGCGACGAGCTGACCTCGGGCTCGACCTGGCATGCGGCCGGCGGCATGCACACGATCAATGGCGACCCCAACGTCGCCAAGCTGCAGAAATACACGATCTCGCTCTACAAGGACATCGAGGAGCTGTCGGGACAGGCGACCGGCGTACATCTGACGGGCGGCGTGCTTCTGGCGGCGACCGAGGCGCGGCTCGACTGGCTGCGCGGCGTCGTCGCCAAAGGGCGTTACCTCGGCATCGAGCTCGAAGAAATATCGGCCAATGAAGCGGCCGAGCTGATGCCGCTGCTCGACCCGAAACAATTCGTCGGCGCCGTCCGCAACAAGGAGGACGGCCATCTCGATCCCTCCGGCGTGACCCATGCCTATGCCAAGGCCGCGCGGAAACTGGGCGCCGAGGTCGAGCGCTTCACCAAGGTCGAGGACATTGTGCGCCGGCCCGACGGCATGTGGCGCGTCGTCACCAACAAGGGCGAAGTGGTGGCCGAGCATGTCGTCAATGCCGGCGGGTTATGGGCGCGCGAGGTCGGCCGCATGGTCGGGCTGGAGCTGCCGGTGCTGGCAATGGAGCACATGTACCTGATCACCGAGGATATGCCCGAGGTGGCGGCGTGGAACGCCAAGACCGGGACCGAGATCATCCATGCCGTCGATTTCGATGGTGAGCTGTACCTGCGCCAGGAGCGCGGCGGCATGCTGATGGGCACGTACGAGAAGGCCAATAAGGTCTGGTCCGAATTCCAGACGCCGTGGAATTTCGGCCATGAATTGCTGGAGCCGGACATCGACCGCATCGCGCCGTCGCTCGAAGTCGGCTTCAGGCATTTCCCGGCCTTCGAGAGGACCGGCATCAAGCAGATCATCAACGGGCCCTTCACCTTCGCGCCGGACGGCAATCCGCTGGTCGGGCCGGTGCGTGGCCTTCCCGGCTTCTGGGTCGCCTGCGGCGTCATGGCGGGCTTTTCACAAGGCGGCGGCGTCGGCCTGGCGCTGTCCAACTGGATGATCGAGGGCGATCCCGGCGCCGACATCTGGGCGATGGATGTCGCGCGCTACGGCGACTGGGCGACGATGGCCTACACCAATGCCAAGGTGCGCGAGAACTATTCGCGCCGCTTCTCGATCCGCTTCCCCAATGAGGAACTGCCCGCGGGGCGGCAGCTGAAGACGACTCCGATCTACGATCTGCTATCGGCCAAGGGCGCGCAATGGGGCGTGTCCTATGGGCTGGAAGTGCCGCTATGGTTTGCGCCCGAGGGTGTCAGGGACGAGTTCTCGTGGCGGCGGTCCAGCGATTTTTCCCATGTCGCCAATGAGGTCGCGACGGTTCGTGAGAGCGTCGGCCTGGCGGAGATTTCGAACTTCGCCAAATACAAGGTGACGGGAGAAGGGGCGGCCGCTTGGCTCGACCTGATCTTTGCCTGCAAGTTGCCCAAGCCAGGCCGCATGACGCTGGCGCCGATGCTGAAGGATGACGGCAAGCTCATCGGCGATTTCACGCTGGCCAATATCGGTGCCCCCAATTCCAACGGGACCGAGTGGTTCATCGCCGGCTCCGGCATTGCCGAGCAATATCATATGCGCTGGTTCGAGGCGCATTTACCTGCGGATAGCTCAGTGCGCATAGAGGCGCTGGGCCAGAGGCTGACCGGCCTCGCCATTGCGGGGCCCAAGGCGAGGGAGGTGCTGGCAAAGGTCAGCCGCGCGGATGTCGCCAACACCGCATTCCCCTTCATGGCGGTCGCGAAAATGGACATCGGCACGGCGCCGTGCCTGGTCGGCCGCGTCAGCTACACCGGCGATCTCGGCTACGAGATCTGGGTGGCGCCGGAATATCAGCGCGCTGCCTTCCAGGCGTTGATGGCGGCAGGCGAGGAATTCGGCCTCGGCCTGTTCGGCTCGCGCGCGCTCAATGGGCTGCGGCTGGAGAAAAACTACGGCTCATGGGCGCGCGAATACCGGCCGATCTACGGGCCGCTGGAGGCCGGGCTCGACCGTTTCGTCGCCTATGGCAAGGATGCCGATTTCATCGGTAAAACCGGCGCTCTTGCCGAGCGCAAGCAGGGCGGCAAGCTCAGGCTGCGCACATTTATCCTCGATGCCGACGATGCCGATGTCATCGGCGACGAGCCGATCTGGTACGATGGCGCGGTGCGCGGCTGGGTAACGTCGGGCGGCTATGCGCATCACTCGAAGAAATCCGTCGCCATCGGCTATGTGCCGAAGGAGATCGCAGACAAGAGCGACGGCTTCGAAATCGAACTTTTGGGCAAGCGCCACGCGGCGCGCGTTCAGGCAGCGCCGCTCTTTGACGCGAACTTCGAGCGAATGCGCGCCTGAAGCGCTTCGGCTTCGCCGAGGCGCTTCAGATTCTTGGTGCAAGTCGTTATCCCAAAACCGCTGCGCACTTTTGGGCGACATGCATTAGGCGCGTCAGGTGCTGCGGCGGTTGTCGAGCGCGAAAGCGCCGGCGCCGGCAAACACCAGATAGAGGAAGATGAAGCAGAAGGAGATCGCCGCATCGCCGCCGTTGTTGACCGGGAAGAAGTCGCGCGGATAGTGCGCCATGAAATAGGCGATGGCCATCTCGCCGGCCAGAAGGAACGCGACCGGGCGGGTGAACAGACCGAGCGCCAGCAGGATGCCACCGGCGAACTCCAGGATGCCTGCCGTCGCCGTCAGGCCGCTAAGAGCGTGAGGCTCGGCGCTGACCGGAAAATTGAACAGTTTCTGCGAGCCATGCTCGAGGAACTGCAGGGCCGTCATGATGCGCAGGACGCCGAGTGCCTGCGGCTGAAATCTGGCGAGACCGTCAAAAAGCTTCATCTAAACTCCATTTTTCCAACCATGTGGCCCGGCCATAAATCATCACCCGGCGCTGGACCATTCACTTCCCATGGCCTGTCATCAACAATCGGTGATTGCAATTATTTCCAGTCTGACTTCGAAATTTGCTCTCGTTATGGTTGCATAGATCTCGTTAAGGTTGTATATCTGCGAGTAGACACTCCAAACCAGACGGGTTCCTTCGCCATGAAAAAAGCCGCCATCAGCCTGTTCGCAATCCTCGCAAGCACCAGTTTCGCCATGGCCGCTGATGCTGGCTGCGATGCCTTCAAATGGCCGGTGACACGCGAGCAGGAACTGTTTCCGGCAGCGCCCGCCGCGCAGTCCGGTGCCTCTCTTGCTTTCGGCGAAGCCGCGGATATAGCGCTGGAGCCCGTCGATGCGGTCAGCTTCACGGTCTCACCGCAACGCGCGCCGGCAGCCGGCACGTTCGGCGCGACGGCAAACGTGGCCGTGCCAACGGAAGGAGAGCTCCAGATCAGCCTGTCCGATGAGGCCTGGGTCGACGTCATTCAGGATGGCCAGGCCGTGAAATCAGCCGGTTTCAGCGGCGTGAAGACCTGCCTCGGCGTCCGCAAGAGCCTGCGCTTCAAGCTGACGCCTGGCGCAGCCACGATCCAGCTCAGCGGCGCCAGGAAAGAGACCCTCAAGGTCGCGGTGCTGGCGCCGGAGTGACCGCGCCCGGAGGCGCGTCTCGTCGCACCGGCGGCGCGATGAGAGCAGTTCCGTGCAGGCGAGTACCGGAGGGGATCAGCGGCCCGGCGCGATCAGCGCGAAATAAGCGCCTTGCGGATCGGTGAACTGGGCAATCCATTGGCCGGTCGGCACCGGCATCGGACCCATGACAATCTTGCCGCCATTGTCGGTGACGCGTTTGGCGGCTGCGTCGATGGCATCGACATTGAAGTAGAACAGCCAGACCGGCACCGGCAGCTGTTGCGGCTTGTTCATGATGCCGCCGCCGGATTCAGGGCCGGCCGAGAAGGTCCGATAGATGCCCATCTCGCCGACGTCCATGCTACCGGCATCAGTCCAGCCGAACTGGCTTGAGTAGAAATCGAAGGCCTTCTGGCGGTCGGACGCATAAAGCTCGTGCCAGCCGACATGGCCCGGCGTCGTTGCCGGAAGGACGGGCTGGTCGGGACCATTGGGCTGCAGGAACATGAAGGCGGCGCCTTGCGGGTCGGCGACGACGGAGAAGCGGCCGACGCCGGGAATGTCGTCGGGTTCGCGGTGAACAGCCCCGCCGGCGGCTTTCAGTGCCTCGGTCGAGGCATCGGTATCGCTGGTGTGGATATAGCCGAACCAGGCCGGCTTCAGACCCGTCCTGGCTGCTTCCTCGGGCAGGGTCATCAGCCCGCCGACGCCACGCTCGGCGGAGTTCACCACGATATAGCGCGGCATGCCGGGCGCCTTGTCGAAGGGCTCAGCCCGCCAGCCGACCACGGTGGTGTAGAACGCTTGCGCCGCATCGAGGTCGCTGGTCATCAACTCGTACCAGAAGAAGGGCATTGGGGATTTCGGCATTTTTAGTCTCCTCACCTTCATGCATCGATCGTTGTCCGATCCATCAAAGGACGATCTCGGCAGCGCGAATCCGACAGCGGGCTTGAGAAAATCCAACGGCCGCGTTGATACATCGTTCCGCACTTCGCCGCGGCTCTTTACAGATTTTTGGAAGTAATTGTTGTGCGTTGTACGGATAGCGCGGGCGCGCGCCGTATTAGTGTTACGGGCTCAGAGTTTGGGCTAAGGTGGAATACCGTACTTTGAGCATCCATTGGCAGGTGGTAGGATGATAGACGCTTATTCGAAAGTATTTGAAAATCAGCTGTTCCTAGGATTTGGCATTCGTGCGTCTAGAGGCTTACATAGACGAGTCGGGGGATGATGGAGGGTTTCCGATCCAGATTGTCGGCGGGTATGTTGTTAGACCCGAAGATGCGCGTTTCGTAGAGACGGCATGGGCAGCCGTCTTAAGAAAGTATGGCGATCTTCCCTACTTCCATATGGTGGAATGCGCTCCTGAGCCTCCAAGCGGCGTCTTCAAAGGAATGCCAAAAGAGCGCAGAATACAGCTTCAAACCGAACTGATGGACCTAATTAATCGACACGTCGCCTTTTCGATTATCTGTTCCACCCCATTGGGCAGATATGATGGGTATAACAAAGATGGAAAATATATTGACCCATATACCTATCTTGTAGGGAACGTATCTGATATAATATATGATATTGCAAATATATATTTTAGAGATTGCGAAGTATCTCTTTTTTATGAAAGTGGACACAAGAACGGGAACACTGCTTACGAGTATTTCAATGATAGGAAGATCCACCGTCCGCGGACTTCATTTTCATTTATGGACAAGCGAGCGTCTGGCATGATCCAGGCAGCTGACATCATCGTCTGGCAATATGCAAAATTCATAAAGGATATGGTTCAATCTGAGAGAGGCCCCAGAAAAGATTTTCGATCGCTCCTGACGGTGCCCGCTAGAATCATGCACGTTGTGCCGACTAAGGATCGAAAACTCACTCTGATTCCGCTTACTGACGGCGATGTTGACAACGGGGAGGCGAGACAACTGCTGCGCGATATCTATGGACCAAACGAGCCGCCCGAGGGCGGTTTGTTTCGAAAGGTGTTGGATCACAAGGGAAAGGGTTTCAAGAGATGGGGGAACGGGAAGGGATGGGAGTGGGACTAGACGACAAGATTGATTAGGTCGGGTGAGCGTTTTCGACCAATGTCATCAGTTCGTACCAGAAGAAGGGCATCGGGGATTTTGGCATTTCTCGGTCTCCTCACCTTCATGCATAGATCGTCGTCCGATCCATCAAAGGACGTTTTCAGCGACGCGAATCCGACAGCGAAGCGGAGAAAGTTCAACGGCTGCGTTGACACATCGTTCCGCACTTCGTCCCGCTCGACGCCTTGCACATGCGGCGGTTTTCGACTTTCCTTGGGCAAACGAGGGGTTGTCGCTTCATGCGCCTTATGTCGCTCACGCCTGAGCTTGTTTCACTGTGCCATCGCGAAGAGGTCGATCCTGGACCCGACGGCAGCTGGACGCAGCTGAACGACGAGGATTTCCGTGCTCTTGCCGCGCGGCTCTCCAACGAAGCGGATGCGGGGCCGCTATGGGTGTTCGCCTATGGCTCGTTGATCTGGAAGCCGGCTTTCGAGTCCGTCGAACGGCAGCGCGCCACTGCGTTTGGCTGGCATCGCTCCTTCTGCCTCGACATGGTGCGCTGGCGCGGCAGCGTCGCGCAGCCGGGGCTGATGATGGCGCTCGAACGCGGCGGCCGATGCGACGGCGTCATCTACCGTCTGCCCGACGGCGACAAGCCGCAGCAGATCGAAAGACTGCTGCGGCGCGAGATCGACGATCATGAGAGTGTCAGCTCGGTCCGGTGGGTTCCCGTGCGCACCCAGCAGGGCCGGATACGGGCGCTCGGCTTCTGGGTCGGGGTGACGGGCAGGGGAACCTCGCTCGGGCAGCCGCTGGACACGGTGGCGGGGGTGCTTGCCAGAGCCTGCGGCCATGTCGGCTCGGGCGCGGAATATCTCTACAACACCGTCAGCCACCTCGAGGAATTCGGCATCCGCGACCGCAATCTGTGGCGGCTGCAGCAACTGGTTGCCGACGAGATCAGGTCGATCCATGGCGGCCGCTCAGATGCCAGCCTACAGCTGGCACCTTCGTAGCGAACAGCCACCAATCTTGGCCTGTGCCGGAGCGTATGCGGTTTCAAGGCGTTTCGCTCCCCGGGTGATCAGATCCAAGAAGGAGTGGCTTCACGAGCAATGACCTCAACCGTGCATTCGAGACTGAGCAGCAGAAAATGCGTACAGTCTTCTGTCGGGCCAAGTGTCGATCGCAACCAGTGCGAGTTCTCCACTCGCAGGATCGGCCACCTGTAGGAGGCTTGCCTGCCAGATCCAATCAATGGGATCGAGGTGTCCGCACGGATTTTGGTCAGTCCCAGCATGTCATCATGGGCAGCCAGGGCTACTACCCCTTGAAAATCGATCTTGAGAGTTCGTTCCGATGTCCCGAAGTCGCCTTCGACGGTCAGCTCAAAGTTATTGTCGGATTTTAGACGCCACACCTGACAGGCAGCCAGAGGTAAATCTCCCACGGGCTCCCACCGGTGAGCCGTCTCCCTATCATCGGTCATCGCCTTCTCCGTTGAATGAAAGCCGCGCATCGTGCTCAAGCGCCCTATCATTTCGCGCTGGCCTGGAACAGCTTGCCGCGACTTGGAGCTTGTCGCGCTCCCCTCTTTGAGGACGCAACCGTCACTCATAACATGAGGAACTAAATCATATTATCAGCTAGTCTTTTCAGCGGCTTGGGTCGAAAATTGACCAATTGATAAAAAAATAAAACGTGCTAGCCTTCCCCAAAACGAAAACAGGGGAACTGACGATGCCAGAAGGCCAGTTCAAGGACGGCATTGCCGGCGGCCGGCTTGCCGCCGACCAGTACGCCGAGAATTTTTCCGACCTGCATCCGCCGCTCGATCACCACGAGGCGCTGGTCGAATCCGACCGCTGCTATTTCTGTTACGATGCGCCGTGCATGAATGCGTGCCCGACCTCGATCGACATTCCGCTGTTCATCCGCCAGATCTCGACCGGCAACCCGATCGGTTCGGCCAAGACGATTTTCGACCAGAACATATTGGGTGGCATGTGCGCCCGCGTCTGCCCTACCGAGACGCTGTGCGAAGAGGTCTGCGTGCGCGAGGTGGCGGAAGGCAAGCCGGTGCAGATCGGCCGCCTGCAGCGCTACGCCACCGATGTCGCCATGGCCGAGCACAAGCAGTTTTATTCGCGCGCTGAATCGACCGGCAAGTCGGTCGCCGTGGTCGGCGCCGGTCCGGCCGGCCTCGCCGCGGCGCACCGGCTCGCCCGCCATGGCCACGAGGTGACCATACTGGAAGCCCGCCCGAAGGCCGGCGGCCTCAACGAATACGGCATCGCCGCCTACAAGAGCATCGACAATTTCGCCCAGGCCGAAGTCGACTATGTCACGGGGATCGGCGGCATCGATATCCAGAACGGCAGGGCGCTCGGCCGCGACTACCGGCTGTCGGACCTGATCCGGAATTACGATGCCGTCTTCCTCGGCATGGGGCTAGGCGGCGTGAATGCGTTGCGCGCGGATGGCGAGGACGCCGATGGCGTTGTCAATGCGGTCGAGTTCATCGCCGGGCTACGCCAGGCCAGCGATCTCGCGAGCCTGCCGGTCGGCCGGCGCGTCGTCGTCATCGGCGGCGGCATGACGGCGATCGACGCCGCCGTGCAGTCGAAGCTGCTCGGCGCCGAGGAGGTGACGATCTGCTACCGGCGCGGCCAGGAACACATGAACGCTTCCGAGTTCGAGCAGGATCTGGCAGCCGCCAACGGCGTCACCATCCGCCACTGGCTGCAGCCGAAGCGGGTCATTGTCGAAGGTGGCAAAGTGTCGGGCATCGAGCTCGAATACACAGCGATGAACGGCGACACGCTTGTCGGCACCGGCGAGCGGCTGACGCTGGCCGCCGACCAGGTGTTCAAGGCGATCGGCCAGAGCTTTGTGCCGGCGGCACTTAACGGCAGCGGTGCTGCGATCGAACTCGAAGCCGGCCGCATCAAGGTCGACGCAGAAGGGCGCACCTCGCTCGCCAATGTCTGGGCCGGCGGCGACTGCATTTTTGGCGGCGACGATTTGACGGTATCGGCCGTCGCGCAAGGCCGCGATGCGGCGGAGAGCATCAACCGGAGTCTGGCACAGGGATAGAGATCATGGCCTCAGTGGAATCAGGCATCGCGCGTCACTACGACGTCTCGGATCTTGAGCAGCACATTCTTGCCGTGCTCGCCGATACCGGCGTGGAAATTGCCCATCTACGCGCTGGCGATCTCGAAGCGGTCGACGAGTTCCACATTGGCGGTATCGCCGCCACCAGGGAACTCATCGGCCAGATGGGTTTGAAGCCGGGGGCCAGGCTGCTCGACATTGGTTCCGGCGTGGGTGGTCCAGCCCGCTTCGCCGCCAACAATGCCGGCGCCGATGTCACCGGCATTGATCTGACGCGAAGCTATGTCGACATCGCGACCAGCCTGTCGAAGCGGGTGGGAATGGCCGACAAAGTCCGGTTCGTGCAGGGCAGCGCGCTCGACATGCCGTTCAGCAACAAAAGCTTTGATACGGCCATGATCCTGCATGTCGGCATGAATCTTCCCGACAAGAAAAAGCTGATGAGCGAGGCGGCGCGTGTGCTCAAGCCGGGCGGCGTCTTTGCCGTCTACGATGTGATGCGGCTCAAGGCAGGTGCGCTGACCTATCCGCTGCCATGGGCATCCGACGAGAGCATGTCCTTCGTTGCCACGCCCGACGACTATCGTTCGGCTGCCGCCGCCGCGGGGTTCTCTGTAACCGCCGAGCGCCCTCGTGGCGCCTTCGCCATCGAATTTTTCGACACGATACGGGCGCGCATGGCTGCGGCGCAGGCGGAAGGAAAAAAGCCGCCGCCTGGCGTTAATCTTATCATGGGCGAGAACGCCGGCACCAAGATCGCCAATCTCACCCCCGCGCTTAAAGGCGGCATTCTCGCACCCGTGGAAATGCTCCTTCGTCTCGGTTGAAAGGGACCTGTCATGGCAGACATCCGCAACAATTTCGTCGGCATCAAATCGCCCAATCCGTTCTGGCTGGCTTCGGCGCCGCCGACCGACAAGGCCTACAATGTCATCCGCGCCTTCAAGGCGGGCTGGGGCGGCGTCGTGTGGAAGACGCTGGGCGAAGAAGGTCCGCCGGTGGTCAACGTCAACGGCCCGCGTTATGGCGCGATTTGGGGGGCCGACCGGCGCCTGCTCGGCCTCAACAACATCGAGCTGATCACCGACCGCGATTTGCAGGTCAATCTGCGCGAGATCAAACAGGTCAAGAAGGACTGGCCCGACCGCGCCATCGTCGTCTCACTGATGGTGCCATGCGTCGAGGAAAGCTGGAAGGCGATCCTGCCGGTGGTCGAGGAGACCGAAGCCGACGGCATCGAGCTCAATTTCGGCTGCCCGCACGGCATGTCGGAACGCGGCATGGGCGCGGCTGTCGGCCAGGTGCCTGAATACATCGAAATGGTAGTGCGCTGGTGCAAGGCCAACACCCGCATGCCTGTCATCACCAAGCTGACGCCGAATATCACAGATGTGCGCAAGCCGGCGCGCGCCGCACTCTCCGGCGGAACCGACGCGGTGTCGCTGATCAACACCATCAACTCGATCACCGGCGTCGACCTAGACAGTTTCGCGCCGCAGCCGACCATCGACGGCAAAGGCTCGCATGGCGGCTATTGCGGCCCGGCGGTGAAGCCGATTGCCATGAACATGGTGGCCGAGATCGCCCGCGATCCGGAAACGCGCGGCCTGCCGATCTCCGGCATTGGCGGCATCACCACCTGGCGCGATGCGGCTGAATTCATGGCGCTCGGCGCCGGCAATGTGCAGGTGTGCACGGCGGCGATGACATACGGCTTCAAGATCGTGCAGGAGATGATCGCCGGTCTCGAAAACTGGATGGACGAGAAAGGCCACGCCTCGCTCAACGACATTGTCGGCCGCGCCACGCCCAATGTTACCGACTGGCAGTATCTCAACCTCAATTACATCGCCAAGGCGCGTATCGATCAGGACGCCTGCATCAAATGCGGCCGCTGCCACATCGCCTGCGAGGACACTTCGCACCAGGCAATCACCAACATGGTCGACGGCGTCAGGCATTTCGAGGTGATCGAGGCCGAATGCGTCGGCTGCAATCTGTGCGTCAATGTCTGCCCGGTCGAGAACTGCATCACCATGGAGCCGCTGGCCGCCGGCGTCATGGACCAGCGCACCGGCAAGCCGGTGTCGCCGGTCTATGCCAACTGGACGACGCACCCGAACAACCCGATGGCCAAGGTGGCCGCAGAGTAGGGAACGGGTCGAAGAAAAAAGCGGCGCTTTCGAGCGCCGTTTTTCATTTTCCTATTGCAGATAAGATTTATCTAGGATAAAAGATATCCATGAATAGGAGCGCAACATCGTGAAGCTGGGCGAGGGTGTAGAAGCGGCCATCCATTGCGCGGCCACACTGGCCAGCGTGGAGGGCAACAGCACGATGCCGGGTGCTGCTTTGGCAGAGTCCTTCGGCCTGTCGCCGAGCTATCTGCTGAAACATCTGAACCAGCTGACTGCTGCGCGCATCCTGGAATCGGTGCCGGGACCGGCGGGCGGCTACCGGCTGGCGCGTCCGGCCGAGCGCATCACGCTGCTCGATATCGTGCTTGCGGTCGAGGGTCGCGAGCCGGCCTTCCGCTGCGGCGAGATCCGCCAGCGCGGCCCGGTCAAGATCGATGCTTCGGCCTATGTGAAGCCGTGCGGCATCAATGCCGCGATGCTGAAGGCCGAGCGCGCCTATCGCGCGGCCCTCGCGGAAACCCGGTTGTCCGACATCGTGGCTGATTACAAGGCCGAAGGCGATCCGCGATCGTTTGCCGCCAGCTGTGCCTTTGTCGCGCGCCATCAGCGGCCGCAGAAACCCGCTTCGACCAAACAGATTTAATCCCCCGCCAAACAGATGTGAAAGGAAAGACGATGAAACAGAGACTGCAATTCTTCGCAAAGGCGCCTGAGATCATGAAAGCCGTGTCGGCGCTTAACAAGGCGGTCGACGAATGCGGGCTTGAAGTGAGCCTGCTGCATTTGATCAAGCTCCGCGCCTCGCAGATCAATGGCTGCTCCTACTGCGTCGAGATGCACAGCCGCGAGGCGAGGCGCGATGGCGAAACCGAGACACGGCTCTATCTGGTTTCGGCCTGGCAGGAATCGCCGCTGTTTTCCGAGCGCGAACGCGCGGCGCTTGCCTGGACCGAGGCAACGACCCTGATCGCCAACAATGGCGTTTCGGACGAACTCTATGCCCGCACGCTAGAGCACTTCTCGGAAGAGGAACTGGTCAAGCTGTCGGTCGCGATCGGCATGATCAACACCTGGAACCGGCTCTGCATCCCGTTCCACGCCATTCACCCGATGCCGGCTGCCAAAGCAGCCTGACCGTCCGGTTAGTCATGGAGCGCCGTCGAAAGGGCGGCGCTCCACCTGTTTCATGCTTAAGTACGGGGAAGATTTCATGCCTGTCGATTTGCCTTCGACCCTGTTGTTTCTCGGCCGCCTGTTGCTTGGCGGCGCCTTCGTTGTCGCGGGACTGCGCAATGTTCAAAACGAGGCGTTCCTGACCGGGCTGATGGCCGCGCGCGGCGTGCCGCAGGCGAGATTGGCGTTGTGGGCCGGCATCGTCCTGCAGACCATTGCCGGCGCGCTGGTGATGGCCGGCCTGTGGACCGCGATCGCCAGTGCTGTGCTGGTGCTGTTTCTCATTGTCGCGACGCCGATGTTC
The DNA here is from genome assembly GCF_040323695.1 of Mesorhizobium sp. M0030. NCBI lineage: Bacteria > Pseudomonadati > Pseudomonadota > Alphaproteobacteria > Hyphomicrobiales > Phyllobacteriaceae > Mesorhizobium > Mesorhizobium sp. M0030. The sequence goes on along the minus strand of NZ_JAMYVE010000023.1, from coordinate 11,512 downwards.
CACAATTTCTGGGACCATCAGGGCCCGGACCGGGCCTCGCGCATCAACGGCTTCGTCGGCAATGTCGCGCTCGCCGGCGGATTCCTGACGCTGATCGCGCAGTCGCTCTAGTCGGCAATGGCGCTGCCACCATGGCGTCGCCATTTATCATTGTCTTCGATACTTAGAGTTAAGACCGTTACGGTATTGATCCTTGATGCGACGTGTGGGGCAATCAATGTACATTCTTAAAGGTAAAAGACGCGTTGCGCTGAGATGGTTGCTTGTGGTGGGGCTCCTGACGGTGGCCTTGGTAGCTGCCCTAAATTATGTCCATGCAATTAGCGCCAGAAATTCGTACGCTCTGCTAAGTATTTATTTCACAGCAAGCATCTTGAGTGTATTGTATTTTCTACACGAATCTGAAGAGAAAAGCGCTCTTTCGTCACTTGGTTTGACAAGCTCACCAACTCGATTCACGCTCGTCTTCTATCTCGTATATGCGTCAATCATATTGTACCCCTTTGTGGAAAAGCGGTTTCAGCCTGAATTTATCGGGCATTTCAGTTTCTAGTGATTTTTCTAGCGGCAATGTCCCCAGATGTCCTCCTTTTTCTGAGGACAAAACTCGGCTCCGGAAATGCCATCTACCAGAGGGCAAATTCAGTTGGCGTTTTGATTTTGGTAATTTTCATCGTTGTGTCCGTTGGTGTCGGCGTGGTGGCGAGCCAGTAGTTTGGTGGCCGCAGTGGCGGCGGGAAGCCATTGCAACACCATTTGCTACGCCGCGAAGCGCAAACCGCCATCGCAGGTCAGCACCTGGCCGGTCATGAAGCCGTTGGAGACGAGGAAGGCGATTGCGCCGGCAACATCTTCGGCGTGGCCAATCCTGCCCACAGGAGTCTTGCCGGCATATTCACTGAACACCGCCTGCCGCTGCTCGTCCGGCAAAAAGTTCCACCAGGGCGTATCAATGACGCCGGGCGCCACGACGTTGACGCGCAGAGGCTTCAGTTCGACCGCCAGGATCGGCACCACGGTCAGCAGCATGCCGTTGACGGCGGCAATGCCAGCCACGCCGGGCGCCGACAATTGTGCCGAAACCGCCGAGATGAAGGTGACGGATCCCGATCTGTTGAGCGTCGGCAAGGCTGCCTGCAAACAGGACAGCTGCGGCCGGACTTTCTCGTCGACGCCGCCGGCGATGTCTGAGAGGTCGAGGGTTTCGAACGGCCCAAGTCCCTTGCCGCCGCTGGCAGCCAGCACGAGGTGATCGAACGGTCCGAGTTCCCCAAAGAACTGGCGGACTTCGTCCGGCTTCGAAGCATCGAAGGCAGCTTTTTCGGCGGCGCCGCCGAGGCTCTTCCAGGCGCTGGTGAGCTTGTCCTGGTTTCGTCCGGTGATGGTCACCTTCATGCCTGGGCCTAGCAGTTTTCGCGCCGTTGCCAGGCCGATGCCGGATGAGCCGCCGACGACGACCGTGTGTTCGATCTTGCCGGTCATGAATGCTGTTCCTTCGATTGTGGGGAAGCCTGGCCGACGAAGTCGAGGCTCAGGGTTCGCAATTGCTGTCTGGCCTTGGCGTCATAGGCTTGTGCTTCGGCGCGGGATTCCTTTTGGCCATCGAAATAGAGGCCACTGCGGCCCTCCAGGGCGGGCGATGTCGCGAGGTTGAGAATGGCGTCGGCGCCGGTCTCGACCGAGCTCCATGGCGTCACGCCGGCTTGGCGGACCATGGTGGTGTTCATGTAGCTCGCTGGATGCAGAGCGTTGACGGTGACGCCGCTGCCTTTCAACTCTCCGGCCAGGTCGATGGTGAACAGGATCTGCGCCAGCTTGCTCTGGCAATAGGCGCGCACGCCGTCATAGGAACGTGTCAGCATGACATCGCCGAAATCGATCGCCTGCTGGCCGGCCGAAGCGACGTTGACGATGCGCGCCGGCGAACTCGCCTTGAGCAGCGGCAGCAGTTCCGAGGTCAGCAGGAAACCGGCGAGATAGTTGACCGCAAAGCGCAGTTCGAAGCCGTCGGCGCTGAGCTGTCGCTTGGCGCCGGCCGTGCCGATGCCGGCATTGTTGATGAGGATGTCGAGCCGGTCGGTTTTTGCGCGTACGGCCTCGGCAAGGCGGCGGACCTCGGCTAGCCAGGCGAGGTCGGCGGCGAGGAACTCGGCTTTGCCGCCGGCGGATTCGATTTCTGCGACGGTTGCCTTGCCGCGAGCCGCGTCACGGCCATGCACCAGCACGCGCGCGCCGCCGGCGCCCAGCCTTTGCGCGACGACACGGCCGACGCCGTCGGTCGAACCGGTGATGAGGATTGTCTTGTCTTTCAGATCCATATTCAGAGCCTCCATCTCTCTGGATGGAAGATGGGGCGCCTGACTCAGCCCAAACAGTTCAAACTTTATCCTGGTATCAATACTGCTATAATAGCTCTCATGGATGCCCCCACGCACTCCGCTGAAGACAGCCGCCGGCGCGAGCTTGGCGCCTTCCTGCGCTCGCGCCGCGAAAGATTGACGCCGTCCGCCACCGGCATCGCGACCGGCCTGCGGAGACGCACGCCAGGCTTGCGTCGCGAGGAAGTGGCGATGATCGCCGGCGTCGGCACCACCTGGTACACATGGCTAGAGCAGGGGCGCGAGGTCAGACCCTCGGTGGAGGTGCTAGCGGCGCTCAGCGAAGCGCTGCGCCTCGACGCCGTTGAAAGGCGGCATCTGTTCATCCTGGCAGGCCGCCAGCAACCGGAGAACCGCGTGGCTGCGCCGGAAAAGGTCGATGGCCCGCTAATGCATATGCTGGAGAGCCTGGTGCTGCAGCCGGCCTATGTCGTCGGGCGGCGCTGGGATGTGCTGGCCTGGAATCCGGCGGCGGTAGCGGTGTTCGGTGATTATGGCCTGCTAGAGGGCGACGCCCGCAACATCGTCCACATGGTGTTCACCAATCCGCATCACCGGCTCCTGCTGGTTGACTGGGAGCAATTGGCGCGCACCGTGCTGGCCTCGTTCCGGGCGGAAAGCGCCCGCTATGTGGGCGATGCGGATTTCGAGCGGCTGATCGTGCTTATGACGCGCTCAAGTCCGGAGTTTCGCGACTGGTGGCCGCAACGCGACGTGGCACGCCGATTGTCGGGGGTGAAACATGTCCGACATCCGAGCGCCGGCGCCATGACGTTCGAGCATATGAGCCTGTCGATCGACGACGGCTCGGACATGAAGCTGATCGTCTACACGCCGCTGGCCGAACAGAATTCGATCGAGAAGCTGCAGAATTTGCTTGAGGCGATGCCGGCGGAGCGCCGCAGCGCCTGACGCCCAAGGTCAGCCCTTCGGCTTCAGCCCATCAATGAACAACTGCTCCAGAAACCGCGCCGCATCCTCGAAGCGGCCGTCGCCGCCGCGATCGGGCCCAAGCACCGCGCGGACCTGGACATCGAAATCGGCATAGTGCTGCGTCGTCGCCCAGATCGAAAAGATCAGGTGCCAGGGATCGGTGCGGGCGATTTTTCCTGCGCGCATCCAGCCCTTGATGACGTTGGCCTTCTCGTCGACCAGCGTTTTCAGCTCACCCGCCAGCAGCGGCATGATGCGCGGCGCGCCTTGCAGGATCTCGTTGGCGAACAGCCGGCTTTCCCTGGGAAAATCACGCGCCATTTCGAGCTTGCGCCGGATGTAGCTCCTGAGCTCGGTCAGGGGGTCGCCGATGTCGTCGAGTTCACGTAGCGGCGCCAGCCACGTCGCCAGCAGCCGCTCCATCAGCGTTTCGTGGATGTCTTCCTTGCGGCGGAAATAGTAGAGCAGGTTCGGCTTCGACATCCCGGCGGCCTCGGCGATCTGGTCGATGGTCGAACCGCGAAAGCCGTTGGCGGAGAAGACTTCGAGGGCTGCCTCCAGGATCAGTTCGCGCTTTTCCTGCTGGATGCGGGTGCGGCGAGGGGCTGAGCCTTCCATGGCGCCGCTCACCCCTGCAAGCCTTGGCCGCAGGGTTCATCTGGACCAATTCTCTGGACCAGTTTTTCTCTTACCCGTGGAGCGCACTTCGCAGGCCGCATTTCCGCTAGTAATCCCTTGACCGCCGACAGGGCGGTGCTAACGTTTGTCCAATCGGTCAAAAATTTGCGTAGCATGAAAACGCAGCAAAGACCAAGCTTTGGAAAGACCAAGCGTTAGCCGCACCGAAACAGGTTACAAGGGGAAGTCTTGGTCATGTCCAACCGGCTGAAAGTCACGCCGAACGATCTCAGCGCATTCTGGATGCCGTTTACGGCAAACCGGCAGTTCAAACAGGCGCCGCGCATGTTCGTTTCCGCCAAGGACATGCACTACACCACCAGCGACGGCCGCAAGGTGCTCGATGGCACCGCCGGCCTCTGGTGCGTCAATGCCGGCCATTGCCGTCCCAAGATCACCGAGGCGATCCAGCACCAGGCGGCCGAACTCGACTATGCGCCGGCCTTCCAGATGGGCCACCCGATCGTGTTCGAACTGGCAAACCGCCTGGTCGATCTCGCGCCCAAGGGCATGGACCATGTCTTCTTCACCAATTCCGGTTCGGAATCGGTCGAAACGGCGCTGAAGATGGCGATCGCCTATCACCGTGTGAAGGGCGAGGGCGCGCGCACCCGCCTGATCGGCCGCGAACGCGGCTATCACGGCGTCAATTTCGGCGGCATCTCGGTCGGCGGCATCGTCACCAACCGCAAGATGTTCGGCACGCTGCTCGGCGGCGTCGACCACATGCCGCACACGCATCTGCCGGAAAAGAACGCCTTCTCCAAGGGCGTGCCGGAATATGGCGCGGAACTCGCCAACGAGCTGGAGCGCATCGTTGCCCTGCATGACGCCTCGACCATCGCCGCTGTCATCGTCGAACCGGTCGCCGGCTCCACCGGCGTCATCCTGCCGCCGAAGGGCTATCTGCAGAAACTGCGCGAGATCTGCACCAAGCACGGCATTTTGCTGATCTTCGACGAGGTCATCACCGGTTTCGGCCGTCTCGGCGCGCCGTTCGCAGCGGATTATTTCGGCGTCACGCCCGACATCATGACCACCGCCAAGGGCGTCTCCAACGGCGTCATCCCGATGGGCGCGGTGTTCGTGAAGAAGGAAATCCACGACGCCTTCATGACCGGCCCCGAGCACATGATCGAGTTCTTCCACGGCTACACCTATTCGGGCAATCCGATTGCGTGCGCCGCGGCACTCGGCACGCTCGACACCTACAAGGAAGAGTGCCTGCTGACCCGCGGCGAGGAACTGGCGCCCTACTGGGAAGATGCGCTGCATTCGCTGAAGGACGAGCCGCATGTCATCGACATCAGGAATATCGGCCTGATCGGCGCGATCGAACTGGCGCCGATCGCCGGCAGCCCGACCAAGCGGGCCTTCTCGGCCTTCGTCAAGGCGTTCGAGCGCGGCGCGCTGATCCGCACCACCGGCGACATCATCGCGCTGTCGCCGCCACTGATCATCACCAAGGGCCAGATCAACGAATTGATCGACCATGTCAGAGAAGTGCTGAGGGCGATCGATTGACAAACCGGGCGCGGATAGCCCTCCCCCTCGAGGGGAGGGTGGCCGCGAAGCGGTCGGGTGGGGTCGGTGCGACCGGACGCCGACCTGCTCTTTTGTTCCGAGGCCGCTCCTGATGCCCCGTACCCGCGTGAGCTTCGAAATGCGCCAAAAGGCGCGAGCGCTTCGAATTCACGCGACCAAGGGAGAATCGCTGCTGTGGTATGAACTGCGGGACCTGAAATCAGCCGGCATCAAGTTTCGCCGTCAGTGCCCGATTGGCCCGTACATCGTGGATTTTGCCTGCTTGGCGGTGAAGCTGATCGTTGAGGTCGATGGCGACATGCACGAACACGACAGGGGTAGTCGGCACGATGCCGTTCGCGATGCTTATCTGCGATCGCTCGGATTTGAAGTCTTCCGTGTTGACGAGCCCGATGTCATAAACAGCGCTTGGCACGTCGCGCAGGTGGTCAAAGAGAAGGTCGCGCGCGTCGCGGGCGACCCCACCCGACCGCTTCGCGGCCACCCTCCCCTCGAGGGGGAGGGGGACGCCGCCGCCCCGCAACCGATGAGGTTTTAGAGCATGGCCGCCCCAGGCGAGAATCTGCGAATCAATTCAGACCGTTTGTGGGATTCCATCATGCAGATGGCGAAGATCGGCCCCGGTATTGCCGGCGGCAACAATCGCCAGACCGTGACCGACGAGGACGGCGAGGGACGGCATCTGTTCAAGCGCTGGTGCGAGGCGGCCGGGCTCGAAATGGGGCTTGACGAAATGGGCACCATGTTTGCCCGCCGGGAAGGCGCTGATCCCAGCCTGCCGCCGGTTTATGTCGGCAGCCATCTCGACACGCAGCCGACCGGCGGCAAATATGACGGCGTGCTCGGCGTGCTCGGCGGGCTGGAGATTATTCGCTCGCTTAACGATCTCGGCATCCAGACCAGGCATCCGATCGTCGTTACCAACTGGACCAATGAGGAAGGCTCGCGCTTTGCCCCGGCGATGATGGCGTCCGGCGTGTTCGCCGGTGTGCTCGATCAGGCGGACGTGTATCAGCACACTGATAAACAGGGGAAAAAGTTCGGCGAGGAGCTGGAGCGCATTGGCTGGAAGGGAACCGAGAAGGTCGGCGACCGCAAGATCCACGCCTTCTTCGAACTGCATATCGAGCAGGGGCCGATCCTCGAGGACGAAGGCATCGACATTGGCGTCGTCACCCACGGCCAGGGCCTGAAATGGCTGCAGGTAACGCTGACCGGCAAGGAGGCGCATACCGGCTCGACGCCGATGCCCAAGCGCCGTAATGCCGGTCTAGGCATGGCGCGCGTGATCGAGCTGGTGCATGAGATCGCCATGGACTACCAGCCCGACGCCGTCGGCGCGGTCGGCCACATGGAGGTGTTTCCGAACTCGCGCAACATCATTGCGGGACGCACCGTCTTCACCATCGACATCCGTTCGCCCGAGAAGGAAGTGCTGGACGCTATGGATGGGCGCATACGCGAAGGCATCGACACGATCTGTGAGGCGCTCGACATCCAGTACAAGGTCGAGCAGGTCGGCGCTTTCGATCCGGTCACCTTTGATGCCGGCTGCGTCAAGGCGATCCGCGACGCAGCCGAACGGCTCGGCTATTCCCACCGCAACCTCGTCTCCGGCGCCGGCCACGACGCCTGCTGGATCAACCGCGTCGCGCCGACCGCTATGGTGATGTGCCCCTGCGTTGACGGGTTGTCACACAACGAGGCCGAGGAAATCACCAAGGAATGGGCCGGCGCCGGCGCCGACGTGCTGTTCCATGCGGTGGTAGAGACAGCGGGGATCGTGGCGTGAACTAAGATCTGTATTCAAAACGACGCTCACAAGAAGCGCGAAGAGAACAAGGGAACACGACAATGACCAAAGTCATCCGAAACGGCACCATCGTCACCGCCGACCGCACCTGGAAGGCCGATGTGCTGATGCAGCACGGCAAGATCGTCGCCATTGGCTCGAACCTGCATGGCGACCATGAGTTCGACGCCAGCGGCTGTTACGTCATGCCGGGCGGTATCGATCCGCACACCCATCTCGAAATGCCGTTCATGGGCACCTATTCGGCCGACGATTTCGAGTCCGGGACGCGTGCGGCCCTTTCCGGTGGCACCACGATGGTGGTCGATTTCTGCCTGCCGGCGCCGCAGCAATCGCTGCTGGAAGCGTTGCAGATGTGGGACAACAAGACCTCGAAGGCTGCCTGCGACTACTCCTTCCACATGGCGATCACCTGGTGGGGCAAGCAGGTGTTCGACGAGATGGCCACCGTCGTCGACAGGGGCATTACCTCGTTCAAGCATTTCATGGCCTACAAGGGCGCGCTGATGGTGGACGACGACGAGATGTACGCGTCGTTCCAGCGCTGCGCCGATCTCGGCGCGCTGCCGCTCGTTCATGCCGAGAATGGCGACGTGGTTGCGGCGCTGTCGCAAAAGCTGCTCGCCGCCGGCAATAATGGCCCCGAGGGACACGCCTATTCGCGGCCGCCGGAAGTGGAGGGCGAGGCGACCAACCGCGCCATCATGATCGCCGACATGGCCGGCGTGCCGCTCTATGTCGTGCATGTGTCCTGCGAGCAGAGCCACGAAGCCATCCGCCGCGCCCGCCAGAAGGGCATTCGGGTTTTCGGCGAGCCGCTGATCCAGCATCTGACGCTGGATGAAAGCGAGTATTTCGACAAGGATTGGGACCATGCGGCGCGCCGCGTCATGAGTCCGCCCTTCCGCAACAAGCTGCACCAGGATTCGCTGTGGGCCGGCCTGCAGGCGGGATCGCTGCAGGTGGTGGCGACCGACCACTGCGCCTTCACCACCAAGCAGAAGCGCAACGGCCTCGGCGATTTCACCAAGATCCCGAACGGCACTGGCGGGCTTGAAGACCGCTTGCCCGTGCTGTGGACGACGGGCGTCAACACCGGGCGGCTGACGATGAACGAGTTCGTCGCGGTGACTTCGACCAACATCGCCAAGATCCTCAACATGTATCCTAGGAAGGGCGCCATCGTCGAAGGCGCGGACGCCGACATCGTGGTGTGGGACCCCAGCGCCAAGAAGACCATCACCTCGAAGAAGCAGCAATCGGTGATCGACTACAACGTCTTCGAAGGTTTTGAGGTGACCGGCCTGCCGCGCTTCGTCTTTTCGCGCGGCGAATTGTCGGTCGAGGAAGCGGAGGTCAAGGCCAAGCCCGGCCATGGCGAATTCGTCGCCCGCGAGCCGAACGCGGCGGTCAACCGGGCTCTGTCGACCTGGAAGGACATTACCGCGCCGCGCAAGGTGGAACGCACCGGCATTCCGGCGACAGGCGTTTGACGTTGCGGAGCCCGGGGGCGCTCATTTCACTGGTCGTGGCGATGGTGGTCGCTGGTCCGGCAACAGGGGCCGAGAGGCTGGCCGGCTCCTGGGGCAACGATGCCGGCTGTGTCTTTGCAAAGGCCGGTTTTCAGGGCCGGGACGATTATATCGTGCTGACCGCCGAAGGCATCGAGACCTATGGCAGCGGCTGCCGGTTCGCGCAGCAATTGACGTGGGCGCCGGGCACGCAATCGCTTGATGCGACCTGTTCCGCCGAAGGCGAGGCGGGGACGACGGCTGAAACCGTTGTGGTCACCAACAAGGGCGAGGGTGGGTTCTTCGTGACCATTCCCGGTCTTGAAGAAATGGGGCCGTTGCAACCGTGTTCGTGACGTTGGAGCTGGGGGAATGAGCGCGCGCGGTTTGGGGCCGTCTGTTGCGATGATAGTCGTTCTGGCTGCGGGTCAGGCCCTTGCGGCAGGCATCGACCTGACGAAACCCTATGGGGACAAATATGGCTGCATCAACCGCAACGGCCAGGAAGTCGCCGCCGATCGGATGCTGCTTTTGACCGACGAGGCATTGGTCACCGCCGCCAGCGCCTGCACCTTCACGGACAAGCAGGCGCAGGCTGATGGGTCGCTGGTGGTGACGGCAACATGCGAGGCGGAAGGCGAAGAGGGACAGGAGCCGACCAAATTCACCATCAAGCGCAGCGCCAAGAACGCCAAGAAGCTGACGGTCGCCGACGACGACGGCAATGTCATGGGCGAAGTGGCGCGGTGCAAATGACGGCAGTCCCGTCAGCGTCAGGCCACCAGCGCATCCAGTTCCGGCAACAGGACGACGCTTTCCTGTTCATTGGGATCGGTGCGGGCGATGACGGCCGAGGACGGGGCGTTGCTCAGATTGGCCGGCAGATGCGGTACGCCGGCCGGGATGTAGAAGAGGTCGCCGGCCTTGACGACGATGTGGTTCTCGAGCCTGTCGCCATACCATGTGTGGACCTCGCCCGAGAGCACATAGATCGCCGTCTCATGGCTTTCATGCAGATGCGCCTTGGCGCGGGCGCCAGGCGGCAGGGTGAGCAGATGCATGCAGATGCCGGACGAGCCGACCGTCTCGGCTGCAATGCCGGCAAAATAGGTCAATCCCTGCTTGCCTTCATAAGTGCTTTCAGGACGGATAAGGTGACAAGTGGGTTTGGGCGACATCGGCAAGGCTCCGGGCGTCGATTGGGTGGGATTGGACGAGTGGAAAGCAACATCAACGCGAATGCAACGGCATTTCATCCTGGGCGGCTGCGAGAAGCAGGCAGCAAGCGATGACGGGACGATCGCCAGCCGTCGTCTCGGCAAGCAAACTTGGCCTTACCTTTCAGACCAATGACGGTCCGGTAGAGGCGCTCTCCAAAGTCGACCTGACCATCGGCAAGGGCGAGTTCGTCTCCTTCATCGGCCCATCTGGCTGCGGCAAGACCACCTTGCTGCGCGTCATCGCCGATCTGGAAAAACCGACATCGGGCACGATCTCGGTCAACGGCATGACGCCGGAACAGGCGCGCGAGAAACGCGCTTATGGCTACGTCTTCCAGGCGGCAGCCCTTTTCCCGTGGCGCACGATCGAGCGTAACGTGACGCTGCCGCTGGAGATCATCGGCCTTTCGAGAGCGGAGCAGGCCGAGCGCATCAAGCGCACGATGGAGCTCGTCAACCTCTCCGGCTTCGAGAAGAAATACCCTTGGCAGCTTTCCGGCGGCATGCAGCAGCGCGCTTCGATCGCCCGCGCGCTCGCCTTCGACGCCGACCTGTTGCTGATGGACGAGCCCTTCGGCGCGCTGGACGAGATCGTGCGCGACCATCTCAATGAACAGCTTCTGGAATTGTGGGCGCGCACCAACAAGACGATCTGCTTCGTCACCCATTCCATCCCCGAGGCGGTGTATCTGTCGACGCGCATCGTCGTCATGTCGCCGCGCCCAGGTCGGGTTACCGACATCATCGAATCGACGCTGCCAAAAGAGCGGCCACTGGATATCCGCGAGACGCCGGAATTTTTGGCGATCGCGGCCAGGGTACGCGATGGCTTGAGGGCAGGGCACAGCTATGATGATTGAGGGGGCGAACGACCGGCTGGCTCCTCTCCCCAACGGGGAGAGGGTGGCCGGAGCGAAGCGGAGGTCGGGTGAGGGGGCGGCGCCGACGGATCCGACCAAGAGAAATGTCGGGGCAACCGCTCGCGCCCGAAAGCTGCGGTTTGACGAGACCGAAGCTGAATACCGGCTTTGGGGGGAATTGAGAGGACGTCATCTCAACGGCTACAAATTTGTGCGGCAAGTGCCGCTCGGACCTTTCATCGCGGACTTCGTCTGCCGCGAGCAGGGGCTGATTGTCGAACTTGATGGCAGCCAACACGCGGATTCACTGACCGATCCCGCCAGGACAGCCTGGCTGAACGGACAAGGTTATTCGGTTCTGCGCTTCTGGAATCACGAAGTTTTGGCTGAGCGCCGAGCGGTCCTGGATACGATCTTGGCTTGTCTCGACGGAAAGATTTCTACCCCCTCACCCGACCTCCGCTTCGCTCCGGCCACCCTCTCCCCGTTGGGGAGAGGAGTGCACCCCGCTGGCGAGGCGCGCTAGATGGACACCTTCCGCGAAAAATTCATCCCCGTGACCTCCATCCTCCTG
>NZ_JAMYVE010000022.1:0-61557 GCF_040323695.1 Mesorhizobium sp. M0030 | reverse complement strand
CACACCCCCTAACCCCCCACCCCCCGGGGTCTCGGGGGGGGGTTTTTGTTAAAAACACCCCCCCCCCCCCCCGCCTCGTTGCCCCCCACACCTCTCCCCCGATCGACGGGGGAGAGGAAAGCGCCAGTTCGCCGACCTTGATGCGTTCATCTCTCCCGGAGGCCGTGAAGTGACTATCTGCTGGAAATCCTGCAAAACTTTGCGCCTAATTGCGCGCCGCTCCCCAACATCGACAAGAAATTTCGCCGACATATCTGCATCTTGCGGTCGCCTGCCGGCCGTGACGCCGTATGGGTTGCGGCGCCCCATGAATTGGCGCTGTGCCGGGCGCGCGGATGTGCAAATATCACCGCAGCAAATGGGAGGACCATGGTCATGACCGATGCTGGGATGTTGCGGTTTCATGTGCCGGAGCCGGAAGTGCGGCCGGGCGGAACGCCCGACTTCTCCAACGTGCCTATCCCCAAGGCGGGCTCGGTGCCGCGACCGGACATCGATGTCGATCCGCGCACCATCCGCGACATGGCGTTTTCGATCATCCGCGTGCTCAACCGCACCGGTGAGGCGGTCGGGCCGTGGGCCGGGCTGCTCACCGACGAGGAGCTGCTCGAGGGGTTGCGCCACATGATGACGCTGCGCAGCTTCGATGCGCGCATGCAGATGGCGCAGCGCCAGGGCAAGACTTCGTTCTACATGCAGCATCTGGGCGAAGAGGCGGTGAGCTGCGCTTTCCGCAAGGCGCTGATGCCGGGCGACATGAATTTCCCGACCTATCGGCAAGCCGGCCTGCTCATAGCCGACGGCTATCCGATGGTCACGATGATGAACCAGATCTATTCCAACGAGGCCGATCCGCTCAAAGGGCGGCAGCTGCCGATCATGTATTCGTCGAAGGAGCACGGCTTCTTCTCGATCTCCGGCAATCTGGCGACGCAATACATCCAGGCGGTCGGCTGGGCGATGGCTTCCGCTATCAGCAACGATTCGAAAATCGCGGCGGCGTGGATCGGCGACGGCTCGACGGCCGAATCCGATTTCCATTCCGCACTGGTGTTCGCCTCAACCTACAAGGCGCCGGTCATCCTCAACGTCGTCAACAACCAGTGGGCGATCTCGACGTTTCAAGGCATTGCGCGTGGCGGCTCCGGCACCTTTGCCGCGCGCGGCCTCGGCTTCGGCATTCCGGCGCTGCGCGTCGACGGCAATGATTATCTCGCCGTGCATGCCGTGGCCAAATGGGCGGCGGAGCGGGCGCGGCAGAATCTCGGGCCGACGCTGATCGAATATGTCACCTACCGTGCCGGCGCGCATTCGAGCTCGGACGATCCGTCGGCCTATCGGCCGAAGACGGAATCCGACGCCTGGCCGCTCGGCGATCCGGTGATGCGGCTGAAGAACCATCTGATCCAACGCGGCGTCTGGTCGGACGAGCGTCACGCCCAGGCCGAAGCGGAAATCCTCGAGACGGTGATCGCGGCGCAGAAGGAAGCTGAAGGCCACGGCACGCTGCATGCCGGCGGCAAGCCGTCGACGCGCGAGATGTTCGAGGGCGTGTTTGCCGAGATGCCGCCGCATCTCAGGCGCCAGCGCCAGCAGGCGGGAGTCTGACCATGCCGAGACGGACCATGATCGAGGCGATCCGCGACGCCATGGACGTGTCGATGGCGCGCGACGAACGCGTCATCGTCTATGGCGAGGATGTCGGCTTCTTCGGGGGTGTCTTCCGCTGCACGGCAGGCCTGCAAGCGAAGTACGGCAAGACCCGCTGCTTCGATGCGCCGATCAACGAATCCGGCATTGTCGGCTCCGCCATCGGCATGGCCGCCTATGGGCTGAAGCCATGCGTGGAAATTCAGTTTGCCGACTACATGTACCCGGCTTACGACCAGCTGACGCAGGAAGCAGCACGCCTGCGCTACCGCTCGAACGGCGATTTCACCTGTCCGATCGTGGTCCGCATGCCGACCGGCGGCGGCATCTTTGGCGGCCAGACGCACAGCCAGAGCCCGGAAGCGCTGTTCACCCATGTGTCGGGGCTGAAGACGGTGGTGCCGTCCAATCCTCATGATGCCAAGGGGCTGCTGATCGCGGCGATCGAGGATCCCGATCCGGTGATTTTTCTGGAGCCGAAGCGGCTCTATAACGGACCGTTCGATGGCCATCACGACCGACCGGTGACGCCATGGTCGAAGCATGAACTGGGCGAGGTCGCCGACGGCCATTACACGGTGCCGCTCGGCAAGGCGGCGATCCGCCGGGCGGGCTCGGCCGTCACCGTGCTCGCCTACGGCACCATGGTCTATGTCGCGCAGGCGGCCGTGGAAGAAACCGGCATCGATGCCGAGATCATCGATTTGCGGACCCTGCTGCCGCTCGATCTCGACGCGATAGTCGCTTCGGTGAAGAAGACCGGACGCTGCGTCGTCGTGCACGAGGCGACACTGACCTCCGGCTTCGGCGCCGAGCTGTCGGCGCTGGTGCAGGAAAATTGTTTCTACCATCTGGAAGCGCCGGTGGCGCGCGTCACCGGTTGGGACACGCCCTACCCGCATGCGCAGGAATGGGATTATTTCCCGGGGCCGGCCCGTGTCGGCCGCGCGCTTCTCGAAACCATGGGAGCCTAGGGATGGGCGAACACATCATCAAGCTGCCGGATGTCGGTGAAGGCGTCGCCGAGGCCGAACTTGTGGAGTGGCACGTCAAGGTCGGCGACCTCGTGCGCGAGGACTCGGTGCTTGCCGCCGTGATGACCGACAAGGCGACGGTGGAAATACCTTCGCCGGTCGATGGCGAGATTCTGTGGCTGGGCGCCGAGATCGGCGACACGGTGGCGATCGGCTCGCCGATCGTGCGGCTGAAGGTGGCGGGTGAAGGCAATGTGAAGGATGCGCTGCCGGGCGAGGCCAGCGCCAAGAGCACCCCCACCCCTGCCGAGGCGAGCCACGGGTCTCGCCCGTCCTCCGGACCCCCACAAGAGGGAGGCGTTTCGGCCACGAAATCCGACGCCAAGTCGCCACCACCTGCACCAGCAGCCAACAGCGCACGGGCAGCTGAGACTGAATCCCCCTCCCCCTTGTGGGGAGGGGCCAGGGGCGGGGGTACTGCGCCGACATCTAAAGGTGCGGCACCCTCCGGCGCGCCGCGCCCGGAGGGCGAAAAGCCCCTGGCGTCGCCCGCCATCCGGCTCAGGGCGAAGGAGGCGGGGATCGATCTGCGCCAGGTGTCGGGTACCGGCCCTGCCGGCCGCATCAGCCACGAAGATATCGAGGCCTTTCTCGCGCGCGGGCCGCAGGTGGCGAAGGCGTCGGGTCTGGCGCGCAATGACAGCGTCGAGGATATCAAGGTCATCGGTCTCAGGCGCAAGATCGCCGAAAAAATGTCGCTGGCGAAGTCACGCATCCCGCACATCACCTATGTCGAGGAGATCGACGTCACAGCACTTGAGGAGTTGCGCGCGGCGCTCAACAAGGAAAAGCGCAAGGGTGTGGAGAGGCCGAAGCTGACGCTGCTGCCGTTCCTGATGCGGGCGATGGTCAAGGCGATTGCCGACCAGCCCAACATCAACGCGCTGTTCGACGACGAGGCCGGCATCATCCATCAGCATGGCGGCGTCCATATCGGCATTGCCGCGCAGACGCCGTCGGGCCTGGTGGTGCCGGTGGTCAAGCACGCCGAGGCGCGCGACCTCTGGGATTGCGCGGCCGAGCTCAACCGCCTGGCCGAAGCGGCGAAGTCCGGCACGGCCAGCCGCGACGAGCTGTCGGGATCGACCATCACCATCACCTCGCTCGGCGCCATGGGCGGCGTGGCGACGACGCCGGTCATCAATCATCCTGAGGTGGCGATCGTCGGCGTCAACAAGATGATGGTGCGGCCGGTCTGGGACGGCACCCAGTTCATCCCGCGCAAGATGATGAACCTGTCGTCGAGCTTCGACCACCGGGTGGTCGACGGCTGGGACGCGGCGGTGTTTGTGCAGCGCATCAAGGCGCTGATTGAGACGCCAGCGCTGATATTTGTGGATTGAGGGGCGGAACGACCGAGATGACGGCGGGACAGCGCCTCCCTCTGCCTTACCAGGCATCTCCCCCACAAGGGGGGAGATTGGACGTCACGCAGGGTTTCGCCAATCTCCATCGTTGCAGGAATGAGCGAAGCGAAGAAGCTGCTGATCTCCCCCCTCGTGGAGATGTCCGGCAGGACAGAGGGGGGCGCGAAGGATCGCGACGGAACATTCCCTCGCATCAAAGGGTCACGCCATGAAAGAAATCTCCTGCAAGCTGCTGGTCATCGGCGCCGGGCCCGGCGGCTACGTCTGCGCTATCCGTGCCGGCCAGCTCGGCATCGATACGGTGATCGTTGAAGCCGGCAAACCGGGCGGCACCTGTCTCAATGTCGGCTGCATCCCGTCCAAGGCGATGATCCATGCGGCGGAAGAGTTCGAGAAGGTCGCGCATATGGCCGGCGGCAGCAGTCCGCTCGGCATCTCGGTAGCAGCGCCCGTGCTCGATCTCGGCAAGACGGTTGCGTGGAAGGACGGCATTGTTAGCCGGCTGACCGGGGGCGTTGCCGGGCTACTGAAGAAGGCCAAGGTCAAGACCGTCTATGGCTGGGCGACGTTCCGCGACGGCAAGACCGTCGCGGTCGAGACCGAGACCGGCACCCAGATCATCCGCGCCGAAACGGTTGTGATCGCCACCGGCTCGGCGACGGTGGAACTGCCGTTCCTGCCGTTCGGCGGCCCGGTGATTTCATCCACAGAAGCGCTGGCTCTCGGCGAGGTGCCGAAAAAGCTCGCCGTGGTCGGCGGCGGCTATATCGGGCTGGAACTCGGCATGGCGTTCGCCAAAATGGGCGCCGCGGTGACCGTGGTCGAGGCGCTGCCGCGCGTGCTGGCGCAGTATGATGCGGAACTGACCCGGCCGGTGGTGAAACGGCTGGCCCAGCTCGGCGTCGAGGTGATGCTTGGCGCCAAGGCCAAGGGGGTCAAGGGCGACGCGCTGCTGGTCGAGACCGCGGACGGCAAGAGCACCAAAATCGCGGCAGACAAGATCCTGGTCACGGTCGGCCGCAAGCCGGTGACGGAGGGCTGGGGCCTCGATCAGATCGATCTCGACATGGCCGGCAAGTTCATCAAGATCGACGACCAGTGCCGCACCTCGATGCGCGGCATCTATGCCATTGGCGACGTCACCGGCGAGCCGATGCTGGCGCACCGGGCGATGGCGCAAGGCGAAATGGTGGCCGAGATCGTCGCCGGCCACAAGCGCAGCTGGGACAAGCGCTCGATCCCGGCCGTCTGCTTCACCGATCCGGAGCTGGTGACGGCAGGGCTAACGCCGGAGGAGGCGAAGGCTTCAGGCGAAATCAAGATCGGCCAGTTCCCCTTCGCCGCCAACGGCCGGGCGATGACGAAACTCGGCGAGGACGGGTTTGTTCGTGTTGTCGCCCGCGCGGACAACCATCTGGTGCTGGGCATCCAGGCGGTCGGGCAAGGCGTGTCGGAACTGGCGGCGGCGTTCGGCCTGGCGCTGGAAATGGGCGCGCGGCTGGAGGATATCGCCGGGACCATCCATGCGCATCCGACGCAAGGCGAAGGCTTCCAGGAAGCGGCGCTGAAGGCGCTGGGCCACGCGCTGCATATTTGAAGTGCGCTTACCCTCCCCCTTGTGGGGAGGGTCGATCGCGGAGCGGAGCAGGGTGGGGGTCCTCGCCGACCGTCGGCGCTCACCCCCACCCCGTCTCGCCATCTCCGCTTCGCTCCGATTGCGCGCCGACCCTCCCCACAAGGGGGAGGGTGAAGTAGCTCAGCTCGCCAGCCGGCTCACCATCTCGTGCTGCGCATAAGCGCGCCCAAAACGATTGGCGAGAAACGCATCCAGCGCGATGTCTTCCTGCTTGACGAAACCGGTCGCCGGCAAGGTGCCGTCGGCCAGCATGTCGAGCACGGCGCAGATGCCGGAGGCGGTGGTGATCTGGATTGCGCTGCGCACCTGGCTGCCGATGCGCTGCGAATAGATCTTGTTGGCGTAGGTTTCCTGCAGCAGGCGGCCATTGCGGCGGCCCGAGACGGTGACGAAGACGATGACCACGTCCTGCAGCGTTGCCGGCAGGGCGCTCTCGAAGATGTCCTTCAGCACGTCGCGGCGGTGGCGCAGGCCGAGATCGTTGAGCAGCGCCTTCATGATCGCCGCGTGGCCGGGATAGCGGATGGTGCGGTAGTTCAGCGTGCGCACCTTGCCCTTCAGCGTCTCGGCCAGCGTGCCGAGACCGCCGGAGGTGTTGAAGGCCTCATAGGTGACGCCGTCGAGCGAGAACTCTTCGCGCTCCTCCAGCGGCGGCACCTCGATCAGCTCGCCCTCGACGATCGCCTCGCAGGGTTCGCAATATTCGTTGATGACGCCGTCGGTGCTCCAGGTCAGATTGTAGTTCAGCGCATTGGACGGGTATTGCGGCAGCGCGCCGACGCGCATGCGAACGCTTTCCAGCGTGTCGAAGCGGCTGGCGAGATCGTTGGCGACGATCGAGATGAAGCCCGGCGCCAGGCCGCATTGCGGAATGAAGGCGCTGTTGCCCGACTTGGCCAGCTCCTTGACGCGGCGGGTCGAGACGACATCCTCGGTCAAATCGAGATAGTGCACGCCGGTGGCGGCGGCCGCTTCGGCGATGCGCGTGGTCAAATGGAAGGGGGCGGCGCTCAGCACGGCGAAGGCGCCGGCAAGGGCGGCCTCGAGTGCGCCCGGCGCTGCGATATCGAGCTCCAGCCCCTCGACGCCGGCGGGAAGTTCGGCCGCGGCAAGCTGCGCCGCCGCGCGGTCGATAACGGTGACGTGGTAGTCGCCGCTGTCGGCGAGCATGCCTGCAATGGTGGAGCCGATCTTGCCGGCGCCGACGACGATGATTTTCTTCATGACCTTGCCCCTCGTGAAAACTCTTTGGCCCAGACCGCCGCGCGGTGGACGCGATGCCTTCAAGAATCGCAGCTTGCCTGTCGAAAGGAAGCGTGGGATCGTTCGAAATGAACCCTGCAATTGAACGATACGCCGACGAGGTTCGTCGAAATGCTCAGTGACGCCGAACAAAAACTGCTTTCCCTGCTGCGCGCCAATGCCCGCGCGTCGACCACTGAGCTGGCGCGCCAGCTCGGCGTTTCGCGCACGACGGTGCAGTGCCGGATCGAGCGGCTGGAACAGCGCGGCATCATCACCGGCTATGGCGTGCGGATGGCGCCGGACTACGAGCAGGGGCTTGTGCGGGCGCATGTGCTGCTCACCGTCACGCCCAAGCTCGCCGACAAGGTGGTGCGGGCGCTGCAGGCGCTGCCGCCGGTACGGACGCTGCACTCGGTGAGCGGCAATTTCGACATGATCGTCATCGTCGACGCGCCGTCGATCAGGGATCTGGATGCGTTGCTGGACGAGATCGGGGCGATGGACGGGGTCGAGCGGACGTCGTCGTCGATTATTTTGTCGACACGGATCGATCGGTAGGTGGAACGCATGAGCCGCTAATCTCCCCCGCAAGGGGGGAGATCAGCCTTCGCCTTGGCTTTCGCCAACCTCCAAATCTGAGCTTGCTCCCTAAGCCCGCCGCCTTTCCGGCCCGCTATCCAGCCACGCCACATCCTCCGCCGACAGCTTGATATCCAGCGCCTTCAAACTGTCCTCCAACTCGTCCAGCGTGCGCGGGCCGATCAACGGCACCGACGGAAAAGGCTGCGCCAGCACATAGGCGAGCGCGATGTGGATCGGACTTTTGCCCAGGCGCTGCGCCAGCTCGATGGCGCGGTCGCGGCGGCCGAAATTTTTCTCGGAATACCAGACCCGCACCAGCTCCTCATTGTCCTGCTTGTCGCGGCCGGCGCGGTCGGTGAAGAAGCCGCGGCCCTGGCTCGACCAGGCGAAGTTGGGCATCTGCCTTTTCGTCAGCCAGGATTTCCAGTCGTCGGTGGACGAGGTGATGCAGCCGGCCCAGATCGGCTCCAGCATCTCGGCCAGCGAGAAATTGTTGGAGAGCACGCCGGGCTTCTGCTTGCCGGTGCGCTCGGCATAGGCAATCGCCTCGTCCATGCGCGCCATCGTCCAGTTCGAGCCGCCGAACGGGCCACGGATGCGGCCGGCCTTGACCTCGGCGTCCATCGCATCGACGAATTCGCCGACCGGCACATCGGGGTTGTCGCGGTGCATGAAATAGAGGTCGACATGGTCGGTCTGCAGCCGGTCCAACGACTGGGCGAGCTGCTTGCCGATGACATCGGGATAACAGAGCGGCGAGTGCGCGCCCTTGGCGATGATCACCGACTGCTCGCGCACGCCGCGATTCCTGAGCCACTGGCCAAGCAGCGTTTCGGTGTAGCCGGCGCCGTAGACATAGCCGGTGTCGAACAGATTGCCGCCGGCCTCGAAGAAGGCGTCGAGCAGGATTGCGCCCGACGAGAAGGTGCGGAAATCCTCGAAGCCGAGCGCCACCACGGAGGCCGGCTTCGACAGGCCCGGAATCTTGCGCTTGCCGATGGCGGTGCCGCCGGTGCGCAGCGGGCGGCCCGAAAGGGTGTTGGTTCGCTTAGCCGGCTTTTCGATTTCATATTCGAGCCCTACGGCAGCGCGCCATTTGTCGAGCACACGCAGCGTGCCGAGACTGTCGGCCCAGCCCATGCCCGGCCAGGCGAATTCCTGTTTGCCGGCCAGGATCGCCTCGCCGGCGGCGTCGACCTCAAAGGAATAGAGATGGCGGGTTTCGTTGAGGCTGATGGTCTCGCGCGTGTCGTCGGCGAGAATTACATCGATCCGGCCAGGGCCGCCATCGCGGTTGCCGCCGCCGGCGAACCAGAAATCCGGCACCTCGATGCGGCCCTTGGTGCCGAGGATGCGCAGGACATTGTCCTGTTTGAGCGAGATGCTGCAGGATACCTCGGCAACGATTCCACCGGGAAAATGCAGCAGCGCCGAGGCCCATTCGTCGACGCCGGACTTGCCGAGATGGGCGGTGCCGACAACCTTGTCCGGCTCGGCGAAGGGTTTGCCTGTGGCAGCGCCCGCGATCAGCCGCACCATGGAGACGGGATAGCCGCCGACGTCGAGAATGCCGCCACCGGCGAGATCGTTGGCGTAGAGCCGGTGCTCGGGCATGAAGCCCGGCATGGCGAAGCCGAAGCTCGACTTGATCAGCCTGACATCGCCAATGACGCCCGACTGGATCACCTCGACCAGCTTCGCCGTCTGCGGGTGCAGGCGGTACATGAAGGCTTCGCCGAGGAAGGTGCCGGCCTTGCGCGCGGCATGGATCATGGCGTCGGCCTCGAAGGCGGTCAGCGCCAGCGGCTTTTCGCACAGCACATGCTTGCCGGCTTCCGCCGCCTTGATTCCCCATTCGGCATGGCCGGGATGCGGGATGGCGATATAGACGGCGTCGACCTCGGGGTCGGCGAGCAGCGCGTCGTAACCGTCGAGGATGCGGGCGCCGGGAAACGTCTCGGCCAGGCCTGCCTTGCCGGGATTGCGGGCGCCGAGCGCCACGATCGTGCCGGTGCGCGAGCCTGCCACGCCGCGGGCGAACGCTTTGGCGATGTCGCCGGGCCCAAGTATCCCCCAGCGGAGGGGCGCGGTTGCAGTCATGATCATTCTCCTTGCAAGGCTGGAAGCGCTCAGCGCAGCCGCTGGCCGTCTTCATCGAACAGATAGGATTTGCGGATGGACACGGTGATCTCCTGGGTGTCGGGGACCTTTGCCGCGTCGCGCTGGATCACCAGGTCTTCGCCATGGGCGGTCCTGGCATAGATGAAGCTGGTGCCGCCGAGATGCTCGACCACGTCGATGCCGACGGTGAGGTCGGCTTCGCCTTCGCCGCCATTGCCGAAATGTTCGGGCCGCACGCCGACAATGACCTTGGCTCCTGTTTCTGGCACGGCGCCGGTCAACGGTTGCATAATGCGGGTCTTTTCCTCGCCCGCCAGCTCGACGGTGACGCTGCTCGTGTTGCGCCCGACGACGCGGCCCTTGATGAAATTCATCTTCGGCGAGCCTACAAAGCCGGCGACGAACTGGTTGTCGGGATTGTGGTAGAGATCGAGCGGCCGGCCGATCTGCTCGACATGGCCACCGCGCAGCACGACGATCCGGTCGGCCAGCGTCATCGCTTCGGTCTGGTCGTGGGTGACATAGATCATCGTCGTACCGAGCTCCTTGTGCAGGCGCGAGATCTCGACCCGCATCTGGACGCGCAGCTCGGCGTCGAGATTGCTCAACGGCTCGTCGAACAGGAAGACTTGCGGTTCGCGCACGATGGCGCGGCCGATGGCAACGCGCTGGCGCTGGCCGCCGGACAATTGCCTCGGCCGCCGCGCCATCAACTCTGTGATGCGCAGGATTTCGGAGGCCCGCTTCACCCGCCGCTCGGTGTCCTCCTTGGGGTTGCCGGTCATCCTGAGGCCAAAGCTCAGATTCTGCTCCACGCTCATGTGCGGGTAGAGCGCGTAGGACTGGAACACCATGGCGATGCCGCGCTCGGCCGGCTCGACATCGTTCATCACCTTGCCGCCAATGGCGATCTCGCCGCCGCTGATATCCTCCAGCCCGGCGATCATCCTGAGCAGCGTCGATTTTCCACAACCCGACGGGCCGACAAAGACGACGAACTCGCCATCGGCGATATCGATGTTGGCGCCATGGATGATCTCATAGACACCGAAGCGTTTTACGACATTGGTGAGGGTGACTGCCGCCATATCGCTGTTGTCCCTACTTGACGGCACCGGCGGCGATGCCGGCGATGAAATGGCGCTGCAGCAGCACGAAGACGACCAGCATCGGTACGGTCAGCATGACGGCGCCGGCCATGATGCCGCCCCATGAGACCTTGGTCAGGCCGATCAGCGTGCCGAGCGCCACAGGGGCCGTCATCGCGCCGGGCTGGCTGTTGATCAAAAGCGGCCAGAGATAATTGTTCCACGAGGCGAGGAACAGGATGATGGCGAGCGCCGCCAGCATCGGCCGCGCCAGCGGCAAAGCGACGAACAGGAAGATACGCCATTCCTTGACGCCCTCGACACGTGCCGCGTCGAAAAGGTCGGCCGGCATCATCGAGAAAGCCTGGCGCATGAACAGCACGCCCAGCGAATTGAACAAGGGTGGCACGATCAGCGCAATCCAGGTGTTGGCGAGCTGGAAGTCGCGCGCCACCATGATGAATTGCGGGATCAGCACCACCGCATAGGGCAGCGTGATGGTGCCGAGGATGATCGCCACCACCGCGCCCTTGCCGAAGAACTGATAGCGGGCGAGCGCCCAGCCGGCCATCGAGGTCAGCAGCACCGAGAAGAAGGTGTAGGTCACCGCCACCGCCACCGAAATGCCGATAGCGCCGACGAAATTGGTGTCGCGCTGCAGGTTGTTGAAATTGTCGACGAAATTGCCGTGCGGCAGAAGCTCGATGCCGGGGCTGAAAATGCCGTTGTCGGGCATGGTCGAAAACACCACCATCATCCACAGCGGAAACAGCCAGATCACCGCCAGCGGTGTCAGGACCAGATGCAGCAGGACGCTGCGGCCGAGCCGGCGTTGCGACAGCGAACTCATTTCGGCTCCCCTCTCATTTCGGCTCTCGTGTCAGCCACAGCTGCACCAGCGTGATGGCGATTGCCAGCCCCGCCATGGTGTAGGCGACGGCCGAGGCGTAGCCGAAATTGAGCGAGCGAAAACCCTGGCGGTAGAGCAGCAGGCCAAGCGTCTCGGTGCCGCCGCCGGGGCCGCCGCGCTCCGTGATCAGGAACGGCTCGGTGAACAGCTGCATCGTGCCGATGATCGACAGCACGGCGCAAAACACGATGACCGGCTTGAGCAGCGGCAGCGTTATGTAGAAGAACTGCTTGAGCTTGCTGACGCGGTCGAGCGTCGCTGCTTCATAGACGTCCTCGGGGATCGACTGCAGGCCGGCGAGCAGGATGATGGCGTTGTAGCCGGCCCAGCGCCAGGTTACCGCGATCATGATCAGCGCCATGGCCGGTGTGACGTTGGAGAACCAGTCGATCTTGGCCAGGCCGACGCCGGCGAGGAGCTTGTTGATGATGCCGAAATCCAGGTTGAACATCAGCCGGAACACGGCGGAATAGGCGACCTCGCCGACCACCACCGGAGCGAAGAAGGCAAAGCGGTAGAGGCCACGTGCTTTCAGCAGCGGCGAGTTCAGCAGCACCGCCATGATGATCGCCAGCGAGATCATCACCGGCACCTGGATGACGAGGATGAGCAGCGTGTTCTTCAGCGCGTTGAAGAAAGCGGGGTCGCCGATCAGGCGGCCCCAGTTGAACGTCGGCGCAAAGCGCCAGGGCACCGTGCGCGTCGCCTGGAAGGAAATCATGAACGAGGAGATGATCGGCCACACCCAGAAGATGGCAAAGATCAGAAGGTAGGGCGTAAGGAAGCGATAGGCCGTGGCGTTCTGGTAGCGCATGGTTTCCTCCTCCTTCCTCTTTCCCGGTTGATATCCGGCGTGTTGTTAGCCGGCGGACGCCGCCGGCAATTGGCGAACTGTTGGGCGAGAGCGTCCCTTTCCCCGCCACTATACGGGGAGAGGATGCCGGCAGGCAGGTGAGGGGCAGCGCCAACAGTCCGGCAAATTGCCCTATATCTGGCCCGCCAGCATCACCGCCTTGGTCACTTGATCGGCAGTCCCGTCGCCGAAGCGATCTGGCTGGCGGCGTCGTCGAGGGCGGCCTTGGCATCGGGATAGCCGCCGCCGAGATATTTGGTCTGCACGGCGCGCATGATGATTTCGGCGTCGCTCTGGAACGGCGTGCCGCGGCTCGGCACCACCTTGGGCAGCGTGGCGAGAATGTCCTTCCACACTGCCTGGCCGCCCCAATAGGGCAGGCCCTGCGAGACGTAGGGGTCGTCGAGGGCCGAGATCAGTGACGGCACCAGGCCGAAATCCCTGAGCATGGTGATCTGGCCTTCATTGGTCTCGAGCGTGTATTTCAGATAGGCGTAGGCGGCCTCCTTGTTCTTCGAGGCTGAGGTGATGGCGAGCGACGAGCCTCCGAGATTGGCGGCGCGCGGGCCGTCGGCGGTCAGGCTCGGCATCAGATAGACACCCCATTTGCCGTTTTCGCCGGCGGATTCGGTGCGGATGGTGCCCTCATACCAGCCGCCATAGACCTGGGTGGCGACGGTGCCGGCGGTGTTGTTGGTGATCTTGGTGCCCCAGTCGGCCGACGAGATGATGCCGGCGTCCTTCATGTCCTTGATCTTGGCCAGCGTGTCGACGCATTTCGGCTGGTTGACGGTGATCGACTGCCCATCGGCGGCGAAATAGCCGCAGCCCTGTTCGTTGGAAATCATGCGGAAGAATTCGGTGTCGCCGTTGAAATCGGCATTGGTCATGGTGACGCCGGGATTGGCGGCCTGGACCTTCTTGCCGGCGGCGATGAAATCGTCCCAGGTCTTGATCGAGGCCGGATCGACGCCGGCCTTCTCGTAGAAGTCGCGGCGGTAGAAGGCGGCTACCGGGCCGGAATCCCACGGCATGGCATAGGCCTTGTCGCCGACCTCCAGTTCGGTGCGCTTGAAGTCCGGGAATTTCTTCTGGTCGTCGGCGGTGTAGCCCAGCGTGTGCAAATCGACGAAGCAATCGGGGAACTGGCTCCAGTAGTTCTCGGCCTCGCCGTTTTCGATCGAGACGATATCGGGCAGGCCGACGCCGCCGGCCGCACAGCCGGCGATCGACTTGTCATAGGTCGGCTGGTTGCCGAGATCCTGAACGGTGACCTTGACGTCGGGATACTGTTTGTTGAAGCCGGCCACCGTAGCCTTCAGCGACGAAGCGGCGATATTCCAGCTCCAGATCGTAATTTCGCCGGACTGCGCCAAAGCCGGGGCTGAGCCCAGGCCAAGCGCCAGCGCGGCACAGATCAGTGTCGTGCGCATTGAAATCCTCCCATTTCATTTGCTCTCTCTTCGCGAGCATGGCTAGACTAGGCGGCGCGGAAGGCTTGTCCCTGACAACGGGAATAAAAGATGGGCGGAAAGTAAGATGCCGGAACGGCCGTTTTACCAGCCTGGCGCCAGCAGCGTCGAAGGCCTGCCGATGGCTTTGCAGATGTTTCACAACCATCCGCTGGTGATGCTGAAGCCGCACTGGCATGCCCAGGTCGAGGTCAATTTCATCGTCCGCGGCAGCGTGCATTACCGCATGAACGAGCACGAGATCTCGCTGTCGGCCGGCGACATGTGCCTGTTCTGGGGCGGGCTGCCGCACCAGATGGACGATCTCTCCGACGACGCCATCTATGCCGGCGCGCATCTGCCGCTGGTGCATTTCTTCCGCCTGCATCTGCCGACGGATGTCCGCCACAGGCTGATGACCGGCGCCACGCTGGTGACATCGGCGACCGACCAGGCCGACCATCACAATTTCGAGCGCTGGAACCGCTATTTCCGCTCGGGCGATGCGGCGATAACCGAGCACGCCGTGAACGAGCTGCTGCTGCGGTTGGAGCGGGTGCGCTTCGAGCCCTACCGGCTGGTGCCGGAAACCGCCATCGGCCAGGAACCCGGCGGCCCGTTCGACCAGCAATCGCTGCGCAATGTCGGTCGCATGTGCGACTTCATCGCCGAGAATTTCCTCTACGACATAGACTGCGTCGACATCGCGGCGGCGGCCGACATCCATCCCAAATACGCCATGAGCATTTTCAAGAAATCGACCGGCATGACGCTCAACGAATATATGAATCTGCTGCGGCTGAGCTACGCGCAGGCGCTGCTGATGCATGAAGACGCCAATGTGCTGCGCGTCGCCATGGATTCAGGCTTCGGCTCGCTCAGCGCCTTCAACAAATCCTTCCGCAAGCTGGCAGGGATGTCGCCCTCGGATTTTCGCCGGGGTGCGGTGGGCCGATAGGTTCAACGATCATCTTGATCAACCCGCAGCCGTTCCGGGTGGAACATGTGCAAGGCTAATCGCGACCGCCTTTGTCGGATGCGATCATCAACTTGGAGAAAGTTGTCAGCGACTTGGCGTTTCATGAGCGCCTTCCCCCACTCCGTCGCTGCTTCGCTCGACGGAGTGGGGTCGACCTGGCTCTGGCGTTGTCATTTCAAGCCGGGACCGGTGCCCTCCGCCCGAGGAAACCCGACAATTACCGCCAGCCCAGGCCGGCGATCCTCCAGCGCAATCGTTGCACCATGCAGGTCGGCGATGGCCCGCACAAGGCTGAGGCCCAGGCCGCTGCCGGGCGTGGTGCGGCTGGAGTCCAGCCGGTAGAGCCGCTGGAACACTTTTTCGCGCTCCTGCGCCGGGATGCCGGGGCCATTGTCGGCGACCTCAGCCAGAATGCGGTCGCCTTGCCGCCGCACCGATAGAAGGATTGCCGTGCCATCGGGGCAATGCCGCAGCGCGTTCTCAACCAGATTGGCAAACAATTGCGTCAGCAGGTCGCGGTCGCCGTGGACCAGGCATGGGGTGCCGTGGACGATCGTGGCCGACAGCGACTTGCCGTCATCCTCGGCGACACCGGCGTAGATTTCGGCAATGGCATCGATGACGCCGGTGAGGTCGAGATCGACAAAGCGCGACTTGCGGGCGCCGGCCTCGATCTGGGCAATACGCAACAGCGCATCGAAAGTATCGTTGATCTGCAGGCTTTCCCCACGTGCCTCCGCCAGCTCATCGGCAACGGCCTCACCCCGCGCGGTCCTGTCGGCCGCAGCTTCCAAAATCATCTGCAGCCGGTTGAGCGGCGTCTTCAGATCATGCGCGATGTCGGCGCTGACCTGGCGCATGCCGTCCACCAGCGCCGCCAGCCGCTCCAGCGCGGCGTTGACCTGGCGCGAGACGCCGTCAATGTCGTCGCCATTGCCGAGCAGTGGAATGCGGGCGTCGAGCCGGCCGTTGGAGACATCGTCCATGGTGGTGGCAATGCCGTCGAGGCGACGCTGCACACGCGACGCCAGCAAGGCGCCGCCAGCCACCGCCAGCCCTGAAATGATCAGGGTGGCCCAGCCGAAGCTCATCAAAACGATGCGTTCCAGCTCCTCGGTTTCGGAGAGCGAGAAGGCGATTGTCAGGCTGTTGGGCCCGACCGAACCGGTCCAGGCGCGGTACATAGTGTCCGGCGCAACGCCTGGCAGGGAAGCGGCAAAATCCGAAAAGCCATCGGGAAGGTCGGCGGCGGTGAAATTCCCGGCCAGGCGATTGCCGGCGGGATCGGTGAGCGAGAACAGCTGTTCCTTGCTCGGGCTGAGCGCGGCGTGGCTGTCGACTGCCGAAACCAGATCCTCCCGGTCGTTTCCGGCATAGGTCACCGCCACGACCGAATAGGTCTCCTTGACCGACTGGTCGAGCTGCTCGGCAAGATCCGCGCTCATCAGCTGGTAGACGATGGCGCCTGACAGGATGAAGGCGAGCACGAACAGCAAGGCGAAGGTCAGGGCCAGCCGAAACGGCGTGCTGCGCAGCAGGCGAGAGCCTGTCTCAGTCATAGTTCGTTTCAGTCATGGCAAGCTTCAGTCATGGCAAGTTTCTGTCATGCCGCGCCTCAGTCGTGAACACTGTAGCCAGTGTTGCGCACGGTGTGGATCAACGCGGTTTCGAACGGCCTGTCGATCTTGGCGCGCAGCCGGCTGATATGGGTTTCGACGACGCTGGTCTTGGGGTCGAAGTGAAAATCCCAGACCCGTTCCAGAAGCATGGTGCGGGTGATGACGCGGCCCTCGCCGCGCATCAGCACTTCGAGCAGGCTGAATTCGCGCGGCTGCAGGTCGATCGCCTGGCCCTGCCTGGTGACGCGGCGCTGGATCAGGTCCATTTCGAGGTCTGCGATGCGCAGCGTCGTCTTCAGCTCCTGCACCGCAGGGCGACGGCCGAGCGCGTTGATGCGGGCGAGCAGTTCGGAAAAGGCGAATGGCTTGACGAGATAGTCGTCGCCGCCGGCCTCGAGCCCTTCAACCCTGTCGTCGACGCCGCCGACCGAGGTCAGAAAGATCGCCGGCGTGCGCACGCCCGCCGCCCGCACCGCCTTGATCATCGACAGGCCGTCGAGGCCGGGCAGCATGCGGTCGACGACGATCACGTCATAGGCGTCGCGTGTCGCGGCAAACAGCGCGTCGCGGCCATCGCGCCTGAGGTCGCAGATATGGCCTGCCTCGCCAAGGCCCTTGACGACATAGTCGGCGGTGCGTGGGTCGTCCTCGACAAGGAGAAGTCGCATCGTTGTTCCGATCGTTGGCGATTGAGCAGTTCCCGGCTCTCGAACCTTATCCGGTTGCGACAACAGGTCGACCACCAAGCACCCAGCCTTGCGGCTTTTTCTTGGCGGCAGATCGCTCCGCTCAGCAGGTTGCTCAAAGGGACATTGACACTCGAAAGCTGCGCTCTAGCGTGCGACACATCCGGTTACGCAATCATTAGGCTAATCGAGTCAGGGGACAAGAAATGACGACGATTGCCGATGTCGCGCGCCATGCCGGAGTGTCGGTCGCAACCGTCTCGCATGTGATGAACCGCACGCGCCATGTCGAGCCTGAGACGGCCGAGCGCGTGCATTCGGCCATCGCCGCCTTGCGCTACAGCCCGAACACGCTGGCGCGCAGCCTGAGGCGCGGCGAGACCAAGACCATCGGCCTGCTGCTGCCGGACAATTCCAACCCGTTCTTCGCCGGCGTGGCGCGCCAGATCGAGGATGCCGGCTTCCTTGCCGGCTATACTGTGATCCTGTGCAACTCCGACGGCAGCGCCGAGAAGGAGGAGCGCTACCTCCAGGTGCTGATGGCCAAGCAGATCGACGGGCTGATCTTCGCCGGCTCGTCGGATCATGCGCGGGTGTTCTCCAGCCTTCTGCCCGGCGTCCCGGCGGTGCTGCTCGACCGCGAGATCCATTCGGTCAATGTCGATTCGGTGCTGGTCGATCACGATCATGGCGGCTATCTCGCCGGCCGCTATCTGGCCGGGCTCGGCCACGAGAAGATCGGCGTCATCGGCGGCCCGCGCGATTCCAGCTCCAGCCCGGCCCGCCTGCGCGGCTTCGCCAGGGCGCTGCAGGAAGCCGGCCTCGACCTGCCGCCGGCCTCGGTGGTGGATTCCGACTACCACTTCGCCGGCGGCCGCACGGCGATGGAGCGGCTGATGGCGCAGGCGCCGGGGATCACGGCGCTGTTTGCCTGCAACGATCTGATGGCCATGGGCGCGCTGACAGTGCTGCGCGGGCGCGGATTGCGGGTCCCCGGCGACATGTCGATGATCGGCTTCGACGACATACCCTATGCCGTCACCACCTGGCCGCCACTGACGACGATCGCACAGCCGGTCGAGAAGATCGGCACGCGGGCGGTCAGCCTGCTGCTCGAGCGGGTTGCCGAGCCGGCGGCGCATTCGCGCCGCGAAGTGCTCACCCCGGTGCTCGTCGAACGGGAGAGCTGCGCGCCGTTGCGCGGCTGAAGCCCCTCAGGCGGCTGCCGGCTGCAGCGCTGCCCTGAGCAGCATGCCGAAGAGGTCGCGCGGCTCGTCGGGATCGGCGAGCAGGTCGAGCTCCTCGTAGAGGCCGGTGGCCTGAAGCTGGTCTCTGATATAGCGCAGTGCGGAAAAATCCTCGGTGGCGAAGCCGACGGAATCGAACAAGGTGATCTGTTCCGCCGTCTTGCGGCCTTCCGCCTTGCCGGTCATCACCTGCCACAACTCGGTCACCGGATGGTCGGCGTGGAGCTGCTGGATTTCGCCCTCGATGCGCGTCTGCGGCGAGAACTCGACGAAGATGTCGGAGCGCAAAAGGATGTCGCGGTGCAGTTCCGTCTTGCCGGGGCAGTCGCCGCCGACCGCGTTGATGTGCACGCCGGAACCGACCATGTTGTCGGTCAGAATGGTGGCGGACAGCTTGTCGGCGGTCACCGTGGTGATGATGTCGACTCCTTCCACAGCATCCTGGCCGGTGGCGCAGATGGTGATGTCAAAGCCTTTGCCGGCGAGGTTGCGGGCGCATTTTTCCGAAGCCGAGCGGTCAATGTCGTAGAGCCGCAGCCGGTCGATGCCGAGCAGCGCTTTGAAGGCGACAGCCTGGAATTCGGACTGGGCGCCATTGCCGATGATGGCCATCGAGCGCGCGCCTTTCGGCGCCAGATATTTGGCCGCGACAGCGGAGGTCGCCGCGGTGCGCAGCGCCGTCAGGATCGTCATTTCGGTGAGCAGCATCGGATAGCCGGAGCCGACATCGGCGAGCACGCCGAAGGCGGTGACGGTCTGGCGCCCCTCGCGCATGTTCTTGGGATGGCCGTTGACATACTTGAAGCCGTATAGCCGGCCGTCGCTGGTCGGCATCAGTTCGATGACGCCGTCATGGCTGTGCGAGGCGATGCGCGGCGTCTTGTCGAACAGCTCCCAGCGGCGAAAATCCTCCTCGATATAGGCGGCGAGTTCGGTGAGGAACCGCTCGACGCCGATGGTCAGCACCAGCTTCATCATGCGGTCGACGCTGACGAAGGGGACGATGGCAAGGCGGGAAGGCTGGGTCATGCAATGCTTCCCGAATGGCTGCGGGTCGGGCGGTCCATGATGCGCCGGCCCATCAGGCTGGCGGCGAGGTCGACAATCAGCGTGGCGGTGCGGCCGCGCTCGTCGAGGAACGGGTTGAGCTCGACCAGATCGAGGCTGGAGACCAGGCCGCTGTCGGACAGCATCTCCATCACCAGATGCGCCTCGCGGAAGGTGGCGCCGCCGGGCACGGTGGTGCCGACGGCCGGCGCGATGGAGGGGTCGAGGAAGTCGACGTCGAGGCTGACATGCAGCAGGCCGTTTTCCTTTTCGACGATGGCCAGGAAGGCGCGCAGCAAAGGTGCAACGCCGTGCTCGTCAATGGTGCGCATGTCGTGCACGGTAACCCCCGCTTCGCTCAGCGCCCGGCGCTCCGCCGGATCGACGCTGCGCAGGCCCATGACGCAGATGTGGGCAGGGTCGACGGCGACAGGCAGGTCCGGGAAATAACCGTTGAAGCCCGGCCGGCCGCTGGCATAGGCGAGCGGCACGCCGTGCAGATTGCCGCTGACGGTGGTATCGAGCGTGTGGAAATCGGGATGTGCGTCGAGCCACAGCACGAAGAGCGGCCGGCCGCGTTCGGCGGCGCGGCGGGCTATGCCCGACACCGTGCCGGCCGATATCGCGTGGTCGCCGCCAAGGAAGATCGGCATGGCGTCTCGCGAAGCCGCATAGGCGGTCTCGGCAATTGCCGCCGTCCAGGCGGAAATCTCCGGCAGGGCCTTCAGCGCGAGATTGCCGTGGACGATTGCGCGCACGGCGGCCGGTTGCACCGCGCCCCAGTCCTCGACGTCATGGCCGAGTTCCGAGAGCACCGAGACAAGCCCGGCCGTTCGCAGCGCGCTCGGCCCCATCTCGCATCCCATCCTGCCGGCGCCGTCCTGCACCGGCGCGCCAACGATCCTGCAGCGCATGGTTCTTGTTGTCCTTGTAAATTGATTGGGCGGTTGATGCGTGGAATGAACCATCCCGGCCCGGCAGTATGAACAGGCGAAATTGGCATTTCGAGAAGAATGATTTATCAATTCGATAAGTCAGTTTGGTCAAAGTGGATAGAATCATGGACTTGCTCGACGAAAGGCTGGTCACGCTGCTCAGGCATGATGCCCGGCGCAGCATCTCCGATCTCGCGGTCGATCTCGGGGTGTCGCGCGCCACGGTCAGGGCGCGCATGGAGCGGCTGGAAAAAACGGGCGAGATCATCGGCTACACGGTGGTGCTGCGCGCCGACGCGGTCGACCAGCGGATACGCGGCGTGATGATGATCGAGATCGAGGGCCATGCCGCCGACCGCGTGGTCCGGGCGCTCGGCGGCCTCGCCGAGGTTTCGACCATTCACACCACCAATGGCCGCTGGGACCTGGTGGTCGAACTCGGAACGGCGTCGCTCACCGATTTCGACGCGGTGCTTAGGCGGATACGGCTCATCCCGGGGATAACCGGCAGCGAGACAAGTCTGCTGCTGGCAACGCCGAGGACGACAAGGGCAAGGTTGGCGTAGCCGTCCTTCCGGCCGGCGTGTTCACGCAAAGCTTTGTGACGGATCTGGCGAATGGGTCGCCTGGCTGACGAATCTCATTGGGGCCGCAGCTATCCTCCACATGACGGAGGAAGCCGGCATGACGCGAGATTGCACCAGCTTCAACGGTGCAAGGACCGGACGCTTGCCACAGGCCAAGGCTGATGGCAGGATAAAAGGCCGCAACGTGCGGCTCTGGCGGCCGTTGTGTTTCGATGGATTATGAAGCATTTTCCCAAGGTGCGGGTTCTCCTCACAATGTGCGGCAGCCTCGTTTCGCCTTGGTCGCCCTTGATTTTTCGCAATGTGCGCTTTGCCTGCCTCAGGCCGCAGGGCATTTAATTCCACGGGGTCAAGCCTCATGACAGAGATTTGTGCTCGGGCCGTCTATCGTCGGCGAAGACAAGGCATGGCGCCACAATCAGCGCCCCTGGCATTCGTGACCTGGTGAAGAATGCCGTTGCGTACCTCTCGCCCCCATGTTTCAAAACAGGTCGATAGACCCGTGAGAATGGTTTCGAAGCCTGCGGGGTTGCCCACGGTCCGGCGAGAATTCTAAAAGACGTTCACAATGACACAGCACGCAAAAGACGCACGAATTCTCATGTACAGCCACGACACGTTCGGGCTCGGCCATTTGCAGCGTTGCCGAACGATCGCTCATTCGCTGGTCGGGGATTTCCGCGGACTTCAGGTGCTAATCATTTCGGGCGCCACCATCGCCGGCGCCTTCGACTACCGCGCCCGCGTCGACTTCGTGAAGATCCCCAGCGTCATCAAGTTGCGCAACGGCGAATACACCTCGCTGGAAAAGGACATCGATCTGCATGAGACGCTCAGGATGCGGCAGTCGATTATTCGCCACACAGCCGAGAGCTTCCGGCCGGATATCTTCATCGTTGACAAGGAACCGCTGGGGCTGCGCGGAGAGATCGAGGATACGCTGTCCTACCTCAAGACGCGGGGCACCACGCTCGTGCTTGGCCTGCGCGAGGTGATGGACGCGCCGCATTTGCTCGAAGCGGAGTGGGCACGCAGGGATGTGATGCGCAAGATTGGCCTGTTCTACGACAAGGTCTGGGTCTATGGCCCGCCGGATTTCTACGATCCGTTGACCGGCCTGGACGTGCCGCCGGCGGTCAGGGCAAAGATGAAGTTCGTCGGTTTCCTGCAACGGAGCCTGCAGCAGAACCAATTGCCCGGCCACCGGCCCGAGGGCGACTATATCCTGGTTACCACCGGTGGCGGTGGTGACGGCGCCGACCTGATCCACAACGTCATCGAGGCCTATCAGCAGGATCCGCGATTGCAGCACAGGGCGCTGATCGTGCTTGGGCCTTACATGCCGGCGCGCAAGCGCAACAAGCTGGTCAGGAAAGGGGCCAAGATCCCCTATGTCAAGATCATCGAATTCGACAACCGCATGGAAGAGCTGATTGCCGGCGCCAAGGCGGTGGTGGCGATGGGCGGTTACAACACCTATTGCGAGATACTGTCTTTCGACAAGCCGGCGCTGATCGTGCCGCGCGTCACGCCGCGCGAGGAACAGCTGATCCGGGCACGGCGCGCAGCCGAACTCGGCCTCATCGAGATGCTTTTGCCCGAGGAGGCCGAGGATGCCCAACGGTTTGCCGATGCGCTGCAGGTTTTGCCGGGCCGGCCCCGCCCATCGCAGAGCAATGCGCATCTGACGCTGGAAGGGCTGCCTCATATTTCCGAAATCGTCGCGGAACTGCTCGACCGCCGGGCCGGCCATCACCTTTCGGTCATTGAAGGCATGAACTGAGTTGCAACACCGCAAGATCGTCGTGGTTCTGAAGGGCTATCCGCGGCTGTCGGAAACCTTCATCGCGCAGGAATTGCTCGGTCTCGAGCGTGCGGGGTTCGACCTGATACTTTTCGCGCTCAGGCGGCCGACCGACGCAAAACGTCATCCCGTGCATGATGAGATCAAGGCCCCCGTCCACTATCTACCGGAATATCTGCACAGAGAGCCGCTGCGCGTGGTTCGATCGCTGTTTGCCTGTCTGCCGCGGCCTGGCTTCTGGCGCGCGCTCAAATCGCTGGCTGCCGATATCCGCCGCGACTTTACCCGCAATCGCGCGCGCCGCTTCGGGCAAGCGCTGGTGCTGGCGGCCGAATGGCCGCAAGACGCGGGCTGGCTGCATGCCCATTTCGCGCACACGCCGGCATCTGTGACGCGCTATGCCAGCCAGCTTCGTGGGTTGCCCTGGAGCTGCTCAGCCCATGCCAAGGACATCTGGACCTCGGCGGACTGGGATCTGGCCGGCAAGCTTTCCTCGGCGCGCTGGACGGTCACGTGCACGAAAACCGGCTTCGACCATCTGAAAAAACTCGCCAACGGCAGTTCGTCCGTGCATCTGAGCTATCATGGGCTCGACCTTGACCGCTTCGGCAGTTTCGGCCAGGCGCGAAAACAGCGTGACGGCTCGGCGCCGGCCGAACCTGTCATCATCCTGAGCGTCGGACGCGCCGTTGAAAAGAAAGGCTACGATACGTTGCTCGAGGCTCTTGCCCTCTTGCCTGGCGATCTGGCGTGGTGTTTCGAGCATATCGGTGGCGGCGAGGAACTAAAACGGCTGAAGGCGCTGGCGCAAAGGCTCGGACTGGAGGGTCGCGTCTCCTGGAAAGGCGCGCTGGCGCAGGAGGAGGTGCTTGAGCACTACCGCAGCGCCGACATCTTCGCTTTGGCCTGTAGGATCACCGCGGATGGCGACAGGGACGGCCTGCCGAATGTTCTGGTGGAGGCGGCCAGCCAGCGCCTTGCCTGCGTGTCGACCGATATTTCCGGCGTGCCGGAGCTTTTATCGTCGGATGAAACCGGGCTGCTGATTCCCTCGGAAAACCCGACTGCCCTGGCACAGGCGCTGGAGCGCCTGATCCGCGATCCCGTCCTGCGCGCCCGCCTCGGCGACGCCGCGGAGCGGCGCGTGCGAAGCAATTTCGACCATGTGGCAGGCATTGGACAGCTCAAGGAACTGTTCGAGCGGGAGTGGCGGGTCGCCGAATGAAGCGGCTGCGCGCTTTCTTCTATGTTCAGCACCTGCTCGGCATCGGCCATCTCGCGCGCGCCAGCCGCATTGCGGCGGCTCTGGTCGATGACGGGTTCGACGTCACCGTCGTGACCGGCGGAGCGCCGATCGCGGGATTTCCGGGATCGGGTGTAAAATCCGTGACCCTGCCGCCTGTCACCTCCGGTGACGAAGGATTTTCCGGACTTGTCGACCTGCAGGGCAAAGCCATCGACGATGATTTCAAGAGGCGGCGCTCAGAGATGCTGCTGCAGGCTTTCCGGGACTACAGGCCCGACATCGTCATTATCGAGGCGTTTCCCTTTGGACGCCGGCAGATGCGTTTCGAACTCCTGCCGCTGATCGAGGCCATCGAAGCGACATCGCCCAGACCGCTGCTGGCGGCGTCCGTCCGCGACATCCTTCAGGAGCGCGTGAAGCCGAGCCGAAACGAAGAAACGGTCGATCTCGTCAACAGGCATTTCGATCTTGTCATGGTCCATGGCGATCCGGCTTTCGCAACCATCGACAAGACATTTCCGCTGGCTGGGGCGATCAGGGCCGAGGTCGCCTACACCGGGCTCGTTGCCGCGCCGCCGGCGCAAGCGGCCTCAGAGCGCTTCGACGTTCTGGTGTCGGTTGGCGGCGGGGCGGCCGGAAAGAGCCTTGTCAGATCCACCGTCGCGGCGGCGCGAAATGCCGATAACGCCTGGACATGGTGTTTGATCACCGGCCCAAACCTGCCGAAGGACGAGTTTGACGCGATTTCACGCGATGCCTCCCCACGCCTGTCCATCTTCCGGTTCCGCGAGGATTTCGCCAGCCTGCTGACCGGCGCCCGCCTGTCGGTCTCGCAGGCGGGTTACAACACGGTCTGCGATGTCATGCGCGCGGGGTGTCGCTCGCTGCTCGTTCCATTTGCAGCCGGCGGGGAAACCGAGCAGACGCGTCGCGCTCTGATGCTCGAAGAGCTCGGTCTTGCAACGGTGCTGACGGAACAGGACCTGACGCCTGAAGGTCTGGCGCATGCGATCGAGCAGGCGCTTGCCGGACCGCCGCCAGCCGCGCATCGTCTCGATCTGGAAGGGGCGCGGCGCTCGGCGCAAATCCTGTGCGAGCGCTTCAAACAGCTCCGATCAGCATGAAGCGTGTATAATTTTTTGTCGGCAATTCGCCGGAGAACCTGATCTGCCGCAGCGCCGCCATGGCTTCGAAGGCTGCAAGTGACGCCACGCAGTTGATGTGCGTCGGCTCGCTGAAATAATCGTTCGACTGCAGCAGCACGTTCGTACCCCGCGGAAGCAGGGCAAGCCAGGCGCTGAGATCGGCTATGTGTTCGCAGCTCGTATTGACCACCAGGTCAGGCCCGCCGGCGGCATAGTCGAGTGTGTACATATCTGCCGTCAGCGCTTGAAACCGCTCGCCGGCTTGCCGGTTGAGTGTCCGGGCGACCGCGCCGACTTCGGGATCGATGTCGATGCTGTCGATCGCCCCGATGTCGAAGCGGGCGTCATTGAAAAGCATCGCCGGCAATACGCCGTACCATCCACCCAGAACCCATATGCGCTCGAACCGGCCGCCGCAGCTTTCGAACAGCCTGTCGAGCGCCCACATCTTGCAGGCGACCTGCTTGTGGTTGAAGGCATTGGCGATATCGGCCTGCGGATGCTTGGCGATGACGCGCGCCAGCCCGGCCACGAGAGGGTGGTCGACATAGGCGGCAATTCCCCGCGTGAGGTCCAGGGCTTGCTCATGCCCACCCATGCCGGCATTGCGTGGTTGCGTGACATCCATCATATTCGTCTTCTATGTTGGGATTTCCGGCGACACAACGCAATCTTGCCTCTTGCCTGTTCGACTTGCGGACGCGACTGTGCCGCAAGCCGTTTCGCCATTGCCCGGAGGAGGCCGATTGAATTTGTCCGGACCATCGGCGCCCATCCGTCTGGCGCGCAGCTGCCGCTTCGAACTGGTCGATGGCAGCGAAGACATGGCCGATACACCATTCGCCAGCAGGTGCCTTTACATTCTGCATCCTTCAAACTGACAATCGCATATGGAAACCAGCCTAGCCCGCTATATCTGGACGCACACCAGGAAGCAGCAGCTCTGGATATTGATGATCGTCGTGCTTTCGATGGTCCCGTATTTCATGTCGTTCGACCTGCCGAAGCTGATCGTCAACGGCCCGATCCAGGGCAAGGGGTTCGAGCAACCGGGCGCGACCCTGCCATTCATGAGGTTGCACTATAACCTGCCGTTCATCGGCGAGGTGCAGTTCTTCTCCGGTTTTCAGCTCGACCGCACGTCGACGCTGCTTGCGCTCAGCCTTGTTTTCCTCTTGCTGGTCGTCATCAACGGCTTGTTCAAGCTCTACATCAACACTTACAAGGGCCGGCTCGGCGAACGCATGCTGCGGCGTATTCGTTTCGATCTGGTCGATCGTGTGCTGCGGTTTCCGCCGGTTTACTTCAAGCGGGTGAAATCCGCCGAAGTGGCGACCATGGTGAAGGACGAGGTGGAGCCGCTGGGCGGCTTCATTGGCGATGCCTTCCTGCAGCCGGTGCTGCTCGGCGGCCAGGCGCTGACGGCCATGCTGTTCATCATGGTCCAGAACGTCTGGCTCGGAATGATAGCGGTCGTGATCGTGGCGATCCAGATCGTGCTTATCCCGCGAATGCGGCGGCGGCTGCTCGTGCTCGGGCGCCAGCGGCAGTTGACGGCGCGCGCGCTTTCAGGCCGGGTTGGCGAAATCGTCGACGGCATCGGCGCGGTTCACGTCCACGATACGTCGAACTACGAGCGCGCCGACATAGCAGCCCGGCTCGGGCTCATCTTCAAAATCCGCTTCGATCTTTACCAATGGAAATTCATGGTAAAGTTCCTCAACAATTTTCTCGCGCAGCTCACGCCCTTTCTGTTTTACATGATCGGTGGCTATCTGGTCATCCAGGGGAGGTTGGATGTCGGCCAGCTCGTGGCCGTGATCGGCGCTTACAAGGACTTGCCCGGACCGATGAAGGAACTGATCGACTGGGATCAGGACCGGCAGGATGTCCAGGTCAAATATCAGCAGGTCGTCGAACAGTTCACCGTCGAGAATATCATCGCGCCGGAAATCGGAGCACTGACGGTCGACGATCCCGATCCGATGACCAAGCCGCTGTCGGCGGTCAGCCTGTCGATAGCAGACGATGGCGGCGCAATGCTCCTCAATCGCATCTCGCTCGAGGTCAAGCCGGGTGAGACGGTGGCTCTGGTCAGCACCGCAACAGGGGGAGCGGAGGCGCTTGCGGAAGCCTTTGCGCGGCTGACCTGGCCGGACAGCGGAAGGATCGTTTCGGGCTCCGATGACTTGCTTGATCTCCCCGAAGCCGTGACCGGCCGGCGCATGTCCTACGCTTCGTCGGATGTTTTCCTGTTCCAGGCAAGCCTGCGCGACAATTTGCTCTACGGTTTGAAGCATGCGCCGCTGACATCGGTGACATATGACGGCGCAGCGGCGGACCAGCACCGTTGGAATATCGACGAGGCGCGCCGGTCGGGCAATCCGGATCTCGATATCCGCAGCGACTGGATCAACTATGCCTCCGCCGGCGCCACCGGCCCGCACGACCTCTTCGAAGCCGTGCGCCGGGTGCTCGACGCGGTTCTTCTGTCGCGCGACATTCTGGATCTTGGCTTGCGCTCTTCGGCCGACCTCAAGCGCCACACGAAGCTTGCCGAGCGGATCGTCGAATTGCGTGCGGCGCTGCGAACCCGGTTGGAGGAAGAAGGCCTGAGCGCGCTGGTGGTTCCTTTTGAACCGGGCGCCTACAACAAGGAAGCGACGATCGGCCAGAACCTGCTCTTCGGCGCCGCGGCCGGCCCCGAACTGGCTCACAAGGCACTGGCGTCCAATCCCTATTTTGCTTCCGTGCTGAAGCAAGCCGGCCTCGACCGCACGCTCTACGAAATGGGCATGGAGATCGCCGAACAGGCGATCGAGCTGTTTGCCGACCTGCCGCCCGAACACCAGTTCTTCCAGCAGCTCGCCTTCATGAGCGCCGAGGAGATACCCGCCTACGAAACCTTGCTGCAACGGCTCAAGAATCGCCCCTACGATGCGGTTTCGGAGAACGACCGCGCCATGATGGTCACCTTAAGCTTTGCCTATATCGAGCCCCGGCATCGCTTCGGCCTGTTGACCGACGAGCTGATGAGCAAGATCATCGCTGCACGCAACCAGTTCTATGAAAACCTGCCGGCCGAGCTGGAGAAAGCTGTCGAACGGTTTGATCCTGCCAAATACATCGCCGCGGCCACCGTCATGGACAACGTCCTGTTCGGGCGTGTCGGCAACAACCATCCCGACGCGCCGGACCGTATTCGCTCCATCGTCTATGATATTCTTGACGAACTGGGACTTTATGCCGAGCTTCTGGATGTCGGCCTGGACTTCAACGTCGGCGCCGCCGGCAGGCGGCTGACCGGCGGACAGCGACAGAAGCTCGATGTTGCCCGCGCCTTGCTCAAGCGTCCCGATTTCCTCATTCTCAATCGGCCGCTGTCGGCGCTCGACCAGCGCGTGCAGGACAAAGTGTTGCGGAATGTGCTCGACGAAGCCAGACGCGACGGCCATTCGCCGGCAATTGTGTGGGTGGTGACGAATCCGGCAATGGCGGCGATGTTCGATCGGGTTGTGGTCTTTGACTCAGGCCAATTGGTGGAAGACGGAACACACGAGACACTCTTGGCGGGAAACGGTATCTTCAAGGAACTTGTGTCATAGTCTGGCAAACGCGAATTCAGGAAGGTTTGCGACAATGCTGCTCAAGGATGAAGTTGGAATGCTGCAACGCGTTCCCTTGTTCTCTGGCATCGAGCCGACAAAGCTCAAGCTGCTCGCGTTCACGTCCGATCGCGTGAACTACAGTGCCGGCCAGATTCTTTTCCGGCAGGGCGACGAGGCAGACGCCGCCTATGTCATCCTTTCGGGCAGCGCGGATATTCTGGTCGATTCCGACAATGGGCCGATCAAAGTTGCTGAATTGCTGCCAAATTCGATCGTTGGCGAGATTGCCATATTGTGCAACAGCTCCCGTACTGCCACCGTCAAAGCGGCAAGTGAGCTGGAGGCCTTGAGAATCCGCAAGGACCATTTCCTGAGGCTTATGAAGGAGTTTCCCGAAATGACCATCGAGATATTGCGGGTTCTTGCCGATAGGCTAAGCAGTACGACCGCGGACCTGATCGACGCACGAACGGCCGAGAGCGATTCACAGTTGCACTGAAGCGGCGAGCCGCTCTGTTTCTTTGTTTTGATGCAGTTTCCGGAACCGTGTCACACCTTTCCTGGAACGACTCTGGCAGCAGTTGGTTGGCTACGATGGGCGAAAGGGTGCATGGACGACGATTTCTTCCTTGTCAGGTTTTGGGGCGTGCGCGGCAGCATTGCGGTGTCGGGGCCAGAATTTGCTCGCTATGGCGGCAACACGATCTGCATCGAGATGCAATGCGGCAAGCATACGCTTCTGTTCGACGCGGGCTCCGGCTTGCGGCCTGCCGGCAGGACGCTTCGGGCGGCGGGCGTCACCGATTTCGACCTGTTTTTCACCCATTGCCATTACGATCACATCATCGGGCTGCCGGCTTTCAAGCCTATTTATGAACGAGGCATCAAAGTTACGCTTTGGTCCGGGCATCTGGCTGGACGCATGACGACGCGGCAGATGGTCGATGAATTCATTCGGCCGCCATGGTTTCCGGTGACACTCGGTGTCTGCAAGGCGAGCCTCGACTGCCGCGATTTCGCATCCGGAGACCTGCTTCGGCCACGCGAAGGAGTTGTTGTACGAACCGGTAGTCTTACCCATCCGGGCGGCTGCATCGGCTACCGGGTCGAATGGGGGGGCCGCGTCGTGGCGGTCATCACAGACACCGAGCACGAGCCGGGCAAACTCGACCAGGCGGTGCTCGGCCTGATCAGAGATGCCGACCTCGTCATTTACGACTGCACCTACACCGAGGAGGAAATGGAGCGCTACCGCGGCAACGGGCACTCGACATGGCAACAGGGC
This sequence comes from Mesorhizobium sp. M0030, assembly GCF_040323695.1. Lineage (NCBI taxonomy): Bacteria > Pseudomonadati > Pseudomonadota > Alphaproteobacteria > Hyphomicrobiales > Phyllobacteriaceae > Mesorhizobium > Mesorhizobium sp. M0030. Next base: position 31,432 of record NZ_JAMYVE010000022.1, on the reverse strand, counting down.
GTCAAGCTCTGCGAGGCGGCCGGCGCGCGCGGGCTTGCGCTGTTTCACCACGATCCGGCACGCACCGACGATGAGCTGGACGAGATGGAGAAACTGGCCAAGGACAGGTTTGCCGGCGCTTTTGCGGCGCGGGATGGCCAGACGCTCACATTCCCAACTTCAGTGAACAAAAAGCGCTGAGCTATTTTCCGGCGCTGCGTTCGGTCAATGTGCTGATCGGAAGCCATGCGCAGGCTTCGGTCCGCGCGGTGATCGTGAACAGCCGTTCGAGGAAAAGCCATGCCGATTCATCATGGACGAGATGGTGGGTGAGCAGGCCGACCGGTTCGCCGCCGTCGAATGCACGCTGCAATTGCGCGACGATGGCCTGAACCAACAGACCATGATCGCGGCAGCCGCGCGTGCCATGCCAATCCATGATGTCGACATTGCTGTTGATGACCGCCAAGGAAGCCGGCCTTGGCGGCCCGAACACCGACAATGCCGCAAATCCTATCGATCCGAGGTCGGGTACCAGGCCGGCGTCGATCCGGTTCCAGGGCGGCACCAGCATCGGAACCGCACGTGCGCCGTGCAGGCCTGTTACGCGCGACAGCCCGCCGGCCAGCTCATCCAGCACCACCTCGCGTGGCCGATGCGCGCCGAGCTCCTGCTTTTTTTGACCCTCGGGCGCATGATTTCGGTGCGCCCAGCCATGAATGGCGACCGTGGCATGCGGCGCCGCGTCAAGCCGGACGACAAGCGTCCCGTCGGTCCGGGCCGGAATGACGGCCAGAGTGACCGGCACCCCGAAGTCACCGGTGAGGTCGAGCAACCGATCGAGCGCCGGCGTCGGATCCACGGCGTCATCGTCGCGCAGCCAGAACTCTGCCTTGCGGCCCGCCCGTTGCCGGTGCGCCAGCTCGTCCACCAGGGGCTGCCAAATCGGGTCGGATGTCATGACAACGGGATCATCTTGAGAAGTTCCGCCAGACGGGCCTTTGCAGCACCGAGAGAGCGTTCTTCGAGAACGAAACGTCTGGCCTCTGCAGCCATGACGGTTCTTTCGTCATTGTTGGCCAGAAGCCTTGCAATTGCGGAAGCGAACGCCGCTACATCGCCTGGCGGGGTGAGAAACCCGGTCTGGCCATGCCGCACGACCTCCGGCACGCCGGCAATGTCCTGAGCCACCACCGGAAGGCCGGCGGCCTGTGCTTCAAGATAGGCAATGCCATAGGCCTCGCCGTAACCCGGCCAGACGTAGATTCCCCCGCGATAGAGGACATCCGGCACGGCGACCGGCTCAATAGCGCCAAGCCATTCGATACGGTCGGCGGGCAAGCCGGCGAATTGCGCCTTTACCTCGTCACGGGCAGGTCCGTCCCCGACGACCGACAGCGTCCAGGGGAGATGGCCGATCAACCCGAGCGCCTGCGCCAGCATGCGATAGCTCAAGACCTTGTCGCCCGGGCGCATCATGGCGACGGTCACGAGGCGCGTCGGATAATCCAGTACCGGCATTTCGTGGAATGCCGATGTGTCGATGAAGGGTGAAAGCATACCGAGAGCGGCGTGGGGAACAGCATCCGCCAGCCCCTGGCGATCCCTTTGCGTGAAGCAGATGTTCAGCGCCGCCTGCTCGATGGCTCGCGCCACCAATGCCTGGCTATCGGCCCACGAACCGGCGTTGCGCCGTTCGGAATAGGAGGCTTCGGCCGTCACATAGGGGATGGCAAAGGCCAACGCCAGCTCGGGCCCGATCAGGTCGGGCGCCTTGTAGTAGGGATGATAGGAGAACCAGAGATCGGGCTTGCCGTCACGGTCCCAAAGCCTTGTCAGTCGCGCGGCTTCGTCCCGGGCCTCGATCATGAGCGCATCGAAACTTTTCGGTTCCGGCTGGCGTAGATAGAAGCGCAACTCCGATGCCAGTTCGACGCTATGCCCGCCATGCTGCAGCGCCTGGACCAGCATCCGTGCCATCTGGCGGTCGCCGGAGACAACGGGATGATTGGGCGACTTCAGCGGGGCGTAGAAGGCAATTCGCATCGCGCGATCCTATCATCGCAAAGCCTGCCCAAGTCAATTTCGAGGCATGATCGACTTCACCTTCAAGCGCTGGAATGTGCTATCTGATGCTTATGGAAACAGCTGTCGCGTCCGACCCGTTCGTCGCTTCTTTGCCGGTCTTCGCAAAGTTCGAAAGCGTTGCCGATATCGACAACTATCGGCCTCTCCCCGATGGCTGGGCGCTGGCCACCGCCGACATCGTCGGCTCGACCAAGGCGATCGAGGCCGGGCGCTACAAAACCGTCAATATGGCCGGCGCCAGCGTCATTTCGGCGCTGCTCAATGCACTGGGCCGGCAAGATCTTCCCTTCGTCTTCGGCGGCGACGGCGCGCTCGTGGCGTTTCCCGGCTCGGCGCTGGAGATCGCCCGTAACGCGCTGGCTTCTGTCCAGAGATGGGTGGCGGACGAACTGGACCTGACCTTGCGTGCCGCAATCGTGCCGATAAAGGACATAAGAGCGCAAGGCCTCGACGTTCGCGTGGCGAGGTTCCAGGCCTCCGAAGCAGCCTTCTATGCCATGTTCGCCGGCGGCGGCGGCAGTTGGGCGGAAGCCGAAATGAAAGCCGGGCGCTACCGCGTCGACCCCGCCCCGGCCGGCGCGCGGCCGGATCTGACCGGCCTCTCCTGCCGCTGGAACCCGATCGAAGCCCGGCATGGCGAAATTGTCTCGATCATAGCCGTGCCCGGGGCATCGCGCGACTTGCGTGGTTTCCAGTTTCTGGCTTCCGACATCATCACCCTTGCCGGCAGGCAGGAGCGCGATGGCCACCCGGTGCCGGTGGACGGTCCGGCCTATAGTCTCTTGCCCGCCGGTCTCGATGTCGAGGCACGGGCCACGGCGCCGCCGGGGCGGCGGTGGCTGGCCAAGCTGTGGGTGATCTTCCTGATGACGCTTACGGCCGTCACCGACAAATTGGGCTGGACGATCGGCGGTTTCGATCCGAAGGTCTACAAGCGCGAGGTGGCCAGCAATTCGGATTTCCGCAAGTTCGACGACGGCTTAAAGATGACCATCGACGTCGACGCGGATGTGTTGCAGCGGATCGAGAACCGGCTGAAACAAGCGGAAGAGGCCGGCATCTGCAACTATGGCCTGCACCGCCAGAAGTCGGCCTTGATGACATGCCTCGTCATCTCGCCGCTGCAGCGCGATCATGTTCACTTCATCGATGGCGCCGCCGGCGGCTATGCAATGGCTGCCGCAAGCCTGAAGGCGAAGGCGCCGGTCTGATGACGGCTTGGGGAATCGATTTTCCGCAATGCGCCGCGGCCATGGTTCTTGGGACCCGGCGAGCCCAACGGTGCCTGAGCCGACCAATTATTTGCGCGATGTCAGGATCGGGATTGCACTTCGCCGGCAGCCTCGCCACATAGTGTTGCAGGTGATTTGTGCGGTCGACGTCTGCTTGCTTCCTGCAAGGACAGTCATTCGGGATATTCTTCGCCGGCTTCTGCCCCCGAAGCCGGCTTCATTGACTTCGAGAATTTTGCGGATCAAAGGAGATGGCTCGTCTTCGACGGGTTTCGAGATAGCATGAGCACAGCGCAAGCAGAAATTTCCAACATTCTCATGGATAAGGTTGCCGATTGGCTGACCCAATCGGCGCTGGCGGGCGACGACCTGGAAACATTGGTCAAGGGTTTTTGTGAACGGCTGGCTGCTGCCGGCCTGCCGCTGAAGCGGGTGCATTTGAGCTTTTCGATGCTGCATCCGCTTTATGACGCGCTCGGTTTCACCTGGATTCGCGGCCAAGGCCTGGAAGTGGAAGGCTTCCGGAGTGAGAACGGCGTCCATTCCGACAGATTCCTGACCAGCCCATACTACCATCTGCTCAGCAACAAGCTCGACCATCTGCGGCGCCGGCTCGACCCGTCGGTGCGGTCGGAGTTTCCTGTTTTCGATGAGCTCAGGCTTATGGGCGTCACCGATTACATGGCTTTCGTCCATCCCTTCAACGGCGATACAAGTCAGGGCATGTTGGGGTCCTGGTCCACCGACAGTGCTTCAGGCTTCAGCGACAGCATGATTTCGGCGCTGCTGCGGATCCAGAACCATCTCGCTATAGCAAGCAAGATGGCGGTGCTCACCAAGCTCGCCGACAACATGATGACCACGTATCTCGGCGGTGACGCCGGCAGGCGCGTGCTGGACGGCCAGATCAAGCGCGGCGAGGGCGATACAATCCGGGCCGCGCTGGTGATGGGCGATATGCGCGGGTCGACAAGGCTCGCCGAAACCTCCGGCCGCGAAGTCTATATCGATACGCTGAACCAGTTTTTCGATGCCATCGCAGCACCTTTCAATCGCAAAGGCGGGCAGATCATGAGTTTCCTGGGGGATGGATTCATTGCCGTCTACCCCTGCGAAAGGCACCGCGCGCAGTCAGAGATCGCCTGCCAGGCTGCTCTTGCGGCTGCGCACAAGGCCAGCATGCGCATGATGGAGCTCAATCTGCGCAGAAAAGAGCAAGGACTGGGCGACATAAAATTTGGTATCGGCCTGCATGTCGGCAATGTGATGTTCGGCAATGTCGGGCTTACCGACCGACTCACATTCTCCGTCTTCGGCTCGGCTGTAAACGAGGTCCAGCGTCTCCAGACCCTGACTAAGAAATATCCGCACAGCGTTCTCGCCAGCAAGGACTTCGCCGGCTATTGCGGGGCCAACAGCTGGCTGACGCTCGGCGAGGAGGAACTGGCGGGCAGCAAGCAGAAGCTGACGGTGCTTTCACCCGATCTGTCGGGTGCTCTCGCACTCGATGAAGACGCTGCGCTGCAGCCGTTTCACGATCGGATATCGGACGCCGAGCAGGTCATGCTACTTCATCGCGATGCCGCGCGGCTGTCGGCGGGCGACCGGAGGAAGCTCCAGTAGTCACCACCATCCGATCTGGACGCCCTGGTATGCTGTCCGGCCGCCGGTCGCCGGGGAATTCGTTTCGAATCCAAGTTGCTCTGCGCTGACAATGCGCTAGTCTTGCTTTTTGGGGCCGGTCGGGAGGCGCCAGATTGGGGCTGGTGTGGGAATGGATGCAGGCGTTGATCTGCTGCGGATCGAGGATGTTGGCATCTCTTTTGCCATTGTCGGGGGACCGTTGCATGCCGTCAGGCGGGCAAATCTTCGCGTCCTGCCCGGCAAGGTCACCGCGCTTGTCGGTGAGTCCGGTTCCGGAAAATCGGTTCTCAGCCAGGCCGTGATGGGCATTTTGCCGAACACGGCCCATGTTCGCGGCCGTATCCTGTTTTCCGATCCCAAAAAGCCCGGCACGACGCAGGATATCCTGCAGATGCCGCGAGACGGACCCGAAATCCGGGCGTTGAGAGGCAGCCGCATCGGCAAGATCTTTCAGGAGCCGATGACATCGCTGTCGCCGCTGCACACGATCGGCAACCAGGTCAGCGAATCCCTGCAGATTCATACGCACATGGACCGGACGGAGCGCAAGGCACGGACCGAGGAAATGCTCGGCCTCGTCGGGTTTCCCAATCCCAAGCGCGCCTACGACATGTATCCGTTCGAACTTTCGGGAGGATTGCGGCAACGCGCTATGATCGCCATGGCGCTTATCTGCCGGCCCGCTCTGTTGATCGCCGATGAGCCGACGACGGCGTTGGACGTCACCATCCAGGCGCAAATCCTGCAATTGCTTCGTGGACTCCAGACCAAGCTCAACATGGCAATGCTGCTGATCACACACGACCTCGGCGTGGTTGCCAATGTCGCCGACGAGGTGGTGGTCATGTACCATGGCGAGATCATGGAAGCGGGCCCTGTGGAGGCAATATTCCGCCGGCCAGGCCACCCTTACCTGAAGGGCCTGATGGCAGCCGTCCCGCATTTCGACCTGAAACCTGGCGAAAGGCTGAAGGCGCTCCGCGAGGTGCCGGTGAATGTCGGGACCCTGCTGGGCAAGCAGACGGCGCCGGAAGCGAAGGGGCCGGACGACATTCTGCTGTCGGTCAGGGATCTGAAAAAGGTCTACACCATCCGCAACTCCGGATGGTTCGGCGGGAGCCATCAGACCTCAGTTCGCGCCGTGGACGGCGTCAGCTTCGACATCAGGCGAGGTGAGTGCCTGGGCCTGGTTGGCGAAAGCGGCTGCGGCAAAACCACCGTCAGCAAGATCCTGATGCGGGCCGTCACCCCTACCGGCGGCTCCGTGATCTTCAACGGCCGCGACGGACCGATCGACGTCCTGGAAGCCGAGGGAGACGCTCTGCGCTTGCTGCGCGCGAAACTCCAGATGGTCTTCCAGGATCCGGTTTCGTCGCTTTCGCCTCGCATGACGGTGGAAAACATCTTGAGCGAGCCCCTGGAAATCCATCAACGTGGCAATGCCGCGTCCCGGCTAGCCACGGTCAAGAGCCTGATGCAGGCAATCGGGCTCGATCCGCGCTTCATCCAGCGTTATCCCCACAGCTTCTCCGGCGGGCAGCGTCAGCGTATCGGCATCGCGCGCGCGTTGGCGCTGGGGCCTGAACTGCTGATCTGCGACGAGCCGGTTTCGGCGCTCGATGTCTCCGTGCAGGCGCAGATCCTGAACCTTCTGAAGGACCTGCAGAAGGAACTGGGCCTGACCTACCTGTTCATATCCCACAATCTGGCGGTGGTGGACTACATGGCGGACCGCATCGCTGTGATGTGCGGCGGGCGTATCGTCGAGCTTGCGCCGCGCGAAATTCTGCTCAGGAAACCGATCCACCCCTACACGCGCTCACTGCTCGCCGCAGTCCCTTTCCCCGATCTCGACCGGCCCATGGATTTCAAGACGCTGAAGCTCGGCGGCGCTTCCGACACCAGCGCATGGGGCCCGCAATTCCGCGACGAGGGCGAAGAGGATATGCTGTCGCCGCTCGATCTCGGCGGCGGCCATCTCGTGCTGGCCCGACGTTCGGCCGATGTCAGCGAGTTACGCCATTGATCAGCCGCCGCATTGTCCTTGGTCTCATGGCTTCGGCATTTCTGCCGGGCACGGCGCGCGCCGGCGATCTGGAGCCGGATTTTCTTCAGCCGCAGCTGAAAGCCAGGGCTCTGCCGCCACTCGCGGAGCGCCTGCCCAAGAGCCCGCGCGCGTTGAACCTCGCGGCGATGGGCCGGCAGCCCGGCCAGTATGGCGGCACGCTGCGTACGATCATCGGCAGCCAGAAAGATATCCGGATGATGACGATCTACGGGTATTCCCGGCTGGTCGGCTATGACGAAAAGCTTAACTTTCAGGCCGACATTCTCGAAAGTTTCGACGTAAAGGATGATCGCGTCTTCACGTTCAAGATTCGTGAAGGCCATAAATGGTCAGACGGCAGCCTGCTGACGCCGGAGGATTTTCGTTATTGCTGGGAAGATGTCTGGCTGAACGATGAGCTTTCGCAAGGGGGGCTCGCCCCTGCCCTGCTGGCGGACGGCAAGCCGCCACGTTTCGAGATCGTCGATCCGTTGACGGTCCGCTACAGTTGGGACGCGCCCAATCCCGACTTCCTGCCCAAACTTGCCGCTGCTTCGCCGACACCGCTTGTTTTGCCAGCCGCCTATCTCAAGCAGTTCCACAAGAAATATCAGGATCCATTCCGGCTCGCCGGCCTGATGAAGGAGAACCGGACCGCAAAATGGACGCTGCTGCACATCCGCATGTCGCGGCAGTATCGCCCGGAGAACCCGGATCTGCCGACACTCGACCCCTGGCAGAACCGGACCAAGCCGCCGGCCGAGCAGTTCATCTTCGAGCGCAACCCGTTCTTTCATCGAACAGACGAGAACGGCCGGCAACTGCCCTATGTCGACCGGATCATCATGAATGTCAGCTCGTCGGCGATCATCTCCGCCAAGACCGGTGCGGGCGAGAGCGACCTGCAATGCATGGGAATCGACTTCAGCGATTACTCCTTCCTGAAGGACGCGGAGAAGCGCTACCCGGTGAAGATGCATCTGTGGAAACGCACACAGGGTTCGCGGCTGGCGCTCATGCCCAATCTGAATTGTGCCGACCCGGTGTGGCGTGGCCTTTTGCGTGACGTGCGCGTGCGCCGCGCACTTTCGCTCGCTGTGGACCGGCGCGAGATCAACATGGCCGTCTTCTACGGATTGGCGCAGGAAAGCGCCGATACGGTCTTGCCGGAGAGCCCGCTCTACCGGCCGGAATTCGCGAAAGCCTGGGTCGCCCACGATCCCGACCAGGCCAATGCACTGCTTGACGAGGTCGGGCTTCAGGCCCGTGACGACGACGGCCTGCGGCTACTTCCCGATGGACGCCCGGCGCAGATCATCGTGGAAACGGCCGGCGAAAGCACGCTGGAAACCGATGCGCTCGAACTCATCACCGATCACTGGCGCAAGATAGGCATCGCTTTGTTCATCCGGACTTCGCAGCGCGACATCTTCCGCAGCCGCGCGCTTGGCGGCCAGATCCTGATGTCGATGTCGTCGGGCATCGACAATGGCGTGCCGACCGCCGACATGAATCCATACCAGCTGGCCCCCACCATCGACGACCAGCTGCAATGGCCGCTCTGGGGCGCTTACTATCTGTCGCATGGCAAGATGGGTGAGGCGCCCGATGTTCCTGAAGTGGTCGAGTTGATGGCCTTGCTCAAGCGCTGGAACGGGTCGACCGAATCCAGCGAGCGCGCCGAAATCTGGAACTCGATGCTGTCGATCTACACCGATCAGGTGTTCTCTATCGGTACGGTGAACGAAACACTTCAGCCGATTCTGGTATCCTCGCGGCTGCGCAACCTGCCTGACAAAGCACTCTACGGCTACGACCCGACCTCCTATTTCGGTGTCTATTTGCTGGACACATTCTGGCTTGGAGGCTCCTGAGCGTGCTTCGATATCTTGTCTGGCGCATCGCCGTGATGGTTCCAACGCTGCTGGTCATATCGGCGCTGGTGTTCACCATCATCGAACTTCCACCGGGCGATTATTTCGACAGCTATGTCGCCGAGCTTCGGGCCCAGGGCGAAGCGGTGGATTCCGACCGCATCCAGATGATGCGCAAGGAATATGGTTTCGACCAGCCGCCGGTCATTCGCTACTTCTACTGGGTGGGCGGGATGCTGCACGGCGATTTCGGCTATTCCTTCGAATATGAGCTGCCGGTTCGCGACGTCGTCGGCGACCGAATGTGGCTGACCGTGCTGGTTTCCTTCGTCACGATCATCTTCACCTGGCTCATCGCCTTTCCGATCGGCATGTACTCCGCCACGCATCAATACAGCTGGGGCGACTACGGCCTGACTTTCTTCGGCCTTCTCGGCCTTGCCGTTCCGAATTTCATGCTGGCGCTGATCCTGATGTATTTCGCCAACATCTGGTTCGGCACCTCCATCGGCCATCTCATGGACCAGCAATATCTCGGCGAGCCGATGAGCTGGGCCAAGGCGAAGTCGATCCTCGCCCATCTCTGGATCCCGGTCCTGATCATCGGCACCGGCGGCACGGCGAGCATGATCCGGCGGCTGCGCGCCAATCTGCTCGACGAACTGCACAAGCAATATGTCGTGACGGCGCGCGCCAAGGGCCTTCATCCGTTCAAGGCGCTGGTCAAATATCCGCTGCGCATGGCGCTCAACTTCTTCATTTCCGACATCGGCTCGATCCTGCCGGCCATCATCTCCGGCGCTGAGATCACGGCTATCGTTCTGTCTTTGGAAACGACCGGGCCGATGCTGATCAAGGCGCTGCAAAGCCAGGATATGTATCTGGCAGGGTCATTCCTGATGTTCCTCGCCTTCCTGACGGTTATCGGCGTGCTGATTTCCGACCTGGCGCTGGCGCTGCTTGATCCACGAATTCGTTTGCAGGGTGGCAGCACCAAATGAAGCAGGACTCGCCGCTGCCCGCTCCGGGTGCTCCACTGCAACACTACATTTGCAGCGCGCCCTTCGATCTGCAGTCGGTCGAGGCGATGACGCCGGAGCAATCGAAGGTCTTTCAGGCATCGCAGTTGCGGCTGATGTGGTGGAAATTCCGCAAACACCGGCTTGCGCTTATATCCGGCATATTCCTGGCAGTGCTGTATTTAGGGATACTGATCTGCGAGTTTCTGGCGCCCTACAATCTGCACTCGCGCAACATGGACTACATCTATGCGCCGCCGCAGCACGTGCACCTGTTCCACAATGGCGAGTTCGTCGGGCCGTTCGTCTATGGCCGCCAGATGACGCTGGATATGGACACGCTCAAGCGGAACTACATCGAGAACCACGACGACGTTCAGCGGCTCCGTTTCTTCTGCCAGGGCGACACTTATCGGTTCTGGGGCCTGATCGAAGGTGACAGGCATTTTGTCTGTCCTGCCGAAAACGGGCAGCTGTTTCTGGCCGGCACCGACAGGCTGGGGCGCGACGTGCTCTCGCGCATGATCTATGGCGCACGCATTTCACTGACTATCGGCCTCGTCGGCATCAGTTTCAGCTTCCTGCTCGGCATCGTCATCGGCGGGCTGGCCGGCTATCACGGCGGTATCTTCGACCTGATCGTCCAACGGATAATCGAAGTCCTGCAATCGATTCCCAGCATTCCGCTATGGCTGGCCCTGGCGGCGATCATGCCGATAACCTGGAGTCCGATCCTGATCTATTTCGGCATCACCGTCATCCTCGGGCTGCTCGACTGGACCGGACTGGCGCGGGCCGTGCGTTCAAAGCTTCTGGCCTTGCGCGAGGAGGATTACGTTCTGGCCGCGCAGTTGATGGGCGCCGGGAGCAGCCGCATCATCAGGCGGCATCTCATTCCCGGCTTCATGTCGCATCTGATCGCGACGGCGACGCTCTCCATCCCTGGCATGATCCTGGGCGAAACGGCGCTGAGCTTCCTCGGGCTCGGCCTGAGGGCGCCGATAACCAGCTGGGGCATCCTGCTCACCGAGGCGCGCAGCGTCAGCGTGATCGCGTTCTATCCATGGCTGCTTTTGCCGATGCTGCCGGTCATCCTCGTCATCATGGCGTTCAACTTCCTCGGCGACGGCTTGCGGGACGCCGCAGACCCCTACAAGTGATATCGCTGTTCCACCGCGCGGCCTGCCGAACACTCCACCCGGTATGACGCTTGTCGGCGGCCGGTTGCGTTATTGCAGGGTTCGTCGTTCGCCTTTATATGCAGCAAGCCTCGATCGGGGCTGCTGGTTCAGGACACACAATCGCATATGAGTCGCCTCGATAATTTCATCAGCAGGATGACCGCGCAGCGCGACATTCTCAATCGAATCTGCCCCGAGGTGGCGAAGATGGAGGGGCTTGTGCTTGAGCTCGGCCTCGGCAATGGCCGGACATTCCACCATCTGCGCGAGCTTCTGCCCGGGCGCCGGATCGTGGTGTTCGACCGCGAAGTTGGCGCGCACACTAGCTCAATTCCCGAAGCTGAAAACCTAGTGCTCGGCGAAATACGCGAGACGGGCCGCAAGTTCATTGGCATCGAAGCCGCCCTTGTTCATGCCGACATTGGCACCGGCTATGACGATCGCGATGCAGTGACCGCTACCTGGCTTCCCGATCTGATTGCGAGCCTGCTTCGCGTCGGCGGCTTCGCGGTCAGTGGCACGCCGCTCGATCACCCGCTGCTGCAACACCTCCCGGCGCCCACTTCGGAGCCCGCCGACCGTTATTTCCTCTGCAAGCGCGTGTGAGCGGTAGAGAACTCTTCAGGGGATCGTATAAACCGCAATCTCCCGCTCGATGCCGCGCAGCGAGACCTCGTGCGGCACGGGCGTCAGCGCGTTCCTGTGCAACAGATCGGCGGTGAGATTATCGTCGACCACCGCACGCGTGGCGAAGATCGCCTGTGCGTTGGCGAGGTTCTGGACCCGCGAAGCAATGTTGACCGTCTGGCCGAAATAATCCTGCCGCTCGTTCATGGACACGGCTATGCAGGGGCCGGCATGAACACCGATCTTGAGCAGAAGGTCCTCGCGCCCGCTTTTGTCATTGAGCGCCCGCATGGCGTCGCGCATCCGCAGCGCCGCGGCAATCGCACGGTCAGGCGTCGCGAAGGTCGCCATCACCGCATCGCCGATCGTCTTCACAACCGCGCCTGCCTCCGCCGCGACGATCTCGTGCAGAACCTGGAAATGCTCGCGCACGAGATCGAAGGCTGAAAGATCGCCCACCCGCTCGTAAAGCTCGGTCGATCCGCGCAGATCGGTGAACAGGAAGGTCAGGCTGGTGATCTTCAGGCGCTGGTTGATATCGAGCGTATCCGTGCGATAGAGATCCCGGAACGTCTGGTTGGTGAGCAGGCGCTTGGCGGTCACGAAGGGCCGGCGCTTGCCCAGGAAATCATGCAATACCGGGCAGGCGATGAAGACCGTCGGCAGCACGCGCGTGTCGGTCCTGTTTTCCAGCGAAATGCGCAATGGGCCGGGTTGCATCTCCAGCGTCTGGCTCTGGACATGGTCGCGGTCGAAGGCCAGAGAGAGGTTTCGCCGCTCTTTTGCCGGTTCGCCCTTCGCGTCGATGAACTGGGCCGAATGCGTGACCGGCTCGAAGATGATGATGAATTGGGGCGGAAGCTGGATGTGCAGAACCGCCTTTTCACCGGGCGCAAGCTCGATATCTTCCAGCGAGAACGCTTCCATCTTTTCCGCCAGATCCTCGTCCGGCAGATCGGCCCCGGACGCCCAGTAGATCTGGCGGTAATATTCCACCAACGGCAGTTCGTGTGGATTGTGGGCGGCAATCCTGCGCACGCGGGGACTGACGGTGAATGTCACCTCGACCATCTCGTCGAGGGTCGGCGAATAGCCCTGGGAGCACAGCGCGCAGGTGTATTCGTCCTTCTGCATGGTTTTCAGCGTGGCGTTGGTGTCGAGCACGCCGCCACAGCCGGGGCACAGAACATTCCAGGAAATGTCGAAGATGCCCACCCGCGCTGCATGGAGAAAGGCGCTTATGGTGCGTTCCTCGTCGAGGCCATGCTTGCTGGCGAAGGCCAGCGCATTGATGCGGCAAAGTTCGCGGTCCTTGCCCTCGGCGATGGTTTGCCGGATTGCGTCGATTGCCTGCGGATCGACATCGGTCGATTGCCGCAGAAGCGAGAACAGATCCTGAGCTTCGGTCATCGTGCAGGCTCCGGAAATTGCGCCGCTAGAGCATGATGCCGAAAGGTGTGAAGCGGTTTTCGGACGACATCATGCTCTTCCTGATTCAGAGGCGGATTCAGATTTCAGGTCGGACAGACCTGAAATCATCCGGCTCTAGGCGTGTTGGCCGGACCGATCTTCGACCCGAACGCTCCATCATACTGCTAAACGGACCGGACGGCCATTCGAATGGACAAGCCTGGTGACAGGTCAATTTCCATTTGTTGAATTCCAAACTATGATAGCCCATGGGGCATTCATCTCTGGGGTTTTCTCCATGCCGACACGCGACAACCCGCCATTTCCGGCGGCCCTGCGCCTTTTCTCGGCGGGGGTCATCATCGTCCTGATCGTCGGGGCCGGCCTGTTTTTCGCGCCTGCGCTGGTCAAGCCGCGCTGGCCCTGGGCCGTCACGCCGTTCAATGCCCGCTTCCTCGGCGGCTTCTACACCGCCGAAATGGCAGTGATGGCGGCGCTGCTGGTCTGGAATCGCTGGTCGCCCGGCAGGCTCGTGCTGGTCATGGCCTTCATCTTCACCGTCATCGTGTCGGCGGCTTCGTTCATCAATCTCGGTTATTTCAACTTCGAGCGCAAAGCCCCCTGGCTCTGGTTTCTGGTCTATCTTGCGTCAGCCGCGGTATCCGGGCTGTTCCTGTGGCGGGCAAGGGCCCGCCCTTCTGCAAAAGGCGTGATCTTGAACCCCGCATGGCGCGCCTACCTACCGGTGGAAATGACGATCCTCGGGGCCTACGGCGTCGGCCTGTTGCTGTTTCCCCTGACATTCGGTGGCTTCTGGCCATGGCCGATCGATGCTTTTCACGCCCAGGTCTACAGCGCCATCTTCCTCGCGGGTGCAGGCGGCACCTATCTCGTCTGGAGAAGTGCGCCGCGTGAGGAATTGCTGGTGCTCGGCCTGGCGCAGTTTCTGGTTGGCCTGCTTGCCGTCCTTGGCCTCGTCATCACCGACGCCGCCGTGCACCGGATCGACTGGACGGCGGCCGGGACATTGTGCTGGCTCGCCCTTTTCGGCTGGATCGGCGTCAGCGGTATCCTCAAACTCTACGCCGCCCCCCGGCATTTTGCCGCGCAATCGGCATAGGTCGCAGAGACGGCTGGATTTTCAGGTGACGTCCGGTGCATCGTTCCGGGCATATTGCCTCTGTCCTTTGTTCTGACGCAATTCCGGACGGAAAACCGCTCACACTTTTCCTGGAATTGCTGTAGCCGGAAAAGCCATGACCAGCACGCCACCCCTAGAGAAAATCCAGCCGCAGCTCCGGGCCGTCCGGCCAAGCGATGCCGAGGCGCTTTGCGCTATCTTCAATATGCCGGGCTTCCGCTGGGGCACGCTCAGGATGCCGTTCGAGATGGTGGAGCAGGTGGAGCGGCGCATCGCCAAGTCCGGCCCGGAAACCACCTGGATCGTTGCCGAGTTGGACGGCAAGGTTGTCGGCCACGGCAGCCTGGTCGCGCAGGGTTCGCCGCGCCGCTCGCATATCGGCGAGATCAATATCGGCCTCGACGATGGCTTTGTCGGCAGAGGCATCGGCTCTGCCATCCTTGGCGCGCTGCTCGACGTGGCCGACAATTGGCGCGCCCTGAAGCGGGTCGAATTGAGCGTCTATGCCGACAACGAACCGGCCATCCGTCTCTACACAAGCCATGGCTTCGAGGTCGAAGGCCGGCATGTGAAGGCCGGTTTTACAGACGGGCAGTACCACGACCTCCTGAGCATGGCCCGGCTGCGGTTCTGATGACCACCGTCCCTGCCCTTGCCCCTCCGGTGGACATTTTGGCCGTGCTGTCGCTGCTCTGCCCGGAGGTCGTGCGTGACATCGAGCAGAACTGGAATGCACCGGTTTCCGATTATGCCCGCCATCTGTGGCGGCCGGTGGCAAGGCCTGGATCGGCCCCGTCGATCGCTGCCCGCTCGATCCTGCGCGACGTCCTGCAGCAGCGCCTCGGTGCGATCATGCAGCCTGAAGCGATCGGCAAGGCCCTCAACGAATTCGACCACAGACCGGTTATCCAGTCCGGCCTGCACTGCCTGCTTCTGATGGATCGCATCACCTTCGATGCCCTGCTGCTTGCCTGGCTCGGCGCGGTCGAAAACAGGCTGTCGGCTTTTTTCGGCTTCATGGGAACGACCATGACCATGGAGACAACCGGCCGGGAGGGGCCGGGATGGCTCGATGTCGGCGACGACAAGGTCAATTTGTTTGGCATGGGGCGCCACAAACTGTGCCGCAAAAGCGCCTGCGCGGCCGGTCCCGTCGCCCTCAACGGGCGCGCGCTCGAAACGGTGGGCAATGAGACGGATGCCAGAAGCTGGCTGGGCACGCTGCTTGCCAGCCAGGACAAGGTGTTTGCAACCGCCGCCGATGCGCTGACAGAACTCAACGAGGATCTGGTCGCCGATTGGGATCGTTCCGGCATGGCTCGGCCGGTTTTCATCGATGATAGGCTGGCCGCGACTGTCGTGTCGCGGCATCTGGAAGATGAAGGCAGCCTTCTTTCCAGGCTGCTCCTCGAGCCCGCAAGGCGCCGGCGTCTCGACCATGCCTTGCAAGAAGCCGCATCGGGCCCATTTGGCAGGTTCCTGCCCAATGCCACGGACTATTTCTGGGGCATCCGCGAGCAGCGCGTGCGCAAGCTCGTCCTCGAGAACGGGCGGCTGATCGAGCCTGACAGGCCGCATGGTCTTTCCATCCCGTTCGAGCGGCCGCATCTCCAGCAGGCACTGCTGGACGGCCTGCTTTTGCCGGACTTGTTCCTGATGTTCCTTGCCCTTGCCATATTGCCGCGCGTGCGGGTTGTGGGCGGCCTGAGACAGATTGGCTATGTCGCGCTTTTCCACTCGATCCTGCTGGCTGCGCTTGATGAAAACGCGCCAGAAGAGCGCGATCTGGCCGCCGAGCTGCAGGTTCGGGAAAATGCCTGGGGCATGCGGGTCATCGATGAAAAGATCTCGGTCCGCGAGCAGCTTGCCGGACTGCCGGAAGGGGCGCTGTTCCCGGACCTGCTGCGGCAATACCGGTTGCGGACATTTGCCGAGACGACCGATGACCTGAAACCGGTTCGCGAAAACGCCCGATGGCGCAAGATCGGCCGGGCCTCGGGCCTCTGATCCGGCCGGGCTTTAGCCCGTCATTGCACCACGCCGGCCTTGCGGAGCCCCTCTACCATCAGTTCGAAATCGGCAGGGTTCTTGTAAGGCAAGACCTTGCGACGGTGTTCCAGCGAATAGGCGGGATTGACGCGAAGCAGGTCCTGCCATGCCGTATGGGCCTCCTCCAAACGGCCCAGATGGCCGTAGCATGCGGCCAGAAGCGCACGCGAGACGTCGGTGACAGCGTTGCGAGCCAGCCGTTGCAGCAAGAGGTCGACGGCCTCTTCGTACCTTCCCAGTTGAAACGATGCCAAAGCCTGGAAGTGCAGAAGCACATCCGGAAAGTATGGATTCAAGGTCTTTCCCCGGGCGAAACTCTCTAGCGCCTCCGCGGGTCTACCCGAATAATACAGCGCCTCGCCGCGGGCGACGTGCGCTTCGGCGAAGTTCGGATTGAGAGCTATCGCGCGCTCGACCTCGCCGATGGCCTCATCGTGCCGTCGTGTGTAAAGCTTGGCCGATGCCAGCGCCCAGTGCGCCCAGGGATTGCTGTCATCCAGCGTTACCGCTCGCGTTGCTGCCTCTTCCGCTTGCGCCATCGAGTCCGACGCACCCCACCTGTTGAGGTAATCGAGCCCGTGCGTGAGGGCTAGGAAAGCGTGGGCAGAGGCAAATTTCGGGTCCAGTTCGATGGCCCGCTGCAAGAGCTCGCGGGCCGCGACGTTCGTGTCCTTCGTCAGCCGGTGCCACAGCTCCCGGCCCCGCAGGAAACAGTCATACGCCTCCGGATTGCGCTGGTGTTCGGGCGCCAGCCGCAGACGGTCATCGTCGGTCAGATTGAGCGCCAGCGCACCGACGATGTGCTGCGTCACGTCATCCTGCACGGCGAATATGTCGGTCAGATCGCGATCGAACCGCTCCGCCCAAAGATGGCCGCCTGAAATTGCATCGATGAGCTGCGCGGTGATGCGTACCTTGTTCCCCGACTTGCGTACGCTGCCTTCAAGGACATAGCGCACGCCGAGCTTCGTGCCGACATCCTGCACATGGACGTTCTGGCCCTTGAAGATGAAGGACGAATTGCGAGCGATGACGAAGAGCTGTGACAGTTTGGACAGCGCCGTGATGATGTCTTCGGAGATGCCGTCGGCGAAGTAGTCCTGTTCGGCATCACCGCTCATATTGGCGAACGGCAGCACGGCGATCGACAGTTTCGGCGGCGCTGCCGCAGCCGGAGGGCTCGTCGGGGTTTGCGAGGTCGCGGCCACCTTGGCCCCGGCGCCGACTTGCAGCGAATACACCCGGATCGGCTCGGCGATGTTCTTGAGCTGTGTGCTGCCGAGATCGCTGACCGAGAGGTCAAGCCTGGCCTTGACCTGGCGATAGGCATCCTCGGACAGGCAGATGGCGCCGGGCGCCGCAACGCCCTCCAGACGCGAGGCGATGTTGACGCCGTCACCCATCAGGTCGCCATCGCTCTCTTCGACCACGTCGCCCAGATGGATGCCTATCCTGAACTCGATGCGGCGCTCCTGCGGTACGCCGGCATTGCGCTCAACCATACCGTTTTGAATCTCAACGGCGCAGCGCACGGCATCGACCACACTGCGAAACTCAACCAGCGCCCCATCTCCGGTACGCTTGATAACCCGCCCGTGGTGCACTGCAATGATCGGATCGATCAGGTCGCTGCGCAGTGCCCGCAACCGCGCCAAGGTACGATCTTCGTCCGCGCTCGCGAGCCGGCTGTATCCGACCACATCTGCAGCCAGGATTGCGGCCAGCTTACGGTTCTCGCTCATGGGTCGCCTCCTCATCTCCATCATAGCAGGAAGACGGCGGGACGAGGGAATTTTCGCAAATCACGGCCACGCAGCCGCGCTACCGGCAGCGCTCTGACACCAGCCCACGCGGATGCCCATTTGCGCTGCCGCACCGACCAGTTCGGCGTTTATCCGAGCACGGCCTCCACAGTGGCGACAAAGTCATCGAGCGAGCGGTCGCCGCGAATCTCGATGCGCGGAAGGTCGATGAGATCGCTATCGAGGTCCGCCGGCCCGTGCCTGCGGCCGAAGCCTACTCGATAGCCGCACTCCCTGGCCAGCGGGCCAAGCCGTCGGTCGGTGACGGAGAAGGGTGCCGCGAACGCCGTGGTTGGACGGCCGGTCCAGCGTTCGATGAACAGACGAGAGCGCAGGAGCTCGGCGGCCAGGTCAGCGCTCGACAGACCATCGATGGCGCGATGCGTCGCCATGTGGCTGCCGAAGAAGGCGCCTTCGGCAGCGAGGCGTCGCACCGTCCCGGCGCCCATAAGCGGCGTCGGCGGACCGATGTCGGTGTCCCACTTTGCACTTTCGCCCACCAGGTCCGTCACCAGGAACACTTCCGCGGTCAGGTCGTTGGCGCGCAAGATCGGCCAGGCATGGTCGGCGAAGTTCTGGAAGCCGTCATCGAAGGTGATGAGCACCGGGCGGCCGACGAAAGGCTGACGGTTGGTGATGAACTGCTCCAACTGCTCGGAGCCAATGGCGTGAAAGCCATTGGCGCGCAGCCATCCCATCTGGCTGGCGAATGCGGCGGGCGTGAGCCGAAAGCGAGCGAGCGCGGCCGGACCTTCATCGGCAACGCCGTGATACATGAGGACAGGGATATGCTGGCGCTGCTCGTTACGTGCGACGTCGCGGCGCAAGGCTCGCGCCCCACCCCAGACGATATTTCGCGCGACGCCGATTTCGATGGGCGCGCGGATCGGCACATGATCGATCACCGGGTCCGTCGCCACATCGCCCGGCGATAGGCGGCGGAAGCGGTCTATGCGGTAGAGCTCGGTCTGGATCGATTGCTCGAAGACGAGGCCTTCGGTCGCCGCCAGCGTCTCGGAGATCGCCTGGGCACCGAATGTGTTCCAGTCGAAGCCCGTCTTTTCGACATTGTCACGCAACACGAATGCGTGTGCGCTGATGAAGCTGCCGCCAGGCGCCAACGCCTCGGCGAATTTCCTGGCGATGCGCCGTAGCTCGGCGAGGTCATCCAAGTAGTAGAGCACTTCCGAACAGACGATCAGATCCATCTCACCCGGCAGCGTGTCGGCAGCGAAATCGAGTACGCCGAACTCGACATTCGGCTGATCGTTGCATCGGGCGCGGGCTCGCTCGACGGCTATGGCGGAAATGTCGGTTGCGGTCAAATGGCCGACGCGAGGCGCCAGCTGCCGCGTGAAGTGGCCCTCCGCGCAGGCCAACTCGAGCGCCCGCCCGATGGGACCGGGAGGCAGGATTTCGAGCTGGCGCTCGTATTTTTCCTGCTCATAGGACGAACCGTAGTTCCACGGATCCTCGGTCGCGAAATAGCTGTTCCAGAACGCCGTGCGATCCCTGTCGTGCTTGTCCGCGACCCGTGCCCGGCGCGGCGCAACAGGCTCTGACGGTTCAGCGCTCGACCGAACCAGGTCGCGCGCCTGTGCGGCCAATTGCGCGAGTTTGCCGAAGTGGCTGTCCGGATCGGGCTCGCTTCCCGCCATGGTCAACGATGCCTCGGCTGCAGGCGTGTTTGACGTGGTCGCGCCGGCGCCCTTTTGCGGTGCAGGCGATCCTCCCGCAAGCCGCTCAGCAGGCACTACATCCAGGATCAATTCAATCCAATGATCGCTCGTCACAGTCCCGAGTGCACCGAACTGCACTACAGCCTCGATCCGGCCATCCAGCATCAGATGGGCATAAATCTGATCGATGCCTTCCGGCAGTTCGGTCGCGGTCGGATTGCGAGCGTCGACGCGAACTCCGAGCGTTCGCGCCAGCCTGCGCGGCGCGGCAAGATCGTCGGCTTCGAGAAGCATTTGCTCAAGCTGGTACTGGACGCGGCGAGCTGCTGCGGGATTGTCCCAGATCTTGCCGAGTTCGATGATCAACGCGGTGGTTGCGCTGCCGAAGCTGTCCCACCGGGCAGCCAGTTGCCCCGGCACCGAAAGGCTTCCTGCCATGAGGCCATCGAAGATTACCTTGGCAATCTCATGCGCCCACTTGCGTCCCGCCGGGAGCGCGCGCAGGGGCTGCGGGTCGACCAAGCGCGAGCCTGAGCCGCATTCGGACGCGGCGTTCCGCAACGCCAGCCAAGCAAGCGCTTCGGATGCGGTGCCGCCTTTCGCCGAAATTGAACCCGAGGGATTGTGCGCCACGCCGTCTTACCTGCGCCTGGTTCTGAGGGAGAACAAGTGTCCCGCAACGCGCTTACATCGCCGGTCTGGAAAAAGCAAAAGGCGCCCCGAAAGGCGCCTCTTCATCGCTTGATTCCCCTAGAGGAAACTGGAGCGGGTGAAGCGATTCGAACGCTCGACCCCAACCTTGGCAAGGTTGTGCTCTACCCCTGAGCTACACCCGCTCACACGGCCCTTTGGCCGCAAGCCGGGCCTATATGGCTGAAGAGCGCGGCGATTGCAACAGGGAAATGACGGGCTTTTTGGTCGCGCCAAATCGCTTGGCCGAACCTTGTCGGCCACGCGGGTGGTTCATCGACTTCCCGCATGACGGTCTTGTCTCGGCGGCATCATTGGCCGTAAACGGCTTTGCCGCGCGCCGATACAGGGGAAGACCACCAATGCCGAAGACCGAAGCCGAGCTTTTCGCCTTTCTTGCCGATCTCGGCATACCAGTGTCGACCGTGCGCCATCCGCCGCTCTATACGGTCGCCGATTCGCAGTCGCTGCGCGGCGAGATACCGGGCGGGCACACGAAAAATCTGTTTCTCAAGGACAAGAAGGACAATTTCTTCCTGGTCAGCGTCGGCGAGGAGGCGGTCGTCGACCTGAAGCAGATCCACACGATCATCGGCGCCGCCGGCCGGGTGTCGTTCGGCAAGCCGGAGATGCTGATGGAACTGCTCGGCGTCATCCCGGGCGCCGTCACCGTGTTCGGGCTGATCAACGACACCGAAAGACGGGTCAAGGTGGTGCTCGACCAGGATTTGATGGCACATGCGACAGTCAACGCGCATCCGCTGACCAATGAGGCGACGGCGTCAATCGCGTCCGCGGACCTCATCAGATTCGTCGAGGCAACCGGACATGATGCTGCTATCTTGAAAGTCTCGGCTTGATCGCCACATGGATGGCGAAAACTGACCTCTAGTTAAGGACGTCGCGCTGCTCCGCTGGGCGCGATCGGAAGGGCGACGACATGAGCGACAACAACAATCCGTTTGGCGGCCAATTCGGCGGCAATTCTGGCCAGTACACCACGTCCGTGCAATATGGCGGCGCCGAGCCGGCCAAGTCGGCACTTGGCCCGACACCCGGCGCAGCACCTGCCGCTGGCGAGCTGATCAAGGACACCACGACCGCCACTTTCGCCGCCGACGTCATCCAGGAATCGCGCAAACAGCCGGTACTGGTCGATTTCTGGGCGCCGTGGTGCGGGCCCTGCAAGCAGCTCACGCCGCTTCTGGAAAAGGCGGTCGAGGCCGCCGGCGGCAAGGTCAAGCTGGTCAAGATGAACATTGACGATCATCCCTCGATCGCCGGCCAGCTCGGCATCCAATCGATCCCGGCGGTCATCGCCTTCAAGGACGGCCAGCCTGTCGACGGCTTCATGGGCGCCATCCCCGAGAGCCAGATTGCCGAGTTCATCACCAAGGTCGGCGGCAAGGGCAATGGCGCGCCGCCCGTCGCCGAAGCACTGGCCGCGGCGGCGGAAGCGCATGCGGCGGGCGATGCGCAGACCGCAGCCGACATTTACGACGCCATCCTGGCGCAGGCGCCGGAGACGATCGAGGCGATTGCCGGGCTGGGCGAGCTTCTGTTCGAGGCCGGCGACAGCGACGGCGCCGAGGCGCTGCTGGCAACGGCGCCGGAGGCCAAGAAGAATGCGCCGGCACTTGCCGCGCTGCGTGCCAAGATGACGCTGGCTGCGGAAGCGGCAGCACTTGGCAATCCAGCTGAATTCGAGCAGCGACTGGCCGCCAATCCCGGCGACCACCAGGCGCGTTTCGACCTCGCCATGATCCAGAACGCCAAGGGCGAGCGCCATGCGGCGGCCGACAATCTTCTGGCGATTATAAAAGCCGACCGGACGTGGAACGAGGACGGCGCCAGGGCGCAGTTGCTGAAACTGTTCGAGGCCTGGGGCATGACCGACGAGGCGACGCTGGCGGCACGGCGCAAATTGTCGTCGCTGCTGTTTTCCTGAGCCGTTTGCCGGCCAAATTGCCGGGGCGTGGCTGTCGGGCCTTGCGGTCGGCGGCCGCCGCGCCAGATTAGGCCGATAACATCGCGCCCGAAGCGGGTCGGAGGAGTGAAGGTGCAGGTCGGAAACGCATTTTACCGGGTCGGCAAGGATCTGCCGGCAACCATTCCGGTGTTTCCGCTTGCCGGCGCGCTGCTGCTGCCGGGCGGGCGCATGCCGCTCAACATCTTCGAGCCGCGCTATCTGCAGATGGTGGATGAGGCGATCGCCGGCGCGCGGCTGATCGGCATCGTCCAGCCCAGCCTCAATGGCGCGTTGCGCGCCGACGGCGAGCCGGAACTGTGCAATGTCGGCTGCGCCGGGCGCATCATCTCGATGGCCGAGAGCGGCGACGGCCGCTATCTGGTTTCGCTGCAGGGCGTCTGCCGTTTCCGCATCACCAGCGAATTGCCGGTGAAGACGCCTTTCCGGCAATGCAAGCTGGCGCCGTTCCTCACCGATCTTGCCGAAGACCAGGCGGCAAGCGAGGTCGACCGGCCGGCGCTGTTGAAAGCGTTTCGCGCCTATCTGCAGGCCAACGATCTCGAAGCCGATTGGGAAAGCGTCAGCCGCGCCGAGAACACCATGCTGGTCAATGCGCTGTCGATGATGGCGCCCTACGGACCGGCCGAGAAACAGGCGCTGCTGGAGGCGCCCGACCTGAAAGCCCGCGCGGAGACGCTGATCGCCATCACCGAAATGGCGCTGGCGCGCGAGAATGAGGACTTTGGCTCCAGCCTGCAATAAGGGCTGAGCCGATGGCTGAAGGGGGATCCAATGGCTGCGGATGGGCGTGACGGCAAGTCGGTCAATGTCGATCCAAAATTGCTGGAGCTGCTGGCCTGCCCGCTGACCAAGGGGCCGCTGGCCTGGGACCCGGTGCGCGGCGAGTTGATCTCGCGGCTTGCCAAGCTCGCTTATCCCGTGCGCGACGGCATCCCGATCATGCTGCCCTCGGAGGCGCGGACTATTTCGGCGGAAGACGTGCTGTCGCCGCCGCGATTGGGTGGGCCGGGCTGAAGGGCCAGGGGTGGTTCAAACGGACCTCAGCCTAAGAAGCCATTCTGTTGGCGATCCTTGCGCCCCCCTCTGCCCTTGCCGGCATTAATGTCATGGGCTCCCGACCGCCCTGCACTTGCCTACTGAAAATTCCGCCCCTTGGGCATGACCCTTTCAGCTTTGTCCGAGAGGGTGGCAATGTCGGGCCGGGCAGCCGGCGTCATCTCTTCCAGCAGCACCGTCAGCCACGGCGTCAAATCCTCGATCTTCTCGGCGACGATGTGGATGACGTCGGATTCCGACTGCAGCTTGCCGGTGACCTTGACGAAGCGCGCGCCCATGACGATGGGCCGGAAACGGGTAAAGGTCCGCTCCCAGAAAATGACGTTGGCGACGGCCTTGTCGTCTTCCAGCGTCAGGAAGATCGCATTGCCCTTGCCGGGCCGCTGCCGCACCAGCACCAGGCCGGCGACCGAGACCCGCCTGCCGTCGCGCACCGAGCCGAGATTGGCATTGGGAATGACGCCGGCGCGGTCGAGCCGCTCGCGCAGGAAGGCGACCGGATGCGCCTTCAGCGACAGGCCGAGCGCGCGGTAGTCGTGGATGACGTGCTCGCCGAGCGGCATTGTCGGCAGTTTTGTCTCGGGCTCGAGTTCGCGCAGCCGGATCGCCGGCTGGTCGAACAGCGGCAGCCGTTCGGCGGCGCTCTTGCCATCCAGCGCGCGCACCGCCCACAAGGCTTCACGACGGTCGAGGCCGAGCGAGCGGAAGGCGTCAGCCTGCGCCAGTCTTTCGATTTCGCCGACATCGAGGCCCGAGCGCAGCCAGACATCCCTGACGCTTGTATAGCCGGCGCCGCGCCGCGCGGTGAAAGCTTCCATACGCTTCTCGGCCAAGCCCTTGATCTGACGGAAGCCAAGCCGGACGGCGCACCGGGTCTTGATGACACCGCGCATTTCGGCATGGCGCGCAAGGATGCGGCCCGGATCGAATTGGGCTTTCTCCAGGGTGCAGTCCCAGTCGGAAAAATTGACGTCGACGTCGCGGATATCGACGCCATGGTCGCGCGCGTCGCGCACCAGCTGGGCCGGCTGGTAAAACCCCATCGGCTGCGAATTCAGGATCGCGGCGCAGAACACGTCGGGATAAAAGGTCTTGAACCAGCAGGAGGCATAGACGAGCAAAGCGAAGGAGGCGGCGTGGCTTTCGGGAAAGCCGTATTCGCCGAAGCCTTCGATCTGCTTGAAGCAGCGCTCGGCGAAGTCTTTGGTGTATCCCTTGCCGACCATGCCGTCGATCATGCGCTGGCGGTAATTGCCGATGGTGCCGGTGCGCTTGAAGGTGGCCATGGCGCGGCGTAGTTCGTCGGCTTCGCCGGGTTTGAAACCACCGGCGACGATTGCAATATTCATCGCCTGTTCCTGAAACAGCGGCACGCCGAGTGTCTTCTTGAGAATAGCCTCCAGCTCTGGCTTTTGATATTCAGCCGCTTCCTTGCCCTGCCGACGGCGCAGATAGGGGTGCACCATGTCGCCCTGGATCGGGCCGGGCCGCACGATCGCCACCTCGATGACCAGGTCGTAGAATTCGCGCGGGCGTAGACGCGGCAGCATCGACATCTGCGCGCGCGATTCGATCTGGAAGACGCCGAGCGTGTCGGCGCGGCAGATCATGTCGTACACGTCGTTCTCTTCCGGCGGCAGGGTGGCCAGCACATAGGGTCGGCCGTAATCATCCCGGGCCTTCGGATAATGGTCGGTGAGCAAGGTGAAGGCGCGCTTCAGGCAGGTCAGCATGCCAAGCGCCAGAATATCCACCTTCAGGATCTTCACCGCGTCGAGATCGTCCTTATCCCACTCGACCATCTTGCGCGCCTCCATCGCCGTCTTGACGATGGGGACGATCTCGTCGAGCCGGTCGCGGGTAATGACGAAGCCGCCGACATGCTGCGACAGATGCCGGGGAAAGCCCATGATCTCGTTGGCGTGGGCGATCACGTGACGGGTCGAGGTCTCGTTGCGGTCGAGGCCGCCGGCATGCGCCTCCTTCTCGCCGAGCTCCGAGGTCGACCAGCCCCAGATCGAACTGGAGAGCGCAATGCGGACATCGTCCGATAGGCCCATGGCCTTGGCCACCTCGCGCAGCGCCGAGCGGCCGCGATAGCTGATGACGGCGGCAGCCAGCGCGGTGCGCTTGGCGCTGTATTTGGAGTAGATGTACTGGATCACCTCCTCACGCCGCTCATGCTCGAAATCGACGTCGATGTCGGGCGGCTCGTTGCGCTCCTCGGAAATGAAGCGCTCGAACAACGTGTCGATGCGCTCGGGGCCGACCTCGGTGATGCCGATGCAGTAGCAGACGATCGAGTTGGCGGCCGAGCCTCTGCCCTGGCACAGAATGCCCTCATTGCGGGCGAACTGGACGATGTCGTAAACGGTCAGGAAATAGCGCGCATAATTCAGACGCTCGATCAGAGCGAGCTCCTCACTGATGCGCTGCAAGACGGAAGCGGGGACGCCCGCCGGATAGCGCGTGGCGGCCCCCTCCCTGGCCAGACGCTCTAGCTCGGCCTGCGGCCCAAGCCCTGATTGCGTCGGCTCGTCGGGATAATTGTACTGGAGGTCGCTGAGCGAGAAGGTCAGTTCGCCGGCAAAGCGCAGCGTCTCGGCCAGCGCCGGTGGATGGCGGCGGAAGAGACGGGCCATTTCCAGCGGCGGCTTCAGATGGCGCTCGGCGTTGGCCGTCAGCTCCAGCCCGACCTCGGCGACCGGCAAATTGAGGCGGATGGCGGTGAGCACATCTTGCAGCGAGCGGCGCTCGGCGCTGTGATAAAGCACGTCGTTGGTCGCCATCAGCGGCACGCCGGCGATGTCCGCCATGCCCGCCGCCTGCTCGATGCGGAAACGGTCATTGCCGCGATAATCCGGCGCCATGCCTAGCCGCAAATTAGCGCCGAAACGGTCTTTCAGTTGACGGACCAATGCCAGGGGATCGTCGGCATTCGCCGAGAGATCCGGCAGCACCGCCAGCGACAGCAGGTCGCCCCATTCGAGCAGGTCGCTGCGCTGGAGAAGGGTCGCGCCCTTCTCGTTTTCATCGCGCAAATTGGCTTGCGTCAGCATGCGGCAGAGATGGCCCCAGCCCTTGCGGTTCTGCGGATAGGCGAGAATGTCCGGCGTGCCGTCGCCGAACACCAGGCGGCAACCGGGGTGATAGGCGAGCTTCTCGACCTTGGCCTGCTGCCAGGCGCGCACGACGCCGGCCACCGTGTTGCGGTCTGCCAGTCCGATCGAGGAAAAGCCGAGGAATTTGGCCGCCACCACCAGCTCCTCCGGCTTGGAGGCGCCGCGCAGGAAGGAGAAGTTCGACTGGATGCCGAATTCCGCATAGGGGATGACGGTCAGCGCGTTCATGCGAAGACCCCATGCATGAACCAGCGCGGCGGCACCTGCGGGTTGCCATAGAGGCCTTGCCGGTAGAGCCAGTAGCGGCGGCCGTCGGCATCCTCGATCCGGAAATAGTCACGCGTCGATGTGAGCGGATCGCTTGACGTTTCACGCCACCATTCCGGCGCGATGCGTTCCGGCCCCTCGGCGCGCGCGACCCGGTAGAGCGCGCGGCGCCAGCGGAAATTCATCGGCGGACCCTCAGGCATTTCGGTGGCCGGCACCTCGATCGGCTCGGGCGAACGGAACAGCCGGATCGGCCGTTCCGGCGGGAAGATGGTTGCGCGCGGCGCGTCTTTCGAGCCCGGCTTCCTGAGCGGTGTTTTGCGTTGTGGCGCTTCCGAGAACGGGATGGTGGCGATGGCGCGCTCCGGCAGATGGCTCTCGAGGGCGACCGGTTTCAGCACCGCACTGTCGCCGAGCCTGGCGCGGATGCGGTCGGCAAAGAGTGCCATGTCGGCGCCGTCATCCTCGGTCTCGCCGGTCAAATCGGCCTGCTGCATGTCGAAGCCGGCGGCCGCCAGCACCGAAAGCCGCACCAGGTCGAAGCCGTAGCCGGCATCGATGTCCTGTTCGAGCGCGGCCAGCCGCTCATGGAACAGGCGCTGGATAAGCTTGGGTTCGCGCAACGGTCGCGAGGTACCGACAGCGATGCGGCTGACGGCGCCGTCGACGCGAAACAAAAGCAGCGCCAGCATCCTTGCGCCCTCGCCGCGGCGTTCGAGATCGGCCTTCAGCGTCACCGCCAGCAAGAGCACCAGCCGTTCGATCTCGGCGGTCAGCACGACCGGCTCGGCCAGGTGGCGTTCGACCGAAAGCGGGGCCACGGGCAGGCGCGGCGATACCGCCTCGTCGAGGCGGCCGAGCGCCTGGTCGAGCCGCAACAGCAAGGTCGCGCCGAAGCGACGGGCGAGCGGCGCGCGCGGCGCTGCCATGACCGCGCCGGCGGTCCGCAGGCCGACGCTTTCCAAGCTGGCGCGGATATCGGCCTCGATGCGCAGTGCCGCCAGCGGCAAGGGGGCGAGCAGCGCTTCCTCCTCGCCGGAGACAACGATGCGGTTGCCGCAGAAGCGCGCCGCCGCCCAGGCTGCACCCGGCGTCGCGGCCAACCCTGCGCGGACATCGAAACCCTGCTGGAAAAACCGCGCAAGGATGTCGTCCAGCATGGCGCGCTCGCCGCCGAACAGATGCGTGCAGCCGGTGACGTCGAGATAAAGGCCATCAGTACCGTCGAGCGCCACCAGCGGCGTATAGCGATCGCACCAGTCGGCGAGGCCTTCGAGCAGCCGGCGATCGGCGTCCGGATCGGCCTCGACGATGTCGATCGAGGGATGCATGGCGCGCGCATCGGCAATGCCCATGCCAGGCTTCAGATGCAGCGCCTCAGCCCGCTCGTCGAGGGCCGATATGCGCTGGGCGTTGCGGTCGCGATGGCTGATCACGAGCGGTGGGTGAGATGGCGGCAGATGATCCGAAGGCCGGGAACGCCACGACCGTCCCAGGCGCTGGCGCAGGATCCGTTCTGCCGCCAGATGCGGGAACCACAGCGACAGAATTCTCTGCCCGTTTTTCGCGGGGCTTTCTTTCTTCGAATGCGTGTTCATCGGGGTTCCACTCCAGTGTGAATTGTCCAGGCAGAGCGGTGCGGCTCTTGCCGATGCTGACGGTGAAGGCAGGCCGGCCGATCGAGCCGGCGAGCGACCCGGCGATCGTCCGGCGGCTCGCCGCTGGTGCAGCCGACACGATGAGGCGCACCGGGGCGGCGGTCGGCTCGGCTTCGCCGGCCTGGCGCAGCAGGAACACCGGCCGGCCGGCGTTTTGGGCGCGCGCGTGCAGCCGGCGCGTCGCGGTGAGGTCGAGCCGCTGCGGGCTGCCACGGATTTCGAGGATGATTGCGGCGAGCGCCGTCATCTTCGCGGCCTCCTCGGCTACCCACAGCGCATCGGTGAGTTTCGGCGCCTCGGAAAACAGCAATTGCTCCGGGGCGATACCGAACATGCCCTGCAATCCCCTGGCATAGGGAAAGCCGGCCTCGCGAAAAATCTCCGATGTGCCGATCCACAGCACGGGCAAGGGCTGGCCCCTGAGGATCAGGCTGACCAGCGACAGCACAAAGCCGGCGACGGCCCCGGCATTGCGGGTCTCAAGGCCATGGATTTCGCTCAAGGCGGCTTTGGGAAGGCCGCCGCTCAGCGCCGCATCGAGGCGCTCGACGCCGGTGGCCAGGAAAGCATCCGGCGAAGCCACGGCAAGCCCGCGCCGGATGATGGTGACATCGGCATCGGGTTCAGGCGCGGCGTCGAGGCCAGGACCCGCGCGCAGCCCCTCGCCAGCCGGCGCGGCCAGGCGCTCGGGCAGCGTTCCCTCGATCTTCGCGATCTGGCGGCGCAGGGCAAAAACAGTCTCCCGCGCCACGGCTGATGTCGCCATGACGGTCAATTTCTCTCATAATTGTTCCTGTTATGTTCCTATAGATTCCAGAGGGTGCCGAAAGAGTCAAGCGGAGTCAGAAGGAATTTATTCCTCTATAGCCATTGACGTCATGGAATTACCGCTTCATTGCCGAGTCCGGAGGGAAAGCATATATGCGGGATCAAAGGACAAAGCATGGCCCGCATCTACAAGACCCGCACCTGGCATGACGAACTCTCGCCCTCGATCGAGGAGATGGAGTTTCTGGCGCTGGAGGCGTACGCGCATCTGCCGGACGATTTTCGCAAGCTGACCGGCGAGATCGTCATCATGATCGCCGAATTCCCGACCGACGAGATCATGGACGATCTGTCGCTGGAGACGCCGTTCGACCTGCTTGGCCTGTTCGAGGGCCGCGGCATCGCCGAGCGCTGGAACCCGCAGACCGGCGAAGGCCCGAACCGCATCACCCTCTACCGCCGCGCCATCCTCGACTACTGGGCCGAGAATGAGGAGACGCTGGGCGACATCGTCACCCACGTGCTGATCCACGAGATCGGCCACCATTTCGGCCTGTCGGACGACGATATGGAGAAGCTCGAAGAGGCGGCGGAGTAAGGCTGCGCCGATATTCAGGTGAAGCCGGCCTGCGAACGGCAGCTTCCTGCGCTTCCGGTGCTCGCGTACTTCAAGTACGCTCCGCTCCGGTTCTCGGAAACCACTGTTCTCGGCTCGGCCTGACCTGAATCTCGACACAGCCTGCGTCCGTGCCTGGCAAAGCCTACCAGTCGCTCAGCTTGGTATCCGGCCCGTATTCCTGGCCGTCGATATCCTTCACCACCGCCTGGCCGCAGCGCATCGATTTGGTCTTCTTGTCGTAGGCGTAGGTCGGCGAGCCGTACAGGTGCCAGCCCTTGTTCAGCGCCGCGGTCACCTTGTGGCAGAAGGTTGAATCGTCGGGGGCGGACAAAAAGCGGTAAAGTCTCATGGGTCAGATCCTGTCGTGAGTTCGTCTTTTCGGGGCGGATCATGCGCCGATGGCGGCGGCCTTCGCCAGCAATTTCTCGGCCTGCGCCAGGTGCAGCCGCTCGACCATCCTGCCGTTCAGAGCAATCACGCCCTTGCCGGCATTTTCCGGCAAGGCGAAGGCATGCTTCACCGCGCGCGCCTCGGCGAGAGCTTCGGGCGCGGGTGCAAAGGCGCGGTTGGCGGTTTCGATCTGGGCGGGGTGGATCAGCGTCTTGCCATCGAACCCCATGGCAGCGGCTTCCGTGCATTCGCGCGCAAACGCGTCGAGGTCGCGAAAATCGTTGGAGACGCCGTCGAGCATGTCGATGCCGCCGGCCCGCGCCGCCAGCACCATCTGCATCAGCCAGGCCACAAGATAGCGGCGGTCGGGCGTCGCCAGAATGCCGGTTTCCTTGACCAGATCGTTCGTTCCGGCCACGAAACAAGCTAGGCGCGAGGCCGGGTCGCGGCCGAGTTCGGCAATGGCGCCGATGTTGAGCATGGCCTTGGGCGTCTCGATCATCGCCCAGAGCTTGACGCTGTCGGGGGCAAAATTGTCGTCGAGCACGTCGCCGACTTCGAGGATATCGCGCGGCGTGGCGACCTTGGACAACAGGATGCCGTCGGGCTCGAATTTTGCCGCGGCGAGCAGGTCTTCAGTGCCCCATTCGCTGGACAGCGCGTTGACGCGCACGATCATCTCGCAGCGGCGTTTCGGTCGGCTGGCGAAAATGCCGGCCAGTTTGTCCCGCGCGGCGACCTTGTCGGCGGGCGCGACGGCGTCTTCGAGGTCGATGATCACGGCATCGCAGGCCAGCGTCGCGATCTTGGCCAGCGCCTTGTCGTTGGAGGCGGGGACGTAAAGCACCGAGCGGCGCGGGCGGTAAGGTTCGCTTGTCATGGCCGATCTATGCCGCGTGGGGGCGGGTGAGGCAAGCGTCCGACCGGTACCTGATGACGAGCCAACTGCGAAAGCTTGCGCTGCCCCGCCCGTCCCGCAGCAGTTGCGGAAGGGGGGCCTTTCCTCTCCCCCGTCGATCGGGGGAGAGGTGTGGAGCGGAGCGCGGCGGGGTGGGGGTTGGGCCTTGGGGGCCACGCGCGCCATGGGCGCAGTGGCCGTG
>NZ_JAMYVE010000021.1:0-61670 GCF_040323695.1 Mesorhizobium sp. M0030 | reverse complement strand
CTGTGCATCAGCGCTGTCGGCGCGCTTTGCGGATCGCTGGTCAGGAACACGGCGGTGCCGGACACCAGCTGCGGCTTCTTCTTCAACAGATTGCCGGCGAGGAAATCGAGCGGGATTTCGTTGCGCCGGGTCTTGTCGAACAGATAGCGGCTGCCGCGTATCCAGGTGGTCATGATCAGCCCCATGAGGCAGGCAACGGATATTGACACCCATCCGCCTTCCACGATCTTGACGACATTCGCCAGGAAGAAACCCATGTCGATGGTGCCGAACAGCAGCGCCAATGCCAGGGCGAGCCCAAGCTGCCATTTCCACAAATTGCGCATGACAACGAACAGCAGAATGGTTGTCATCAGCATCTCGCCGGTCACCGAAATTCCGTAAGCGGAAGCCAGCGAACTCGAGCTGCCGAAGCCGACAACCAGCAGCATCACTCCCATGGCGATGAGCAGGTTGACGCGCGGCATATAAATCTGGCCGCTCTGCATTTCGGACGTGTGCTGCACCTCGATGCGGGGCAGCAGGTTGAGTTGCACTGCCTGACGTGCCAGCGAAAAAGCACCCGAGATCACCGCCTGACTGGCGATCACGGTGGCGGCCGTTGCCAAGCCGACCATTGGCATCAGCGCCCAATCCGGCAACATCTCGAAGAATGGATTGGTCGGCCTGCCGCCATTCGCCAATACAAAGGCGCCCTGGCCGAAGTAGTTGAGCAGCAGGCAAGGAAACACCACGGAAAACCACGCGAGCACGATCGGCTTGCGCCCGAAATGTCCAAGGTCGACATAAAGCGCCTCGGCCCCCGTTACCGCCAGGAACACTGCACCAACGGTCACGAAAGCGGCGGTCGGCGTGCCGGCTAAGTAGGCGATCGCATAATACGGGTTGATCGCCAACAGCACCGAAGGATCATCCATCAGGTGGTAGAGCCCGGAAACGCCGATGGCCAGGAACCATAGCGCCGTCACCGGCCCGAATACTGCCGCCACCTTCCCCGTGCCGAAGCGCTGCACGGAGAACAGAAATGCCAGGATGACCAAGGTGATCGGAACGACATAGGCCTCCAGCGTCGGTGTCACCACTTCCAGGCCCTCAACCGCCGACAGCACGGAAATGGCCGGAGTTATGATAGCGTCTCCGAAAAAAAGCGACGCCCCGCAAAGTCCGATGCCGAGGATAAGCTTGGCGCCTTTTGGATAGGCGCTGCGCGCCAGCGCCATCAGGGACAGCGTGCCGCCCTCGCCCTTGTTGTCGGCGCGAAGCACGAAAGCGACGTATTTTATGGTGACGATAATCGTCAGCGCCCAGACGATCAGCGACAGCACGCCCAGGACATCTATGCGCGTGTCGGTACCAGGCGAAGCGTGAAGCGCCTCGCGGAAGGCATAGATCGGGCTGGTGCCGATATCGCCATAGACGACGCCAAGCGCGCCCAGCATCAGAACTTTGGTGCTGTGCTGTTCAGTGTGGGAGTGGTTCGGTTGTTCGACGGGTTCAGCCTCGCTACCGATGCTGGAAAGAGCCATCGACTACTCCCCGATCATCGTGCGGTGCGCCTTGCTTGCTGTCATGCGATATCACCTTCGACACGAGCCTTCCACCGCTACCAACCGCAAGCCTTCAGAAACCGCCCCACCGTGCCGGCCATGCCATACTCCAACGCATCGGCTGTCAACCCGTGTCCGATAGACACTTCGGCCAATGCCGGAATGCGCTTTGCCAATGCCGGAAGGTTGTTCACCACCAGATCGTGCCCGGCATTGACCTGGAGCCCGGCGGCGAGTGCGGCATCCGCGGTTTTTCCCAATCTTTCCAGCTCCTTCCGCGCCTTGGCGGAATCGGAATGGTAGCTGCCGTAGGGCCCGGTATAGAGCTCGATGCGGTCGGCGCCGGTGTCGCGCGCGGCATTGACGCCGGTGGGATCCGGATCGGAAAACAGCGACACGCGGAAGCCCCCTTTTTTCAGACGCTTGACGATCGGGTTAAGGAACGCCGCCTCGGCGGCAAAGTTCCAGCCATGGTCTGATGTCGCCTGCGCCGGATCGTCGGGCACCAGCGTCACCTGCTCCGGCTGGTGCCTTTCCACAAGCGCCAGAAAATCCTCGGTCGGGTAGCCCTCGATGTTGAACTCCGCCTTGGGAAACTCGTCGTCGATCAGCGCCCGGATCTCCGGCAGGTCGGAATGCCTGGTGTGGCGCTCGTCGGGCCGCGGATGAACCGTCAGCCCGTGCGCGCCGGCCGCCAGCGCCAGGCGGCCGAGCCCGGTGACGCTCGGCCACGGCAGGTCGCGGCGGTTGCGCAGCATGGCGATGGCGTTGAGATTGACCGAGAGTTTCGCGGGCATGGCGTGAGGTCCGGCTGTTTGTGCAGCGCATCTATACTGCCTTTGATGGGAACAGACAGGGGCTTTCGGGTGTTCCAGTGATGACATCTGCTCGCAAGGGGGAACCCAGCCAATGAATTTTCTCCAATCCGTGCCCGCGATCCGCCGCCTCGAAACCGACCGTGAGGACCTTTTCGCCATCGACGTCGTCGGCCATGTATCGGCCGCCGACGGCGAAAATCTGTTCGGATTGCTGGAGGCTGCCTACGCGCTGCACCCGAGGATCGATGTCTTGGTGCGGCTGGTTGATCATGAGGGCGTCGACTGGATCGATATGGACGACGAGACGCTGAAACAGGGCACGGTGCACGCCCTGGAGCATATCGCCCGGTGCGCGACGATCGGTGAGCCCGACTGGATAGCGGATGCGCGGAACTTCCTTCCGGCTTCGCCACCCATCGAGTTCAGGCACTTCGCGGCCGAGGATGAAGCGGATGCCTGGCAATGGCTGGGCGCGACGCCACTCAGCCCTGCTGCGCCGGCTGCTACCTGACGCCGCTATCTAACGCCAGCTATCTAACAATCGTCAGCCGCTCTGCCGCCCGCGTGATTGCAGTATAAAGCCAGCGCTGGCGGGTTTCCTTGAATGCCCAGCTCTCGTCGAATAGAACGACGTCGTTCCACTGCGAACCCTGCGCCTTGTGCACGGTCAGCGCGTAGCCATAGTCGAAATCGTCAAAGCGCTTCTTCTGCTGCCAGGGGATATCGGCGTCCGGATCCTCGAAAGCCGACTTGAGCAGCTTGATCTTGGCGACGCCGCGGTCGGGATCGTCCTCCTCGGGCGAGACCAGAAGGTTGATGCCCGGCTTCACCGTCTCGCGCGACGAGGTCATCACCTTCCACAGCGAACCGTTGAGCAGGCCCTTGGCGGGGTCGTTGCGCAGGCAGACCAGCTTGTCGCCGGCCTGCGGATAATCGGCATTGAAACCCTTCAGCTCGCGCAGGCGCTGATTGTAGCGGCGGCGTGTGCGGTTGGTGCCGACCAACACCTGGTCCGCCTTCAGCACCAGCTCCTGGGTGACGTCCTCCTTGCCGATGACCTGCGCGGTGCCGTAGTCGCCACGCATGAACTCGCGGCCCTCGCGCACGTCGAGCGCCAGCTGGATGATCGGATTGTCGCGCGCCTGGCGGTGGATTTCGGTCAAGAGCACATCCGGCTCATGCTCGGTGAAAAAGCCGCCGCCCGAGATCGGCGGTAGCTGCGCCGGATCGCCAAGCACCAGGATCGGCGTGCCAAAACTCAGAAGGTCGCGGCCAAGCTGCTCGTCGACCATCGAGCATTCGTCGATGACCACCAGCTTCGCCCGTGAAATAGGGCTTTGGCGATTGAGCGAGAAGGTCGGCGACATCGAGGTCTTGCCGGTCACCTCGTCCGACACCGATTCCTCGCCCTTCGGCCGGTAGATCAACGAATGGATGGTGCGGGCATTGACCGCGCCCTTGGAACGCAGCACCTGCGCCGCCTTGCCGGTGAAGGCGGCGAACTGCACCTGCCCGTCGACATGCTCGGCAAAATAGCGCGCCAGCGTGGTCTTGCCGGTGCCGGCATAGCCGAACAGCCGGAAGACCTGCGGCCGGCCCTCTTTCAGCCAGCGCGCCACCGCCTTCAACGCCTCATCCTGTTGGGGAGAGAATTCCATCGATTCGACAGACCGGATTCGCGAGAGAAAGACAAGCTTGGTGCCAACCACCGCTTAAAACGATGGGATTGCCTCACCTTCAACGGGACAAACTAGCAGGCGCAAATGCGAACGTAAAGTGAACATGCAAGCGGATAACGAACGATTTGAATTCAGGCATTTGAACCTAGATCGGGCAATGCCACTATCACGGACATGATCGAGATGCAGATCGGCGCAGACACCTATAAGCGAGGATATTGATGAGGTCGTTCGCAGACAGGCTGATCGGAAAGTCGATAAAGAAGATCGAAATCGGCGAACCTGGTTATGGCATCGTTGTCTCCTTGTCGGATGACGCAGGGTTCGCGATATATACCGAGGTCACGGCCTGTCTGGGTGACGAAAATGCCAGAACCATAGAACGTGTTACCATCAGCGACGAGCAAGTGATCCTCCACTTGGGTGACAACGACTTCGTCGCCATTTCCAAAAACCGTGGCCGCTTCGCCGTCGTTGAGGCGTTTGTCTATGGGGACGACGAAGGCATGGTCGTCGAAAATTAGTTGCATCGGCCGCCAGATTTCAAACACCAACCACAGGCGGACTATATGTTCGCGCCGCCGCCGCTACCTCTGGTCGGCCCGGGATCGTTCTCCAACAAAATCGGCTTGCCGTGCGGGGTTGCATGCGCGGCGCGTTCCCAGGCGGCGGCGAGCGTGTCGACGTCACTTTTTCCCGCGACGCCCTTGGCCGCCAGCAGCGTCTCCAGCGCAGCCAGCCAATGCTCGTAATAATCGTGGCCGTCGCTTGCGGCGCCCGGCTTCTTCACTTGCGCCGACAGCGCATCGGCCCATTCGCTCCACGAAAACAGGCCCTTGTCATGCAGCGCCACCGTCATGGCGAAGGCTTCGGCCTGCCAGGGTTCGGCGAATACCGGTTCGTCCAGACCCGCCGGCAATGCACCTTCAGGCCGGCTCAAGATAGCTCTCCCAGGCATCGATCGAGACGGTCAGCGTCGAGTCGGCGCCCTCGCCCCAGATTTCCGAGCCATCGAAGACCACGGTATAGACCCATTGCGGGTTTTCACCGTTGCCATGTGCGTTGCTGTCGGGGAACACAAAACCGTCACGCACGGCCTCGATAACTCCGTGCTTGCCGCGCGCATAACGCGGTAGCCTTGTGTGGCCGGTGGGATTGAAATTCTTTGTCCGCACCGGGTCGCCGGCCTTGAAGCGCGGCGCCGTCTCAACCGGCCGGTCGCAGGGACTGCCCTTGGCCAGTACCGCCGGCACGTTTTCGGCCTTCAACACCCTTTTGGGCGTCGCCGCCGGATCGACCGCCCGACCTTCCGTCAGATCGCGCTCGCTGACGAAGCCATGGCGCTTCAGCAGCACCTCGAGCGCTTTGATCCATATCTGGTAGTAGCTTGAGGAATAATAGACGGCCGGATGCAGCGATTCCCTGGCGTGCCGGCTCTCGTCGATGTTCCACGCGCCCATGGCGCCGGCAGTCAGCGTCACGCCGAGCGCCCGCCTCTCCCAATCCGCATGAAAATACGGTTCGTCCTTTTCGGGCGCGACCGGCCCGAAACCCATCTGCCCACCGAGATCCTGCGGCCCGTTCATGCCGGTACCTTCTTTGTCCCGGGTTCCTTGGCCACCGCCGTGCCGATCATCGCATCGCGGCTGACCAGTTCGGCGAGTTGGTCCTCACTCCAGCGTTCGGTACCGCCAGGCCGCATCGGCACCACGAGATAGCGCAGTTCGGCAGTCGAATCCCAGACGCGGATGTTTTTCTCCGCCGGCAAGGTCAGCCCGAACTCTTCGAGCACGCCGCGGGGATCGATCACCGCCCGCGAGCGATAGGGCGGCGCCTTGTACCAGACCGGCGGCAGCCCAAGCACCGACCACGGATAGCAGGAGCACAGCGTGCAGACGACGAGGTTGTGCGTCTCGTCCGTATTGAACACCGCCTGCATGTGCTCGCCCTGGCGGCCGCTATAGCTCAGCGACGCGATCGCTTCCGTCGCGTCGCGCTTCAGCCACTCGGCAAAGGCCGGATCGCTCCAGGCTTTCGCCACCACCCTGGCGCCGTTGCGCGGCCCGATCTTGGTCTCATAGGTGTCGACGATGACGTCGATTGCGGCCGGATCGATCAGGCCTTTTTCGGTGAGGATGGTCTCCAGCGCGCGCACGCGCGCCGCAAACGGGTCGAGCTCATTGTCGTGGTCATGATCATGGGACATGACCTCAGATTAGGATCGGCGGCACGCGGCCGCAAGCATGACAGCTTGGGCCACGGGCTATCGCCTATTCGGCGGCGGCCCTTTGCGGCTGGAGCCGATCCTCGGGACCGAACAGCGAGGCCTGCTCGCCGCTCTCGACCGCATGCAGCTCCGGCCTGTTCTTTTTCGAAGAGAAGAAGCTCACCAGCCAGCCGGAGAAATTCTCGAAATAGACATAGATGACAGGGGTGACGAACAGCGTCAGCGCCTGGGAAGCGAGCAGCCCGCCGACGACCGCGACACCGAGCGGCTGGCGCAGCTCAGCACTGGCGCCGGTGCCGAGCGCGATCGGGAACGTGCCCATCAGCGCCGCCAACGTCGTCATCATGATCGGCCTGAAACGCATCAGGCACGCCTTGTGTATGGACTCCTTGGCCGACATGCCTTCTCGTCGCAGCTCCAGCGCGACGTCGACCATCATGATGCCGTTCTTCTTGACGATGCCGATCAGCATCAGGATGCCGATCACCGCGATCACCGACAGGTCCATGCCGGCAAAGCGCAGCGCGACCACCGCGCCCAGCACCGCCGAAGGCAGGCCGGTCAGAATGGTCAGCGGATGGATAAAGCTCTCATAGAGGATGCCGAGTACGATATAGATGGTCAGAACGGCGCCGCCGATCAGCAGGCCCTGATTGGCCAGCGAATCCTGGAAGGTCTTGGCGGTGCCGGCAAAGCTGGTCGAAATCGCCGGCGGCATGCCGATCTGCTCCTTCAGCGCGGCGATGCGGGCCGTGCTGTCGCCCAGCGCCACGCCTTGCGGCAGGTTGTAGGAGATGGTCACCGCCGGCAGCTGGCCGAGCTGGTTGACCGTCAGCGCGCCGGCGGTGCGGTCGACGCGGGCAAAGGCGCCGAGCGGCACCAGGCTGCCGCTTGCCGTCCTGACCTGGATGGCCAGCATGCGCTCGGGCGACCATTCGATGTTGGGATCGAGCTCCATGATGACTTCGTAGCTGTCGGCCGAGCCGAAGATCGTCGAGACCTGCTCCGTGCCGAAGCCGCCATAGAGACTGGAGCGCAGCGTGTCGGTGTCGATGCCGAGCGAGGCCGCCTTGTCGCGATCGACCACCAGCGTCGCCTGCAATGAATTGTTCTGCAAATCGCTGGTGACGTCGGTGAAATTCGCATGATCGGCCGCCATCGCATCGTCGAGCTTTTGCGCCCATGTGTCGGTCAAGCCGGTATCGAGGCCCTGAACGACGAGCTGGTAGGCGCTGGCGGAAGAACGCGCGCCAAGCCGCAGGTTCTGCACCGGCTGCATATAGGCATCGATCCCCGGCACAGTGGCCAGTTGCCGCCGCAGATCCGACAGCACCTTGTCGATGTCGGGGCGCTGGCTCTTGTCCTTCAGCTGCACATAGAGCTGGCCCTGGTTCAGCGCATTGTTGCCGCCGCCGGCTGACCAGGCGACATGCGAGACATAGGGCGAATGCGAGAAGACACTTGCCGCCTGGTTCTGCAGCTTGACCATGGCGTCGTAGGAGATGTCCTGCCTGGCGATCGTCGTCACCGAGATCTGGCCGATATCCTCTTGCGGGAAAAAGCCTTTCGGCGAGACTTCGATCAGCCACACCGACCCTGCCGCCGTGCCGACAAAAACGAGGAACACCAGGAAAGTGTGGCGCAGGCAGAATGTCAGAAGCCGATCATAGCCGCGGGTGACGAAGTCCTGCTTGTGGCCGGGGGCGTGCTTGTCGCGATCGGCCTTGGTCACCGACAGCAGCCTTGAGCACAGCATCGGCGTCAGCGTCAGCGAGACGAACATCGAGGCAAGGATCGCGACCGTCACCACGACGGCGAATTCGTTGAAGATGCGGCCGATGACGCCGCCCATTAGAAGCACGGGGATGAACACCGCCACCAGCGAGATCGAGATCGAGATGATGGTGAAGCCGATTTCGCGCGCGCCCTTCAGCGAGGCATCGAAGGCCGAGAGACCGTCCTCCTCCATGTGGCGAAAGATGTTTTCCAGCATGACGATGGCGTCGTCGACGACGAGGCCGACTGCGAGCGTCAGTCCCATCAGCGAGATGTTGTCGATGGAGAAGCCGAACAGGAACATGGCGCCGAGCGTCGCGATCAACGAGATCGGCACCGCCACGGCCGGAATGATGGTTGCAGTCACCCGGCGCAGGAAGACGAAGATCACCATCACCACCAAAGCGATGGTCAGAAGCAGCGTGAACTGGACGTCGTCGACGGCCTGGCGGATCGAGGTCGAACGGTCGTTGAGCAGCTTGATGTCGGCGGCGGCCGGCATTTGGTCCTTGAACGACGGCAGCATCGCCTTGACCTTGTCAACGACGTCGACCGTGTTGGCGTCGGGCTGGCGCTGCACCGCCAGGATGATGGCGCGCGTGCCGTCATACCAGCTTGCAGTCGTCGTGGTCTCGACCGAGTCGATGACGCGCGTCACCTCGCCCAGCCGCACCGGATGGCCGTTCTTGGTGGCGATGATGAGGTTGGAGAACCCGGCGGCATCGGTGAGCTGCGTGTTGGCCGTGATGGTCAGCTGCTGCTTGTCGTTCTGCAAGACGCCGAGCGGCGTGTTGGAGTTGGCCGACGCGATTGCCGTCTGCAGCTGGTCGATCGAAATGCCGCGCGCCGCCAGCGCCGTCGGGTCGATCTGCACGCGCACCGCATATTTCTGCTGGCCGAAGATCGACACCTGCGCAACGCCGTCGATGGTCGACAGCGAGGGCGAGATGACGTTTTCGGCGAAGGCGTCGAGGTCGGTGAGCGGAACCGTGTCGCTGACCAGCGACATCAGAAGGATCGGCGCGTCGGCCGGATTGACCTTGCGATAGCTCGGCGGCGCTGTCATCTCGGGCGGCAGTTGCCGCTGCGTGCGTGCGATCGCCGCCTGCACGTCGGCGGCCGCCGCGTCGATATCCCGGTTGAGCACGAACTGGATGGCAATGGACGTGCGTCCCAGCGAATTGCTGGTCGAGATGGAATCGATGCCGGCAATGGTGGCGAACTGCTTGATCAGCGGCGTCGCCACCGAAGTGGCCATGGTTTCGGGTGACGCGCCGGCCAGGTTGGCCGAGACATTGACGACCGGGAATTCGGCGCTCGGCAGCGCCGCCACCGGCAGGAACTTGTAGGCAAACAGCCCGCCCAGCACGAGGGCGAACGACATCAGCAGCGTCGCGACAGGCCTTCTTATGCAGAATTCTGAGATCATTGGGCAGCTGCCTTGCCGGCCTCGGCGACCTTGGGAGCAGCTTGATCACCGCTGGCCGCCTTGCCTTCGTGAATGGCGGCGCCGTCCTTCAGCCTGGTCTGGCCCTCGACCACCACCTTCTCGCCTGATTTGACGCCCTCGCTGATGGCGCTGTTTTCGCCTTCGGTCAGCGCCACCTGCACCGGTCGCATCTCGACCGTGTTGTCGGGCTTGACGACATAGACGAACGGTCCCTTTTGGCTAGGCTGCACGGCCACGGTCGGGATGGATGTCATCTGCGGCATGATGCCGGCGTCGAGCACGACATTCACATATTGCCCGGGCCACAGCGAAAGATCGGCGTTGGGGATGCTCGCCCGTGTCGCGATGGTGCCGGAAGCGGTGTCGACGCTGGAATCGACGAAGTCGAGCGTGCCTCTGCCGATCGGCGTCGGGTCGCCGTCCTTGGTCAGCGTGACTGCCCCCTGCTGCGGGTTGGCCAGCGCCTTGTGCAGCAGCGCCAGGTTGCTCTCCGGCAGGTTGAAGTTGACTTGCAGCGGATCCATCTCGGT
This sequence comes from Mesorhizobium sp. M0030, assembly GCF_040323695.1. Classification (NCBI taxonomy): domain Bacteria; kingdom Pseudomonadati; phylum Pseudomonadota; class Alphaproteobacteria; order Hyphomicrobiales; family Phyllobacteriaceae; genus Mesorhizobium; species Mesorhizobium sp. M0030. The sequence continues at coordinate 51,643 of NZ_JAMYVE010000021.1, read as the reverse complement.
GATCGTCACCAGCGGCGTGGCCGTGCTCGAGTTGCCGTTGCTCAAGGTGACGAGGTCACCGACCGAAACGTTGACCGCCCCCAGCCGGCCGGCAATCGGCGCCTTGATGCTGGCAAAGCCGAGCTGGACATTGTCGGCGTCGATCGTCGCCTTGTCGGCATCGACCGTCGCCGCGGCAGCCTTTTGCGCCGCCACCGCCTGATCGTAGGTCTGCTGCGTGCCGGCCTGCTTGGCGACGAGATCCTTGGCGCGCTGGAGGTCGGAGCCCGAACTGGTCAGCAGGGCCTGGTCCTTGGCGAGCGTCGCCTGATCCTTGGCAAGCTGCGCCTTGAGCGCCCTGTCGTCGAGCGAGAACAGCAGGTCGCCGGCCTTCACCATCTGGCCGTCCTTGACGTCGATCGATACGATCTGGCTGGACACGCGGGCGTTGATGTTGACCACGGCCGGCGAAGACACGAAGCCGATGGCGTAACGGCGGATTGGAAAATCGGCCATTGTCGCAGTGGCCGAGACGATCGAGGCCGAACGGGCGGCATTACCGCCGGCGCCGGATTTGCCCCCAGCCTTGTCGGCCGAAGCCTTGTCCGATCCAGCCGGCTTGTCCGTTGCTGCCGCCTGCCTGGCGCCCGGCAGCATCTGCTGCAGACTGCTCATCGCCGCCGGCGAAAAATAGACCCATGCCGCGGCGACACAGGCCGCTGCCACCACCACCGCCAGAACGACTTTACCGCGCATCGACTAAAAGCCCTATGATCCGACACGCCGAACCCGGTGGTCTCATTCTACGCAATCACGGCGCCTTGCCGCGATCTCGCCGAAGTAGATAGGACGCACATTTGTCGGAAAAGGGCCAAAACACGGCATTACGAAGATTTAATGTGCACTGCACAATGACTATGCAGCCGGCTCAGCAGTCGGAAAACCAGCCAGGATGCGGTTGAGATCTCAGGCGGATGCGTCTATTTCAGCATCGGCCAGAGCGTCGCCGCCAAGAGCACGCCCATGGCGATGTTGAACCATTTCAGCCGCACCGGATCCGACAGGAACCCGCGCAGCGCTGTGCCGAAACCGGCCCACATCGAGACGCTCGGCAGGTTGACGACGGTGAAGGCGATCGCGATCAGCGCCACCGACAGGAACGGGTGGTCCGGATTGGAGTAGACGGCCATGGCGGTGATCGCCATCACCCAGGCTTTCGCATTGACCCACTGGAATGCGGCTGCCTCGATGAACCGCATCGGCCGTGCCTCCGTCTCACCCTTGCTGGACAGCGAGCGCGACATGGCGATCTTCCAGGCGAGATAGAGCAGATAGGCAGCGCCGGCGATCTTCAATCCGGTGTGCAAGGCCGGAAACGCCGTAAGCACCGCGCCCAGGCCAAAGCCGACAGCAAGCAACAGCACCAGGAAACCCATGCTGATGCCCAGCATATGCGGAATGGTTCTGACGAGGCCGAAATTCACGCCCGACGCCAAGAGCATGAGGTTGTTCGGCCCCGGCGTGATCGAGGTCACGAAGGCGTAGACCAAAAGTGCAAGGAAAGCGTCGAGGGTCATGACGGCTCACAAAGGTCAGCAATGCTGACTTAAATCGACAGGGCGCCGGACGCAACCTCATTCCATTGGTCCAAAGCGCCCCGCCGCGCGCATGAAGGCCTACATCCCTTGCGGGCCGCGATTCATCGCCGCCACGCCGGTGCGGCAGATCTCGACCAGGCCGAGCGGCTTCATGATGGCGATGAACTGGTCGAGTTTCGAGCCCTTGCCGGTAATCTCGAAGATGAAGTGCTCGGTGTTGGCGTCGATGACCGAAGCGCGAAAAGCGTCCGCCAGACGCAGCGCCTCGACGCGGGCTTCGCCGGTGCCGGCGACCTTGACCAGCGCCAACTCGCGTTCCAGCGGCCGCTCCTGGCCGAACTCGTGTGAGCGCACGGTGAGATCGACGACGCGATGCACCGGCACGATGCGTTCGAGCTGGTGCTTGATCTGCTCCAGCACATGCGGCGTGCCGCGCGTCACGATGGTGATGCGTGACAGGTGCTTCTCGTGTTCGGTCTCGGAGACGGTGAGGCTCTCGATGTTATAACCGCGGCCGGAAAACAGGCCGATGACCCGGGCAAGCACGCCGGGCTCATTGTCGACCAGAACGGAGAGCGTGTGGTTCTCCGGCTTTTCCGTTTCCTTGGCGATGAAATAGGCGGAGCCGGTCGGTTGAAGCTGTGCGTTCATGACATGAATCTCGATTTCAGACTTTGAGCTAATTCTCTGTTTGCGCACGGCTTCTCGCGACAGCCCTGCCCCGGCTTGGACCTAGACCAGTTCCCTGCCCTTGGCGTCGATGGCGTTGGCCACGGCTTCGTCGGTCGCCTCGTCGGGCAGGAGCATTTCATTATGCGCCTTGCCCGACGGGATCATCGGGAAGCAGTTGGCGAGCGTCGCCACCCGGCAATCGAACAGCACCGGCTTCTTCACCGCGATCATCTCCTTGATCGCATCGTCCAGCTCGTCCGGCTTCTCGCAGCGAATGCCATGGCCGCCATATGCGTCGGCCAGCTTGACGAAGTCGGGCATCGCTTCGGTGTAGGAATGCGACAGACGGTTGCCGTGCAGCAGCTGCTGCCACTGGCGCACCATTCCCATATACTGGTTGTTGAGGATGAAGATCTTGATCGGCGCATTGTGCTGCACCGCCGCGCTCATCTCCTGCATCGTCATCTGCACCGAGGCATCGCCTGCGATGTCGATGACCAGCGCATCCGGGTGCGCGATCTGCACGCCGAGCGCCGCCGGCAGACCGTAGCCCATCGTGCCCAACCCGCCCGACGTCATCCAGCGGTTCGGCTTCTCGAAATGATAGTGCTGCGCCGCCCACATCTGGTGCTGGCCGACCTCGGTGGTGATGTAGGTGTCCATGTCCTTGGTCAGTTCGTAGAGCCGCTGGATGGCATATTGCGGCATGATCACATCGTGGTTCATCTTGAACGCGAGCGAGTCACGCGCGCGCCATTTGGCGATCTGCTCCCACCAGGGATGGAGCGCCTTCTTGTCGGCCTTGGCGCTCGCCCGCCACAGCCGCACCATGTCCTCCAGCACCCGGCCGACATCGCCGATGATGGGCACTTCCGTGTGCACGTTCTTGTTGATCGACGATGGATCGATGTCGATGTGGATCTTCTTCGAGTTGGGCGAGAAGGCGGTCAGCCGTCCGGTGATGCGGTCGTCGAAGCGCGCGCCGATGCAGATCATCACGTCGCAATCATGCATCGCCATATTGGCTTCATAAGTGCCGTGCATGCCCAGCATGCCCATCCAGTTCTTGCCCGATGCCGGATACGCGCCGAGGCCCATCAGCGTCGAGGTGATCGGGAAGCCGGTGAGGTCGACCAGTTCGCGCAGAAGATGGCTGGCCTCCGGACCGGAGTTGATGACGCCGCCGCCCGAATAGATGATCGGCTTCTTGGCGCTGGCCATCAGTTCGACGGCGGCCTTGATCTTTTCCAGGTCGCCCTGGACCTTCGGCTGGTAGCTGGTGCGCGGCGCCGCCTGCGGCGGCACATAGATGCCTTTGGCGAACTGCACATCCTTCGGAATGTCGACCACCACCGGGCCGGGGCGGCCGGTCGTCGCGACATGGAAGGCCTCATGGATGGTGGCGGCCAATTCGTTGACGTCCTTCACCAGCCAGTTGTGCTTGGTGCAGGGGCGCGTGATGCCGACCGTGTCGCACTCCTGGAACGCGTCGGAGCCGATCAGCGAAGTCGGCACCTGCCCGGTCAGGCAGACCAGCGGGATCGAATCCATCAGCGCATCCTGCAGCGGCGTCACCGCATTGGTGGCGCCCGGGCCGGAGGTCACCAGCATGACGCCGGCCTTGCCGGTCGAGCGGGCATAGCCTTCGGCCGCATGCCCTGCGCCTTGCTCGTGGCGGACGAGGATGTGCTCGACCTCGTCCTGCTGGAAGATTTCGTCATAGATCGGAAGCACCGCGCCGCCGGGATAGCCGAAGACATGCTTGACGCCATTGTCCTTCAGCGCCTGCACCACCATTTCGGCGCCAGTCATTTCCCTGTTTGGCATTTCGCGCCGTTCGTTCTGTCCGTTGCTCATCGGTCTGGTCCCGTAATTCTAGCCATGAGGCGATTGCTGGTCGTTTAGTCGTGTTTCGGGCAATAAAAAAGGCCCCCGATGGGAGCCTGTGTGTTGCGCATGGGAGGTTTTCGCCCGGCGGTTACACCGCCTTGCCCACGCGCTTTCCTACGAGAATGAGTGCCTTTTTCATCGTGGCGGACACTACGAGGGTGAAAGGCAAGGTGTCAACGGGAAAAACGCGCGATGCGAAAGACAAAGCAAGTGGCCCGCCGCCTCTGGTCGGCGGGCCACCGCGGCGCATACGATACCCCTCAATCGCACCGCGCCGGGAACAAGAGCCACTGCCGTGTCACGTCAGGATCAGCACGATCTTGTACGTATCCGGGTCGACGATGACGATGCGCCCGTCGGCCAGCACGAAGTACTCATAGGATTCGTAAGCCGGGACGATCTTGACAATGCGCGCCGGCAGACGGTGCAGGCGCACTTTGTGCCGCGGCACCTCGATGCCGACCGAAATGTCGAAGTCGACGTTCTTCACCGGCTCAACCCTGGTCTCGTGGATGATCTGCGTGACCTGCGTCTTCTGCTCGACTGTCACGTTGTTGATCGAGGCCGTATTGCCCTGGTCGGTCTGGACGTTTGTGTTGCCCTGAGCGTTCTGCTCGGTGGTGGTCCCGGCCTTGCCCTGGGCCTGCTGGTCCGTGCTGGTGCCGGTCTGGCCCTGAGCGTTCTGCTCGGTGCTGGTCCCGGCTTTGCCCTGAGCCTGCTTCTCGGTGCTGGTGCCGGTCTGGCCCTGAGCGTTCTGCTCGGTGCTGGTCCCGGCCTTGCCTTGGGCCTGTTCATCCGTCTTGAGCTTGGCCTTGCCCTGAGCCTGCTTCTCGGTGCTGGTGCCGGTCTGGCCCTGAGCATTCTGCTCGGTGCTGGTCCCGGCCTTGCCCTGGGCCTGTTCATCCGTCTTGAGCTTGGCCTTGCCCTGAGCCTGCTGATCGGTCGTGGCGCCGGCCTGACCCTGAGCATTCTGCTCGGTACTGGTCCCGGCCTTGCCCTGTGCCTGTTCATCCGTCTTGAGCTTGGCTTTGCCCTGAGCCTGCTGATCGGTCGTGGCGCCAGCCTGGCCCTGTGCATTCTGATCGGTCTGTGACTTCATCTTGCCTTGCGCCTGTTCGCCGGCCTTGCCGCCCTTCTGGCAATCGGCCGCGCCAGCGGCGCAGTTGTCGCCGCCGCTCGGCTGCACAGCCTGGGTCTGGGCGATCGCGGCGCCGCACCCGACGCCAAGCGCAATCATGCTCGTGATCAACACATGTTTCATCTGCTTTCTCCTTAAAGAGTCGGTCCCTCAGCCTAGCCAACTCTGTCAAAAATACTTTGTTCCGCATTTTGCGAATAAAATCGGGCTTCTAAGAAGACCAATAAATGTAGGCAGTAGTTTTGCCAACAATCAGCTACAAATTGCATCAAAAAATTAATGCAACGCAAGATTTTTGCTTTTTTCTGAGCTTGTGATCCCATAGCGATGACACCAGCCTCACAAGCTTAGAAGTACTCCCGTCGTCATGACCAGGATGGCTACCCCGAAAACAGGCAAGAGCAACCATCGTGCCTGATGGACGCTGTTGTCCATTAACGCCTCCCACAAGTGCTGATCTCAACGATGCCGAGAACCCTGTGTTCCGCCCTGAGGAGGCTCTAGGACCTCTACAGCCTGGCACCAGACTTTGGTCCCTCTCCCTATAGTCCATTGGCCCGATGACGCCCGGACCGAAGCCCCACGCGGGAACGCAGCCGCGAAAAGCCCGTTCGGCTTGCGGTGTGCATCAACCTCACCAACAACCACCGTATCGGAATCGAGCTCGCGCAAGATGCATGAGCGTTGATGAAGGAGAGAATCATGACGACCATGTACCAGTCGACCGCAATTGCCGGATTCTTGCTGCTCGCGAGCGCGGGCGTAGTTGCCGCTCAAGACGTCATCATCGCGCCGGAGCAGGAAACGGTTGTGCGCGAATACGTGAAAAAGCAGCCCCTTGCGTCGGTGAAGATTCCAGGTGTCGAATTGAACGTGGGGACCGCCATTCCCGACACGGTGGAACTGCATGAAGTGCCGAGCGTCAAGTATCGCTACGTTGTGGTCGACGGGCGAACCGTGCTGGTCGACCCCGGCACGCGGAAGATCGTCAAGATCATACAGTAACGCTGATCCCACCGCCGTTCCCCGCGGGTGGCGGTGGGATCATGCCCTGAAATTGCGGTTTCCCCGGCAATTCAACCTAGCGCTTGCTCGCACCATCGACCGTTCTAGATGTAGGATGGCTTAGGCATTTTGGCGCGGCCAAAGTCGCGGGGTCGGTTGAGACGTGCGCTACATTGATAGTCTCTATCAAAACTGGAACAGGCTATCGTTGGCTTGGCAGTTCATCATAGTCGGAAGCATTGGGCTGCTGTCGCTGATGCTGGTCGTCGGCCTATGGGTCACCTCGCAAATACGAGATGGAGTGATCCGCAACTCTGCAAGCACGACCGCGCTTTACGTCGACAGTGTCATCGCGCCAATCCTGCCGGATATGCGCAAAAGCCAGCAGCTCAGCGACACCGTTAAACGGGCGCTCGATGAAACCCTGGACCAGGGTGCTCTCGGCAAAAAACTGGCGTCGTTCGTGCTTTGGCGGCGTGATGGCAAGGTGCTGTACGCCAAAGACGCGGCTCTTATCGGCCAGACCTTCGAGCCAAATGCGAACTTGCTGCATGCGTTCGGTGGAAACGTGGTGGCGCAATTCAATGATCTGGACGAAAATGAAAGGAAGGAACGGAAGAGCCCCACCGCCTCGCTGCTCGAGATCTACAATCCGGTTCGAGAGCCGTGGTCGGGCGATGTTGTGGCCGTTTCCGAGTTCTACGAGATAGCCGACGATCTTCAGGGCACTTTAAACTCGGCACTATGGTCGAGCTGGCTGCTCGTGGCTGGCGCGACCGCGGTCGCCTTGGCGATGCTCTCGGGAATCGTGCTTCGCGGCAGCAGCACTATCGAAACGCAGCGTTCAGCGCTTGAGACACAAGTGGCCGAACTTCAGTTGCTTTTGGAGCAGAATTCCGCTTTGCGGGAGCGCGTCCAGCAGGCGTCGCGCCGCGCAACGGCAATCAACGAGCGTTACTTGCGTCGCATCGGGTCTGATTTGCATGACGGTCCAGCTCAGCTGGTCGCACTGGCTGCGCTGCGCATGGACAGCCCTCTGCTGCTCGATCCCGCCGCATCCCCAAGCCACCGGAAGACCGAGATCGCCGATATCCATCATACGTTGGACGAGGCGATGCGGGAGATCCGCGCCATCTGCACCGGCCTCGTGCTGCCACAGATCGAAGCTTCGACAGTCGCGGAGATATTGCGGCTTGCGGTTGCCGAACATGAACGCCGGACGGCCTCCTCCGTATCGCTTTCACTGCCATCTCGCCTGCCCGACCTGGGGACGTCCGAGAAAATAAGCATCTTTCGCTTCGCGCAGGAGGGGCTGAACAATGCCTGGCGACACGGTCTGGGCAAGGGGCAGGCTGTCAAGGCGAGAGTGACGCAGGGCAAGCTCCTCATTCAAGTGCTTGATCACGGCCCTGGATTCCAGTCGGGATCGTGTGAAGGACTTGGACTCGCCGGTATGAGGGAACGTATCGAAAGTATCGGAGGTCACTTCGAGACCTTTTCGAGCCCCAGGGGGACCCGGCTGACCATAACGCTCAACATCGAGGACCAGAAATGACCGCTCCCATAAGGATTGCCATTGTTGATGATCATCCGCTGTTTCGCGAGGGTGTGGCTCGCAGCCTCGCCGAAATCGGCGGCTTCGAAGTCGTTGGTGCGGGCGAAACCGCGACGGATGCCGAACAGCTTGCGGCCTTGGCAAATCCCGACATATTGCTGCTAGACATCAGTTTGCCGGGAGGGGGTCTGGCGGCAGCGGAAAATATTCTTGCAACTCAGCCTGACTGCAAGATCGTCATGCTCACCGTCTCGGAGGCGAACGCCGATTTGGCAACGGCGCTCAGGCTGGGCGTACGCGGATATGTGCTGAAAGGGATTGGGGCGGCATCGCTGGCCGAGGTGCTGACTTATATAGCCGCAGGAAAAAAATATGTTTCGCCGACCCTGTCAGCGCAGCTTTTGAATGAACTGATCCGGCCGGAAAAGCGCACAACCGATCTCGTTGCCAATCTCTCGGGACGCGAGCTTGGGATAATCTCCTTGGTAGGCGAAGGACTGAGCAATAAAGAAGTCGCCAAACGTCTCAACCTGCAGGAGAAAACGGTAAAACACCACATGACTCGGATATTTCAAAAGCTAAAGGTGCGAAACCGCACCGAAGCAGCCATTCTTATGCACGCGCCCAAAACGGGTCTTGTATAGGGAGATCGGGGCTTGTCTGAAGGTCGGATGCTGGTTGGCGAACCAACAGTTACAGCCCTTTCAGACGAGCAATGTCGGAGGCCCTTACGGCGCGTTCGACAATTGTCCTTCCAAGCGGATCCTTCATAGTGAAGCGGCCGGCCTCGATGCTTTCGCTGAATCCATCGCGATGCACGACCTGGATTTTGGCGCCCTGTACCGTCACCGTGTCGCCAGCGGCATTGACTTGGCTACTGGGAGCTTGGCTACCGGCGGCGTTGTCGCCGGCACCATTTTTTCCCTTTCCGTTGGCGTTGCCATTCCCGGCGTTGCCGCCTGAGCCATTACCGTTACCACTACCGTTGCCACCACCGTTACCATTGCCATTGTTTCCGCTCTTGGCGCTGGCAGCGGCGAATTCGATCTTGTAACCGTCGACATGGCTCAACCGCAGACCAAGCACCGGCATCGTCACCGCAACCGCCGCGAATACGCGCAAGCTAAAGTACGCCCGGCGACGCACGGATGAAAACAGGGGCTGCCTTTCTCCATTCATGCCACCATCACATCATGATGTGTCACGGTATTCAAGAATGAACAGCCCAAAATTGCGGCTCACAAACGCTGAGGAAACTCTCCTTTCGTGCTTTCAGCTCGATTCTCAGACCTTCGTCTGAGTCAAATATATACCGAAGTCTGACCTACTGATCTTGGCCGCGCCGACGGATGTCGCAATAAAATCCGCGGTGACAAGGCTCGTCACCGGTAGGGATCGGCAGCGAGGCGCGAGCGCCTGCGGCACGCAGACGCTTGCGGCAGGTCTCCGGCATACGGTTAGCGCATGCTCGCCGTCGAAGCGGTAGCACATGCCGGTCCTTCTCCGGATTATGATCAGGCGCGATTGGCGAAGTCGCGGACAACCCGTTGCAGCAGCGGCATGTAGTCGCGAAATGCCCGGGTCTTCATGTTGGCGATCTTGCCGGCCTCGTCCCAGATGCGGACCCGAACCGCTTCCTCGTGGAACGGGTTCTTGCGGAACTCGGCCACCTCTTCGGCGTTCATCGGCCCGCCTTGCAGCGACAGCGTGTGGACCGAGGCCTGCGACAGCCTGCCGAAATAGGTCGGGTCGGTAGCGCAGAGGTAGCGCTTGGCCGCGACATGCAGCCTGACGCATTCGACGATCACCGGTGGAAAGAACGGCGCCAGCACCTCGCCGCCGGCTTCGTCATGATGCTTGTCCTCGACATCGTCGGGCGAATAGGTGCCGAACTCGCTGGTGTAGTGGCCGATATCGTGCAGCAGTGCTGCCGCCACCAGCACATCGGGCGCGTCGTCCTTTTCGGCGAACCAGGCGCCCTGCAACATGTGCTCCGACATGGTGACGGGTTCGCCGAGATAGGATTCCGCCCCTCGGCGTTCGAAAATATCGGCGATGAATTCGACGATGTTGCCCGCGTTCAAATCCTGGCCGCTCATTCCGCAGCCTCCTTGAAGCTGTGTTCGATCGCCGACAGCGTCGACAAAAGGCCATCCTTGTCGGCGTAGCAGCCCTGCAGCCAGCGCTTGCCGGTGCCGGAGAACGCCTTGCGGGCATGCATGACGCGGGTGTTGTCGACGATGAAGGCCTCGCCCGCCTCGAGCCTGAAGGTGGCTTCGAAGGAAGGATCCTCGATCAGTTCGGCAAACCGGCGATAGGCGGCGTAGTAGGCCTCCATCTCCGCGAACGGTACATCGACGGTCGGCGCCAGCGAGCGGTTGTTGAAGCGGATGGCGATGAGTTCGCCATCCGGCCCGAGTTCGATCATCGGCCGTTTGGCCTGCAATCGCACGCCCGACGACCCCGCATATTCGAAACGCGCCGGGTATGAACTTAACAGCCGGAAGCCTTCGGGGTTTTCGGCCTGCAGCGCGGCCGCCACGGCAAAACCATCGACGACGCTGGATTCGCCGCCCTCCACCGTGTTTTCGATGCAGGACAGGATCTGCAAGGTCGGCACCGGATCACGATAGGGGTTGTCGGTGTGCGCCTGCAGGCCAAGATTGGTGTAGGCCAGATTGGTTGGATTGACCTCGGCGCGCACCTCGAACCAGCGGCCGTAATTGGTCTCCCTGATATAGCCGAACAGATCGGACACTTTGCACAGCGCCCCGGATTCGGCCGGCAGATCGTCCATCACCGCGAAGCCGTAGGTCTTCACCGCCGACAGCCATTGCCGCAAGACGGCGCGGTCGCGGCTGGCCGCGACATAGCCGGCGCGCGGCACCGAATTCTGCATAGAGGCCCTGGTCCATCGCACGGTGCCCTCGCCTGTCCAGCCGGGCTGTCGGGCGGCATCGCGGTCATAGGCATTGGCGCTCAGCCATGCCGCAGGAAAGCGCACCGTCTTTCCCTCCGGTTCGAAACTGACTTCAAGCGCATCGCCCTTGATCGCGGCTGCGCCGATCCGCGTTTGCGCCGGAATGTCGAGAATGGTGATCAGCCGCTGGCCGTTGCCGGCGCTGCGCGTCTTGTCGTCGAGCGCATTGTCGCGCAACCACATGGCGTGAAAGCGAGTGCGCGCGCCGTCCTTCCAACCGAGGTCGATCGTTCTTCCTTCGTCGCCGATCAGCGCCTGGGTAAGCATGGAGATCCGTTCCTGTCCGCTGCGCCCCGCAGCCAACTCCGCAGGGTTTCCGGTTGCATCGTGATGATGTCGAAGGTATAACTCAAATTATCATTTTGCGGCCAAAGGCCATAAACGGTTTATGCCTCAAACAACCCTGCCCTTGCCGCCGCTCGACTGGCTGCGGAGTTTCGAGGCCGCCGCGCGGCTGTCGAATTTCACCGCCGCCGCGGCCGAGCTTGGCCTGACCCAGGCTGCGGTCAGCCAGCACATCCGTTCTCTCGAAGAGCGGTTGAAGCAGCCGCTGTTCATCCGCCTGGCGCGCGGCGTCGAATTGACGCCGGAGGGTGCCGCCTACCTGCCGCATCTGCAATCGGCCTTTGCCGTGATCGCCAACAGCACGCGCGAGTTGTTCGAACCCAAGACCGTCCAGAGCGTGACGATACGCTCGCCGATCTCGTTTGCCGTGCTGATGATCGCGCCGAAGCTGCCGCAAATGGCCAAGGACCTGCCCTTCGTCCAGCTGCAGATCGAGACCATCCACACACCGGCCGATTACGGCGAGCGCTTTGTGGGTCTCGACATCCGATTCGGCATTGGCTCCGGCTCCTTTGCCGGACGGCAGGCCGACCGCCTCACCCGCGAAACCTTAACGCCGATGGCGTCGCCAAATGTCGCCAAGGCCAAGGATTGGACAGGATTGCCGAGACTTACAGTGGTCGGCGCGCGGGAAATGTGGGGCGAGTGGTTCGCCGTCGCCCGGATGAAGCCGGCGCTCGGGCCCACGCACAAATTCGACAGTTTCGTTACCGCGTTGGAGGCGGCGAAGCACGGCGCCGGCATGGTGCTGGGATCGCGACCGTTGGCCGACGCGGCACTGCGCGAAGGATCTCTCGTTACCCTGTCCGGCTTTACGCTGTCGAGCGGTGCCGGCCACTATCTGACCGCACCTTCGGGCGCGCATCTGAGCCCGGCCGAAGAAGCGGTCCGCCGCTGGTTCGCAACGGTCTTCGGCGTCCCGATTTCCCGATAAGCCCCTGAATACGCGGCAAACTATTGGACGACGTGACGCGGCGCATAATTTGTCGCGATACTGCGCCAGGCCGGACGTCAAGCTTCGGCAGGGTTCCGCTCGCTACAGGCGGCCAAGAAAAATCGCGGAGGAAATTCAATGCTCGACAAGGCCCCCAACAAGAAGCTTTCCGACCTGCTCGATCGCTTCGGCGCGGCACTCGCCGCCGGTGACATCGACAAGGCGGTCGCCTGCTTTCAGGAGGATTGTTTTTGGCGCGATCTCGTCAGCTTCACCTGGAACATCAAGACCATGGAAGGCCGTGACCAGGTGCGCGACATGCTGGTGAGCCAGCTGGCCAAAACCAACCCATCGAACTGGGCGATCGCCAGGGGCGAGGACGCCACGGAAAACGATGGCCTGCTCGACGGCTGGATCAGTTTCGAAACGTCTGTGGCGCGCGGCTTCGGCCACATCCGGCTGAAGGACGGCAAGATCTGGACGTTGCTCACCACCATGGTCGAGCTGAAGGGCCATGAGGAGCCGGCCGGTTTCGACCGCCCGCTCGGCGCCAAGCACGGCCATGGCAAGAACCGCCCGACCTGGAAGGAGGAGCGCGAGAAGGAGGCCGCCGAGCTCGGCTTCAAGACGCAGCCCTATACGCTCATCATTGGCGGCGGCCAGGGCGGCATCGCGCTCGGCGCGCGGCTGCGGCAGCTCGGCGTGCCGACCATCATCGTCGAGAAGAACGAACGGGCCGGCGACAGCTGGCGCAAGCGCTACAAATCGCTCTGCCTGCACGATCCGGTCTGGTACGACCATCTGCCCTATATCGACTTTCCCAGGAACTGGCCGGTCTTCGCGCCCAAGGACAAGATCGGCGACTGGCTGGAAATGTACGCCAAGGTAATGGAGCTGAACTACTGGTCGTCGACCGAGGCCATGAGCGCTGTCTATGACGACAGCAAGAAGGAATGGACGGTGGTGGTGCGCCGCGACGGCAAGGACATCACGCTGAAGCCGAAACAATTGGTGCTGGCCACGGGGCAATCCGGCAAGGCCAACATGCCGAACTTCAAGGGCATGGACACATTCAAGGGCGACCAGCATCACTCCTCGAAGCATCCGGGACCCGATGCCTATGTCGGCAGACAAGCTGTCGTCATCGGCTCGAACAACTCCGCCCACGACATTGCAGCAGCCCTTTGGGAGGCCGGCGCCGACGTCACCATGGTGCAGCGCTCGACCACGCACATCGTCAAGTCGGACACGCTGATGGAGATCGGCCTGGGCTCGCTCTATTCGGAAAAGGCGGTTGCGAGCGGCATGACCACAGCCAAGGCCGACCTCGTCTTCGCCTCCCTGCCCTACAAGATCCTGCACGAATTCCAGATTCCGGCCTATGCCGAGATGAAGAAGCGCGACGCCAACTTCTACAAAGGCCTGGAGAAGGCCGGCTTCATGCTCGACTGGGGCGACGACGGCTCCGGCCTGTTCATGAAATATCTGCGACGCGGCTCGGGCTATTACATCGATGTCGGCGCCTCCGACCTGATCATCGACGGGTCGATCAAGCTGAAAAGCGGTGTCGACGTGAAGGAGATCAAGGAGCATTCGGTCCTGCTCAGCGATGGATCGGAACTGCCGGCCGATCTCATCGTCTACGCCACCGGCTACGGTTCGATGAATGGCTGGGCGGCCGATTTGATCTCACGGGAGGTCGCAGACAAGGTCGGCAAATGCTGGGGCCTCGGCTCCAACACCACGAAGGACCCAGGCCCCTGGGAAGGCGAGCTGCGCAACATGTGGAAGCCGACGCAGCAGGAGGCGCTGTGGTTCCATGGCGGCAATTTGCACCAGTCGCGCCATTACTCCCAGTTCCTGGCGCTGCAGCTGAAGGCGCGCATGGAAGGCATCGCGACGCCGGTCTACGCGCTGCAAGAGGTTCACCACAAGGCTTAGGCAGCGCCGCCGATGCGCTTCCAGTAGATGAGCGTGCCGGTCAGCCCGCCATGCGGTTTCAGGGCAAAGTCCGGTATTTCGCCAGTGAGCGTGAAGCCGAGTTTTTCGTAAAGGCCGGAAGCGCCCTCCTCGGTAGCGGTGTCCAGCACCAGAAGCGTGCGGCCTTTCTCGACGGCGAGCGTTTCGGCCGCCCGCATCAGCCGGCTCGCTATGCCCTTGCCGCGGTGTTCGACGCGGGTCATGAGCTTGGCGATCTCGGCCCGGTGCGGCTGATTGACCGGAAAGTCGAGCAGCAAGGTGACGGTGCCGATCAACGCGTCGCCATACCAAGCACCCAGCACCGCTCTTTCACCTCTCTCTGCTGCCATCAACGAGTTGCTCCAGAAGGTTTCCGCCGCTTGCCTGGATAAGGGATGCATGAAGCTGACGGAGCCGCCGGCCGCGACCGTCTCGATCAGGAGGTCGGCCAGCATGTCGCGTGTTTCCGCAGTCAGCGACCTGATTTCGATGGGACTCACCTGCACTTTCCCTTGCTAATCCAGACGCGCGACGCGGCGCCGCTTTCGTCTCGCCTTGATCGCGGCGATGCGATCGGTGTCTTTCGGCTGCAGATGCAGCCCGCGTTCGAGGATTTCGAGCGTGTATTCCTCATAGGTCAGGCCAAGCCGCTCGGCCTTTTCCATGCGCATCAGCATCACGTCACGGCTTGGCGCCTTCCACGCCTTGGCATGCGCTGCCTGCCAGGCCAGGAAGATGTAGGGATCGCCCCTGCCCCATGGCGGACCCTTGTAATCATCGAGCGGCGGTCCGCCATTGTCGGAGCGCTTGGGACGTCTTGCCACGATTTCAGCCCCTGACCAGCGCAACCAGATAGTCGGCCGGCTGCGGTCCGACGGCATGGAACGTGCAGTCCGACGGCGCGCCGAGCGCCAGGCAGTCGCCGGGCTCGAGACTATGCACCATATCACCCTCGGTGAACTCAAGTCGCCCGGAGATCAGCCACATCTGCTGCTTGATGAAGGCATAGGACGCCGCCGGGAAACTCACACTGGCGCCAGCCGGCAGTTGCACCCGGATCAATTCGAGCGGCGTGTCGGAAACCGGCGACAGATGCCGGCGGACATAGCCCGTACCGGGGTCGCGCCAAACCGGCTGCTCACTCTCGCGCAGCAGGCCGCCACCTTGCTGCTCGGCGCGTGCAATCAGCGTCGACAGCGTCATGCCGAAAGCAGCGGCGATGCGCACCAGCAGCGCGGCCGTCGGGCTGGTCATGCCGCGCTCGATAGTGCTGAGCATGGCTTTGGAGACGCCGGAGCGATTCGCCAGGTCGGCCAACGACCAGTCCCGCAAGGCTCTTTCGGCGTGGATTCGTCTGCCTATCGTAGCCGACATGTCATTCGCTATATCAGTCATTCGTCCAATATATCGAATATTTAGATTCGGAAAAGAGGCCGGCTGGTTGAATTTTCGCTGACCGGTTAACCCCTGCTACACCATCCCGCATCACGCCACCTTAACCCCGTCTGTGTAGGATCGACGCTCCACGAGAATGGGGATCGGATCGTATGTTTGTCGAGCGCGAAGCCTCCGTCGGCGAACCGACCTCGCAGGAGCGCCGCCGCGCAGAGCAGAGCGACAAGCGCATTCTCGGCAACGTCGTGCAGTGCGACGGTGCGCGCGCCACCATCAGCGCCTATGCCGACGACATCGAAGGCGCGGTCACCGGCCTGTGGACCGTCGGCAAGATGATCTCCATCAATCTCGGGACATCGCGCACCGTTGGTCTGGTCTACGAAATCGGCAAGTCGGATCGCGCCTGGAGCAATGAGGGACAAAATCCCATCGAAGTCAGCGTCGAGCTGATCGGCGAAGTGCGCGACGGCGCCGAACCGGGGGCCAAACCGGTGTTCGACCGCGGCATCACCACCTATCCTCATATCGGCGCCATAGCGCACCGCATCCGTACCCGTGATCTGCAGGCGGTCTACGATCTCGCCGGGCGTCATTCGATCACCATCGGTACGCTGTCGCAGGATGAGTCGATCGACGCCAACATCGCCATCGACGACACGCTGGCGCGCCATTTTGCCGTTGTCGGCACAACCGGCGTCGGCAAATCCACCGCCATCTCGCTGCTGCTGCGCAAATCGATCGCCGCCCGGCCCGATCTGCGAATCCTCATTCTCGATCCGCACAATGAATTCGCGGCATCCCTGCCTGAGTTCTGCGTCCGGGTCGATTCCAAGACGCTTGATCTGCCGTTCTGGATGTTCAGGCTCGAAGAATTCGCCGAAGTGCTGTTTCGCGGCCGAGAGGTCGTGCCGGAAGAAGTCGATGTCCTGCGCGACCTGATCCCCGCCGCCAAGAACCTCTATCGCAATCCCAATTCAGGCTCTTACGTGCGCCGCGGCAGCGATGCGCTGACCGCCGACACGCCGGTGCCCTACCGCATGGTCGATCTCATCAAGCAGATCGACGAGCGCATGGGCCTCTTGGAAAGCAAGAACGACCGCCCGACGCTGAAATCGCTGAAGACGCGCATCGAGTCCGCCGCGTCCGACCCGCGCTATCGCTTCATGTTCAATTCGCGGCTGATCGAGGACACGATCCACGAGACGATCGGCAATATTTTCCGTGTGCCGCATCATGGCCGCCCGGTGACCTGTTTCGAGATGGCCGGCATGCCGTCCGAAGTGGTCAACTCCGTCTGTTCGGTGCTGGCGCGCCTGGCCTTCGACCTTGCGCTGTGGAGCGAGGGCCGGCTGAAGCTGCTGTTGCTGTGCGAGGAAGCGCACCGCTATATGCCGGCCGATCCGCGCCTAGGCTTCGCCCCGACAAGGCATGCACTGTCGCGCATCGCCAAGGAAGGCCGCAAATATGGCTGCTATCTCGGCGTCGTCACCCAGCGCCCGGGTGAACTCGATCCGACCATCCTGTCGCAATGCTCGACCTTCTTCGCCATGCGGCTGGCCAATGAGCAGGACCAGGCGATCATCCGCTCGGCGATCGCCGATTCCTCCGCCTCGACGCTGGCCTTCCTGTCCTCCATGGGCCAGCGCGAAGCCATCGCCTTCGGTGAAGGCGTGGCGACGACCATGCGGCTGAAGTTCGAGAAACTGGCGGAGAACCTGATCCCCGGCACCGCCAAGCGAGAGCAGGACGAGTTCTCGCAGGACGGCAACGACGTCGATCTCGCCGCCATCGTCGAGCGGCTGCGCAACGTCCCGAAACCGCAGCAGCAGATGGCCTTCGCCGAGGTCGTGGACTCCGGCCGCCAGGCCGGCGATCCCGATTACCGCAAGCCGGCCACCGCCCAGCGCGTCCAGCCCGACGACGATTTCGACCTGCGCTACGGCCTCAAGCCCACAACCTTCGGCATGCGCCCGCAGAACGATTGACCTTCAGCGTAGCGACTTTTTTGCCGGCCAATTGAGAAGCCGCCGGAGCGCCAGGGCTCGGCTTCGTTGGCCGCTTGGGCAAATCCCGAAAGGGAATTCATCAGGCCGGATTGAATGGCGTGGCTTTCGAGAAGCCGGAGCGGAGCGGACATTTAGTCCGTGAGCACCGGAAGTCGAGAAAGCCACGTCAGGCAACCGGCCTCATGAATTCTTCTTCGGGATTTTAGGCGCAGACGCGGTTGCGGCCTTGCCTCTTCGCCTCGTAGAGCTGGCGGTCGGCGCGGCGGTAGAATTCCTCGGCGGTTTCCTTCCGATCCCAGACGGCGAGTCCGACGCTGGTGGTGATCTTGAGGCGGACATTGCCCGACAGCACCGACATGTTGGCAATCGCCTTGCGGATGCGTTCGGCGAACTTGCCCAACAGCTCCGCATCCATGTTGGGCGTAACGACGGCGAACTCCTCGCCCCCAAGCCGCGCCACCACATCGTGGTAGCGCGTCATGCCTTTGAGGCAATTGGCGACTGCCCTAAGCACCTCGTCGCCGACATCGTGGCCATGCGTGTCGTTGACCTGCTTGAAATGATCGAGGTCGAGGATCATGAGCCCGACGGGCTTTTCGATGCGGCGGAATTCCTCGAGATATTCCTTCAGCGCATCATCGAAGTAGCGCCGGTTCTGCATGCCGGTAAGGCCGTCGGTCAATGCCGCATGCTGCAGCGTTTCCGAGCGGGCGCTGAGCGAAACCGTCATGGCGCGCAGCTTGCCCTCTTCCGTGGCCTGCCTACGGATCAGCGGGTAGATGAAGAACACGCCGAAGAACAGCGCTGTCGCCAGCAGCACCCCGGTGACAAACAGCAGCGTGTTGAGATAGGCGATCCTCTCGACCCGGGAAGTCGTATCGTGACCGACCGCGATGAACTGCGATTGATCATAGGCATAAAGCGTCACCAGGCCTGCGGCCAGGATCACGAAAATAAAGACGAAAAATGCGGATTCCGCCTTGTGGAAACGCATCTGCTTCCCGTTGCAAAAGTACCCGCCGGATCTATGGCATGCCGGCGCCTTACGGACGGTTAATCCAGACAACCGGAGCGGGAATGTTCATTCCTACTTCTGTTTCTTTAATTGTATTGGCAGCACGAAAATCAAATCGTGGTTTGCAGGCGGCCGCCGGGCTGCAATCTCAGCCATTCCGGTCCCAGCTGATGGCGAAACCACGTCGTTTGCCGTTTGGCATATTGCCGCGTCGCTGCCTTGCAGCGCTCGATGGCCTGAGGAAAGCTGATGTCACCCGCCATGGCGGCCGAAAGTTCGCGAACGCCGATCGCCTTCATCGCCGGCAGGTCGGGATCGAGGCCAAGCGCCGCAAGCCGTTTGACCTCATCGAGCGCGCCGAGATCGAGCATGCGGTCGAACCTTGTTTCGATCCGCTCGACAAGGGCGGCGCGGTCCGGCTCGATAACGAAGAACCGAGCGCTGTCGCGGTCGATCAGCGGCCGGCCGCGCGCTGCCTGCCATTCTAGGATGGAGCGGCCGGATGCGTCGAGCACCTCCAGCGCCCGCACGATGCGCTGGCCGTCGGTCGGCTTCAGCTGCATGGCGACTGCCGAATCCTCATGCATCAGGATGCGGTGCAGCTTGGCTGCGCCTTGCTCCTTTAACCCGTAGCGCCAGCGGTCGCGTACCTGCTGCGGAATGTCGGGCATTTCCGAAATGCCCTCGGCAAGTGCGCGAAAATAGAGCCCGGTGCCGCCGACGAAAATCACCGGACGTTCAAAGCCGGCGTCATCGGGCTGTCGGGCGAGCGTGCCGTCATCGATCAGCTTCATCACGTCGCGCAGCCAGGCGCCGGTGGAATAGGCGGTGGAGGGATGCACGTGGCCATAGAGATAGTGCGGCGCGCGGGCGAGGTCGGCAGCGCTCGGCCGCGCCGTCAGCACGTCGAGCACCGAATAGCCCTGCATGGAATCGGTGTTGACGATGACGCCGCCCTTGCGCTCGGCGAGATCGAGCGCCAGCGCCGACTTGCCGCTGGCGGTCGGCCCGGCTATCAGGATCGCGTCCTTCACGCGGCCCTCGCCCGCCTGCCCGCCCTCGCCTAGCTGCTTGGAAGCCTCGATGCCGCTCATTGCCACGCTTGTGTCCCACTCCGTCCGCCGCGCGATGTCGGCCTCGCTTGCGAATATGGCCTCACGGTCGGTCGGCGCAAGCGCTGTTCGCTGGCTGGGCGAAGGCGTCGCCTGCGACCTGGTGCTGCCCGAGGGTGCGGAAGCCGCTGAGGCAAGTGCCGCCTTGCGCTTGGCACTTGGCTCCGAGCCGGTCGACGTGATCGTTCAGCAGGCCGAAAGCCGCCGCAAGACAATCCTGCTTGCCGATATGGATTCAACCATGATCGACCAGGAATGCATCGACGAACTCGCCGACGAGATCGGCGTCAAGGACCGCGTCGCCGCCATCACCGCACGCTCGATGAACGGCGAGATCGCTTTCGAGCCGGCGCTGCGTGAACGCGTGGCGCTGCTGAAAGGCCTCGATACGGCCGTCGTCGACCGCATCATCGCGAACCGCCTGACGCTGGCGTCGGGCGGCCGCGCTCTGGTGCAGACGATGCGCGCCAATGGCGCCTGGACGGCGCTTGTCTCCGGCGGCTTCGACGTCTTCACCAGCCGTGTCGCCGCCATGCTCGGCTTCGAGGAAAACCGTGCCAACCGACTGATCGAGGAGAACGGGCGCTTTGCCGGCCTGGTCGCCGAGCCGATCCTCGGCCGCGCCGCCAAGGCCGATGCGCTGAACGATATCTCGGCCCGCCTGGGCCTGACGCCATTCGATGCGATTGCGGTCGGCGACGGCGCCAACGACCTCGACATGATCCGCCTGGCCGGCACCGGTGTCGCGCTCCACGCGAAGCCGGCCGTTGCTGCCGAAGCCAAGGTCCGCATCGACCATGGCGATCTCACCGCACTGCTTTATCTCCAGGGCTACCGCCAGGAAGAGTTCGCCCAATGAAACCGATGCGCACCGAGCGCCTCATCCTGCGCAACTGGGAAGAGCGCGACCGCGAACTATTCCATCGCATCAACTCCGACGAGCGGGTGATGGAATTTTTTCCGTTCCGCCGCGACCGCGCCGAGACGGATGCCAAGATGGACGAGTTTCGGGGCTGGATCGCCGAGGACGGCTTTGGTTTTGCCGCCGCCGAGATCGCCGCGACTGGGGAATGCATCGGCTTCGTCGGCCTCTTAAAGACCGATCACGTGCCGTCCCTGCCCTCCGATACGATCGAGATCGGCTGGCGGTTGGCGCCGGAATTCTGGCGAAAGGGCTATGTCACGGAGGCCTCCGAAGCCTGGCTCGCCTTTGGCTTCGAGACGCTTGACCGGGACGAGATCGTCTCCTTCGCCGTCGCGGCCAACCGCCGCTCGACGGCCGTCATGGAGCGTCTTGGCATGAGCCCTGACCCGGCTCGCGATTTCGACCACCCATCCATCCCTGACAGCCACCCGCACCTCAAGCGGCATGTCCTCTACACCCTGTCGCGCAAGGACTGGCAGGCAAGAAAAAGGGCGGCTAACTAGCCGCCCTTTTCATTTCGAAATCAGATCGTTGCAGGCCTGACCGGACTCAATCCATCCGGATCGTCACGAAGCGCAACTCGCCTGTCTTGGACGCCAGCATCAAGAGCGCATTCTTGCGGCCCTGCTCCTTCAGCGCGCCGATCCGGTCCATCACGTCCTTCGGGGTCGCGACCGATTCCTGGGCGATTTCGGTGATCACCTCGCCGGCCTGGATGCCGCGCTCGGCGGCGGCCGAATCCTTGGTGACGTCGGTGATGACGACGCCGGAGACGTCGGCCGCGATGCCGAATTTTTTCCGTGTGTCGTCATTGAGCTCGCCGACGGTCATGCCGAGCACCGAGGCCGTGGAGACCGCGGGCGCCTTGTCGCCGCCCTTGTCCTCATCGGTAGTGCCGTCCTCACCGGCAGCGACCTTCTCGCCGTCCTCAAGCCGGCCGAGCGTCACCTTCACCGTCTGCTCGACGCCCTTGCGCACGATGATCACGTCGACCGCCTTGCCGACCGGGCTTTCCGCCACGACGCGCGGCAGGTCGCGCATTTCATGGATGTCCTTGCCATCGAACTTGATGATGACGTCGCCGGCGAGAATTGTGCCGTTGTCGACCGGTCCGCCCTTGATGACGCCGGCCACCAGCGCGCCCTTGGCGGTCGCCATGCCGAGGCTCTCGGCGATGTCGTCGGTCACCGGCTGGATGCGCACGCCGAGCCAGCCGCGACGGGTCTCGCCGAACTGGCGCAGCTGGTCGACGACGCCCGAGGCAAGCTGCGAGGGGATGGAGAAACCGATGCCGATCGAGCCGCCCGACGGCGAGATGATCGCCGTGTTGATACCGATGACCTCGCCCAGGCTGTTGAACAGCGGCCCGCCGGAATTGCCGCGGTTGATGGCGGCGTCGGTCTGGATGAAGTCGTCGTAGGGGCCGGAATTGATGTCGCGGTTGCGGGCCGAGACGATGCCGACCGTCACCGTGCCGCCAAGGCCGAACGGATTGCCGATCGCCATCACCCAGTCGCCGACGCGCATCTTGTTGGAATCGCCGAATTTCACCGCCGTCAGCTTGTGGCCCTTCGGGTCGACCTTGAGCACCGCCACGTCGGTCTTGGTGTCGGTGCCGACCAGCGTCGCCTTCAGCGTCACGCCGTCGGAGAAATTCACCTCGATGTCGTCTGCATCGGCGATGACGTGGTTGTTGGTGACGACAATGCCTTGCTCGGCGTCGACCACGAAGCCGGAGCCCAGCGACTGTACCTTTTGCGCGCCGCCATCCTTGTCGCCGCCACGGTTCTTGAAGAAGTCGTCGAAGAAATCCTGGAACGGCGAACCCTCGGGCAGCTGCGGCATCGGCACCGCGCCCGGACCTTCCGTGCCCTTCACGGTCTGCGAGGTCGAGATGTTGACCACCGCACCGAGCAGGCCTTCGGCGAGGTCGGCAACCGAAGCCGGTCCGTCCGCGGCCATCGTCGGCGTCACGAAAGCTGGAACGGCAAGCGCGCCGACCAGAAGTGCCGCAGCACCTGCGATGAACGTCCGCCGCGCCGCGCGCAGAAGGGTGTTGGATGTCATCGAAAGCCTCCCGGATTGCAGAAAAGAAAAGCGCTTCGGCAAAACGCCGCGTCGCGTCATGTTGGCAAGAAATACGGCACGTTTGCGGCTATGGCCACATCAGGAGGATAAATCCTCCGTTACACCTTAGAACGGTTCGCCGTTTCGCGGAAACGGCGAACCGTTCGATCCCTTTGCTTTTACGCAATTCCGGACGGAAAACCGCTCACACTTTCCTGGAATTGCAGATCAGCGGTCCTCAGCCACGCACCAACCAGACGATGCCGACGCCGATGGCGATCGCCACCAGCCCGACGATGCGCAGCGCAATTTCCGGCGTCGACAGCACTTCGCCGGCAAGACGTTTGGCAAGGCCGGGAAAGCCGCCATAGACCAGACCCTCTACGACGAGGACCAGGCCTATGGCCGCAAGGAAATCCTGCACCGCCCTACTGGGCGGGTGCAGGTTGTGCAGCCGGCGCGGCAGGTGCCGTCGCCGGCGCGGCAGGTGCCGTCGCCGGAGCCGCAGGCGCCGCCGGCTTCGCGTCCGTCCCGTCCGGATTGCGGAAGAAGCGGAAGAACTCCGAGTTTGGCGACAGCACCATCGTCGTCCCGGAGTTGTCCAGCGCCGTGCCATAGGCATTCATCGACCGGTAGAAGTCGAAGAACGCCGGATCGCGTTTGTAGGCGTCGGCAAAGGTCGCGCTGCGCTGGGCTTCACCTTCACCACGCAGGATTTCCGATTCCTTGCGCGCTTCGGCGACGATTTCCACCACTTCGCGGTCGGCGCGGGCGGTGATGCGCTGCGCGGCCTCTTTGCCGCGTGCCCTCAGCCGTTCGGCCTCGGCCAAACGTTCGGCCTTCATGCGGTCGAAGGTCTGCTGCGAGACCTCGGCCGTCAGATCGGTTCGGCGGATGCGCACATCCTCGATCTGCAGGCCGAGCGAGGTGGCGTCGGGCCGAAGCTGATCGCGCACTTCGCGCATCATCACGGCCCGCTCTTCCGAAAGCGCCGCCTCGAAGTCGCGCAGACCGTAGACACGGCGCAGCGCCGCATCGAGACGCGTCCTCAGTCGTGCTTCGGCCAGTGTGATCTGACCGGACACGGCTGAGCGGAACACGCGCGGATCCGAGATGCGGTACGCGATGAAAGCGTCGACCTCGTAGAACTTGCCGCCCGAAACCTGGACGCGGATGTTGTCGAGATCGAAGCGCAGCACCCTGTTTTCGATCAATTGCACGCTGTCGGCGTCGAAGAAGGCGAAAGGCGCCTTGAAATAGATGCCGGGTTCATTCTTGACGTCGACAATCTCGCCGAACCGCAGCACGAGTGCCTGCTGGCGCGCATTGACCACGAAGACCGAGGAGTAGAGCAGGAACAGAAGCACGGCCGCGATGACCGCGATGATGGGAAGACGATTGGCCATCACTGGGCTCCTCCCGTGGTCGCAGGCGGCGGCGCCTTCGGTTGCAGTGCCGGCAGCGGCAGATAGGGAACGACCCCTTGCCCATTGCCCTGTTCGACGATCACCTTGTTGGAATCCTTCAGCACCTTCTCCATCGTTTCCAGATAAAGCCGCCGGCGCGTAACATCGGGCGCCTTGGCGTATTCGTCATAGACCGAGATGAAGCGCTGCGCCTCACCTTCGGCTTCCTGGACGACACGGTTCTTGTAGGCTGCCGCGTCCTCGCGGATCTGCGCCGCGGCGCCACGCGCCTGGCCAAGCTTCTGGTTGGAATACTGGTTGGCCTGCTCGACGAACTTGTCTTCGTCCTGCTCGGCGCGCTGCACTTCGTCGAACGCGTCGGCCACTTCACGCGGCGGCGCCGCGTCCTCGATCGAAACCGCGTTGACATTCAGGCCGGCCTTGTAGCCGTCCAGCGTCGTCTGGATGATTTCACGCACCGACGCGGCGATGCCCTGACGGTCGTCGCGGAAGATGTCCTGCGCCGGACGCCGGCCAACCGCTTCGCGCATGGCGCTCTCTGCGACCTGCTGCAGCATGCCTTCGGGATCGGAGACGTCGAACAGATAGGCCCGGGGATCGGAGACCTGATAGGCCACCGAAAACTGGACGTTGACGATGTTCTGGTCGCCGGTAAGCATCAGCCCCGACGAGTTGCCGCTCGTCGCGCCGCCACCACCGATATCGACGAGTTGTTCGGCGATGTTGGCCGTCTCGACGGTTTCGACCGGCCACCAATGGAAATGCAGACCCGGCTGCGACAGCTCCGCCTTCGGCTTGCCGAAGCGCAGCTCGACCGCAACCTCGTCCGGCTGCACGGTGTAGACCGCCTTGAACGCCCACAGCACGATCAGAGCCGCTGCGATCAGCGCAAAGACGGCGGGGCTGGCGCCGCCGCCACCGGGCAGCGCGCGCCGCAGCCGGTCCTGGCCGCGGCGGATGATGTCTTCGAGATCGGGAGGTGACCCCGGCGGGCCGCTAGGCCCCTTCGGTCCCTGCCCCCAGGGTCCCTGATTGTTGCCGCCGCCGCCCCATGGGCCGCCGCCGCCGCTCTTGTCGTTCCAGGGCATGAATGTCCTTTCGCTTGGGATTCCCTCAGCGCCGACGTTGCGGCGCAAAATCCAGTTGTTCTTCTATAGGGACGCAGCGATGCGCTTTCAACGCGATCCGCTGCCGAGCATGTCCGTTTTGGACGTTCGCGACCCTTTTATCGTCTCAATGCACGCCGCGGCGTCGCTCGTAAACCGAATAGCGCGTCGCATGGCTGTCCTTTTCACCGGCCGGAACGTCCTGAGCGCTGACAAGGCGCCACAAATCCGGATCGATGTCGGGAAAATGCGCGTCGCCATCGACCGCCGCCAGCACATGGGTGACGTGCAGCCGGTCTGCCAGCGGCAGCGCCTGCGCATAGATCTCGCCGCCGCCGATGATGCAGATTTCGTCGACGCCGGCCATGCAACGCCCGCGCACCGTGGCCAGCTGGATCGCTGCCTCCAGCGAGTGCGCCACCTCTATGCCCTCGGCGCGCCAGGCCTTGTCGCGGGTCACCACGATGTTCAATCGGCCCGGCAGCGGCCGGCCGATGCCTTCATAAGTCTTGCGGCCCATGATGACGGGCTTGCCCATCGTATCGGCCTTGAAGCGCTTGAGATCGGTGGACAGCCGCCACGGTAAGCCGCCGTCGCGCCCGATGACGCCGTTCTGCGCAATGGCGACATAGATCGCGACGTCCATCAGTTGGCTCCCCCGGCGCCGTCATCCGACGGCTCCAAAAGCAATATGTCGATGTTGTGCTCGGGATAGAAATCCTGCGCCTTGGTCTCGAAGGTCGTCGGCCCGACCTTCTTGACATTGTCGCCGTAAAACGAGATCAGCGCTTTCGGATTGCCCTTGTCGACGGTCAGCTTGAACTTGCCGATGCTGCCATTGGCCCAGTTGCCGCCGGTGGTCAGGATATAGGCTATGCGGTTCTCGTAAAAATGCGGATAACCGTCGGCCTTGGCGGCCTGCCGCACCGCATTCTCGAAGCTGTCGTCCATGCAGTAGCGGGTCTTGTAGGTCGTATACTGGCTGCCCTCGGAGAACTTGCCGTCATAGAAGAAACTGACCGATGACGTGCCACCGACGCTCGGTTTGTAGCGGTGCGAGACGTGGACATCCTTGTTGGCCGGAAAGGTCGCGCGCCACCAATAGGTCGAGCGCAACTGCCACCACGGCGTATAGACCTTTTTCGCCTCGGTACCGTCGCTGCCCGTATCCTCGATGATGA
The DNA here is from genome assembly GCF_040323695.1 of Mesorhizobium sp. M0030. Lineage (NCBI taxonomy): Bacteria > Pseudomonadati > Pseudomonadota > Alphaproteobacteria > Hyphomicrobiales > Phyllobacteriaceae > Mesorhizobium > Mesorhizobium sp. M0030. Next base: position 25,354 of record NZ_JAMYVE010000021.1, on the reverse strand, counting down.
TGCCGCGGTTTTCCCAATCCTCGGCGACCGTTTTCGGCAGCTTCGCCAGGGCCGCCTTGGCCGCATCGCCGAACGGATTGAACGGCACGTTCTGCGCCTTCAGATCGGCGCCGATATCGATGCCGACAGCGAACACTTTCTGCTCGAGCTGCGGCTTTGCCGGCGCTCCGTCGATCGTCACCTCGAAGCCAAGGAAATTGTCGCTCTGGTTTTCCGGGATGGCCGGCATTTCCTCCGGATTGCCTTCGATGTCCGGCAGCGGAAAAGCGACGATGGCATTTACATCCTTGTCGGTGTTGTTGTGGAAGACGTAGTCGACCGTGATCTTTTCCGGCGAGATATAGAGGTCCTCGCTTTGCATCGACACCGCGTCGCTACGCGACAGGATCAGGCCACCTGTGCCGAGTTCGGCGGTCGTATCATTGGCCAGCGCGGGCACGGCTAAAAGCGCCAGCGCTACGGACAGAACATATTGCAACATCGAAGCCCCTTGCCAAGAATGCCGCGACCCTAGCCGTTTCAATGTGGCGTTTCAAAGCCTTCCGTCTCCCAGCAGGACGCCACAGTGTCTGGACACGCCAATCGGCGGTCTGGACTAACAGGTTTCGATCGGGCAGGAGTTCGCGTCATGCGCAAGCTTCTCGTCATCGGCATCGGCGCCGGCAATCCCGACCATATGACCGTGCAGGCCATATCAGGCCTAAACCGGGCGGACGTCCTGTTTATCCCCGACAAGGGGGCGAAGAAGAACGACCTTGCCGAATTGCGCCGCCATATCTGCGACCGTTTCGTCAGCAATCCGAAATCGCGCCGCGTCGAGTTCGACGTGCCGGTGCGCGCCGAGCCGGCGCCTTCCTATCGCTCGACCGTCGATGACTGGCACGAGGCCATCGCCCAGATTTATGAGAGCCTGGTCCGCGACGACCTTGCCGAGGACGGCTGCGGCGCCTTCCTGATCTGGGGTGACCCCTCGCTCTATGACAGCGCGCTGCGCATCCTCGCGCGCGTACGACTGAGGGGCAATGTCGCATTCGAACTGGAGGTCATTCCCGGCATCACCGCCGTCCAGGCGCTAGCCGCCGGCCACAAGATGGCGCTGAACCGCATCGGCGACCCCGTGCTGATCACCACCGGCCGCCGCCTCGCCGAACAAGGCATGCCGCACAATGCCGGCAGCGCCGTGGTCATGCTCGACGGCAAATGCGCCTTCAACACGCTGGCAGACAAGGATCTGATCATCCATTGGGGCGCCTATCTCGGCACACCGGACGAGATCATCGTTTCCGGTCGCCTGGGTGATGTCGGCGAGGAGATTGAGAGGACGAGAGAAGAAGCCCGGAAAAGAAAGGGCTGGATCATGGACACCTATCTGCTGCGTAAAGCAGGAGAGCCCGAGGAATAGCGCGCTCAAAGGTCGAGTTCCTTCGCGCCCCCCTCTGTCCTGCCGGACATCTCCCCCTCTAGTGGGGAGATTGGCCGTCACGGAGGATTTCGCCAATCGCCTAACAGATTAGCGCCCGTCTACTGGCGAGCTGATCTCCCCCCTTGCGGGGGAGATGTCCGGCAGGACAGAGGGGGGTGTGACGGATCGCAAGCTTCAACCCTCACCCAGCATCAATCTCGGCCTGCAAGGCGTCCATATGCGTGGCCGCCGCTGCCGCCGCAGCGCGCTCGATAGCGCGAAAACGGCTGACAACTGCAAGGCCAACTGAGGTCAGCTGTGCGCCGCCGCCCTTCTTGCCGCCGGTCTGCGCCGCGACCAGTGGCTTGCCGAACACACGGTTCATATCTTCCACCAGATCCCAGGCGTGCTTGTAGGACATCTCCATGCCGCGTGCCGCAGCCGAGATCGAGCCGAAAGTGGCGATCTGCTCCAGCAATTCGATCTTGCCCGGACCTATGCGCCCGTCCGGATCGAGATTTATCCGCAGGCTCAGCGACGGCATCTCTTGTCCTCCACAGTCACACTAGCCCCTCTCGACCCATAGCGCTATTCCAAAACGATATAGCGGCTATCAGCCATCCGCTTCGGCCGGCAGCCCGGCGCCGGTGTTGGCACGGTCGAAACTGACCGTCTTGATCACCGCGAACACCTTGCCGCCGAGTTGAAGGTTCAGTACCTGCCTGGATTGTTCGGTAATGCGCGCAAGCACGGTTGCGCCATTGCAGTCGATGCCGATTTCGACCGTCGGCCCCTCGCCCGAGCCGATTGCGACGATGGCGCCCGGCAGGATGTTGAGCGCACTGAGACCTTTCGGCTGTTCGGTGGCGATCATCACGTCGCGGGCGCGGATTCGGATGCGCACAGGCGCGCCGACCGAGACCGCCAGAAGCGGCACCCGGATTTCGCCCGCCGCCGAGCCGAGCACGGTCATCCCGAAGATCTCATCATGGCGCAGCACCTTGGTGTCGAGAACCGCGCCGCCCTCGCCGCGTTCCTCCGCCGGCAGCAATTCGAGCCGTTGCATGATCGCGCCGGTCGGGCCTGAGGCAGCGACCTTGCCTTGCGCCATCACCACCACGTCGCTGGCCAGCCGCGCCACCTCGGCGACGGAGTGGCTGACATATACGATGGGCAGCTTGGTCTCGTCGCGCAGCCGCTCGATATAGGGCAGGATCTCGGCTTTGCGCGCATCGTCGAGCGAGGCCAGCGGCTCGTCCATCAACAGCAGTTTCGGGCTGGCAAGCAGCGCCCGGCCGATCGCCACGCGCTGCTTTTCGCCGCCCGAGAGCTTTGCCGGTCGCCGGTCGAGCAGAGGACCGATGCCGAGCAGTTCGACGACCGCGTCGATATCCGCATAGCGCTCCGCCGGTGGCGTGAACCAGCGGCCATAGCGCAGATTGCCGGCCACGCTCATATGCGGAAACAGCCGCGCGTCCTGGAACACCATGCCGATCCGGCGCTTGTGCTTCGGCACGAAAATGCCGGCATCGGTGTCGACCAGCACGCGGCCATCGACCGCGATACGCCCTTTGTCCGGTCGGATCAGGCCGGCGATCACGTTGATCAGCGTCGTCTTGCCGGAGCCCGATGGCCCGAACAGCGCCGTCAGCCGCCCGGCGCTTTCGAAACGCGCGTCGACGGCGAAACCGCCGAGCCGATGGCTGATGTCCACCAGCACGCTCATTCGATGTCCATCCGCCGGCCGACGCGCCGCGCCAGCACTTCCGAGGCGACCAATGCGGCCATCGAGATGACGATGGAGATCAGCGTCAGCCTGAGCGCCCCGTCATCGCCGCCAGGCACCTGCGTGAAGGTGTAGATCGCCGAAGGCAGCGTCTGCGTCTCGTTGGGAATGTTGGAGACGAAGGTGATGGTGGCGCCGAACTCGCCCATCGCCTTGGCGAAGGATAGGATCGAGCCGGCGATCAGCCCGGGCAGGATCAGCGGCAGCGTGATGGTGGCGAAGACCCAAATCGGGTTGGCGCCGAGCGTTCCCGCCGCTGCCTCCATTTTGCGGTCGACCGCCTCGATCGACAGCCGGATCGCCCGCACCATCAGGGGAAAGCCCATGATACCGCAGGCCAGTGCGGCGCCGGTCCAGCGAAACGAGAAGACGATGCCGAAATGCTCGGCCAGGAACGCTCCCGCCGGCCCGCGCCGGCCGAAGGTAAGCAGCAAGAGATAACCTGTCACCACCGGCGGCAGGATCAACGGCAGGTGAACCACGCCGTTGAGCAGCGTCTTGCCCCAGAATTTTCCGCGGGCCAGCAAAAGCGCCATCAAGATGCCCGGCGGCAGGCTGAACAGCATCGCCACCGTCGCCACCTTGATCGACAGCCGGACCGCATTCCATTCGTCGGGAGTGAGGTCCAGCAGCCAGTTCATGCGTCAGCCGCTACCTTAATTGCTCGGCGTGAGCACGGTGAAACCCTGATCCCTAAACAGCTCCACCGCCTTGGCGGACTGCAGGCACTTCAGGAAAGCCGGGGTATCCTTGTCCTTCGAATCGGTGGTCTGGGCAACCGGATAGATGATCGGCGGGTGCGAATCCTCCGGGAAGGTGCCGACCACCTTGACTCCCTTGTCGGCATGCGCGTCGGTGGCATAGACGATGCCGAGCGCGGCCTCGCCCGTTGAAACCAGCTTGAGCGCGGCGCGCACATTCTCGGCGTGCGCCACCTTGCCTTCGACCGACGACCAGACGCCGAGCGATTCAAGTGCCGCCTTGCCGTATTTGCCGGCCGGCACCGCCTTGACGTCGCCCATGGCAAGCCTGCCGTCGCCAACCAGCTTGGCCAGGTCGAAGCCTTTCTCGATCCTGGTCTCAACCTTGGAATCCTGTGGCGCCACCAGCACGATCTGGTTGCCGAGCAGTTTCACCTCGGTTTCCGGCTTGGTCAGTCTCTTGTCGGAGAGGTACTTCATCCAGTCGAGATCGGCCGAAATGAACACATCGGCGGGCGCCCCGCTTTCGATCTGCTTGGCCAGCGCCGAGCTCGCGGCGTAGGAGACGGTCGCCGCTTCTCCGACATCGGCTTCGCAGGCCTTGGTGACGGCGTCGAGCCCGTCCTTGAGGCTGGCTGCGGCAAACACGATCACCTTGTCTCCCGCGTGAGCCGCCGGCATCACGGCCATCAGAGCTACGGCAAAGCCGCCAATCGCGATTGCCCTCATACCAAAACCTTTGTGCCCCAACATGAAAACTCTCCCTGGGCTTGAAATCTGCTGGCTCACTCCTGCCGACCGATATATCTGGATGAATATAACAAGGGAAGGCCGCCTCCTGCGAAAGCGTATGTTCGGCATCGATTGTTCTGGTTTGGACGTGCACCGAAACCCGGAAAGGAACTCCGATGAAGATCAGCGCCCGCAACATCCTCAAGGGAACGATCGTCGAGATCGTCAAAGCACCTCGCCTGTCCGCGGTGATGTCGCCGGCTCCGTCGTCACGCTTCGATCACCAACGAGGCCTTTGCCGATCTCAAGCTCGAAAAAGGCAAGCAGCCTATGCCATGATCAAGGCAACCGACGTCATGGTCGACATCGATTGAGGGTCGGAATTGATTGACGGTGGACGGATCAGACCGCGATCGGCGCCTTGATCGACGCGTCGGCAAAATAGTTTTCCAGCCGGAAATCCTCGAAGCGGAAGGCGAACAGGTCCTTCACCTCCGGATTGATCCACAGCGTCGGCAGCGCCTTGGGTGTGCGCCGCAATTGCTCGCGCGCCTGCTCGAAATGGTTGGAATAGAGATGCGCATCGCCCAGCGTATGGACGAACTCGCCGGGCTTCAGCCCGGTCACCTGCGCCACCATCAGGGTCAGCAGCGCGTAGGAAGCGATGTTGAAGGGTACGCCGAGAAAAATGTCGGCCGAGCGCTGGTAGAGCTGGCAGGACAGCTTGCCGTCCGAGACGTAGAACTGGAACAGGCAGTGGCAGGGCGGCAGCGCCATCGCCTCCACTTCGGCCGGGTTCCACGCCGAAACGATCAGCCGGCGTGAATTCGGATTCCTGCGTATCTCCTTCAGAACATTGGCAATCTGGTCGATCGACCCGCCATGGCCATCCGGCCAGGAGCGCCACTGCTTGCCATAGACCGGGCCGAGATCGCCATTCTCGTCGGCCCATTCGTCCCAGATCGAAACGCCATGATCTCTAAGGTATTTGATGTTGGTGTCGCCGGCCAGGAACCACAGGAGTTCATGGATGATCGACTTCAGATGCAGCTTCTTGGTGGTGGTGACGGGAAAGCCGCGCGACAGGTCGAAGCGCATCTGGTACCCGAACACCCCACGCGTGCCGGTGCCCGTGCGGTCGCCACGGTCGGCGCCATTGTCCAGCACATGCTGCAAAAGGTCGAGATACTGGCGCATCGGCTTCGCCTCGATTCGGGGTTACCGCCATCATAACCGACTGGCCGCCGGCCGAACACAGCAAAAGGACCAGAACGCGGCTTGCCCCATCACTCTTCAAGGGTTAGCGCTGCCCCTCACCTGCCTGCCGGCATCCTCTCCCCGTATAGGGACGGGGAGAGGGGCGCTGTGATCAGCGGTTTCGCCAATCACAAGCGTTCGAGAGAGAGAGAGAGAGCCAAGGCTGCGGTCGGCCCTTTCTCCCCGTCACTATACGGGGAGAAATGCCCGGCAGGGCAATGAGGGGCGGTGCTGACCTCCGGTGAGGAGCAAAATCAAACGCGCGCTCTGCCTATCGGCAATAATCTCTACAAAGAGCCGAGCTTGCCCAGATCCTTGGCGACCAGATAGTAGAAAGTCACGCGGCTCTTGGAGCTGTCGGCGGCCAACGCCTTGCAGGTCTTCTCGATCGCTGAGTCGGCTTTCGCCCCGTCGGTCACGCGGAGTTTCTTGGCAACCCAGTTGGTCTTGACGCGCTCCAATTCCTTGGGGTCGGTGCAGGATACCAGCGAGGAATCGCGGTTGCGCAGCGCGATGCCCAGATGTTTCACAATCTTGGCAACCACATCGGCATTTGCGGCGGCGTCGTATTTCTTCACGTCTGCGAGATAATCGGCCATCAAATTTCCCCATGTCGGCGCCACGGGATCCGATCGATGAGGGCTGTGGCGCGCTGCCGCAACTTGTGCGCTCGGTCGATACTCCTCACCATCGCAAAGCTTCGGTTGAGACCGCGCGCGAGTCAACCCTCGGCGCCGCAGTTTGGTGCGGCCAAGAAGTGTCATTGCGGCCTTTCATTTTGTGCGCCCGCCCCCTATATTCGTTTTGTCGGCTTGACCGACTATGGCGATAAATGGGCGATGTAATAAGCCGTTCGGACCCGGGGGCGGTACCCGGCGCCTCCACCAAGAACCGCTCTGTGATCAGAGCGGCTGTTGCTGGGGGCGAAATAGGATCGACGAAGGTGTAAAGATCGTACTTTTGCCCGGCATGGTACCACCGTCATCGGGCTAAACCTGTAGTTGCAAATGACAACTATGCGGAAGCACGTCTCGCCGCGTAAGCGGTGCGATAGCTTCAAATCAAGCCCTAGAGGTTCGCACTTCTAGGCGGGGTTCGGAGGTACCTGGCAACAGAAACCTCCACTTCTCCCCTCCTCGATATCGTACGCTCAATGCCGGCTGCCGCTGGCCGGATTTCGCATGACGATGGGCCGCGAAGCCTACACCAAATTGAGCCATGAGCTGGTGCAATTTGCCGCTGGCGTCGGTCGAAGGCCGTGGTTCTGGCCGGGGCCGGATTACCCCAGACGTGAAAAAGGCCGGGATGACCCGGCCTTTCCGGTCGATTGCGGTCAGCTTACTCGGCCGGCGCTTCAACGGCTTCGCGCGAGCGGCCGAGCGTCAGTTTGGCCAGCGTGAACGAGATTACGGCGCAGAGCGTGATGCCGGCCACCATGGGCAGCGGGGTGCCGTCGAAGAAGATGCCGGCGACGCCCATCGCCAGCGCACCGATGGCGAAGTGCAGCGTACCCATCAGCGCCGAGGCCGTGCCGGCGATCTCGCCATGCTCTTCCATGGCCAGCACCGACGTCGTCGGGATGACCAGGCCGAGGAAGCCGTAGCCGACGAACAGCAGTGCCGCCATCACATCGAGCCGGTCGACGCCGGTCGCCATCACTGCGAACAGCACCACCATCGTCGTGGCATAGCCGGTCACCGCCACCCAGACGACGCGCTTCAGCCCGAAGCGCTCCGACAGCAGTCCCGTCAGCTGCGACATGCCGATGAAGGCCACCGCATTGATCGAGAAGAACACGCTGTAGACGGAAGGCGACAGCCCGTAATGGTCGATCAGAATGAAGGACGAACTCGAGAGGTAGACGAAGAAGCTGGCGATGCCGAAGCCGGCGATCGCCACCAGGCCGAGGAAATTGCGGTCGCCCATGAGGAAGCGATAGCCGGCGAGTGCGGTTCCGAAGGAGGAACCGACGCGTTCTTCCGCCGGCCGCGTCTCCTTCAGCGAGGTCGCCAGCAGAATGGTGGCCAGCAGGGCCGCGCCCGTCACCGTCCAGAACACGGCGCGCCAGCCGAAATTCTCGATGATCTGGCTGCCGGTCAGCGGCGCCAGGATCGGCGACACCGAAAACACCAGCATCAGCAGCGACATAAGCTTGGCGGCTTCGGTGCCGGTGTGCAGGTCGCGCACGATGGCGCGCGGCACCGCCATGCCGGCGCTGGCGCCCAGTCCCTGCAGGAAACGGAAGGCGATCAGCCATTCGATGGTCGGGCTCATGGCCGAACCGATGCCGCCGACCATGAACAGCGCAAGGCCGCCGTAAAGCGGCAGCTTGCGGCCGACCATGTCGGAGATCGGTCCGACGACGATCTGGCCGAAGCCCATCGACAGGAAGAAGATCAAAAGGCTCATCTGAACGGCGGCGGTGCCGGCATGCAGATCTTCGCCGATCGAAGGCAACGCCGGCAGATACATGTCGATGGCGAAGGGGCCGATAGCGGACAACAGGCCGAGCACGACCGCGATGCGGAGGAATTTGGGACTCATGATAAAGGCTTCTTTCAAGTCTGGTTGGCGCCGCCAACGCGACGACTAACCCTAGGACGTTCCATCCCGTTGAAATCCGACGGCTCAGAGCGAGATTATTCGTCTCTACGGAGCGAATTCCCCATTTATTGTGTCCACAAATTTAGACAGCCTTGTCTAATTCGTCAATCACCTCTATATAGATTTCTATGAAGCTTGCCGTTTCTCCTGACATTTTCCCGCCACGCGGCCACGAGGCCAAGCGTATGTCGATTATCGATGCGGCGGCTTCGGTCTTTTGCCGGGAAGGCTTTGCCGGCGCCAATATCGACCTGATCGCGGTGGAGGCCGGCGTGTCGCGCCAGACCATCTACAATCACCACCGCGACAAGGAAAAGCTCTTCGTGGCTGTGGTGCGCGATCTGACGGAGCGCTGCAATGCCGGCATCTTCGCCACCTTCGCCTCTTTCCCAGACCAGCCGAAGGATCTGGAAGCCGACCTGATCGGCTTTGCCGTGCGCATGAATCAGAACTGCATCTGCAACCGCGACGGACGCTTCCTGCGCAAGCTGATCCAGACCGAAGGCGAGCGCTATCCCGAGCTCTTCGCAGAATGGCGCGACCAGGGGCCGGGCCGGACCTGGCCCGCACTTGCCGCCCGTTTTGCCCGCCTCGCCCATGCCGGCCATCTCGCAGTCGACGATCCCGATGTCGCCGCACGCCAGTTCCTGGCGCTGGCCAACGCCGAACTGCAGACCACCTTCATGCTAGGCGGCATGCCGTCCGAAGACGAAGTGTTGCAATCCGCCACCCACGGCGTGCGCACCTTCCTGCGCGCCTTCGGCAAGCGCAGATCAGCGGCAGCGGTGGAAAAACAGCTGGCCAGCGCCTGAACGTCAAAGCCGGCGATCAAATCGTTCGTCACGGGCTTCGCTTCGGCGCATCAGCGATCTATATCCGGTTTACGCCGCGCTCAAGCTTGATTACAGCTATGCGGACGATTCAACGGAACCCGACCAGCACATGGCCGACGACCACATCCGCTACGACATTCTGGCCCAGGAGGCATTGCGCGGCGTCATGCGCAAGGTCCTGGCCGAAGTCGCGCGCACCGGCCTTCCCGGCAATCATCATTTCTTCATCACATTCCTGACCGGCGCGCCGGGCGTGCGGGTGTCCTCCAGGCTGCGCGAGCGCTATCCCGAACAGATGACCATCGTCATCCAGTTCCAGTATTGGGACCTCAAGGTGACCGATACCGGCTTCGAGGTCGGGCTGTCCTTCTCCGACGTGCCGGAGAAGCTGGAAATCCCGTTCTCGGCCGTACGCGGCTTCTACGACCCATCGGTCAATTTCGAACTCGAATTCGACGTCAAGACCGACGTCCCGGCGGAAGACGATGCAGCCGCCCAGCCGGCTCCCGAGCCTTTGGCTATCGTCTCCGAGAAAAAGCCGAAGGCCGAGAAGAAGGCAGCTGCCACTGAGGCCGAGAAAAAGCCCGCCGTGGCCGATGCCGCCGCCGGCAAGAGCGCCGACGTCGTGTCGCTCGACGCCTTCCGCAAGAAGTAGCGGGACGGTCGGCGCGACATGGGCGAAATCGTCAACCTTCGCCAGGTCCGCAAGCAGAAGGCGCGCACCGAAAAGGAAAAGCTCGCCGGCGAGAACCGCGCTCTGCACGGCCGTTCCAAAGCCGAAAGAACTCGTGACCGTCTGACATCGGACAAGGCCGAAAAATTCGTCGCCGGCCACCGCCGCGAACGCCCGGAAGACCAGGGCGATTGATGGACCGCCTGCGGTGAGCCCGGTCGAAAAACGCTCCGTGACCATCCGCGGCCATCGCACCAGCTATTCCCTCGAAAAACCCTTTTATGACGATCTCGTCGCCATCGCCGCCGCGCGCAAGCTGACCCTTGCTGCCCTGGTCGCGGAGATCGACGAGACAAGACCGCGCGATGCGAACCTGTCCTCGGCGCTCAGGCTGCATGTGCTGGACTGGGCCAAGCGCGGCGCTGTCTGAATGGTTTTTAATTGCCCAGCGACTTCAGCAAATTGTCGACCGAGAACGGATTTGTCCTGGGCTTCGGCGGCGCCGGGGCCGAACCGTCATTGACGCCGGGAAGTGAGCGGTCGACCTTCGGCGCCTGCTCCTGAGCCTTGCGCTCGGCCTCCAGCCTGGCTTTTTCCTGCGAAGCGATCCGAGCCTGTTCGGCCTTCTTCCGTTCGTCCTCGGCCTTGGCGGCGTCTTCGGCAGCCTGCTCTTCGGCCTGGGCTTTCGCGTCCGCATCTGCCTTGGCCTTTGCGTCAGCCTCTGCCTGCGCTTTCGCATCGGCATTGGCCTTTGCTTCGGCATCCGCCTTGGCCTTGGCATCCGCTTCGGCCTGTGCCTTCGCATCGGCCTGTGCCTTCGCCTTGGCGTCGGCCTCGGCTTTGAGCCGTGCCGCTTCCTCCTGCTTGCGCAATTCCTCGGCGGCCTTGTCGCGCTCGGTCTGCAGGGCGGCGTAGTAGCGCACCTCGCGCCGCAGCCGCTGCTTCTCGAGCAGTGCGGCCTGCATCGCCTCGACCCGCTGCTGCTCCTTTTCCAGCGCGCGCTGGGTCAAAAATTGCGCCAGCGGCTCGCTGTCGAACTGCTTCTTCAGCGCCCCGAACGGCCCATCGACGCTGAAATTGACTGTCGGATCGGAGCCGATCAGCGCCTCGTCGCCAGGCTTGTAGGTGACAGCGCCCTTGGTGGCGACGGTGCCGGTGTTGAGGTCGGCCGTGATGTCGGCAGACAGCGTCGCCGCCTGGTTTTCGAGTTTCATCGGTGGTGCCCGCAACGTGCCGCCGGCGACCGTGAAGGCGATGTCGGCATCGCCGGCAGCAAAGCTGCCGTCGCCAGCGATCTCAGGTGCAAAGCCCGCGGTCTTGGCCACGTCGATGTCGCGCCCGATCGCATCGGCCTTGGCAATCAACGCGCCGAAGGCATCGGGATTGACGCCGGCAATGGTGAGGCCTTTCAGCGCCGCCGTGCCCGAGCCGGAGAGTGCGGCAATCATCGCGTCGACCGATTTGCCGCTGGTCGACAGCCCTGTCGAGAAGTCGCCGCTGCCACTCAAGCCGGCAGCCGGCAGCACGGTCGCCAGGTCAGCGCCGGCAAGCCTCATCTGGCCGGAGAACAGCCCCGTGCCGTCCGTGTTCTTCAACTCGAACAATCCGGTGAGCGCGCCGCCGAGCAGTTTTGCCTTCAGGTCCGAAACGCGGATGCCTTCCTGGTCGAGTTTCAACGACAGCGACGCATCATAGGCTGTCGCCAGCGGTCCGGCGGCAAGAGTCGCCGTCGTCAGATCGAGATCGGCGCTGAACGGCAGGCTGGATTTCTGGCTGAATGGCGCCGTCGGCCAGTTCGCGTTGCTGCTGAGGAACGACTGGTCACCGAACAGCGCAACCGCAATCGGGTCGAGGTCCAGTTCGTCGAGCGCCAGCGCACCGGCAAAATGCGGCAGCCCCTGCTTCGCATCGATGTTGACGTCGCCCGAAATCTCCGACTCGTTGATGGATCCGCTGAGACCGCTCAACACCAGCAGGCCATTGCCGAAATCGGCATCCGCGCTGAGCGAGGTCGAGGTGCCCGTTCCCATGCCCGGCAGGCCGGCGCCGGTCGTCATCAGCCAGGGCTCGATGTCGGAGGCGTCGAGGCCGATCTTGCCCTTGGCGGTGGCGCCTTGCGGTGTCTGAGCAACGGTGCCGTCGAACGTCGCCCTGAAGTCGTCGGCGGCGAAATTGAAGCTCGTCGCCAGGCCGCCGCCAAACGTGCCTTTGGCCGAAATATCGGTGCTTGCCTGGCCGAGCATGCCGAGCGGCAGCGCCGGCAGGCCGTAGAGCGCCAGCAGCACGGTGGCGTCGGGATTTTTGGCGTTGAAGGTCAGCGTCACCGGCGCGTCGAGCAACTGGCCGACGGCACCCTTGCCCGACAGCGACGCCGAAAAGGCCGAACCGCCGGCCTTGCCTTGTCCGCTCACCGCCAGCCCGGTCGTGCCGTCGCCATTGTCGGCGGCGCTCGCCACCAGATCGACGCGCGCGTCCTGGAACAGTTCAGGATAGGCGGCCGTGCGGCCAGCCAGCCCCTTCAGCACCTGATTGTCGGGATAATGTTGCGCGGCAATGTCGATCAGCGGCTTCAGATCGACGGCGACCACCGAGGCATCGAGCTTGCCGGTCGGGCTTGCCGGAAAATCCTTGATCCGGCCGGTGGCGCTGATCGAGGCGCCGGCAAGGCCGCCAATCGACAGCCGGTCGATTTCGAGCAGCCCGTCGCGGAGCCGGAGCGCGGTATCGACCGTGTCGGCGGTGAGCCCGCCGGCATTGACCGGCCCTGCCTTGATCTGAAAATCGAGGTCACGGTCGGAAAAGCGGTTGGCGCCCTTGTCGCTGACGAAGATCGAGGCGAAGGCCGTCAGCCCGTCGACATCGAGTTCGCCGCCCTCGAGCCGCATCAGCACCGAGGACTTGGCGTCGTCGGGCTGGCTGGAATCGATGCGGCCGGTGAACTTCGACTTGCCGAGGATCAGTTCGAGATCGCTGAACGCCTGGCGCTTCTCCGACAGGTCCACCTTGGCCTTGAAGCCGGCGGCCGGCAGCCGGCGGATCGCCTCGTCGACATCTTTGGACAACCAGGCAGCAAAGCCGGAAGGCTGCGCCACAGCCAGCAGCATGGAGCCGCTGAAACCGAAATGATCTTCGACGCTGAGCATGCCGCTGGCTTCCAGCGTCGTGCGCCCGGGCAAGGTCGCGGCCAGCGATTTCACCGACCAGCCGCCCTCGACCGGCTCGGCCGAGAGATGCACGTCGCGCACCGTGGTGTCGCCAGCCACCACCGCCGGCAGCTTGACCTCGACAGTGCCGGGGATGCTCGGCTTCGGCAGTTCGAGCAGCGCCTGCTCGATCCCGGCAATGCGCTGGTCCAGCGTCAGGCCGGCGCCCTTCTCAGCGCCCACCGCCTCGTCCAGTTGCACCTGCGCGCCATTGGCCTCGATGGCGAAGTTCGGCCTAAGGCCGAGATCGACCGAAGCCTTGCCGTCGGCTGTGTAGGGATTGTCGAGCGGCCCGGTCTCGAAGCGGAATTCGTCGACGCCGAGCTTCTGGTGGTCGAGCGAGAACTTGCCGTTCAGCCGGAAGCCCGGATCGGGTTTGCCGGCGCTGATTTTGACGCTCTCGCCATCGCTGCCGCGCAGTTCGGCGCTGTTTTTGTCGTTGCCGGAAATCTTGAACTGGCCGGAATAGACGGCAGCCCCATTGATGATGCCTGCATTGCCGTCGGTTTCGATGACCAGTGGATAGGTATCGGGATCGACCTTGAGCCTCAGCCGCATCTGGCCGCTGCCTTCGGCCTTGCCGGTCGAAGCCGCAACCGTCGAACGCAGGCCATCGAGCAGCAACGTTCCGTCCATGCGCCACGGCCCGGCCAGCGACTTGGCAGAGATGGTCGAATTGATCTCGGAAATCAGATGGCTGCGCCCGCCTGCGGCATGGCGGAGCGCAATTTCTCCCTCCGTCACCGTCAGCTTCTCGATCGAGATCTGGTTGAGGTCGAAGGGCGAGGACGGCCGTATCGCCCAGTCGACCGTGCCGTTATCGGCGATGTCGATCGTCGCCTTCGGATGCACCAGCCGCATGTCGAAAATCAGCACTTCGCCACGCAGGAACGGCGCCAGTTCCGCGTCCATCGAAAAGGTCTCGACGGTCATTGCCGGCTGGCCGCCGGGGCCGCCGGCGACCGTGACGTTTGAGAAGGTCACCGAGGGGAACGGCAACAGCCGCGCCGTGGCGTCGCCTTGCACCGTCACCTTGCGGCCGAGAATGGCGCTCGCCTCGCGCTCGAATTGGGCGCGGTACCCGGTCCAATCGACAAAATACGGCACCACCAGCGCCGCTACCAGCACCAGCACAAACAAGCCACCGAAGATCACGAACAGGCGTGCGAGCATCAGCTCCGAACGGGTTGATTGAAAGTCAGCCGCACTCTACCCGCATCAGCGTGTCGATAAAGAGGCAATTCATCCAGAGTTGCTTGATCTCTGATGTATCTGGAAGAGCAGAGATTTTTGGACGCCTTTGACCGCGGTCCGGCCTGTGCGTAAGAGACTATCCTGCCATGGCCCGTCGGCGATATTCGTTCAGCAGCACCACCATCTCCTCGAGGGACAATGTCCAGCCCTGGGGTAATGCGGCTTCGGCGCCCAGGCTTTTGGTCACGCTGCCCATGACGGAGCTTTTCTTGACCCCCGGTGCGAAATTGTACCCGATCATATCGCCTATCCTGCGCCGGCGATGGACGACGAAGAAGCTTTCGATATCCTTCCAGGGGACCAGCTTGGGCGATCGAACAAGGCCTCCGCCGAGACTGAAACCTTGTCCGTTCAGCACCAGAATCTGCGGCCGCACAAGCTGCCAGGCAAACACCAACGCGACCAGCCCGAAAAAGGCCACGCACCACCAAAGGCCGGCGGTGTCGCCGTCCTCGGAGACATAAATCAGGAAAGCGCAGGCCAGGACAAAGAAGAGGCTGGCCGACAGCAATAACAGTGTCTTGCCAAGCGATGCCCTTATAATCAGGGTATCCATTGCCGCTCCTCACATTTCGGCTATGCAGGTAATATCTTGCCTGGGTTCATGATGTCTTGCGGGTCGAGCGCTTTTTTTATGGAGCGCATGATGTCGACACCATGGCCGAGCTCATGGCGCAGGAAGCCGATCTTGCCCTGGCCGATGCCGTGTTCGCCGGTGCAGGTGCCGTCCATGGCGATCGCCCGCATGTTCAGCCGCGAGACGAATTTCTCCGCCAGCGCGATCTCTTTGGGGTCGTTGACATCCATCAGCACCAGCACATGGAAATTGCCGTCGCCGGCATGGCCGACGATCGGCGCAACCAGGCCCATCTCGGCAATGTCGGCCTCGGTTTCGGCAACGCATTCGGCCAGCCGCGAGATCGGCACGCAGACATCGGTCGAAAGACCCTTGGCGCCCGGCCGTAGCGTCAGCGACGCCCAATAAGCATCGTGCCTGGCTTTCCAGAGTTTCGTGCGCTCCTCGGCGACGCTGGTCCAAAGGAATGGCCCGCCGCCATTGTCTTCAGCAATGGCACCGAAGGTCTCGGCCTGTTCGGCGACGCCGGCATCGCTGCCGTGGAACTCGACGAACAGGCACGGGCTCTCGGGATAATCGAGCTTCGAGTAATTCTTCATCGCCCGCATCTGCAGCCCATTGACCAGTTCGATGCGCGCCACCGGAATGCCCATCTGGATGGTCGCGATGACCGCGTTGCAGGCCGCCTCGAGGTTTGGAAACGGGCAGACGCCGCCGGAGATCGCCTGCGGAATGCCTTGCAGCTTCAAGGTCAGCGAGGTGATGATGCCGAGCGTGCCTTCCGAGCCGACCAGAAGCCGCGTCAGATCGTAGCCGGCCGAACTCTTTTTCGCCCGCTTGCCGGTCGTCACCGTCTCGCCATCGGCCATGACGGCTTTCAGCGACAGCACGTTTTCACGCATCGTGCCGTAGCGCACCGCATTGGTGCCGGAGGCCCGCGTTGCCGCCATGCCGCCGAGCGAAGCATTGGCGCCGGGATCGATGGGGAAGAACAGGCCGGTATCGCGCAGGTGCCGATTCAAATCCTCGCGCGTTACGCCAGGCTCGACCGTGCAGTCGAGATCCTCGGGGTTGACCGACAGGATGCGGTTCATGCGCGAGGTGTCGACCGAGATGCCGCCACCCGGCGCGTTGGTGTGGCCCTCCAGCGAGGAACCGACGCCGAAGGCGATGACCGGCACGCGGTGCGCGGCGCAGGCACGTACGATCTCCTGCACCTCTTCTGTCGTCTCCGGGAACGCGACACCGTCAGGCGCCTGCGTCGGAATATAGGTGGTGGTATGCGCATGCTGCGAGCGGATCGCCGCGCCTGTCTGGAAGCGTTCGCCAAGCTGCTGCTTGAGAATGCCGAGGACCGCCGCAATGCCCTCCTCGTTGCGTTCGACCGGATTGAGGTCGCTCAGAGCCATGAATTCCTCCGCGAATGGACCAGCGTCCACGCTTGTTATGCGATTATTGATGCACATGACGCAATTCCAGGAAAAGTGTGAAGCGGTTTTCCGTCCGGGATTGCGTCAACAAAAAACTAGAGCGGTTCGCCGTTTCCGCGAGACGGCGAACCGCTCTAGTCTCACGGGCCGAAGCCTGTCCAGCACTGAACTCGGTCCAGCACCAGAACAAGGAAGTTTCCATGCCCATCCCTGCCCCCTTCGTTTCCAAGCCGATGGACATCGAGAAGGACTGGATCGACTACAACGGCCATCTCAACATGGCCTATTACAACGTGTTGTTCGACCGCTGCTCGGATGAGGCGTTCGAGGCGATGGGCATGGGGCTGGACTATGTCAAAGAGCGGCGCCTGACCATCTACACGGCCGAAGTCCATGTTTGCTATGTCCAGGAACTGCACCTTGAACACAAGGTCGTCGTATCCTTCCAGCTGATCGATCACGACGACAAGCGGCTGCGGGCCTATCAGGAAATCCGCCATGTCGATGGCTGGCTCGCCGCCACTTCCGAAACCCTGTCGCTGCATGTCGACATGTCCGGGCCGAAAGTCGCGCCCTTCCCCGCCGACGTGCAGGCCAAGGTGGAAGCGATGCGCGCCGCCCACTCTGCACTGCCGATGCCCGAACGCGCCGGCCGTTCGATCGGTATTCGCCGCAGGACCGCTTGAAGCGCTGCTGCGCCCGCGTTAACCTTACCAAGGTTTTAACGTGAACAAGCCATTTGGGCCATTGAACGACTCAGCTGACCGTTTGAGAACGGTGCGATGCGAGTTGCGACGCGGGCGGCGGGCAGCAGGCGGTTCGAGGAACGTGCATGAAAACCGACATCAAGGTCGAGGTGGACAGGCTGGCTGCCGATCCGCGCATCACCGACTATGATTTCTGGCGCTCGTTGAAGAACGTCAACAACGAGATCTTCCACATCGCCAACAACAACGAGCCTATCCCCTTCGACATGATCCGCTGGCGCGCCATCCTGAAGCAGGCGCGCATGAAGCGTGGCCACGCCTGACGTTTCCCCTGCTCTGAGAAAGCCGCCACCGGCGAGCGCCGCCACGGACCATTGCGACCTGATCATTTCTATAGGTCGGCGCCAGCCCTGCTTTCAGCGAATCGACTACATCCGACAACCTTCAAAAACCGTTCATTTCGACAGTTTGCGCAACCGGCGATTCGGTTTCGCAAACGGCTGCCTGCGACAAGAAGATCAAGATTGAACCAATTCCACGTCTAAGCCGTTGTGACCCCTGAAAAACGGCTTGGAGTGAAAGCATGGACTGGAAAAGGACCAGGGAACCGGCCGACGCATGGCACATGACGGACAATCTGCATGCCGAGCACGGCAAGGGCGATCCGTTCGCGGCCGCCATCCGCGCCACCCGCATGTCGATGGTCATCACCGATCCCCGTCAGGCGGACAATCCGATCGTCTTTGCCAATGACGCGTTCCTGCGCCTGACCGGCTACGAGCGCGACGAGGTCATGGGCAAGAACTGCCGCTTCCTGCAGGGGCCAGAGACAGACAAGGCAGCTGTGGCTAGCGTGCGCGACGCGATAGCAGCGGGAACCGATATCGCCATCGATCTGTTGAACTACCGTAAGGACGGCTCGACATTCTGGAATGCGCTCTACATCAGCCCGGTTTCCAACGACAAAGGCGAACTCCTGTTCTTCTTTGCCTCACAGCTCGACGTCTCGGATCGCAAGCGCTCCGAGGATCGCATCACCGCCGACAAGAACCGCTTTGAAAAGGCTGTCAAGGAACGCACGCGCGAGCTTGAGGCCGCCCTTGAGGCGCAGACCACGCTGCTGCACGAGGTCGACCATCGGGTGAAAAACAACCTGCAGATGATCTCCTCGCTGATCATCATGCAAAGCCGGGCAATCAAGGATGAAGCGACGAAGCGATCGCTGACCACCATGCTGGAGCGCATCGAGGCGCTGAGCACGGTGCATCGCCGTCTCTACCAGTCAAAGGATGTCAGCCGCTTCGATGTCTCGGATTTCGCCAGGGATCTGGTCACCGACCTGCTGACCGCATCCGGACGCGCCGAGATCAAGCCGACGCTGGACCTCGAACCCATCGTCATTCCGGCCGAAAAAGCCACGCCTGTTGCCTTGATGGTCAATGAGCTTGTCACCAACGCGCTGAAGCACGCCTTCAAGGCAAAGCCGGACGGCACCACGGCGGGGCGCATCGGCATCAAGATGAGCCAGCCCGACGGCCACTTCAACATCGAGGTTTCCGATGACGGCGTCGGCATGGCCGAGGCCAGTGGCGATGCTTCCTTCGGCATGCGGCTGATCAAGTCGCTTGCCCGTCAGTTGCATGCCGACATCGAATGGCGCGACGCCGGCCCGGGCACAAAGGTCGTCATCTCGATGCCGAACGAACCGCAGCAGAAAGGGAAGCTGTCATGAACGAACCGCTCAAGGTCCTGATCGTCGAGGATGAGGCGTTGCTGGCGATGGAACTGGAAAGCCTCGTCGAGGAAGCCGGCCACAGCGTTGTGGGTTGGGCGACATCGTTGGCCGAAGCAAGAGGTATGATTGATACCGCCGATGCCGATATTGCCTTTGTCGATATCCACCTCGCCGACGGACCAACCGGGGTCGAGGTTGCCGAGCATATCCGCGAGGGTAACCGTTCCATGGTGGTGTTCATGACCGCCAATCCAAAACGCATCCCCGACCATTTCGCCGGCGCGATCGGTGTCATCGCCAAGCCCTACACGATGAACGGACTGGTGTCGGCGTTGCGCTATCTGCAGGAGGGCGTGCGGCGTCCGCCCCCGGTCTCGGTGCTGCCGGCCGGCTTTACGCTGTCGCCGGCCTATGAGAGCGTATGGGCGTCGTCGGCGGCCTGAAGCCTACGCCAGCTTCTCCTTGAGGAAAGCGATCGTCCGTCCCCAGGCGAGATCGGCTGCCTTCTTGTCATAGCGCGCGGCCGAGGTGTCGTTGTTGAAGGCATGGTTGACGCCGTCATAGACATAGACGGTGTATTCGACATGGGCGGCGTCGAGCGCCTTCTTGTAGGCATCGATGCCGGCGTCGATGCGCTCGTCTAGGCCGGCATAGTGCAGCAACAGCGCCGCCTTGATCTTCGCCACATCCTCGGCCTTCGGCTGCATGCCGTAATAGGCGACGCCGGCGGCGAGATCGGGCGCGTTGACCGCCAGATTGTTGACCGTGCCGCCGCCCCAGCAGAAGCCGACAGCACCGACCTTGCCGTTGCCGTCCTTCTCGCCCTTGAGATAGGCGATGGTCGCCACACCATCGGCGGTGACCTGGCTGGCGTCGAGCTTGGTGAACATGTCGCGCGCCTTGTCCTCGTCGGCAGGCGTGCCGCCGAGCGGCGACAGGAAATCCGGCGCCAGCGCCACGAACCCCTCCAGCGCAACGCGCCGCGCCACATCCTTGATATGCGGGTTGAGCCCCCTGTTCTCATGCACCACGATGACGGTGCCGAGCTTGCCGGACTGGTCCGCCGGCCTGACCAGATAGCCCTTCATCTCACCGCTGCTGCCGGAATAGGTGATATCTTCAGCCTTCACGCGCGGATCGTTGTCGGCGACGATTGCCGCCTGCGCCGAATTCGCCGCAAGCAGCGGCGCGATGGCGGCCGCCGCCGCGCCCGATCCGGCAAGCCTGGTCAGCTGTTCCATGAAGCGGCGGCGGTCGAGCGTCAGATGCGTGTATTCGTCATAGGCATCGATCATCGCCTGGGTGATGGCAGGTTTGGCAGGTTTGACGGCTTCGGCGGTGGGTTTCGTCATGGCGTGCTCCTCGTTAGGAGATGATCTCACGGTCACTCCGGGATGACCTCGCGGTCACTCCGGGATGACTCGCGGATCAAGATAGGGTGCAAGCTCGCACGGTCCAGTCTCGGATGGGTGACGCTTGCGCCATCGAACGATGCGGCCGCCCCGCCGAACGCGCCCATCACATTTTGGTCATTTCAGAGAATGTCGATGGTGCCGCCACAATATGGAAGGAAGCTGATGATGGTCTCGCTCGTAGCGGCGAGCCCGACGAGAAGGAACAACGCCATGACCTTGTCTACTCCGATCCTTGCAAGCGCGCTCGTGCTTGCTGTTGCTGCCTTGCTGGCAATGCGCTCCGCTGCTGCCGCAGCCGCCGCTCGGATGGTGAAGGTCCGCGTCGACCGGCGTCGGCCGTCACCACGCTGATCCAGCAGGCCGAAACAGGGCCGCAGCTAACCAATGAAGTACTGGGCTCCGTGCCCAGCCTCAAAGGCCATCTCTTACGCAAGCTGACCAAGGCTGCTGCTGCCCCTCATCGCCCTGCCGGGCACTTCTCCCCGTATAGATGCCGGCAGGCAGATGAGGGGCGGCGCGACATTGCCAGAATATCTGCCGGGCCGATCACTTACCTAAGTCACATCGCTGCTACTTCGGCAGCGTATAGGCCATCACATAGTCGCCGGGCTTGGTGCCGACCGAGCCATGGCCGCCGGCGACGATGACCACGAACTGGCGGCCGTCGGCGACGGTGTAGGTCATCGGCGTCGACTGCCCACCGGCCGGCAGCCTGGCCTGCCAAAGCTGCTTGCCCGATGTCAGGTCATAGGCGCGCAGATAGTCGTCGACCGCCGCGCCCAGGAAGACGACGCTGCCGGCGGTGATCATCGGCCCGCCAATGCCGGGAACACCGACCTTCAGCGGCAAGGGCAACGGCGTCATGTCGTAGACGGTGCCGTTGCGGTGCTTGTAGGCGATCTTGCCGGTTCTGAGGTCCGCTCCCGCCACATAGCCCCATGGCGGCGCCTGGCAGGGCACGCCGAGCGGCGACAGGAACGGCCCCATCACCACCGCATAGGGTGCGCCCTCATTGCGGTTCAGCCCCTGCTCGCTGCCGCGCCCCTCATCCGGCGGCGGCACCTGGTCGCGCGGAATGAGCTGCGATTTGAACGCCAGATAGGTCGGCATGCCGAACATCACCTGCCGCACCGGATCGACGGCGACGCCGCCCCAGTTGAATGTGCCGAAATTACCGGGATAGACCAGCGACCCCTGCACCGACGGCGGGGTATAGCGGCCCTCGTAGCGCAGGCCCTGGAATTCGATCCGGCAGGCCAGCTGGTCGAACATGGTGATGCCCCACATGTCGGCGCCGGTCAGCGGCCTCGGATTGAAGGAGAGATCCGAGACCGGCTGCGTCGGCGACGTGTGATCGCCCTCGACAGCGCCGCCCGGCGCCGGCACTTCCTTGATCGGGATGATCGGCTCGCCGCTGCGCCGGTCGAGCACGTAGAGGTCGCCCTGCTTGGTCGGTCCAACCAGGCCCGGAACGACGCCGGCAGCGGTGGTGATGTCGACCAGGGTCGGCTGTGCCGGCACATCCATGTCCCAGAGGTCGTGATGCACGGTCTGCCGCACCCAGCGCACTTGTCCGGTGGCCAGATCGAGCGCGGTGATCGAGGAGGAAAACTTCTCGACATTGGCGCTGCGGCCCATCCCGAGCTGGTCCGGCGTCTGGTTGCCGAGCGGCACATAGAGCAGGCCGAGCTTCTCGTCGGCGCTTGCCGTCGACCACATGTTGGGCGAGTTGTGGGTGTAGGTCTGGCCTGCCGCCAGCGGCGTTGTCTGGTCCGGATTGCCGGAATCCCAGTTCCACACCAGGGCGCCGGTGTCGACGTCGAAGGCCCGGATGACGCCGGACGGCTCTTGCGTCGAATAATTGTCGTTGACCGCGCCGCCGATGATGATCTTGCCGCCCGCAATCAGCGGCGCCGAGGTCGAGTAATAATAGCCCGACTTCGGATACGGCATGTTGGTCAACAGATTGAGCGTGCCGGCTTCGGCGAAGGACGGGCAGACCTGGCCGTTGGCGGCGTCGAGCGCGATCAGCCGCGCATCCGATGTCGGCAGGTAGACGCGAGTCGCGCAAGGCTGGCCGGCGGCGATCTTGGCATCGGCATAGTAGGACACGCCGCGGCAGGTCTGGTGCTGGCGGTCCTTGTCGAGCTTGATCTTGGGATCGAAACGCCATTTCTCCTTGCCGGTGGCGGCATCGATGGCGATGGCGAAATTGTGCGGCGTGCAGATATAGAGCGCATCGCCCACCTTCAGCGGCGTCACCTGGTAGGTGGTTTCGCCGACATCGTCCGGCCCTTTCACGTCGCCGGTCTGGTAGGTCCAGGCCGGCTGCAATTTGGCGACATTGTCGGGCGTGATCTGGTCGAGCGGCGAATAGCGCTGGCCAAATTGCGTGCGGCCGTAGAAGTGCCATTCACCGGGAGGCACATTGCCGCCGAGATCGGCAGTCGGCGTCACCTTGTCGGCGCTGAGGTCGCCGGCGATGTCCTTGGGATCGGCCGTCATCGAATAACCGGCGACGGCGAGCGATGCGAGCACGGCCAGAATGAGCGGCGCGCGCGCGTCGGGGCCGGTCAGGCCCCGCCTTGCCCAAGGCGTCAGCAGCCACAGCGCCAGAAGCACGATGATGCCGCCGCGCGGTCCGAGTTCCCACCAGTCGAAGCCGATTTCCCACACCGCCCAGGCCAGCGTGCCGAGCACGATCGCCGCGTAGAGCCAGAGCGCCGTCGATTTGCGCCGGAAGAGCAGCCATGCGGCGATCAGGAAGGCGAGACCGGTGATGACATAGTACCAGCTGCCGCCGAGCATCGCGAGCCAGACGCCGCCGCCGCCAAGTGCCAGGCCGATGAGGAACAGGATGAGGGAGGTGATGACGACAGCCAAGACGATACTCCTTCGACTGATGCGCATTCCGCGGCGCGGCCATGGGCAAAGGTATGCCAATCCTGCCCCCGGCGGTACAACCTTCTCCCGGCCGCCGTGCCTGTCAAGCCGCCGGGGAGCGATCCATGGCGAAACCAAACGGCCATGCCGCAGGCTCCGTTGCGTAACAGGGCGTTTTTCGAGGCC
Source organism: Mesorhizobium sp. M0030 (assembly GCF_040323695.1). Classification (NCBI taxonomy): domain Bacteria; kingdom Pseudomonadati; phylum Pseudomonadota; class Alphaproteobacteria; order Hyphomicrobiales; family Phyllobacteriaceae; genus Mesorhizobium; species Mesorhizobium sp. M0030. The sequence goes on along the minus strand of NZ_JAMYVE010000021.1, from coordinate 1,976 downwards.
ACACGCCCAGGTGGCAATCCCGCCTTGCCGGCATCCGGGTTTTCCAGCAGTCTGCTTTGGACCAACCATCAGGAGCAACCAGAGTGACGTCATTCGCCTCGCCTCTGACGCGCGTAGTCCTTGTCCTCTGTAGCTTCGTCGCGCTCACGGCCGGCACAGTGGCCGCGCCGGCACAGACGCTGAGCGAGATCAACAAGGCAAACGGCTTTCACGAGATGCTGATGGGCATCGGTCCCGGCATCGCCGCAGCCACGAAATCCATACCCGAACCGTTACCGGCAAATTTCCAGGACGCCTTGTCGGTCGCGCTGGAAGGCGCCTTCGACGCAGTCAAAATGGAGACTGCCATCGAATCGCGGATGGCGGACAGGCTGTCGGCCACCGATCTGTCCGACCTCGCAGCGTTTTACGCTTCCCCGTTGGGCAAGCACGTCACCGCTTTGGAAATTCAGTCGTCTGGCCCGGAAGGCAGGCAAAGCAAGAAGACAGAGGGCAAGCAAATCCTCGCCGAGCTTCCGGCCAAGGATCCAGCCCGGCTCGAATTGTACCGCAAGATCATCGACGATATCAGCGCTGTCGACACCGGCGAGGCGATAGCGCTGAACATGAGCTACGCGATGGTTACGGGGATGCTGGGCGCAGCCGGAAAGCCTCTGTCGGACGAACAGATCATGGCGCTGGTGCGTCAGCAATCCGTGAAAATTCGCCAGAACATCGAACAGAATGCCATGCAGGGTAGCGCTTATACGTACCGGGATCTCCCGCTCGGCGATGTCAGACTGTACTCGACATTCTTGGCGTCACCCGCGGGCAGCCGCTATTACGACCAGATGCTGACGGCCTTTGGCATGGTGATGACAGGGGAAGCGCGCTCGTTCGGACATCGATTGTTCGTCGCGCTCGGTTACCGAAAGGCCTGAGCCGCAGTATCGGGCACTTTAGCAGAACAAAACGTAGACACTTCTGGTCTTTCGCTCCCGAATCACTACATTCGGGGGAGATGTCCGGCTTTGCGGAAGACATGCCCTTTTTCGACGAACCCAGTGCGCGGCCCGCGGCCCCGTCGGGCATAGCCGCGCGCGCCATGGCCGCCCGCAACGGCCCCAGCGCGCCCGATTATCTCAGCGGCCTGAACCCCGAGCAGCGGCTGGCGGTGGAAACCACCGAAGGCCCGGTCCTGGTGCTGGCCGGCGCCGGCACCGGCAAGACCCGCGTGCTGACCACCCGCATCGCCCATATCCTGGCCACCGGCAGGGCTTTCCCCTCGCAGATCCTGGCGGTGACCTTCACCAACAAGGCCGCGCGCGAGATGAAGCAGCGCATCGGCCATCTCGTCGGCGAAGCCGTCGAGGGCATGCCGTGGCTCGGCACCTTCCACTCCATCGGCGTCAAGCTCTTGCGCCGCCACGCTGAGCTGGCCGGGCTCAAATCCGATTTCACCATCCTCGACACCGACGATGTCGTACGGCTGATCAAGCAGCTGATCCAGGCCGAAGGCCTCGACGACAAGCGCTGGCCGGCCAAGCAGTTCGCGCAGATGATCGACGGCTGGAAGAACAAGGGCCAAGGCCCCGCCGACATTGCCGAGGGCGACGCGCGCAGCTTCGCCAACGGCAAGGGCCGGGAACTCTACAAGGCCTATCAGGAGCGGCTGAAGACGCTGAACGCCTGCGACTTCGGCGATCTGCTCTGCCACCCGATCCGCATCTTCCGCGCCAATCCGGACGTGCTGAAGGACTACCACAAGCGCTTCAAATACATCCTCGTCGACGAGTACCAGGACACCAACACCGCGCAATACATGTGGCTGCGGCTGCTGGCGCAAAGACCTACCTCCCCCTCGATGGGGGAGGTCGCGCCCCAGGCGCGGGTGGGCCGGCCCCCCCCCCCCGCCCGGAGGCCCCCCCACCCCCCGCCCGCGAGGGGGGCGAGGGGGAAAGAGAAGGGCCGGCGAGTACACCGCCCCCCCCCCCACA
>NZ_JAMYVE010000020.1:0-65383 GCF_040323695.1 Mesorhizobium sp. M0030 | reverse complement strand
GGCATGCGCGTTGAAAGCGGAAGGCGAACGATCGCATCGTGAACGCGTCCGGAAAACTGTCCATCGAAACGCTCGCCAATCCGCAGCAGCACGCGGGCGCGCAAAATGTCGAGCAGGCATTGGAACGCATAAAGCCCCGCAGCGAGCACGACGAGCCCCACCAGCGTGGATACGCTGCCACTTGCCAGAACGCGGTCATAGACCTGAAGCATGAACAGCGGCGAGATGAGCGCAAGCACGTTGACCACGCCGCTGATCAACACAATGCCCCAAATCGCGGAAGTCAGAGGGAAGGGTCTCAAAGCTGAATCCTTTAAGGAATGGTTGTCACGTAAGTCTCCGGAGGCTGGCGACCCAGCTCCCTATATTGCTCCCCGACCGGCAACCGACTGCATCCGCTCGCTGGTTCAGGATCAGTGCTCCCGCCGAATATGTTTGGTCCTGGCATTTAATGGAGCGGGTCAACAACACCGTCCGGCTGAAGGTTTGGAAGGGATTCATCGTGGTCGGCCGCAAGGGCCCGAACAGGCTTCCGCTCCACACCTTCAGGCGCGTTCATATTCGTCATCGGACAATTGCAGAAATCGATTGCTTGGATAGGCACACATTTACGAAATGGATTCACTCTCGTTCGCTTCGCCCTTCTGCTGAGCAGTTGCGGGGTCGCAGGCGGCGGGGGATCGCCATCCATGCCTCCTCTCATAGTCGAGGGGGGGGCAGTTTCTCAATTTGGGGACAACTGAGACGTCCGGTGCTCTTAGGCAGAGGAATCATACGAGATCCCTCCTGCAACATCATTTCCCGCATCCACAGGCTTGCCGGATCACTATTGTGGAGCGCAGGCCATTGAACGGCCTCCGTGAATGCGGGAGGAAGTGGCGGCGGAAGTTTGACAATCCGCAGGGGTGTTGTTTTTGCGAAATGCTGCGCCAGCCGTAAGGGCATGGTCCCGATGCGGCTGGTGCCTGATACAACGGGCGGGATCAGGCTAAAGCCGTGTACGACAACTTCGATACGTCTCTCGAAACCGTGCTCGAGCAAATACCATTCCTCCATGGAGAGCTGCCGGGTGTCCCCGAATTTGAACACAACCTGCCCCATCGATAAGTATCGCTCCAATGTAAGTGGCTCTGACAGCTGCTTGTTCGTGCCGCAGCCTACGCACACGAGCATATCTTCGAACAGGGCTGCGCGAGGATGTTTCGACATGAATACTTCCGGCATGATCAGAAAATCAACGTCGCCGCGCCGGAGAAGCTCCTCGGGGTCGTCGGAAATAGGGAGACATTCAAAGCGGACGGCGGGAGCTTCCCGCGCAGCACGTTCTACGATCTTCTTAAAAAATACGAGCGTGATGTAATCGGAAAGGATAATCCGGAAGCGACGATCCGATTGGGCTGGGTTGAAGGCGTCCCAGGAAATAATCGATAGCTGGATGTGCAGCAATGCCTCCCTGACTGCTGGGGCGAGCCCCTCAGCGCGAGGTGTCAAAATGAGCTCGCGGCCGCTCATCGTAAATAGCTCATCGCTGAAATAGGCGCGTAACCGAGCAACGGCGGCGCTCATTGCCGGCTGGCTCAGGTTAATACTGCGGGCCGCCGCGGTGACTTTACGTTCCCTGACCAGAGCGTCCAACACAACGAGGAGATTCAGATCGAGTCCCTTAAAACGCATGTCTTGATCTAGGCGGCGTGTGAATGGGTTGCGACCAAACATTCAATTCGAATGGTGAGTAGCGTCAACGCATCAGCCTTCGACGAAAAAGAGCAATCGAAAAGAAGAAGGGCAAAACTGTGTATATGCAAAGCGCGCCGATATGCAGGCCCATTTTGTCAATCGGACGGCCAAGCATCGCTGGACGAATGAGGTCGATTGCATGTGCGAGCGGTAATAAGGAGGCAGCATACTGAAAAGCGCCGGGCAATTGGTTGATCGGAAACATCGCGCCGCAAAGGAACAGCATGGGTGTAATAACAAGCGTATTATAAAATATGAAATATTCATAACTGGGCGCAAGCGCCGTGACGACCATCGCTAGACTCGCGAAGGCGAGGCCATTGAGAGCGATGACTGGCAGCAAGCAGAGGATGGATGGCCACGATGCGTAGCCGAGCGTGGTGGCAACAATAGTGATTGCTGTGCCCGCCAAGAGGGCCTTCGTGGCTGCCCACGCCAATTCGCCGAGTAAGATATCGCCGAGCGTCAGCTGAGTGCATAGCATTCCTTCCCAGGTGCGCTGGTCGCCCATGCGGCCGAAACTCCCGTAGACCGTTTCAGCGGTCGCCGATGCCATCACGCTTGTGGCAACCATGCCAGCCGCGAGAAACGCAATGTACGAAGTGCCCTCAACAGGACCTATCATTGTTCCGATGCCAAAGCCGAGACCGAACAGATAGATCATCGGATCGGCGAGGTTGCCGAGAACCGATGCAAGCCCGATTTTCTTCCATCCAAGATAGTTGCGGCGCCAAACCGCGACCCAATTCCACGCATTGGCGGGCATGCCCGCCGCATAACGTTCGCCCATTGTTCAGTCCTCCATCTCGCGCCCGGTTAACCGCAAAAACACATCCTCGAGATTGGGGGGACGCTGCAGAAGGCGTAGACCCGTGCGCCCGCGTAGCTGCGCCAGCACCTGCTCCGGATCGGGTGCATAGCAAAAAAGCGTCTCACCGCTCACCTCGATGCGCTGTGCGTACGGCCGGATCAGCGCACCCAGTTCATGCGGATTGCCGCCGTAGACCTCGACCACGTCACAGCCGATCTGCTCGTCAATGAGTTCGGACGGGCGACCTTCGGCGATCTTGCGCCCCTCCTCCATAACGCACAGCCGATCGCACAGCCGCTCGGCCTCTTCCATGAAATGGGTAGTCAAAAGAATAGTCTTGCCCCGCGCCAGCAGCGATCGCAGCCGATCCCAGATCAGGTGGCGGGCCTGCGGATCGAGGCCGGTGGTCGGCTCGTCCATCACCAGCAAGTGCGGGTCATTGATGAGCGCACGCGCGAGCGTCAGGCGCCGCTTCATGCCGCCGGACAGTTCGGCGACGCGCGCATCCGCTTTGTTCTCGAGGCGGGCGAACTCAAGCAGCGATGGTATGACCGCATCGATCTGGCGTCTGCTCATCCGGAAGTAGCGCCCGAACACCAGCAGGTTCTCGCGTACAGTGAACGCGGCATCAAGATTGTCGAACTGCGGGACCACGCCGATGCGCATACGCGCCAAACGCGCGCGCGCCGGCACTGGAGCGCCGAGCACAGTAATCTTCCCCGCATCAGGCGATGTCATGCCGAGGACCATACGCGCAATCGTGCTTTTGCCCGCGCCGTTCGGTCCCAAGAGCCCGAAGCATTCCCCCGCCGCAACGCGGAACGACAGCCTGTCGACAACGAGCTTGTCATAAGTTTTGCTTACGTCAGTAAGGTCGATCGCTATCATGGACATGGGTTCATTTTACCGAGAGGGACGACAAAACTGGCGGTTGCTTGGTTCCCTGCCGACCTGAAACTGTGACTCGTCTTCGCCATCCCCGCCGTCGATAACGAACTGATCGACATCACAAGGATCTAGCCGCTGCTCAGCTAAAGCGGCGACAATTGCGTCGAGATTATCGATGGATTGGTAACGCGGATCGTTGTGCCGCTTTTCCTGGTCATCGCAGAAGACGAGCCGTCCATCCTCGACCAGGGCGATCGCCCCATCATGGGTCAGCTTGGTACCACAGATGCGCATAGTGTCTCCACGTTAACGGCGATAGATTCGAGATTCATCAGGAAGCGGAAATCGGGTTCCGGAAACGGACGAGCAAGCAGTCTTCGTTGACGGACTCGCCCCGACACTCAAGCCGCTCTACCTCGATCAACGTTTCGTTCAGCATGGCGATGACCGGCTCAGCACCAGCGGCGTGACCCCAGCGACGGCAATTAGCATCCCTTGCCGATCCGAAGATCAGATGCCCGCCTGGCGCAAGCACCCGCACCAGGTTTTTGACGGCCGCGCGCATCTCGGCTATGTCTCCGAGGTAGTAGAGGACCTCCGCCACAACGATCACGTCAAACAACTCGTCGGTCGAAAACTGTTGAACATCGCAGACTATCCAGTTGATGCGCGACGGCTCCTTTATCCGTTGACGTGCTCGAGCAATCGCTTGCGCCACGACATCGATGACGGTGAGCCCTTGGCAGTAGGGGACTAGTTTTTCCGTGAATGCGCCGGCAGCGCACCCGACTTCGAGGGCATTTGTAATGGGGCCTTGGGCAAGCGCCAGCTGGAGCATTTGCGTGTGGCGCTTCCGCTCGAATGGATTGCCGTCGAGGCGCCACGGATCGTCGGCGGCCAATTCCCGATCAAGCAACTGATGATTCACGTTCTGGGTCAAACTCGTGCACCTCTCGTCCGTTAGGTATTTGCGGTCAGTCGTCGCCGCAAATGTTGTCCGACAGGACTAATTCCGAAGAATCCCGCGCAAGATTGAGCCTGCGAAGCGGAGCCGAATGGGGCGAGAGTTCTGCCCTGCTGGAACCAGTGATCGGAGCTTGGGTGGGGGCCTGTTTTCCCCCAGTGTTCGATGTAGCGACAGCAGAGCTTCGCGACAGCCAATCGCTATTGCTCAAGGTACACAGCGCGTAGGCCTTCAACGGAAGCAAGAGAAAGACGTTGATGAACGTGTGCAGCGAAAAGCCAAGAAATCGAAATTGTCGAGCACGAAATGCTACCACGCTGCATCGGAGCATGGTCATGGACACAATCATCAGTCCTGTCCACCAAGGCACAGTGCCTGTCAGTGCGAAATGTGCGAGGCCCGTTAATACCGATAGGGCGAGGAGTAGCGCGCCGAGATTCTGTCCGACCACGTCCAACGTGAGATAGCTATTTAGGCTAGGCAGCAAGCGCAGCCCAAGCAGCGTGTCCCGGAATGTGCTTCGTGCCCAACGGAGTTGTTGGCGCAGATACGGTCCGAGTCTGTTCGGAACGACTGTGGCCGCGATGGCGCTCGGAACGTATTCGGTTCGAAAGCCTGCTTTCAGCATCAGGATAGTAAGATGGCGATCCTCACCGAAGTCGCTTGGCTTGCCCCGAAAAAATTGCGACTCGTACTGGTCCAGTAACAAAAGGAGCGCAGACCGGCGGTACATGGCACATGGGCCGCAACAGCACATAACGGCACCGAAGCGAGCCTGTGCCGCGCGCTCCTCGTTGCAAGCCAGCCAGTACTCCATGTCTATCAGCCTGGTCAGCCAACTCTCGGTTCGGTTACTGGCCGTCAACTGACCCATGACTGCGCCGACCGCTGAATCTCGCATCTTCGGTACAAGCTTGGAAATGACGTCGGGCGCGAGTACCGTGTCTGAATCAACGTTAAGCACCAGATCCCCTGATGAGCGTCGTATCGCGGCGATCTGCGCCTTGCGCTTTCCAACATTCTCGGGAAGCAAAATGATGTCGAACCTGGGGTCGCGCGCGTAGTCTTCGTGGACAGTTCCTAAGGCTTCGCGATTTCCAGAACCGTCATCAACCAAATAGACCCGAAGTCTTCCGGCGTATTCTTGGTCTGCAATGGAAGCCAGGCACTCTGAAAGCGTGCGCGGATCCTCGTTGAAGCAGGGGACGATGACATCGACGCTGGGCAGTTTGTCGGAGCCGGCGAGAACCTCCAACGCCGACGAATCCTTTGTCGGCATAGCATAAAGCCCTTGCATGCTCTTATAGGCAGTCGAGAGCAGTGCATAAAGCGAAATGGCCACAGTGCTGGTTGTACCAAGAAGAGTCATGGGATCTCGTTGTTCAGTGATGTTGAGGAAGTGAGCGGATTACAAATCCGCGCTCACGCAGTGCTGGAATCAGCCGGGACAGCGCCGTGACCGTCTGGTCGCGCATGCCGGCGTGAGCGCCCTGGCTCAACTCGCCGGGAGGGCATCCGTCGTGCAAGAGTACAATTGCGCCCGGCCGGACGGAGGCGAGCACTTTATCGAGAATCGCCTCGACTCCAGGGCGAGACCAATCTCGAGGGTCGACGGACCAATGAAGGGCCGCCAGCCCGGCGATCTGTGATGCTGTGCAGACTTCTTCGCTCCAGGCGCCGTAGGGCGCGCGAACAAAGCGGACCGAGGCCTGCGGGCACGCTCTCATGATGGCGTCGTTCGCTTCAAAGACCTCACGTTGCACTTCGCCGAAACCGCATTGGTACAGATCCGGATGAGACATCGTGTGGTTGCCTACCTCGTGCCCTTCTGCGATCATCCGTTGGATTAGATATGGGTGCTCTAAGGCGTAGGCGCCGATGACGAAGAAAGTCGCCGGCACCCGCTGCTCTGCCAGCACGTCGAGAATCTCCGGTGTGAAAAGTGGATTGGGACCGTCGTCAAAGGTCAGATAAACGCTTCGACGGCCGGTGCCGTCAGAGCACTCACGGCGCACTTCGTACAAGCAATCGGACCGGCTCATAGCTCTGGTCCGTTCCGATCTATCATCGTGCCCGTGGGCCATTCGCTGATCGGCCGTCCAACTGGCAGAACAATTGTGAGTGCGTCATCGATGCGTGTGGGCGGCAGGTCGAGGCGGGCCTCTGGTCGGGTGGAGCGCACGCGAATTCCCGACAAAACGGCCATAGGGCTGTATCGCCGTCCAAACCTCTCAACATGATTCCGCAGCGCGTCCCTGACCGTTCCGAAAGCGAATGGAACGCCAAGCTCCTGCAGTATTGGAAGCATGACATGGATTGAATGGGCGATTCCCAGACCCTCAAGGTCCGGACGTACCCCGTACAGGCCCAGTTCAGCCACCAACAGGTCGACCGCGTCGACCTTGATGAAACGGCGCAGTATGCCCATGTGAGCCGCTACACCGCTTGAATCATAGGCGATTACGCGGAGTTCAGGCCTGGCTCCGGCCCAGCTTCGACTACCTTCGAACGGTTCTGCGTTGGACGCCCCAGTCGGCCCGTACGTATCACGAAAGAACTCGGCGAGCTTAACGTGATCGGAGAGCTGCAACTCGTTTTCCCAGCACAACTTCCACTGCACCTGATGGCGCATTCAGGACCTCTCTTCATATTGGTTTTTGCGGCCGCATTACTCGACCAAAGCGGCGTTGTTGGCTGCACTCAGCCGTTGTCGTTGGCGAAGGTGAGCCAGACACTCTCTCGAGTTCCGGCCCGTGTCGTCGATTTGAGCTTGACGTCGCTCACTTTCCGTTCCTCTAATGCATGGCTCGTAAATTCGTAAAATTGATTGTTTGAATGATACGCATCCACACGTTGGATAGAACATGACATGCGTTTCAAAGGGCTGGATCTAAATCTCCTCGTTGTGCTGGACGCTCTGATGAGGGAGCGTAAAGTCACTGCCGCGGCTCGCAGTATCAACCTGAGCCAGCCGGCCATGAGCGCCGCCGTTGCTCGGCTACGCGCCTATTTCAACGATGAGCTATTTACGATGAACGGCCGCGAGCTCATTTTGACGCCGCGCGCCGACGGGCTCGCCCCAGCAGTCCGGGACGCATTGCTGCACATCCAGCTATCGATTATTTCCCCCGACGCCTTCAACCCGGCCCAATCGGATCGTCTCTTCCGAATCATGCTTTCCGATTACATCACGCTCGTATTTTTTAGGAAGATAGTAGAGCGCGCTGCGCGGGAAGCTCCCGCCGTTCGCTTTGAATGTCTGCCTATTTGCGACGACCCCGAGGAGCTTCTCCGGCGCGGCGACGTTGATTTTCTGATTATGCCGGAAGTGTTCATGTCGAAACATCCTCGCGCAGCCCTGTTCGAAGATAAGCTCGTAGGCGTAGGCTGCGGCACGAACAAGCAGCTGTCGGAGCCACTTACATTCGAGCGATACTTGTGCATGGGGCATGTTGTGCTCAAATTCAGGCACACCCGGCAGCCCACCATGGAGGAATGGTATTTGCTCGAGCACGGTTTCGAGAGACGTATCGAAGTTGTCGTACAGGGCTTTAGCCTGATCCCGCCCGTCCTGTCAGGCACCAGCCGCATCGGGACTATGCCCTTACGGCTGGCGCAGCATTTCGCAAAAACAACACCCCTGCGGATTGTCCAACTTCCGCCGCCACTTCCTCCTCCTGCATTCACGGAAGCCGTCCAATGGCCTGAGCTTCACAATAGTGATCCGGCAAGCATGTGGATGCGGGAAATGATGTTGCAGGAGGCATCTCGCCTGGCGCCTTTGCCTGAAATTATTGAGCGTCTCGGGCACGCCGATCCGACCTTTCGTTTCTTGGTACCGACTGCCACCTCGAAATCGCGTGCGAAGTCCCGGAAGATGTTGAGCCCCACTTAATCACCGCCTGTAAGACAGGCTGATCAGCATGTTCGACAAGCGCCGGCGCGGCGCGTGTTACCTACGTTCTGGGGCTGATCTCAGGCGAGTTGCTCGTCGAGGATGTGTGGCAGAGTGATGCCAGCTGCCTTGATTGCCCGCTTTGGCCGTAGGTGGTGACGACGCGAGCATTCTTTTCGATGGCGGCTCTGGAGGCGGACGCGATCGCGTAGGAGCGGTCGCCCTTCGGGCGTCGGGCCTTTGGCCCGGCAGAGCGGCGCAGTTCCTTGCTAAGTGTGGTCGCTGAGGGGCCGGAACGAGCAGAACACACGCCCGGGCTGCTACTGAATTGACTGCCGCCTCGATTTGCGTGCGAAGTCCCAGAAGATGGTTTTCCTACCTTGCCGGCTGTGCCGCAGCTTGTCACGTGCAGCCAGGCGAGGAGATGGCGGTCGACGAGGTCGACCCCAAATGGACTGTGCTGGCCTCGCTCGGCTCTTGCCGTGCGGGATCATTGACCACACCCCCCTTGCACGAGAACTTCGGGCATGTTGGCAAGTGAAGCCGGTGGAGGTTGACGCTGCGGATCTAGGCAATCTACCTCGCGCTTCCGCCTTCATATATTTTCCGGCAGATGGATGTCGAACGGCAGAAATGTCTGTCCGGGTGTTTCAGCGGTGCCGGTCTCGATAGCCCGTGTCATCAGCGTTATCAGCTCCTGGCAAAGCCGGCGCATTGGCGTGGCGACCGCCATCGTGACGATGTTATCTGCAAGCGCTGCCCGAGACTCAGGTGTGATTTCATTCACGATCGCGACGAGATCCCGACTTTTGCCCTCTTCTCGGAGCGCGGAGATCGCGCCCTCCATGCCGCCGCCGGCGACATAGAAGCCGACGAGCTCGGGCTCCCGCTGCATGAGATCAAGCGTTGCCTCGTAGGTGATCTGCCGTTTCTCGAGGTTCATGACCGGATCCAGCACCTCGAACGTGGGCGCGTTCTCACGGCAATAGGAGCGAAAGCCGACGTCACGGAGCTCGTGCCCCTGGAAACGATGGCTGCCGACAAACACCGCCACTTTGCCGGGCCGTTTTGCGACCTTGGACACCATCCAAGCGGCCGTGCGCCCCACCTTGCGGTTGTTGAGGCCGATATACCCCTGTCGCACGCCGGCGGCGAAGTCGGAAAGCAGTGAGAAAACCGGAATGCCCTTGGCCTTGAGGTCCTCAACCGCTGCTGTGATTTTCGGGTGGTCCGGTGCCACCATCGCGATTGCATGGCAGCGTGCGCCCAACTCCTTGAGCGGCGCGATCAGGTCGCTTGGCATATGTGACGGGGCGAATTCGACGAGCGGAATGCCGTGGAAGGACTGGGCCAAATTGACCGATGCTTCGACCTCGCGCGCAAAATCTTGGTAGAAATGCTGGGCCGGTTTTCTCAAGATGAAGCCCAGACGGTAGTGCGGTAGGTCTCGCCGCAACCGCTGCTTGATTAGCCCGGCAGCATGATAGCCGATCGCCTGGGCGGCGTCGTGGACCCGCCGCGCGGTCTCCTCGCGCACCGGATGGCGGGCGTTCAGAACCCGATCGATCGTTGCTACGCTGACTCGGGCTTCGCGGGCGAGATCGGCAATTGTGGGGCGCTTGGTCATAGGTCCTATTCTGATTGGTTTTTGACGCGGGCCGGCTCTCTGTCCGCCTAACGCGTTTCGGTTTCGGGTGGCAAAGTGAAGACGTCCCCATACGAATGGGCACAGCGTGTTGGACGAACATCATTGCAGACGTAAACCGGCCGGGTATACTGAAAGGCTCATTCGCTTAAAGGGCGGTGACGATTTGCACTCACACATTTAGCGCTTCTGATACATGGTCCGTGAGGAGCCGTTTAGAGGCTGCGGGTCGGTCGTTCAGTTATGTGACCAGCTAAGCGACTTCACAGGTCGTGGGTCGCCCACCTTACTTGCAGGAGGGTAGCCGGTTTGATGCCTCGGTAAGCTGATGACCGCTGAAGGCAGCTTTCATCTGTGCTCGGTCCAACTCTCCTTCCCAGCGTGCGACGACGAGGGATGCCACTGCGTTGCCGACGCAATTCGTCAGCGCCCGGCATTCGGACATGAATCGGTCGATGCCGAGTATCAGTGCCATCCCAGCAACGGGAACACTCGGAACTACCGCGAGCGTAGCCGCCAGGGTGATGAAGCCCGCACCTGTCACACCTGCAGCGCCCTTGGAGGAAAGCATTGCTACGAGCAGCAGCAGCACCTGATCGCCGATGGACAGATCCGTGTTCGTCGCCTGTGCGATGAAGAGAGCCGCTAGCGTCATGTAGATATTCGTGCCGTCCAGATTGAACGAATATCCGGCCGGGATGACGAGACCCACAACCGAACGCCTGGCGCCCGCCTTCTCCATTTTCTCCATCAGCGACGGGAGCGCCGCCTCCGAGGAGGACGTTGCGAGGACAAGCAGCAGCTCTTCCTTGATGTAACGAATGAGAGAACAAATCGAAAAGCCGTTGTAACGGCAGACTGCGCCGAGAACCCCGAACACGAAGAGGAAGGCGGTGAAATAGAACGTCGCGACCAGCATCGCGAGGTTGACTACCGAACCGATGCCATATCTGCCGATGGTGAAGGCCATCGCGCCAAAAGCGCCGATCGGCGCGGCCTTCATCAGAATTCCGACGAGCTTGAAGACAGGCACAATTAGCGCCTGGAGGAAGGAAACGACAGGCTTGCCCGTCTCTCCGGCCATCGCAAGCGCCATGCCGAACAGAACCGAGAAGAACAGCACCTGCAGGATGTCGCCTTCCGCGAAGGCACCGACGATCGTTGGCGGGATAATGTTCATCAGGAAGCCGGTGACCGACTGCGCTTTGGCTTTTGCGGCATAGGTATTCACGGCCTGGACATCGAGCGAGGCCGGATCGATGTTCAGGCCGTCGCCAGGCTGGACGACATTGGCGACGATGAGGCCGACGATCAGCGCGAGCGTTGAGAAGGTGAGGAAATAAACCATTGCCTTGCCGGCGACCCGGCCGACCTTATGAAGATCGTTCATGCCGGCAATGCCGGTCGCAATTGTCAGGAAGATGACAGGCGCGATGATCATCTTGACCAGCTTGATGAAGGCATCACCCAGCGGCTTCAGGCTCTCGCCGGTCTCCGGATAAAAATAGCCAATTGCGACGCCGAGCGCGATGGCGGCAAGCACCTGGGCGTAGAGCTTGGTGTAGAAGGGTTTGCGGGGCGCGGGACTCGCGCCGCGGACTTGTGCAGCTGACACTGTTTCTCTCTCCCTGACCGGATCGAGGTGGCGTGACTTCTCCCGGGCTTCTCCCTATCGCGGCGCTCCGGTCGAACGCTGCACCAACGCCGCCGCAATACCTATGCCAGATGAATCCGCATCACCTGAACTGATGTGGGCTCGCCAATGATGGAGGAGCGGTGTCAGACCAGCGGGCAAGCCCGCGGTCCGAACGCCCTTGATGGTCTGTGGCAGAGTGCTGCCGGTCGATCCCTCTGGCTAGCGGTTTTGCTGCACAGAGCGTGGTGGGTTCCTCGTTAGCCGGCTTTGGACCGGGCCCCATCGTTGGCGCCAGCGCGTACCAATAGGTCGCCTGTTCAAGGCCGTCCAGATGACAGGCTAACTTACCCCTGTTCGGAAGCGCTCGTTTCTAGACAGCCTACGACCATGCAGCCACTGCAATCACAGAATAAATTCGGACGGCCTTTTGGACGACCCATTTTGCAAATCAACGCCCGCAGCAGGGGCAGCCGTTTCCAAGCGGTCGCATCGTAATCTGTTCAGACTTTTCGATACGCTCATTGAGTGTGCCGATTTCGGCCCCCAGTGATGGTGCTGACCACGACGATGCGATTCATAAAGTTGCGAGCACCGCCTAGGAAGTCGTACTCAACGCCAGCTTCGCGCCTTCACACCCGACATCGCCGCCGCCTGATCAACTCGAGAAAGATGGCGGTTGCCGCAACCGACCAGTGCCGTTGGCGGTTATTATCGCTCCCGACCCTCCTTCGGGCGCTGGTGAATGGCACGGCCCCGCATTTACACTCCGCGCGGTCAGCCGCTCGGGCAACGCATGGCCGGCCCAGGTATTTCTGCTTCAACGCAAAGATAGAACTGATGAATCCTATCATAGGCCGCGAGGTTTCCTTTCACAGATGAAAGAAAGCTCGATTGACTATGCCGCCTCGCTCCAGTCTTTTGAAAACAACGTGTGTTTGCCCGGGGCAAGCCAATAACATGGCCAAGCCTCGTGGAGGGAGTAGCCAAGCGATGCGTCAGGGCTAGACCCGCTTTGCACTCGACCACACGGCGGCGGCACGAGTTCACGTCGGAGCATTTTCGCGCGTGCCCACGATGTCGCGGCGCACATGCCGCCAGCCTAGATTTGATGGCGCGAGATCGAGGATCACATGCACCACAACATTAGCAAGTCAGAACAGAATGCCCGCGACTGCGGCATATCGCTGCCGAATGCGATAAAGGGTTGTCCAAAGTCCGACACGAATCCTGCGAGTGTGGCATTGCACGAGCGCGCGCTAACCGGCATCTTCGAAATATCGAAAGTACTCGCCGATGCCGCCCGGCTCGAACTCAAGTTGGCCAAGGTAGTCGATCTCCTGCACTCGTTTGTGCAGATGCGGCACGGCATCATCGCTCTCTGCGATGCCGAGGGCGGACTGGACATCACAGTGGCCAGCGGCTGCGGCACGAACGGCAATGAGCCCTCCCGCTCGCGCCTGCCGCGCAACGCCATCGACCAGATTGTGACGACCAACACGCCGCTTGTCGCCGACGACATAGTGATGCATCCGACCTTCACTGCCGCTGATATCGAGGTGCTTGGGGCCTCCGACACCGTGTCGTTCATCGGCGTTCCCATTCGTGTTGATGGGAACGCCATAGGCGCGCTGACTTTGGACCGGGTTTTGGAAAGCAGGTCAAGCTATCGGCTCGACGATGATGTCCGGCTGCTTACCATGATTGCCAACATGGTGGGACAGACAGTCAAGTTGCATCGCTTCTCCGCGGTCGACCGCGAGCGAACGCCGGAGCTGGAACATCGGCTGCAAACGAAATTTTCTGATGTTAAGCACCCTGCACCCCGGCGCAAAAAGGTCCACGTCGAGGGGATGATTGGTGACAGTCCGGCGATAAGCGCCCTGCTGGAGAAGATCGCGGTCGTAGCGAAGGCAAAAACCACAGTTCTGTTGCGAGGTGAGTCCGGTACCGGGAAGGAGCTGGCTGCCAAGGCAATTCACGAGTTGTCGCCGCGCGCCAAGCGGCCCTTCGTTAAACTCAATTGTGCAGCGCTCCCAGAGACAGTCCTGGAATCCGAATTGTTCGGTCATGAGAAGGGTGCCTTCACAAGCGCATTCAATTCTCGCAAGGGGCGTTTTGAGCTCGCTGACAAGGGGACGTTGTTTCTGGATGAGATCGGCGAGATCTCGGCCTCGTTCCAGGCAAAGCTACTGCGCGTGCTGCAGGAGCAGGAGTTTGAGCGCGTCGGCAGCAATCAGACCATCAAGGTCGATGTTCGCGTGATTGCCGCCACGAACAGGAACCTGGAAGAGGCGGTTGCAAGGAATGAGTTCCGCGCCGACCTATACTACCGCATCAACGTGGTTCCCTTGCTGGTACCAGCATTGCGCCAAAGGCGCAGCGATATTCCGCTCCTCGCAGCTGAGTTTCTCAAGAAGTTCAACGACGAGAACGGCTGTACGCTCACCTTCGATCCGCGTGCGATTGAAGTGCTGATGAAATGTGAGTTTCCCGGCAACATTCGCGAGCTTGAAAATTGCGTGCACCGGACAGCGATCCTGGCCGAGGGACTGTCAATCGGGAGAAACGACTTTGCCTGCTCCCAAGGCCAATGCTTTGCCGAGGCGCTGTGGAAGTGCAGATCGGGCAAGGCCGCGCTGCAACCACCGCCGATCCTGCCGGAGTCAGCGAATTTGGCCAAGCCCCCGGACGAGGCCGCCAGTTCGGCCGCGACTAACCCACTTGCCGGCGCAACCCACCCAATTGGCGCGAGGACGCCCGATATAGAGCGCGTCATTGCTGCCATGGAAAGATGTGGCTGGGTGCAGGCAAAGGCAGCGCGCTTGCTTGGGCTGACCCCGCGCCAGATTGGCTACGTGCTGAGGAAATACGGCGTCGAGATCAAGCGTCTTTGAAAGCATGACCCTGGGCATGAGCTGAGCAGCTTAGCGCCTTGGCGCCGCGCAGCGATGCAGATCCGCGTGCGCGTCAACTCGATTCGACCGAGGACAGGTGGCTGAATTCCCATGTCAGCCGGCGCTGCGACCATTGTGTGAAAGGCAACCCTGCCATCGTCCAATCCCGTCCGCCATGTTGCTCTCGTTGCGAGCTCATGCGGATGCCCCTGTGTGACTGAAACGGAGTTAAATATGTCCGACGCAAAACTGCAAACTGTGCTTTCGGCTCTTTCGCAAGTGACACGACAGTTGGATGCTCTGCCGTCCAACGGACCAGCGCCGGACGCAAATTTTATCAAGCTGAATACGAATGAGAACCCGTTTCCGTTGCCGCCAATCATAATGCAAAGTGCAGTGGCGGCCCTCAAGCGCCAGTATCTATATCCGGATGACGATAACTTCAGACTGAGGGAAGCAGCGTCCAGCGCCTATGGCGTTTCCAGGGATCAGGTCATCGCTGGCAACGGGTCGTCTGAACTGCTCGGACTGATCTACAGAGCTTTCCTCGCACCCGGCGACAAGGTTGCGATGATGTCGCCAGGGTTTTCGTTCAACCGCAAACTTGCCATGCTCCAGGGCGCTGAGTTCCTCGAAATCGGATGTCAAGCTCATTCCCTGCCAATGGAGCAATTGCTTTCTGGTCCGGCAAAAGACGCCAAGTTTATTATGTTGGCCAATCCAAACAATCCGACCGGAACATTCCTCCCGATAAGCGATATCGAACGCCTCGTAGCACAATCGGACCGCTTGATTGTCCTCGATGAGGCCTACGTCGACTTTGCACCCGATCACGGACTGCGCCTCATCAACCGGTATTCGAACCTTCTGGTCTTGAGGTCATTCTCGAAAAGCTATGCCGCCGCCGGCATTCGCGTCGGTTTCGGTTTCGGTCACCCTGAAATTATTGGAAGGCTGCGAAACATCCAGAACGTCTTCAACATGAACGTGATCGGGCATGCCGTTGGTATCAGCGTGCTTGCGCATCGCGGCGCCTACGCAGACAACCACAAGCACATCAAGGATGAACGAGAGCGAGTGACAGTTGCACTATCGCAACTCGGATTTTCCGTAACACCCTCCCGCGCAAATTTCTTGCTGGCCCGTGTGCCCGCGGGACAGGACGGCTCATGGTGGCAAGCAGCATTGGAGAGGCAAAAGATACTTGTCGCGTTTTTTCCGGACAAAGGCTTGGAACACTGTATCCGCGTCAGCATCGGCACAAAAGAGCAGATGGATGAATTTCTTGCTGCCGCTGGCGACATTGCTGGAAGCTTAACGGTGCCAAGCTCCAGAGGCAGGGAAGCGTCAGGCTCTGCTTCTTCGTTACGCTGACGCTAATCGGCGATCACACACATCTCTTCCGACTTGCTGGTGATCCCAGCAAGAAAACAGCCTGCTTTTAAAATCGGGGACTTAAAGAGTGACAAACGTCTTTCCTTCAAACCTGGCTTTCGGCATCTTCGATCATTTGGATGAGGATGGCCGCGATATAGGCCGGCAGTACGAAGATCGCCTAATATTAGCAGAGGCGTGCGATCAGCTAGGGTTCTATGCCTATCATCTCGCAGAACACCACTGTACTCCCCATGGGAGAGGTCCATCGCCGAATCTGTTCTTATCGAGCGTCGCCCAGCGCACCCGGCGCTTGCGTCTCGGACCCTTGGTGATGCTGCTTGCGCTTTATCATCCGCTGCGTGCGTTCGAAGAGATCTGTATGCTGGACCAGTTGAGCGGTGGCAGGCTCGAACTGGGCATAGGGCGCGGTGCTCTCCCGACCGAATTGGGCTACTTCGGGATTGGTGCGGACGCGGTGCCGGGCCGTTATGCCGAAGCCAGCGAAATTCTTATGCAAATACTTGTGAATTCGAGGGAGGTCGGCACGCTATGCTATCAAGGCCGCCATTTTGATCTCAATGACGTTCCTTTGACGCTAAGACCTCATCAGCGTCCACATCCGCCCACATGGGTCGCTGCCAATCGACCCGAGTCCACAGCTTGGGCCGCTGCGAATGGAACAAATATCGCGTGTGTAGGACCTTCCTCTTCTGTTCGCAAAACTACTGATGCGTTCCGCGCCTATCGAGAGGACAACGCAGGCGGCGGGGATCAAGGGAGATTTGTCGGATTGCTCCGCATGGTCGTGATTGGGCGTTGTGACACACATGCCTATTCGCTCGCGGCACCTGCTTACGCACGCTGGCTCAAGAGCTTCCAATTCCTTTACGAGCTTAACGCTATCCCCACTCCACCAAACTTGCCGCTAACCTTCGATGCGGCAGTCGAGAGTGAATTGTGCGTGGTAGGATCAGCAGAGTCTGTGCGAAAAGCTCTGCTAGATCAGTTGGAAGAGGCAGGTGCCAACTACCTGCTTTGTCAAATGGCATTTGGAAATCTGCCGCTAGATGCTTCCCTTTACACCGCGAGGACCATTCAGTCCGAAATCATGGCTCGACTTGGCTGACCATGTGCTCGAGCTTGCACGTGGTGGGGCGGGCAATCGGGAGGAGGCCAAACTGACGACGAGCAGGCGGCACAGAATACCAGCTTGTGCGTTGGCTGGCGTCTGGGCCATCGTGTGAACATGCACGATCCTAAGGAGAGGGTAGCCGAGCGCGTCACGATGCCGGCACGCGTCTGCTCGTCGCGCTGGCGCTAGTCGTTGCCCATAGCCAGCCGCAGGAGGTTCTTCTCGCCCGGGGCGGCGTCGGTGCGGCGCCCACTAATCCAGCTTCATCAGCGGCCCGTCGGTGGCAAAGCCGTCACTCGCTACGGCGCTATTGAGGGCGCGCTCGCGAGCGGCTTTGCGACGCCCAGCCAACACCTCCAGCGAGCTCGCCCGATGATGGTGGTGCACCGCGGTCGGATACGATGCTGGAGGAAATCGTTCGCAGCCGGTCTTCACGAATTGCGAGGAGTGCTCGTTCTTGAGTGCTGGCTGCTGGCCGGATGCGGTGGCCTGAGTGGTCTGCCGACACGCCCGAAAGTCAACGCCACTACCACAAGGCCGCCAAGATGTCAGGTCTGAGAGCCAGCTTGGACGGTGGTATCGTGTTCGGGAAGGTCGTCGAAGGAGGCGTAGTTGAGATAGTAGAGTTTGGAATACAGGCCGCCCATGGCTATTAACTCATCGTGGTTGCCAGTCGCAATAACTTGGCCATTCTGAAGCACGATGATGCGGTCGGCCCCCCGGACCGTGGCGAGACGGTGGGCGATGACGAGGCCAGTCCGCCCTTCAAGCAGCTTGATCAGAGCCTTCTGAATCTGCAATTCCGTGTAGCTGTCGATATTGGCGGTAGCTTCGTCGAGCACGAGGATCTTGGCGTCAGCGACGAGGGCGCGGGCGAAACTGATAAGCTGGCGCTGGCCGAGAGATAAGTTGTCGCCGCGTTCGCCAAGTTGGGTCTCATACCCGTCGGCGAGGCTCATGACGAAGTCATGCGCGCCGACAGCCTTGGCCGCCTCGATCACCTTGTCGCGCGTGGCTTCCGTCTTCTGGTATCGAATGTTCTCGAAGACCGTCCCGGTGAACAGGAATGGCTCCTGCAGCACCATGGCGACCTGGCGGCCGAGCGATTCCTGGGTGAGGTCGCGTACATCATGTCCGCCGACCAGCACCTGACCCTGCTGAACATCATAGAAGCGGTGGACCAGGGCCATCGCACTCGATTTGCCAGAACCGCTCGGTCCGACTAGTGCGACCGTCTCGCCCGGATTGACCTTGAACGAGACATTTTTCAGAACCGAACGGTTCGGATCGTAGCCGAAGGTGACGTCCCTAAACTCGACCGAGCCGTCCATTTCGGGCGAAAGCACCTCGGCATTGGGTTTGTCCTTAACATCGATCTTGACGTCGAGCACATCCGTCAGGCGCTTGCCTGAGGCCATGGCGCGCTGCATGACCGAATATTGCAGGGTGAGTGAGCGGATCGGGTCAAAGAAGCGCTGGATGTAAAATAGGTAGGCTACCAACACGCCCACATCTATACGGCTATTCATGACCATCGAGCCGCCGACCACAATAACGGCGGCCAAGGCGAGGCCGGTGATGCCATCGACGATGGGCACCATGACCAGTGCATATCTGGCAGCGATCAGGTGGGTCCTGAGGTTGGCATGGGCCCGATCGTCAAAAAGACTGAAATTCACCTGCTGGCGGTCCATTGACTGTATGGTCCGCACGCCGTGAATGGCTTCGGCCAGCGCGCCATTGACGACGGAATTGGTTTCGTGTGCAGCCATGAAGGCGTCGCGGGCACGCGGCAACCAGACAATGCGGACGATCACCAGGATCGGCAGAACCGATAGCGTCAGGAGGCCGAGGCGAAAGTCGAGCCACAGCATTACGAAAACGATGCCGAAGAGAAGCGCAACATCGCCTAGGGAATATACCGAGGTTTCCAGGAACTCCTGTATGGAGTTAACGTCGCCTTGCAGGCGCGACATCAGGCGTCCGACCTCGGTCTTGTCCATGAAAGAGAGCGAAACCTTTTGCAGATGGCCAAACATGGCGCGGCGGATGTCGAACAGGACAGTTTCGGCCATTTTCCCATCCAAGGCTTCCTGCATGTAGCCGGCGGCGAAATTGACCAAAATCGCCGAAAGGAACGCGCCGACGGCCGCAAGCTGGGCTGAGCGATCGGGCCTTGCCGGGTTCATGCCGAGGTCGATCGCGTAGCGGATGATCAAGGGGATGAGAAGCTGCGTCCCGGTGAAGATCAGCATCGCGACAATCGTGACAACTACCTTTGCCCGGTAGGGATGGACGAAGCCCCAGATGCGACGGAGGATGCTCTTGTCGAAAGCCCGGCCGAACATCTCCTCCTCGATCCGGTGCGAGCCGACGACCGCGCGCGGAGGGCGTCTCCCGTCGTCAGGTTCGGCTTCGAGTTCGCCGCGGCCCCGGTCCATCAGCGGGCGCCCCCATCCTGGCTAATAATGCTATCACCCGGGCACGTCTGGAGATCGTAAAGGGCCCTGTAGCGTCCCCGCTTCGCCAGAAGCTCTTCATGCGTGCCGCGTTCTACGATTTCGCCGTTATCGACAAAAAGGATTTGATCGGCATGCTTAAGCGCACTCAGCCGGTGCGCGATGATGATCGTCACCCGATCCTTTGCGAAGCGCCGCATCGCCGCGCGAATGCGCAGCTCGGTGCCGGCATCGATCGCGGCCATCGAGTCGTCGAAAATGATGACGGAGGGGCGCAGCATCATGGTGCGAGCAATCGTGAGACGCTGGCGCTGGCCGCCAGAGAGAGAAACGCCGCGTTCGCCCACGACCGTCTCATACCCTGCCGGGAGCCCGAGGATGTAGTCGTGGAGCTGGGCGAATTCTCCAGCGCGTTCAATTCGCTGTCTCTTCGCCCAGGGATCGCCATAAGCGATGTTGTTCTCGATCGTTGTGGTGAATAGGAACGCATCCTGCTGTACAACCGCGACCGCCTTGCGAAGGCTCTCGAGGGTGACATTGCGTATGTCCTGGCCGTCCAACGTGATGGCGCCACCGGTCACGTCGTAAAAGCGGGGGACCAGATGAGCCATCGTCGATTTGCCGGAACCCGGCGGACCGACGATAGCGATCGTCTCGCCTCTCCGGGCCTCAAAGCTGAGGTTCTTCAGAATGGCGCGGTTTTCGGCGTTGGGGTAGGCAAATGAGACATTGTGGAAGCGCAGAGTGCCGTCACTTATCTCAAGCGGTCTGGCCTCGAGAGCATCCCTGATGGTGATCTCCTGATCGAGGAGACCGAAAAGCCGCGAACCGCAGCTAGAAGCGCGGGCAAACGCATTGACCATGAGACCGATCTGGCGGACTGGCATTTGCAGCATGGTCATGAAGGTCAGGAAGGTCGCCATGGTTCCGACGCTGATCTCGCCAGCGACGAGCTTGTTGCCACCGATCCCAAGCACCAATCCCATTGCGAAAAAGTAGGACAAGGTCATCGCTGACGTGTTGGGTACGTAGATGTCAACGAGATCGTTGGCGAGGTCGAGCGCGTTCTTGGAAGCGCCGTCGAACTTCAGCATCTCATAGGATTGAGCCGCAAAAGCGCGGACCACGCGGATACCTGCGAGATTTTCCTTCATCACGCGGCTTAGTACCGAAAGGCGCTCATAGAGGTCGAGCCAGGTGGCGCGCAGCTTAAGCTGTGTGGTCGATGAGCGCCAAGCGACAAAAGGCACGAAGCTGAGCGCGGCCAAGCCGAGCATGGGATCGGTCGAGATCATCATGTAAGCGCCAATCCCGATCAGCATCGTCAGCAGGAGCACCCGCATAAGCCCGGTGGAAAAATACATCCGCACGCCTTCGAGATCGAGCATTCCGGCGGTTATCAGATCGCCTGAATGGACCCGGTCGTGAAAGGAAAAGCTGAGACGCTGGATCTTGTCGTAGTAGGCGAGCCGCAATTCGTACGCGACATGATGCCCGACGGCTTCGGCAAAATAGTTCTGCGCCATCGTGAAAACGCCGCGTAGCGCGCTGACGGCGAGCAGCAGGAGAGCCGGGGCCCAGAGCGCTTGTCCTGCCGCGGCCCCCGCGACGCCGCCCCCGATAGCTGTCTGGGTCTGGTCGACAGCCCGGCCGAGAAGCTGGGGAATGAGCAACTGGAGGATTGCCGCCATGATCGTCGAGCCCATAGCGAGGGCAACCTGCCACGGATGGCGCAGATTCATACGCGTGATGCGCAACAGCGTACTCAAATCCGGGCCCCAGCGCGCCGCTTCAACATGGGTCAACGAATTCAGTGCGTTCGTTGCGCTACTGGCAGCATCACTGTTCACGGGTGTATTCCCGACTGCATTTTGCGCCTTCGAGGAAAGCCGAAGCAGACATCATCAAAGGCATCCGTCATTGTTAATCCCGTCCTCAACCTGCAGCCGTGCCCGTTCCCACAAGCCGAGCCGCCGCTTGACTTAGTGGCATGTCGATCACCGTGATTCCGCTTGCCGCAAGGAAACGCGCTTCGTTTCTGGTCAGGGTTTCGGCGTCCATTACGGTGCAATAGGGACCGCGGGAGCGCTTCATGATCTGTCTGGCGTAGGTGCGCAGCATCTGATCGTTGAAGCGGCAGCCAACGAAGAAAAATCCACGGGTGATGCGCCGTTCCTTCACAGCGTCTGGGATCGGTGTCTGGATATCAATTTCGGACAGGACTTCGACGTAGTCGGAATCTGCGACGAGAAAGTTTTGCGCGGGCTTAATACTCCCGTGAGGTGAATAGAGAACCGTCTTGGCCCCCAATCGGGGGTCGAGCTCCCTCCCGGACAAATCGTAGGTTTTCGTCCAAATGTTGCCGATTTCATTCGCGCGCGTGACGCCTTGTATCTCAACGACGTCCGTTCGGCCGGTCTCTACCAGAGCCGTGCGCATCGCGCTGTCATACCAGCTGTCGATGATGAGGGAGAGTGGCAGCCTTGCGAGCCAGGCGTGGAAGGGGGTCGGCCCCACCGGCGCTGCGAATATGTCGGTCATCCAAGCTTGAAGCGTCCGGCGATGCCGGCGCTGTTCGATGAACTGTGCAACCGACCACATATTGGTGCGGATCCTGGAAGGGGCTGGAGCCCGTGCATTGAGTGCCGCGGCAACAACCTCCGGGCTATGCGGCACAGGCGGTTCCACACAGTTCAACTCAAGAAGACCCGGACCGAGATAGGGGATCACCTCATCGGCGGCGAGCGCTTCCTTCGCCAGGTCAAGCAGCTTTTCAGCAAAACTGTCCCGCACAATGACGAGGTGGCCCGATGTCAGGATCGTGTTCATCTCGTTTCCTCGCGACGCACCTAGGGGCAGCATCAGCCCTCTTCGGAAATCTTCCTTGCCTCGACGGTGATCGGCAGACGCGTATCATGTGGGAGATCGGGTAGGAGGAGCCGCCACCCGTTCCTGAGCGTGACCGTTCCGCCCCACAACTCTTCCTTCTCGAGTTTGATGATCGGCTCTTCGAGGTCCTTTTTGGGGACATACGCCGACAAACCAGCATCGGTCCTGCGGATCATGACTTTCATCTGGCCGTCCCTTCATTGGTATTGCTTTCAGCACTGCAGGGCGCCTCGGCCTTGTCGAGGCTCATCAGTTCACGCGCTCGCATACCGACGACGGTGCCACGGTCGATCCACTCGACCGCATAGATGAAGAACTGCTGGAGGAAGGTGCCAATGTCGCGCACATATCCCTCGTCCCCCTTCCGCACGAGATTTTCGCCGATCTCCCTGCCAGGATAGGTGCCGTCATTCTTTATGTGGCGAGTGGCACGTACCCGCTCTCCCGGCATGAATCGTGGAGGCCTGCGGATTTCGATCTCCTCTTCGCGTCCGAGCGACATGTCCGTTCCCTGATTTCTCTTGCGGCTGAGATTGCGAACAAGGCGTTCCAGGCGTCCTGCGTAGGCAGCCCCCAACCATGTCGGCAGTCCAATGTCCGTTACGCAGGAACGCAGGTCTTCGGCACCGGACATACCGAGGCACATTGCTGCGCATCGAAGACCCCCTCGCATTCGGTACACTTCTGTGACTCGATCACGTAGCTCTCGCCTTTGAACTTGATCGCGCCGGAAGGACATTCGAATTCGCAGGCGCCGCATTGGGTGCATTGGGATGCGATGATCTTGAAAGCCATTTTAACTCCTGGTCCGAATGAATGAGACAGCTCAGGCCGTCGCCGCGAGTGTGGGGGTCCCAGATGCGGCGATGTAAATCGCGCTGATTGCTGTCTCGATATAGTCATGGGCACAGGCGTCGGTGGCTCTGATTCCAGCCTCCGCGAGCTGATCCTGCGGGCAATTTCCAATCTTGGCGCACAGCACGATATCTATGCCTTGAAGCGCTGCGATGACGCCATCGAGGGCGGCTTCTGCGCCCCAGCCGCCAAGGCAATACTTGTCCACCTTCCGATGCCCGACGAAGCTGATCCCTTTCAGCGAGGCTTGATAAACCTGGAATTCCTTCGCATGGCCGAAATGCTCATTGACGCGGCCGCCGCCCTTGGTCGCCACCGCGAAGAGAAGGGACTTGCCGGGGCTCGCTGCCTTGACCAATCCGATCGCTTCTCTCCTAGCCTCGACGTGATCACGGCGCTCCTCCGCGACCAGCTCCCGATAGGCCTTGCGTTTGCTGGCATCGTAGGTGACCTCGCCGGGGATCCGGTCGACTGTGAATTCCTGGCCACGATCTTCTCCGAGCAGGCCCACGGCATCTGCCCGGCACTGCCGGCAGTGGCGCATCAACTGGGCGCCGTTTTCGACACGATCCTGAAGAGCCTTCATCTCCATGGCGTTTGGGCCGCGCTGCCCGCTCAGACCGTAGTGCGTGCCGTGGGCCGGGTCCGAAATCAGCGGCATAAGGTTGTGCAGGAACGCGCCTCGCTCCTTAATCCATCTATTCACCTCGATCAGATGCTCATCATTCACGCCCGGGATCACCACCGAGTTGATTTTGGTGAGGATGCCCCGCGCGGTCAGCATCTCCAGGCCCAACATCTGCCGCTGGTGCAGGATCCGGGTGGCTTCAATGCCGATGTAGCGGCGATGATCGTGAAAGATCCAAGGATAGATCTTTGCGCCGACCTCAGGGTCGACCATGTTGATCGTGATCGTCACGTGATCGACATTCATGTCAGCAAGCTCATCGACATGGTCGGGCAGCGCCAGCCCATTCGTGGATATGCAAAACTTGATGTCTGGGATTTCCCTGGCGACCCTGGCGAAGGTCGCCTTCGTCTTCTTCCAGTCGTAGCAGGCGTCGCCCGGTCCGGCGATGCCGAGCACGGAAAGCTGCGGCACCTCGTTGGCGACCGCGATCACCTTGCGTAGCGCCTGATCGGGCGTCAGCTTTTCAGAGGCCACCCCAGGCCGGCTTTCGTTGGCGCAGTCATATTTGCGATTGCAGTAGTTGCACTGGATGTTGCAGCCCGGCGCGACCGCGACGTGCATACGCGCGAAATAGTGATGCGCCTCTTCTGAAAAGCAGGGGTGATCCTTGATCTTCTCCCAGACAGCCGGATCCGTGTCGTCGGGCTTTGTCGACGAGCCGCAGGACGAAGACGCGCAGCCCCCGAGTTTCATGGTGCCAAGCAACTGGTCACCGAATGTCGTGCTGAGGCTCTCAAGCGAAATTGCCGGTGCAGACATGAACGGCTCCGTTGCTGCGTGATGTCGCAGTTCAAAGCGCAAGAGCTATGCCAACTCAAAGAGCTGTTTCGGTTCACGAATAGGCTTCTCGTGTCAGATTCCTTCGGATTGCTCCGACACACCTTTGTGGGGCTTACGACAGTGGACAAGCAAATAGGGTCGCGAGGCTAGCAGCCTCGGGCGCGCAGAGTGTGAGCGAGACCACTCCGGGCTGCTTACGCTTGACGTCATCACGACGTCCCGAATTTCTTAACCTTGACACCATGCCGGCGCAGGGCGTAGCCGATTATCCAGGGCGTGAGGCCAGGGATACGAGCCGCCCTGGAAGAACCCAACCGGCCTAGTCAATCGCGTCGATCAGCCGGTTGCGTGCCGTCAGATGCGGGCGACAAGCGGCATGGTTCGGATGCGGCCGTAAGAGGAGATACCTTGCTGCGGAGGCGCCGATGCGACTGGCCGGCAGCCGCAATTCGCTTGATCTGTTACGGCCTGTGATATGAGGCGGCGAGTGCCTGATTGAGGTGCGTGGGTATTGCCGGCAGTGGCGGCAATCTCCGGCTCTCCTTCAGCGTCCAGGACGACGATCGCTCAATTACCCGTCTGCAGAAACGTGGGCAGGACGTTCACGACAATTGGCCAGCGTATGGCGAGCGTAATCTCCAGCTCGCTCGGGGCGGTCAGCACCTTCACATATCGTAGAGTCCCTGAGCGGGTATCTGCTTAGGGCATGCTCGATGGGCGGTTCAGGGCCTCGTCGACCCGATCTGCGGCCCGGTGGCTCATAGAGACGACTTCAGCGGTTGTCGTCCAGAGTGAACCTGCATTTTTTATCTGAGGCTGAATTATGCAAGAACAGTATTCGTGCAATTTCTCTTCATTTATTGGCGATTAAAGCAAAAAATGGCATGGCCGAGACTCAGCTGTACTGGATGATCGCCGCCTTAAGTGTGCGTGCGCCGGTCATCCGAATTTAAAGAGGATTCCGAAACCGCCGCGTGGATAGTTCCACTCGATCTCACCACTCGTCTCGCACAAAATCCGGCAGGTGCCGCACTCCATGCAGCCGTCGGCAGTGATCTCCACTTGACCCTTGTCGTTCAACTCATAACATTTCGCCGGGCAGACGTGGGTCAGCGCGAGCAAATTCGCGCTCGGCTTCTGGTGCGGCCGCACTTTGATGTGCGGGCGGCCGGAATCCACCAAGTAGCGGTTCTGGTAAAGCTTGTCCTCGACACGTGACTTCGTCGCTGCGCTGGTCATATCGTCTCCCCTCAGCGCCACGCCAATGCAAGGCGGACCGCGTCGCTGACCAGCCCCCAGCGCGAGCGCGCCTTGATGAAGGCCGCCGTGGTCGCCTTTTCCTTCTCGATCTTCGGCGTGCCGTCGACACGCATGAAGTTCTGCGCAGCTTGCGACATCAACCGCGGATAAGTCGTGAAATAATTGCTGGAATTGGTGTGGAGCAAGGCCGGCATGTCTTTGTATTTCCTCAGGTCCTTGACCACGAAGGACTTGTCCAGCATGGCTTTGTAAAGGGCGAGATTCCGTTTGTTCATCGGACCGTTGCGGCTCTTGACCTCGACGATTGCCTCAGCCGCAATGCGGCCGGAGGTCATGGCGAGGTTCGAACCCTCGCGGTGAATCGCGTTGTTCAGTTGCGCGGCATCGCCGACCACGACCCAACCATCGCCAAAGAGCTGCGGAATAGCCTTGTAGCCGCCTTCGGGAATGAGGTGTGCGGAATATTCTTTCACTTCCGAGCCGGCGATCAGCGGCCGGATCGAAGGATGGCTCTTCAAGGCATCAAGGAGAACGTAGGGGCTCTCGACCATCGCGGCAAAATCGGAGACGAGGCAGCCAATGCCCAGTGAGATGGACTCCTTGTTGGTATAGAGGAAGCCGAGCCCGGCCATGCTGCGGGAGGTCGTGCCCACCGCCTCGATCACGCAGCCCTCATCGCCCTTTACGCCGAACCGCTGCTCAATGACCTCTTCGGGCAAGAAATGCATTTCCTTGACGGCGAGGGCCACGGTTTGCGGCTTTGGCATCTCGCGCAGGCCTGCTCGAGTGCCAAGCAGTCCGCAGACACCTTCTGCGAGAACGACCACGTCCGCGTAGATGGCCCCGCCCGCCCGGTCTGTGCGGACGCCGATCACCCTGTCCTTGGCATCACGGATGAGTTCCGTCACGGTCGTCTCGCACAGAACGGTCGCGCCGGCCGCGCGCACCTTACGCGAAAACCATTTATCGAACTGGGCACGGATGATCGTGTATCGGTTGGGCTTCGCCTCATTGAAGTCGTCCGACCTATAGTGAATCCCGGTATGGGATGTGTCGTCCATCACCCAAAGCCGCTGTTCAACCAAATGCCGCTCGAGAGGCGCATCATCCCGGAAATCCGGGATGATCTTCTCCAGCATGTTCGCGTACATGATGGCACCCTGGACATTCTTGGAGCCCGGGTATTCACCCCGCTCCAACTGCAGCACCTTCAGGCCATGGCTGGCCATGGTGTAAGCAGCTGCGTTTCCGGACATGCCTGCCCCAACAACAATGGCGTCGAAGTTTTCCTCGATCATGTCCATCCCCTTAGCTCGAAAGCTTATCGCGACTGTGGGGCGACAGCCGCCGGGTGAAGGCTTCCGTCAGTGCGGGCAGGAAGCGGATCGCGTCGGTGACGATTCCGAGGTGAGCGAAATCGAAAATCGGCGCGTTCGGGTCGGTGTTGATGGCCACGATGAGATCCGCCCCCTCCACGCCAACCCGATGCTGGACGGCGCCGGAAATCCCGGCCGCTATGTAAAGCTTCGGCCGGATCGTCTTGCCAGTTTGGCCGATCTGCCGATCAGCTGGCATCCAGCTCTTCTGGACTAACGGACGCGAACAGCCGTGCTCGGCGCCGATTGCTCGTGCGAGGTTCTTCACAAGCTGCAGGTTCTCCGCCGCGCCAAGACCAAGGCCTCCCGCAACCACGACGTCGGCATAGGCAAGGTTTGCCTTCGCCGACTGATTGTCCGGCAGGAAGCCGAGGACTTTGGTAGCGATCTCGTCCTCGGCAAGCGAAAGCTTGTGCCGGATGACACGCCCGACCGGTTTATCCGTCCGCTGCGGCATGGGCATGACCCTCGGCCGCACGGTCGCCATCTGCGGGCGGAAATTGAGCGTATAGATCGTGCACAACAAGGAACCGCCGAAAGTCGGACGCGTGGCGGCGAGCGAACTGTCGGTATCTACATCGAGTTCGGTGCAGTCGGCCGTGAGCCCCGTCTGCAAGGTCGTCGCCACGGAGCCGGCAAGATCCCTGCCCAGTGTGGTGGCACCGAGAAGAAGGATTTCGGGTTTGTGGGTATCGACCAGATCCGTCAACGCCTTGGTGAAAGGTTCATTCCGATAGTCGGCGAGCAGGGGCGCCTCGGCGATGTAGACAAGGTCAGCGCCATACGCGAATGCTTCGGCAACGGCGTTCCCCACGGCCTCTCCCGGCGGTCCAAGCACGACACCTGCAAGCTGGACCTGAAGCTTGTCTGCTAAGTTGCGGCCTTCGCCGAGCAGTTCGAACGATACCGGATGGACCTCGCCACGTTCGAGCTCGATGAAAACCCAAACGTGCCGGTAGTCCTTGAAATGGGCGGGCAACTCCTTCTTTATGCCGGCGCGGCCGGCGGCAGGGCGAGGGGTTTCTCCGTTCGCGGTCGACATCGTTTTTGCTCCTTGCCGTCACGCGCCGCCGTTAAAGGCGAGCTCATGTTCCAGCGCCGGCTGGCGGGTGAAGATTGCGGTGATGAGTTCGTCAGCGACATCGCGCAAGGCCTTCTCGGCGGTGTCGATTTGTGCCGCCTTTTCAGCTCGAGCAGGAGGGGCGAAAACACGTTTGACGACCGTCGGTGAACCGCGCAGGCCGCATTTGGTGAGATCCTCAATGCCGGCGTCGGCCGCGCTCCATTTCAAGACCTGGCTGCGCGCGGCGCACAAGGCGTCCTGGATCGAGCCCCGGCGGATCTCGTTTGTGCCTTCCAGCATGGTGATGAGGCAAGGGAGCCTGCTCTTCAGCATCTGTGTGCCGCCTTCGGAACGGCGCTCGACCTTGATCTCGCGTGCAGCAAGGTCGACAGAAGGGATCTTCGCGACATAGGTCAGTTGCAGGAGTCCGAGGCGCTTGGCGATGCCGGGCCCGACCTGGGCGGTGTCGCCATCGATCGTCTGCTTGCCGGTGAAGACGAGGTCTGGCGTGCCGAACGTCTCGCCAATCTTCGCGATTGCCTGGGAAAGGGCGAACGAGGTTGCCAGCGTGTCGGAGCCGGCAAAATAGCGGTCGGTCAAGAGCACCGCTCGGTCGGCGCCGTAACCGAGCGCCTTGCGCAGCGCGTCCTCTGCCATGGGCGGACCCATGGTGAGCACAGTGACTTCGCCGCCATGTGCGTCGCGCAGTCTGAGCGCTTCTTCGAGGGCGAACAGGTCGTAAGGGTTGATGATGGTCGGAACACCCTGGCGCATGATCGTGTTCGTGACCGGATGGACCCTTATCTGTGCCGAGTCCGGCACCTGCTTGATGCAGATTACGATGTGCATTGGCGGTTTCTCTAGGCTCCTGTCCGGGTCCGGCATTGCGGTTATCTCCTTTGTCCGCATTATTCGTGCCAAGTCTCTTGCGCTCCCCCTTTCCTACAACTTCGGCTGGTTGCTTCTGACGGCGCTGTGGTGATGACCGCATTTGGCGGCTGCTCGACATTGTCGCGTCGCACCCTTGTCGCCGATCATTCCCGTCCGAACCGCTTCAGTACCGAGTCGAACGGAACAAAGGTGTGACCCGGCGCGGCAGGTTTGTTCGGATCGTGGTCCTTGAGCACCTTGAAAATCCGATGCGTGAGCGGCGAGGAAATCGCAAAGTCCTCGTAAGCTCGTTCGAGCGTCGCGCGCACCCTCGCGGCAATCACCTGGTCGGGCAGACCGGAGAAATCTTCTTCGGCGAGGTATTGGCCCACACGCTTCATGATATGGAGCCGCGAGACATTCAGTACCTTCGGGTCATAGGCGACGCCTAGGACTGAGAAGAATTCCTCTGCAGCCGACAATCGCTTCAGTCGTGCGAGGATGTCGGTGACATCCATGGGGCGGCTGTCAGCGGAACAATTCATTGCATTCTTCCTGGTCGCAAAACTGTGGCCTCTGTGCGCTCGCGCACGGCTGACTTGGACCCGCACAGCTCGATGAGGGATGCCTCGCTGCACATTCCATCGTAGAGCTCGACCAGTCGAGTTGCAGTGACGGTCGATTTGGTCTCGGCCGCCTCGCGTCGGACGCGGGCCACCATCGCGGCTGCCAGATCCGGGTCGAGATCGCGACCGCTTTCGCTCAGCACATGGGCAATCGCAGTGGCGCCGGAATGCTTGCCGATGACGATCCGCCGGCAGCGGCCCACGAGAGTCGGATCGAGCCCCTGATAAGTACGCGAGTCCTTCAGCAGCCCTGCGACGTGAATGCCGGATTCGTGGGTGAATACATCGGCGCCGACGACCGGCTTAGTGGCTGCGGTCTGCCGGCGGGCGGCCCAAGCCACCTGGGCGGCGAGGCCGGGCAATGCGGTCAGCTCAATGCCGGTGTCTGCGCCGTCGAAGACTGCCATTGCGGCGGCCACCTCCTCCAGCGCGGCATTGCCCGCACGCTCGCCGAGCCCCAGGACGGTGACGGAGGCATGGCGCGCGCCTGCGCGGATCGCAGCCAGCGTGTTGGCGCCAGCAAGTCCGAGATCGTTGTGCGCATGAAATTCAAGGTCGATTGGAGACTGCACCACGAGCTGGGCGACAAGTTCGAAGGTCGAAAACGGGTCGAGAACACCGACTGTGTCGGCCAGCCTCACGCGGCTTGCGCCGGCGCGTGCGGCCGTCTCGATGACGCGGGCGAGATGATCCCGATTGGCCCGGGAGGCATCCTCGCAGCCCACCGCGACGAAGAAGCCGGCATCGGCGGCGCGCCTGACCATATGATCGATGACCTGGAGCGCTCCCGCCTTGTCGAGGCCAAGCTTGGCGGCAAGTTGGATGTCCGACGCAGGCAGCGACAAATTGACCGCTTGGACGCCGCTCTCGATCGCTGCATCGAGATCCAACGACGTCATCCGGCACCAGGCCATGAGCCGAACCGGAAGACGCCGCGATACCACGGCGCGAATTGTTTCCATCTCGTCGACGCCCATGACCGGCGTGCCGATCTCGATCTCTGTCACGCCAGCCGCCGCAAGAGACTCAGCGATCTCCAGCTTTTCCGTCGTGGTGAAGGCGACGCCCGGCGCCTGCTCGCCATCGCGCAAGGTCGTATCGTTGAGGGAGACATGACCGGTCATGACAGGCAGCCTGTTCTTCTGCGGCTCACGCATAGACCGGACTACCCGGCCCAGAACCGGAAAAGCTGCGCAGCTTCCCCACGATTCCCGGCATGACCTCGAGCACCCGGTCGATGTCCTCTTCGCTGTTGTCCCGCGCCAAGGAGAAGCGGACTGCCGCGTGTGGCGTTTTCATCGCGCTTAGGACATGGCTTGGTTCCAGAGAGCCGGAGGTGCAGGCCGAGCCAGAGGAACACGCGATGCCAATGCGGCTGAGGAGAAGTGGAATTCCATCACTTTCGACATGTTCGAAGGAGATGTTTGCGGTGTTGGGCAACCGTTGCAAGGGATCACCAGTGACACAGGTGCTTGGGATGCGCTGGAGGATCCCGCCCTCCAGGCGATCGCGGAGCGACTTTACCCGTGTGGTCTCGTCGTCCATGAATTTCAAGGCGAGTTCGGCCGCCGTGCCGAGCCCGGCTATGCCGGGCGTATTCTCGGTGCCAGCACGCCGGTTGTGCTCTTGGTGACCCCCCTTGATCAGCGAATGGAAATCGACGCCACGTTTTACGAAAAGCGCACCGATCCCTTTCGGCCCGTGCAGCTTGTGGCCGGAGAGCGACAGCATGTCGATTGCGGTCGACTTCAGGTCCATCGGAAGCTTGCCGACCGCCTGCACAGCATCGGTATGGAATAGGGCGCCCACTTCCTTGGCCAACTCGGAAAGCCTTGCCACGGGGAAGATCACACCAGTCTCGTTGTTCGCCCACATTATTGACACGATTGCAACCTGTGGGGTGAGGGCGGCCATATAGGCGTCGAGATCGAGCCGACCACGGCAATCCACCGGGATCCTGTGCACCTTGAGGCGGCGGGTCTTCTCAAGATGCGCGCAGAGCGTCAGCACGGCGGGATGCTCGACCGCGGACGTCACGATCTCGGTTCGGTTGGGCGCCGCCTCGAGCGCTGAAAGAAGCGCTGCATTGTCGCTTTCTGTCCCACCCGAGGTGAAAGTGATCTCATCCTCGAACTCCGCGCCGATTAGAGCTTGCAACTGCCTCCGCGCCTTTCTCACCGCCGCACTGACTGAGGCGCCAAGAGCGTGTGCCGACGAAGGGTTGCCGAATTGATCCCTAAAGAACGGCAACATCGCTTGCACGACCTCAGGATCGACCCGTGTGGTTGCGTTGTTGTCGAGGTAGACAGGCTTCATAGGTGCGATCCTCAGTTAAACAGAATGACGCGAGCGCTAGACCGACTCGTTGAGCCTCTGGCGCATGCCGTTGATGATCATTTGGACTGGCAGCGCGCGCAGGCGCCCGGAGTGTTTGACGTAAACCGGATCTCCGTCGACATGGACATGTTCGCAGTGGCCGTAGGTCAGCCCGCAGGTAAGGACGCCCGAACGCGATAACGCTACCGATGAGCCGAATTTGGCGCAGCGGCGCGATTTGTCCGCAAGCAGCTCGGGTGCCACCAGGAACCGAGCTGCTTCGCGAGGCGACGTTCTTTGAATCCTACTGGGAGCGAATGGCGGTCCCGAGATCGGCTTTGACCTTGTCTTGTTTTTTAGGACGGGGACATCTGTTGTGCCGGCCATATAAGTCTCCTCTGCCGCAAAATCACTCTGTCGGCCGCACAGGCGCTTCGGGCGTTTAACTGAAGGACTTGCCGCAGCCGCACTTTTCGCGCGCATTGGGGTTATCGAAGACAAAACCGGAAGATTGGAGCCCGGTGAGGAAGTCGACGGTCATGCCGGCTACATGGGGTTGGGAGCCCGCGTCCACGAACAGCTTGACCCCATCTGTGTCAGTGATCGCGTCGCCCTCGCGCGACACGCTCTCCAGGCCCATTAAGTATTTGAAGCCTGCGCAGCCGCCGGCCTCGACCATAATGCGAAAGCCTTCCGCCGGCTCGCTGGCACGGCAAAGAGCAGTCTTGAAGGCGGCAACAGCGTTGTCGGTGAGCGTAATCATGGCTCCATTCTCCTCAGTCCGCGACCTGCTTGCCCATCACGTTGCATGCACCGTGCCAAAGCCAAAAAACGTTTCAACACAGCGCGGCATCTCTCGCACTGGTGCCTCTTGATTGCTGATAAGGTGTCGGCTAATCGACACGTGCTGTCGGGTTTGTCGGGTCCGGCACGAGGGATGTTGGCCTGAGTTCTTGGGTGAACTCACATCACCAAGGACAGAACTTCTTCTGAGCTTGCCTCGGCGCAATTGGCACGGTTTTTGAAGCTCCGTTTGGCGAGACGGCAAGAGCATGCCGATCCACAACCATGCCGTGGGTGCCATCGCGATGGATGGGGCGAAGCAAGGGAGTAACATGTCAGGACCGTGGTCAGATACGCGTTGTTGGCAAAGCAGCGCCGCTCGTGGCATCCGAATGCCCGCTTGGCCGATTGCGACAACATCCATACTGGCTCACCACCGCCCAGTAGCCGCCGACCGGCTCGATGGAATGCCATCGGCATGTGGCTGCTCGCCGGTTTTCGCATCGGTGCGACGCCGTGCGCACGCTGTCCAGCGACACCTTGTTCATGGGCCAGCAGCAGATCAGGATCGAGCATTTCGGCGCGCCTTATCGGCTGAAGATTCCCGGGCAGGGCAGATGATCCTCACACGTCGTAGAAACAGGGGTAAGCATGGACCAACGCGAGAAACCGTCGCCCGACGAAATCCGGCGGGCGTGCAAAGACAATCCGAAGATCCGGGAGCATGATCTCGCCGCTCGATTGGGCATTTCGGAAGCCGAGTTGGTCGCGGCGCATTGTGGTCACGGCGCGGTGCGCATCGAGCCGCGCGTCGATGATCTGCTGACCGGCCTCGAAGCGGTCGGCGAGGTGATGGCGGTCACCAGCAACGAAAGTGCCGTGCACCAAAAGATTGGCGTCTACGGCAAAGTGGTCACCGGCAACCAGCATGCCATACTGCTCGGCGACGAGATCGACCTGCGCATCTTCCCGAAAGCGTGGGCGTATGGCTTCGCCGTCGAGAAGCGCGAGGGGGCCGAGATCCGCCGCAGCCTGCAATTCTTTGATGCCACCGGCGAGGCGATGCACAAAGCTCATCTCACGCCCGCCTCGAACCTGCAGGCCTATCAGGATCTGACGGCAGAGCTTGTATCCCCCGACCAGGAGCCGATCATATCGCTCGAGGCGAGCGGGGCGCGCGATAACGCAGTGAGTCCAGACCACGCCACCACGGTCGACGACCTACGCGAGCACTGGGGCCGGCTAAGCGACGTGCATCAGTTCTACCATATGTTGAAGACACTGAAGCTCAGCCGCTGCCAGGCGATGCGTATGGCCGACGAGGATGACGCCTGGCTACTCGACAATGATGCCATTGGCGCCCTGTTCCAACAGGCGGCCGAAGACGAGATGCCGATCATGTGCTTTGTCGGCAATGGTGGTTGCATTCAGATCCATTCCGGCCCGATCAGGTCGGTCAAGCAGATCGGGCCGCGGATCAATGTGCTCGAAGAGACCTTCCATCTGCATCTTAGGACCCATCGCATCCGCGAGGTCTGGGCCGTGCGCAAGCCGACGAGGGATGGTCACGTTACGTCCATTGAAGCCTATGGCGCGGACGGCAAGATGATCATCCAGTTCTTCGGCACGCGCAAGGAAGGCGAACGCGAGGGCAGCGACTGGCGGTTTCTGGCCGAGAGTCTGCCACGCGTTCCCGGTCCGACCTCCAGGGGTGTGTTGACTGCCGACAGGTCCTCGGATTGAATTGGCCGCGATAGGACTCAGCACCACGTTCCGACAGCGGCTCGCGAGCAAATCTAGGTCCATGAGCGGAAAGGATGCCGTCGTAGCGCATGCGCATGGTCAGGTGATGCACGCCGGAATGGACCGCATCTATACAGTCAAGCTGGTCGCCGGTCGGCACCGGTGCGCACGAGTGCATCGCCGTCTGCCGGAAAAGCCTTGCAGCGCCTGCGAGCGATAAAACGCATACGCCATCAGCGCCGAACCGAAGCGCGGCTTGACCTTTTGATATTTCCGATCGTCTCGCGCAAGCGCCGTCGGGTCTTCTCGGACCGCACCCGATCCTTGCGCTGGATCGCGTCATTGCTCAATCCGGGCCGTGCGAGCGATCTACT
The DNA here is from genome assembly GCF_040323695.1 of Mesorhizobium sp. M0030. NCBI lineage: Bacteria > Pseudomonadati > Pseudomonadota > Alphaproteobacteria > Hyphomicrobiales > Phyllobacteriaceae > Mesorhizobium > Mesorhizobium sp. M0030. Next base: position 30,319 of record NZ_JAMYVE010000020.1, on the reverse strand, counting down.
CGCTCGTCGACCGGCAGGCTGTGCAGCAAAAGCCAAGCCGAACAGCCCGATGTCGCGGGCTCGACAAAACCGACCACGGATGTCGGTTGTCGGACGTTGTCATAAGAATGATGGACAGGTGATCATCAGCGGCAGACCCAGCGCAGGCTGGCATTGCTTGGTGCACCGCCATGGCTACCCTATCCGGCACGCGACTTGCTTCGACAATTTGATCAGCAGGGCAGAGGTGATTGACCAGTCTCTCAACCCTAACGGGGAAGCGGCCGCTTTGCTTCATGACCGGAGCGCGGCGGAGATGCCCCTCTGATCGACTTCGCAACCCATCTCATCCGCGCTGGTGCAGGTGGGCTGTATCAGGCGACAGAATCTAGAAGGCGCCCGACAAGAGACGTGCCCATGCTGGAAATCGACTTTATGAACAGCGGTGCAATCTCAATTGAGCCATGAACGCCAATGTAGAGAAAACAAAATGGCGACCAACCCCGTTCCAGATCATGTCCCGCCCGAAATGGTGAGGGACTTCAGCCTGTTTACATCGCCAGGGATGCCACCAACACCCAACGGGGATCCACACGCAGCTGTCGCTTGCGTACATGACGGGCCTCCGATCTTTTACTCCCGCTACAACACGCAAGATGGCCGGGGTACCTGGGTCATCACCCGTGCCGCGGACCAGCGGAAGGTGCTGCAGGACGCAGAGACTTTTTCCAGCCATCGCAGCATCTTCTCCTCCATACTGGGTGAGAACTGGCCGACGATCCCGCTTGAGCTCGATCCACCGGCCCATGGCGTCTTTCGCTCACTGCTTAATCCTCTGCTTTCGCCAAAGCGGGTGTTGGCTTTGGAACCGGCTGTCCGCGAACGGGCGGTCGAGCTGATCGAAAGGATCGCCGCGTCGCGCACAAGCTGCGACGTGATGAAGGATTTTGCCTTTCCTTTCGCGGTGAGCACCTTTCTTCGCTTTCTGGGGTTGCCTGATGACCGACTCGATACATTCGTCGGCTGGGGGAAAGATCTGCTCCACGGCGACGATAAGGAACGACCTGTGGCTGCCCGGACGATCGTGGCATTCATCGACGAACTTGCAGCCATGCGCCGCGATGAGGCGGTTGACGATTTCATGACCTTTATAGTGCAGGCACAGGTCGAGGGCCGCCGGCTGACTGACACCCAAGTCCGCGGCATCGGCGTGCTTGTCTTCGTCGCTGGGCTCGACACGGTCGCAGCAGCTATAGGCTTTGACTTGGCGTACCTCGCACGCAACCTCAAAGATCAGCAATTGCTGCGGAGCGAACCGGACCGCATCCCGCTCGCAACCGAAGAATTGCTGCGGGCCTATCCGCCCATTCAGTTGATCCGCGTGGCCACGAAAGATATCGACTTCGAAGGCGCGCCGATCCGGAAGGGGGACTATGTTTCCTGCGCCACGATGATTGCCAATCGTGACCCGGCGGAATTCGAATGCCCCAACACGATTGATTTGGAGCGGGAGGACAACCGCCACGCAGCGTTTGGCTATGGTCCCCACCGTTGCCTTGGCTCACACCTTGCCCGGCGCGAGATTGTCATTGGCCTGGAGGAGTGGCTGGCGCGCATCCCGGCTTTCAGGATCAAGCAGGGTACGGCGCCGATAACTTCTGGCGGCCATGTGTTCGGGATCGAAAATTTGATCCTGGACTGGTCTTAGGCCCGCCCCGAGCCCGGGCACAGACAATGGAGGCAGCGCCATGCGCATCATCGTCCAAAAGGCCAAATGCCAGGGCCACGCGCGATGCGCGGCGCAAGCGCCGGACATCTTTAAACTCGATAATGACGGTTACATCCTGCCTGGTGACATCGAAGTTGCGGAAGGGGAGGAACTGCCTGCATTACGAGGCGCGCGATCCTGTCCTGAACGTGCGCTGGAACTCACTCGCTGACGCTCTGGATGAGACAGCATTCAACCGTGAGTCTGGCGGCTTGAACCATGTGGACGCACTCAGCACGCGACCTCTGTCCCGCACGGTTCACGTCCAACTCTGCGGGGCAAATTCCGGCGCCAGTGTTCCCCGTGAGGCGCAAACGGCAGGGCCGGGGTTCGCGAACCTCTTCGAATCACAGAATTTGCGCCAGAGCCGATGGACCAGAATTGCCGAACTACTCGACGCGAGGCGACCCGGAGTGCCGTACCGAAGAACTGCCCGACCCATGTTGCGGCAGGCCGGGTCTCTGCATGATTTGATCGGGCGAAACCAGGAGAACGCACCATATTTGCCCAACATTATGCCCGGCTCAGCACCGGCCAATGGCCGCAGCTGGAGAGAAGGTTCGACCAGCATGTGCTTGCCTGTGTGCTTTCACGTGCGCTCGAGGAGATGGAGGCCGGCGAGGCGACGGCGACGGAGGCAACCGGACTTTCGCGCGCCGAGTTGCGCGATGTCCTGTCCCGCTGTTTCCCTGCTTTTCCTATCAACGCGTTTGCCTTGGAAGAGGGGAGCGAGCCTGAGCCGGATCTGGAAGAAGAACTTCTGCGCGGACTGCTGCTGGCGCATGCCCGGCCCGACGACAAGGCAAGCGCCCGCTTCGCCAAGATCATCGCCCGGCGTGCCATGCGCAATGACCACCTCTGGCAAGACCTTGGCCTTTTTAGTCGAAGCGACCTCGGCCGCCTGCTCGCCTCGCATTTTCCGACGCTGGCGGCCGGCAACACCCAAAACATGAAATGGAAAAAATACTTTTACCGAAAGCTCTGCGAGGCCGAAGGCTTTTCGCTGTGCAGCTCCCCCAGTTGCCGGGACTGCAATGATTTCGAAAGCTGCTTCGGCCCGGAGGAAGGCGAAAGCCGCCTCACACGGACCAAGGACAACGCCCAGGATTGAGAGCCGCTTGCGTCAGTCGTACAGCGTCAGAGCTCGCGCCGCGCCATCTGTCTGTTGTCAAATCTCGACGGATGCCTTGGGGGATTTGAATACTGTGCGCTCGCGATGCTCGCTTCGGCGGGTCGTCGTCATGGCAGGCGCGAGTCGAATGTTTGTTAGATGCCGCCACAACCTAAGCCGGCATCATCAATCGCTACAAGCGCAAGGAGTTGAAGGACACGTTGCGCGATCTTGAGCAGGCCGGACTTGGTGACCAGCTCGTTAGGTTTTCCAATTCATGAGTGGCTAGAGCGATGGCTGTACTGGCGTTCGATCTCGTCTATTTTTCCGGCCTGACGGCAGACCAACTGCTAGGCAGCGTCATCTCACTTCTGGCGTGTTTGCTCCTTTATAACGCTCTGGCTCCGGACCGAGTTAATCGATAGGTCGGCGGCCGCTCGGCGTCACTGCTAATGCCCTGATACGATTTTAGGAAACGGGGTCTGCAGTGTTTTCTTCCGCTTCGGCGCCACATAGCTTTCAACCAGGCGAAATGCTCGACGTCGACAGTTACCAGCGGCCGTAGGTTGATGGTCACCGTGTTTGGCGCTCAGAACTTCCTCCGTGCTAGTCAATGGCGAGCATCGGAAGCGATTTTGCAGGTTTTGCGCTGACGGGATTCTGGCTCGGCCCGCCGGTCGGGTTCGTCAAAAAGGTGCTAATATAGCGTTGTATGTCCGATCGGCGGTAGTAGCCGCTTACTGATCGCCGGACGGTCATCCCTGAACCTTGTTGCACCGCACCTGGAGTGCTTAGGGAATGATATTATCTGACAAATGGAAAAATCACGTAGGAGCCAAAGTAAAATTTTATTATATCTGACTCCTGAGAATTACCAAGTAATGATCCAAGAACGAATCTTTCGCGGGCCGTTAAGTTGTTTTTCAACTCTAGTGCGTCACTATGGGGTCCGTAGGTCCCAAAAAATGTCCCATCCTTTGCAGGGCAACAAGGAGGCGTACTATGGCAAGAATTTTTGAAATTCTTACGGGCAGTCTGACTACCGGATCTGTTCTCGCAGTTCTTTGCATGCCAGCGACTGCAGCTGGAATTAATGTCGGAGGCGTCGGCGGGGTATCCGTCGGCAGCGGAGGCGCCAGCGCTAATGTGGGCGGCAACAGCGGCGCTACGGCTAGCGTATCCCTAGGCGGTTCTGGGGCAAATGCCGCAGCCTCCGTCGGCGACACTGGCGGAGCCACTGCTTCCATCGGCACCGGCGGCGCCAACGTCGGTGTCGTTACCGGGGTCGGTACCGACGTAAATGTCGGCGTTGGAACCAATCCAGCCGCCAACCCCAGCAACCCGACCGCTTCGAGCAACCCGAATCTGGCTAGCGTTGTCGGCGATATGTCGAACGCCCAGGTCACTCGGATGAAGAAGCGCTGCGTCGAAGTGCTTAGCAACGAAGATACCTATGATCGTGACCTGCGCCGGCTCTGCCTGCTGATCTCGCGCCGCTAACCAGCGACCCCTTTCCGACCTGTCGGGGCTGTCGACATGACACTCTCCAGTTCCGGCAGTGGAAGCCCGCCCGCCGAAAGGTTGGCGGGCTTTTACAGTCAGCGTTTTTCCATCCGCAGCAGGCAGGATGTTTAGGCGCTTTCGCATATGTAAACGTTCACAGTTAATTTTCTGCTTGTAGCCAAGTGTGTAAACGCCTTGTTCTTGAACAAAACATGTGAGAACGCCTAGTGCTTAGGCGAAAAGCGCCTTACCGGGCGGATATCAGAAAGAACATTGTAATGATCTTGCAACCGCCCGAGGCCGCTTCAGTGGAGCTTGGCGCGATGTTGCTTGGGGAAGGTCATGTAGGCCAGCACGTCGGGCTCGGCGTCGTCCATGATTGTCGCCAGCTTCGGCACCTTCGGCCGGATCTGGTCGGCGACGGCGCGCCATTGTACGGACGCGGTCTCGGGCGTTTCCTGGGCGAAAGCGGTGGCGATGAAGGCTGAGACGACCCTGCGGCCGCTCTTGCCGGCATGGGCCAGCACGTTCCTTATGAAGTGGACGCGGCACCTCTGCCATGTCGCGCACAGCACCTTGGTGACGGCCGCCTTGAGGCCTTCGTGAGCATCGCAGACGACGAGCTTAACGCCGCGCAGGCCGCGACGTGTCAGCTTGCGCAGGAACTCTGTCCAGATCGGCTCGGCCTCCGAGGTGCCAATCTCCATGCCCAGTACCTCGCGCCGGCCGTCCGCGTTGACGCCGACGGCGATGATAACGGCGACCGAGACGATCCGCCCACCGCGGCGGACCTTCACGTAAGTGGCGTCGATCCACAGGTATGGCCAATCGCCCTCGATCGGCCGATCGGGGAAGGCCTTCACCTTCCCGTCGATCTCCTCGCACAGCCGCGAGACCTGGCTCTTGGATGCCGCTCATACCCATGGCCTTGACCAGGTCGCCAACCGACCGGGTCGAGATGCCTTGCACATAAGCTTCATGGATGACGGCGTTAGCGCCTTCTCGGCCATGCGGCGCGGTTCGAGGAAACCTGGGAAGTAGCTTCCCTTCCTGAGCTTCGGGATGCGCAGCTCGACCGTGCCGGCCCGCGTCTCCCAGTCCCGGTCGCGGTAGCCATTGCGCAGGGCGAGCCGCAGCGGGTTCTTCTCGCCATAGCTGGCGCCGGTGGCCGCGCCCACCTCCATTTCCATCAGTCGCTCGGCGGCAAAGCCGATCATCTCCCGCAGCAGATCGGCATCCGGGGTCTTCTCCACGAGCGTGCGCAGGTTCATCATGTCGTCGGTCAATCGGTGGTCCTTCCGAAATGGGTTGGCGTCAACAACCAAACCTTACCGGAAAGCGCCGATGACCACCCACACGCCGCTCGCTCGCTACAGCGCTACTAACGGCGCGCTCGTAAGCGGCTTCGCTACCGCCGAGCTACACCACCTGATGGGACACGACCCCTGCATCGGCCGTTGCGGTCTGCTAATCTAAAGGCCGCTTTTGGCCCGAAGCGGTCAGGGACCCCACACCCGTGGTGCGGCGTAGGGGGCGCTTCCCATCCATAGCGACGTTGGCATGCCTCGGCTGCCGCCGCCTCACGACGAACCGAACTGCTTGGCGAGATCGCGGAAAGTGCAGGTTCGATCTACCAGGGCCGACATCATCTTGGTGAACTGCATGGGTACGATCTTGTCGGTCACGAGCGCGGCTTTCAACTTGATGTCTTCGACAGGGATTTTGGTTATCGACGCCACGGCCGAAAGGTTGGCTCTGAGGAAGTCGACACGATCGAGGTGCTTCTGGATCGGAGTGCGTTTCGTGTGACGGGTGCCCGTGGTGGTGTAATCGGCTAGGCGCTCGCCAATCTCACCGATTGTCCGATCGAGAAGCAGCCTTTTGCATTCGATGGCCCAGACCGTCCCGGTCTTTTTGTCCCAGGCCAGCACGTCCACATCGCCCAGCTCCTTCTTGCCGCCGAACAGCGTCATCAGTTGGTCAGGTTGTGCATCAAGACCAATTTCCTGCAGCTTCGCTGCGACGGAATGGTTGAAGGCATGGCCTAGCTCGTTGACGATCTTGCCGAGCCAGCGATTCACCTCCTTGGTGTCGAACATCTCGGCGCCCAGCCGACCGTCGACAAGACCGAACAGGCGAAAGACGACCTTGGAAATGAGCGCAGAGGCTACGATCACTTCTGGGTCATCGGTCTCGTCGATCTGGATGAGCGGACGCCGCGTCAGCGACAGCTTTCGGTTCATTCGCCAAGGCTGCCAGTCTCGCGCCGACGCGCCTTTCGGATTTCGCTCGCCCCACTCTGCTCGCGGTATCAGCGTGAGAGCGGCAAATGCTCGCTCTGCATCAACGGCGCCGTCCATCTTGCGGAAGAAGTCGAGCAACTCGCTCTTGCGCATGCTGAAACAGGCTTGTCCTACTTCGATCGCCATTTCGGCGAGGCCATGTGAGGTCGCAACGAGATGTTCCAAATCCATCCCGAACTCGGCCCGCATCGCAATCTTAAGGCCCGGATCGATCACCGGCGCCGACGGCAGCGGTGCACCGGGGGCGGGGACGTCGAACGACGTTGCGTACGAGTCAGCGGCGTCGTGGAAGGCTCGGTCGCCCTGGGCAAACATATAGGGCACGTGGGTGTTTTCCCCAAAGCCCCTGTCGAACTGGAAGTCGCCGTTCGGTGCAACGCTGAGTGGGCCTGTGGCTAGCCCATAGAAATGGGCATCACATTGCCCGGCACAGTCCAGCATCGCCGCGACCTCGCCGATCAGGTCATCGAGATCGATGTCGGTGCACTGCCGGCCGCCCGTCGTCGGTGAGGTGCAGATCGCCATCTCGGCCAGTGCACGGCTCGCAACGCCGGCAGCCGATCTTCTGAGTTCGGCCTTGTTGTTCGCGGCCAGTACATCCGCTTGGTCGTCATGGAGTGCCCGTAAGGCGGCGGCGGTCTGCTGCCACTCCCGGCGATCCCTGTCGATCGCCTCGTGGTTCAACAGCGCCCTGACGACGATCGAGCGCCGGTCCAGTTTCTGAAGCTTGTCCTTGATCCGCTCCCAGATTCTCAGCACCGCTGTCTGAAGCCGTGATCCGACATCGCCCGCAAGGACCATCCCTGCCGCATTCGCTCCGGCGTCAAACGCCAGTCCGAGATGAGCCCAGCTACGGTCCTCATCGAACACGAAGCGGGGTGGCGGCAGGTCCAGGTACGATCCGACGATATCCGTTGCGTCGTTAGCGGGAATTGCATGCGCGAAGCGGGCATGAGACGAACCGGTCACCTCCGTGGCGAGGCGGTCGCCCCACTCCGCGTCCTGAGGCGTCCCCGCCAGTTCCGAGGCCGCGAGGGCCATGGAGGCGAGCAACTGCCTCTCTGCGATATTAGTCGCGTCCATGTAGCCACGCAGTGAAGCGACGCCAGATCGGATGGCAATGACGCCGTCAACCAGTTCGAACTGTGGACGCTCTGGCGGAGTTGCATCGCTCATCGCCGCATCGGTCAGCCGATCGATATCGGGAAATTCCAGCTTGAAGTGGATGGGCCGTTCAGGCAGGCCGGGCAGGAACTCCTCGAGCCTCAGAGCGAGCCATACGAGCCAGCGCTGGGCCGCGTCCCAGATTCTCGCTGAGAACGCCCGATATGGTCCATCGACGATGGGTAACTCGACCCACCAAGCGCGGCTTGGGGTTTCCACTACCGCAAGAAACTCGCCGTTGAGGGCGTCAAACGGCGCAACGTATAGCGGCAGGTTGCTGATCTCCCTGAAATACGAGCTCGTGGAGCGCCGCTGTACCTCGACGAACCGACTGACGGTCGGATCAACAACCAGATGATAGTCAAGGGCACTGCGGACTCGGTGGCGCACCGCCGCCGCATAGTGTGTCGTCACCAATGCAAACGCGCCCTTCGACATCTCCGGCCGCACGGGATCGAATCCTTGCGCTTCTAGGTAACCGTAGCGGTTAATGAAGTCGCCGACGCTGTGGATGTCGTAACCCCGTGCGTGCAGCTGTTCCTGCTGAGAGATTATCTTCCACACGCGGTTGGTGTCGAAGTCAGCGTCCCAACTCATCCGCAACGCGTCACCGAGCCCGATACTGACACGGTGCCACTCGGGAGGGCTTTCATCGAAACCCATGGCGACGCGTCGCCCGACACCGCCATGGACGATCAACGTCAAGCCCCGGCGATAATCGGACGAGGCCGCCTGCTGCTTTTCGAGCTGCGAGACGGCCGAGGCGCCGCGATCCAGGTCCTTGTCGTTCATTCCCTGGAGGCCGGTCCCCATCGCCTCCGAAAGCTCGTCAGCAACGAGCACAATCAATGCAAAGCCGCCCAGATCGAACTCCGCCTTGACGACTGTCAGCTTCGGTTCGGCCGGCAGAGGGAGAATAGCCTGCTTGGACAACTGCATGTTTTCCGCCAAAATTTCCCGCACGTCCTGCAGTTCGGCCTGGCCGATTTCGGCCTGGAGTTTGGAAAGCGCGCCGGCGGCAGCTGCCTTGTCGAGGATCAGCCGCCGCGCCGCCGCACCGATCGCCGTCGGAAGCATAACCAACCAACCGTCTTCATGTCTCAGCAGGGGAAACCGTTCGAGCGAGCTGTTTGTCAGGGACTCGCTTTCGAGACTTGCCAGGTCATTTGCATCGCCGACGAAAGGCGCGAGGTCGCGGGCGACGAGACCCAGCCCGAATATCTCTTGCAAGCTGAAGCTGACGGCCTTCACCCCGGCCTCGACATTCCCCGGAGCAACTCTAACCCGCGAAACTGGCTGGGAGTCGGCTAGGGTGTATCGCGTCACTCCGGCCTTTTGCGCCATTGCCTCGCCCAGATAGAGCAACGACATCACGGACTGCATCGCCTCGTTCGCCCAAGCCTCCTCGCGTAATGGCAATAGCGCACCCATGATCCGCGCCAGATGGTAGCCGTTATCTTGCCATGCTCCTTCGAGGATCGTGGCGCTACCGGACGATGACGGCACTACCGAACTGAACACGTCCTCGACCGGGTCTTCGCCTGCGCCTATGCCGTCCTTAAGGAGAATCTCGTTCACCCATTCCCTAATCTGCAAGAGCGTGGGCTTCACAGTGCCTTTGCAGTTGAGGACAGCGAGGTGGATGAGCGCCTCGATGCGCAAAGTGGCTGCATGGTTTGCTGGCTGGGTAAGAAGCCCGGCAAGGATTTCAACGACATGGCGCTGGCTGAACTTTGCCAGCCGAGCGCACAGTTTCGCCTGACGCTTCGCTAGTGCGTCCAAGCTAAACATGTCGCCCGCTCGCGCAGCGGCGAACAGGGATGACAGTGCGTCGATCGTGGAACCGTTGGCGGCCATGTTCTAATCCTTCAATACCTCGGCCGGCTGAATCGCCCTGCGCGATGGGACGAGGCCTTTTAGACCTTGCGGGCAGTGCTTTGACGCCGCGGTAGGATCGTTGAATTCCTTCGCATCCCAAGGGGGCTTTCACGAATCCGATCAAGATGTCTCGCCTCCCCTCTGGTGCCAGATCGGAAGGGTGACTTGTGCGGGCCAGACTCCGAGGGATCTTGCCTACACTACCGCCGAAGCCCGGCGAAAACTCGCTTCTGCGATCCAGACCCGGCACGGTCCCGATCTTGGTTTGATAGCGAAGGTGAGTGAACTATCGCTCGACTTCTACAACCGGACGGGTCTATTTGCAGGAGGACGCTTCGCCAGGCCAACTGCTACGCCTCACACCGACTGATTGCAGTTCGACCTCTATAACGTCCGCTTTTGGCGCCTTGCTGACATTGATTCGGAAAAAGATAATCCGTAATGCCGCCCTCAGGTGCCGCCTTCGGTTAAGTGTTTTCGGTACCGCGTGACAAGCGCACACCAAGGCCACCGCCGTTCTCTGGAATGAATTCTATTCCGGCTGCTTCGAGCGATAGCTTCAGCACTTGTAGGATCGATTCAGATGCTGGTTTCGAACCGCGTTCGAACTGCACGATCGTCCTCAAACTTACCTTGGATAGATCCGCCAGTTCCTGTTGAGAAATGTCGAGAAGCCCGCGGGCTGCGCGAACTTGGGCCGCACTTACCTTCATTGTTCAAATGCCCTGTTGCACAAAAAGTGCAAATATGCTTGTTTTACGTTGGGGGTGGTTCCCCGCTTCCAACAGTCTAACCACGCCCACGCTTTGCGGAGCTCGGATCATGGCTGATTCAGACCATAGCACGACTATGCCTCTCGTCACGAATGGCGGGAGCACGGCGTCGCACCGGTTGTCGATGCAGACCCTCCAATTCTACTGCTGCGAGATTGGTTGCGGGCGCAGCATGTTTCTCAAATCCTTTGCCGTCTTCAACAGCGTCTAGAGAGGCGTTATCTCCACGCTAGCTAGAGGCTCGGAAGCGATGGACAAGCGGGTCGCCTACTCGATCGCCTGCCAAGCTGAGGTCGAGTCTTCCACTGTGGCCTTGAAGCTTCAGGACGAGCTACCGCAAAATACGGGCGCGGTCGCTTCTTGGCATTATCGCCAAGCTCGAAATAATCGCCGGCTCAGATCGCGATATCGACGAACCGACAAATTTTCCCTGGGGTTCCTGGAAGCTTTTCGAATTTTCTGGATCCCGCCTCAACCCTAATGCTGTGCTTGTTGGACAAATTAGGTTACTGGATTCGGACTTATGATAGATTCAGGAGGCTTCGAATTTCTAGGGCATTTGCAGCGCTCAGCGCAACTAGAAACGCGTCGACAAGTGTTTCCCTTCTGGTTTTTACTTCGGCATCACCCCGAGCAAACCGTCCGCGTATTTCGCGAAATGCAAACCGTAGTGCTTCAGCCGATCCAGGCGCGACATCGACAATATGTCGAATGATTGTGCAAATCGTGCTCATGCTGTGCTCGCTGTCGCGTCCGCATCGAAATGCGGGGTTCCTTCGGGCTTATAACAATGCCTATCAAAAGTTGGAGGATTGGCGCCTACAACGAGGTCCATGCGATCCGGCATAAGGTGCCGATCTCGTTGCTTCAATGGCGCAGCCAGGCCGCAATCGTGAGAAGACAGGGGAACTCTATCGCCGGACGCAAGAATGGCCATCAGAGCAGACAGGATTCTGCCGGTTTGATCTGATCCCAATGTTTGCCCCCCAGCCCCGTCGCTCCATGATGCAGCGGCAATATCAACCGCGAAAGAACAGCAAAGTTGCTTGCTTCGGTTCCCCGATTGACGCCCCTCTCCGGAACCGATGTCCTCAATCCCATGCCAAATCGCAGCACACGTTACCCCTCAGTGTATCCACTTACCGTGGCACCCGGTGCCGCGGCTGGGAAAAATACTCCTCGCGGGTCATTTCGTAATATTGGTAGAATCTGCCGTCATGCCAGCGGTCGTCAATATACCGCAGCCCAAGCTTTGTGGCTGCTCGCTGCGACCGCAAATTACAATGCCTAATGAGACCGACTACCTTTTCCTTGGTCGAACTTCGCAAAGCGTGCGTGATGGCGAATCGTGCGGCCTCCAGCCCCAAACCTCGTCCAACTCCGCGTTCGACCAATGAAATAGAGAGTTCGATATTATTTGGGTCAGCGTGGTCGCGCAGGCCACAGCGACCGATGAAAACCGGACTGTCACTGCATTTTGGTATACGATCCAGGTGCCGAAGCCGTTCTTGCGCCACTGGGTCAAAGACCTTTCGACCCACTCGCGCACATCCTCAATCGTTTGCGGAGTATTATCATAGATTATCTTCTGAACCACGGGATCGGCATGCAACTGGAACAATTCCGCCGTGTGTTCGGGTCGCATGGAGGTGAGAATTAAACGTTCGGTCTGATACGTGATCATAAGTATTTCCAATCTGAACGCTATTATGATGTCACAGGCAAGCGCCTACCCGCATCAACGGTGACCATGGACTTTCGAAAGGGCCAAGAGAGGCAATGTGGATCGAACTCCATCAGTTGCCTGCAAGAGCTGCGCCAGTGCTGCGTCGCGATTCGGATTTTTGTTGCAGGCGGAGGGCATCGCCAGCTTGTCTCGGCGGATCGTCGGCCCTTCATCTCGGCCTACAACTGCACAGCCCGAATGGTTCAAGCCTAATCCGCTCCAGATAGGGTCGGAAATGGAGTTATCGACCAATCGATTAAGTCGACGGCATCCTGCAGTATCGCCTCTGTCCGAGCACGGCTGGGCGAAGTAGCGACAACATGTGCGATGCGGTCTCCGGAATCGCTGTTCATGATTATCGGCGCCTTGGGTTCAACGTAAAATTTTACCTCGGCAACACCCGATAGGGCAGCCGCCCGTCTCCCGCCATCGATCCGATCGAGAGTGCCATCGCACTCGGGAAGTAGGTACCGCGAGGCCGCAGCGTGTGACTGCCTTTCGCGCAAATCCAATTCCTCACCAACAACGAGCCTGATGTGGTTGGTGATGAGATCGACACCGTAAGCCAGTTGGACCATGTTAGGAACGGGCGAACCCGCAAGACGCGGATTGACTTCAATGACGGTTGGACCGTGGTTCGTCCACCTAAGTTCAATGTTCGTCGGCCCCCAACCGAGCCCGAGAGCTCGCAAACAACTCAGCGAAAGATCTGCGATACGTTTGCACTCTTCCTCAGACAGCGGGGCCGGATAGATGTGTCCACGACAGAAGAAATTAGGTGGACCGTAGTTCGCAGCGCCAATGGCGATAACCTGACCTCCCATTATTTCTAGGTTATACTGGGGGCCTTGTGCGAACTCTTCGACAAGTATCCTTGGTGAGGACCGCCATTTGTGCTTCCCACTCAACAGATAGATCATATGTTCGGCCATCTCATCGAGAGTGCGGCACAATCGGACACCACTGCTGCCGATGCCGATGGCTGGCTTGAGAATTACCGGTAGGCCGATTTCGGTGGCAGAGCGTTCAACCTCCGTCGCATTCACTGCCAAACGATATGCAGGTACTCGAAGGCCAGCCTCAGCGAGCAGCTGACGTTGAACGAATTTGTCGCAACACCGTTCAACCGCCATGGCGTTCGGTCCCGGCAGATCGAAGTACCGGCAGAGCTGGCCAACCATCGCATAGGCCGACTCCTGGGCGCTGGTAATACCGCTATTTCATAGGTCGATCGTAGCCGGATACATTCTCGGATCAGCGAATCGAAGTCGTTGTTATCGACACGGACCGCCTCAATTCCCAATGCCGCGAGGTAATCAAATAACTCCGGGTCAGCAGATATGGTAATGGGATAAATATCAAGGCTCCTAGCGGCTTTAATGTATAAAAGGCTATTACTTACGCCTTCAAAGAGTATTATTGCCCGCTTTAACATATATCGACACCTAAAGTTTTACTTAGCGCCCACGTTTGTTTGGGGTAACTCGATCGCCCGTGAAGTAATTTCATTTCCGCCGACCTTCTGTTGCAAAACATTCCTTAAATGAGTTGTTTTACAATTTTGTTGCATGGCCTCCCAATATGATGAGAACGTCTCAAAATTCATGTCAATTGCGCCGAGGGAGCCTGAGAAATAGTTTTTCTGAGTTTTGTTCAGTGACTTGACCCGGAGTGCAGCAGACTGTCAGGCCGAAAACAATGTGTCGCGGATTCGACAAACACGTCAGTAGGTGTCGGTTGCCCGGCGTTTTATCAAGAACGGCTCGGACGCTAACGACGGAGCAGGCCCTCCGCTCCGACAACAAGATTGCGCCCTTTGTCGACTATCTGCGTGAAAGCGTTGCCGCCTATCGCGATCCCACCGCCGTTCGGCTGAAGCGCAGATTCGCGAACGCGGTTATGAAGGCGGCTACACCGCCGTGAAGCGATCCGTCGCCGCTTGGCCACGCGCGCTACATCTTCGCCGCCTATCGTCATGCATGCACCAGGACCTGCAGATTCTGCTGCGCGTATCGCCTAAAAACCAAGGGCCAGGTCGAGCGACCGTTTCGCTACGTCCACGAGGACTTCTTCCTGGCCCGCTCGTTCCGCAATCTCAACGACCTGAACGACCAGTTGCAGGACTGGCTCGACACCGTCGCCAATGCCCGCCTGCACTGGCGCAACAATCGCGCAATCCAGCGACACGTTCGGGGATCTAGGTTAGTCTGCGGCCGAAACAAGGTACGCGCGGTCGACGGTAATCCGGCCGCCGTTGATACGACTGGCAATTCGCTGCCTGTCTGCGCTACCGAGCGGCATCGTCACCGGCGTTCTGACGGGCATGGCCGGCGCGTAGCTGTCGCTTGCCCAGGATGCGGATATGACCGCCAGCAAGCGTTCCATCGCGCCGGCAGCGCTCACCGTCGCCAAATGGAAACCGGTGCCGGCGAGGTCCACGTGTCTGGCGGGGAAGGTCGCCATGGCCCGGAGGTGAAGCCGGCGAGGCGCTTCCGCTGGTCCATGCAAGCGGAGGATCGCGCCGAGCCGTGCATCGCATCTCTCGTCCCGCTGCGCTGCTGAGATCTCTCCTGTCAGGCGGTCCAGGTTTAGCGCTTCGGGCCGAGCAGGAACACTATGAGGGCAGCGATGAACGTGGCAACAGCACTGTAGGCAATGGCGCTGGCGATCCCCGCATTCTCCACCAACAGCCCGCCGAAAATCGCGCCGGCTGCGATTGCCACTTGGAATGCTACGACCATCAGCACACCGGCGCTTTCGGCCTGCTCGGGAACGGCCCGCCGCACCATCCACGTCTGCAATCCCACTGGCACCGCGCCGAAGGCAAAGCCCCACGCGCCAACCGCAATCCCCGAGGCGAAGGCCGATGCTCCCGCCGTCAGTAGCGAAACAGCCGCTATCCCTATGAGCAGCGGTGCAAGTGCCGCGACTGCCTTGAGACTGTACTCGGCCAGAAGCCCGCCGGCCAAATTGCCGAAGAATCCGCCGATGCCAAAAGCAAGCAACACAAGCGAGATCGTCTCGACGTCAAGCGCGGGAATCTTTTCGAGGAAGGCGCGGATATAGGTGATTCCGGCGAAGTGGCCGGAAGCGACCAGCAGGATGACAAAAAGCGCAACCTTGACCATCGGAATCTTTGCCACATCCAGCAGGCTGCGGACGCTAGTCACTCCAATCGGAGGCAGTCTCGGAATGGTTATGAGCTGCACGAGCAGTGTAGCGACGCCGCCGGCTGCGGCGAGCGTGAAGGCGCTTCGCCATCCCCAGATGTCGCCGACATAAGCGCCGATTGGAGCTGCGCAGACGGTAGCTACGGAAACGCCGGTGAGGATGATCGACATAGCGCGCGGCAGGAGGTGGCTTGGAACGAGCCGCATCGCCAGTGCTGCCGACATCGACCAGAAGCCTCCGAGCGCTATGCCGAGCACGACGCGTGCAGTCAGGAGAACCGCCAGCGACCACGCGCCGGCCGCCAGAACGTCCGACAGGATCAGCAGCAGCGTCATGGTCCACATCACGGTCCTGCGGTCCAGGCGCTTTGTGATGATGGCCACCGTCGGCGCCGAGATCGCCCCGACGATAGCTGTCGCCGTCATCGCCTGTCCAGCCGCTCCCTCGCTGATACCGAGATCATGCGCGAGGGGCGTGAGCAGGCTGACAGGCAGAAACTCTGCCGTGACCAGCCCGAAGGTGCCCAAGGAAAGCGAAATGACGGCACCCCATGCGGGACCAGACGGTGGGACTGGCTTTTCTGGGTCGTGCAGAACAGCGTTCATAACGCCTGCTGCGGATCGGGTCATGAACGAAGTCTCCACTTTGATGCAATGCAACGTGATGTTGGCTGCCTTGACCCAAATCTAAAAACACAAGCGCATTTCCCGGCGGCGTTGTACGGAGGAGGGGATGTTCATTGCTTCGCGATACTTTGTGACGGTGCGGCGCGCAACATCAATGCCGGTTTCCTTCAGCCGGACAGCGATGTCCTCGTCGGAAAGCACGTCGCCGGGAGATTCTGCGGCAATGATCGCTTTGATCCGATGCCGGACAGCTTCGGCGGAGTGCGCATCGCCGCCTTGGCAGGACGCGATCGCGACGGTGAAAAAATACTTCAGTTCAAAAACTCCGCGCGGGGTAAGCATGTACTTGTTCGAGGTCACCCGGCTTACCGTCGACTCGTGCACGCCGATCGCGTCAGCGACGGTTCTAAGATTGAGAGGCCGCAGGTGGGCGACGCCATGTTCCAAAAAGGCATCCTGCTGACGCACGATTTCAGCCGCAACCTTAACAATCGTCTTGGCGCGCTGATCGAGGCTGCGGATTAGCCAGTTCGCGTTTTGCAAGCATTCGTCGAGAAATGCTTGATCTTTCGAATTTTGGGCAGTCTGACGCGTGACTTCGGCATAGTAGGTTTGGTTGATCAGCAGCTTCGGCAGCGTGGCGGGATCAAGTTCGATCTGCCACCCGCCTTGCGGCGAGGGCGTGACCCAGACGTCGGGTATGATTGATTCAGACGCACCGGATTCGAATCTGTTCCCAGGCTTTGGATCGAGCGCACGAACCTCATGCATCATGTCGAGAAGGTCTTCTTCATCGACGCCGCAATGCTGCTTCAGCGCCTCAAAATCGCGTCGCGCAAGCATTTCAAGATGGGCAACCAAAGCTGCCATTGCCGGGTCGAGCCGGTTTCGCTGGCGCAACTGAATCTCGAGGCATTCTCTGAGACTTCGCGCAAAAACTCCCGGTGGATCAAATTGCTGCAAGGTTCCGAGAACCCGTTCCACAACAGCCTCATGGACATTTAGGCTCTCGGCCAGCTCCAAAAGGTTTGCCCGAAGATAGCCAGTGTCTTCCAGATCGGCGGCAAGCTGGCCAGCGATCAGCCGCTCCTGTGGTGTGAACGCAGTGAGGGCGATCTGACGAGCGACATGGTCGTGCAATGTTTCGGCGAGGGTGGCAAACTCGTCGAGGGAAGGGCCATTGCCCGGCGGGTTGTTGGTCGTGTTGCGAAGTGATTTCCATTGCCCGAGCCGTTCAGGCGACCCTGCCCCGGTCGGACCTTCAACGGGGTTTGCCCCAAAGCCGACAGGCTGATCCGCTCCCGAAATCGAAGCATCGTCAAAAGGCCCGCCATCGTTTGACGCAGATTCCAAGAGCGGGTTCTTCTCGATTTCCCCCTCCACGAACTGATGCAGTTCGGTATGCGCCAGTTGCAGCAAGCGAATCGACTCAATGAGTTGAGGCGATGCGACGATGGATTGCTTCTGGCGCTGAAACAGGCTTGCTGAAGATTGCATGGTGAGTGCGATAATCCTGTCGAGGAGCCTCTTGGGGCCTGCAATGGCGCCAGTGAGACGTTTTCTAGGTCATGCGGCGGCTCTCAGCGTTTCGAGAACGTTTTGCGGGGATGAGACGCCATACGGGTCGGCCTCGCAGTTGTCGGAGAAACCTTCCTCCTCGAACCAGTGCTCCACCACGCCATTGTTGATCAGGGCGGCGTAGCGCCATGAGCGCATCCCGAATCCGAGATTGTCCTTGGCAACCAGCATGCCCATCTTGCGTGTGAACTCGCCTGAGCCATCGGGGATGAGCTGGACCTGCTTCAGGCCCAAGGACTTCCCCCACGCATTCATGACAAAGGCATCGTTGACTGAGAGGCAGTAAATCGCGTCAATTCCCTGCTTCGCAAACTCATCATAGAGCTCTTCGAACTTGGGCAATTGGTAGGTCGAGCAGGTCGGGGTGAAGGCGCCAGGCAGCGAGAACAGGATGACCCGCTTGCCGGCAAAGTAGTCGTCAGATGTTTTTTCTTGCCAGCGATATGGATTCGGCCCCTGGACTGACTTATCGTGAACACGCGTGAGAAAGGTGACGAAGGGAACTTTCTTTCGAACTGTCATCAAGTTGCTCCTGAAGAAGACTGCGCTGAATTCTGGCAGAGGCTGGCGCAATACCGGGCAAAGGCTCGTATCCCCGGCACGGAATGAGGGCCTCGCGGCTCGCAACCTCCTTTTTCCCTCCCGACGTATGGGAACGTCTTGGCGGTTGGTCTTGGCCACCCGAACGCAATCGATCTGAGCGAGCTGGACACCGTCGAGCCGGTTGCTTTCCACGGCTATGGCGCCGGAAGCGGGATCGGTCACTAGCGATAGTGCGTTTGGAAAAGGGATAGCGGCCGGAAGGAGCCAATATCGCAAAGCATGTGGGGGCCTGAAATGTCACTTCACGCAACAGACCCGCGTCATTGGATTCCGCGTCACTGGACTGGTTCAGCATGTTGTCGATATGTGGCAGTGACCCGCCGGCCTTGGTTTGGGTGACGACCCTTTGACAAGGCTTTTCGGCACTCACATGCTGAACAGAACCGGCAAACCGCATTTGCGCGCGCGGCCCGCGTTGGCGCGCCGGCATCGGACCAGCCATGCGCAAAGCGGCCACCCAGAACGGACTTCCGGAGGAGACGATGCCCCGATGTTCAGCTGGAAGGGGCACCGTCTCCTCAGGCCACGGTCTGGAGCTTCGCGTATCGGGCATGGCACAAGTCGCTTTCATCGTGATTTGATGGTGCTCTAACCAGGAGCAGCAAGCGGCGTGCCATTTGGAATAGAGGTGCCGTTGGACCGCCCCTTTCTTCTCGGAGGCCGTGTCTTGGAAGATCGGGCGCGCGCTATAACCGCCTCGTCACCACACGCAACAACGGTGCTGTATGGTGCGGGTATTCGGCGCCCCGGCTGGGCAAAGACGAACCGGAAGCCGAGCCGATGCACTACCCCACACCGGCGGGCACTGCAGCGATTGTGTAGCGTGTGCCACTAGCGTGTTCTTGCGTGCGGAGGCACGGCTATCGCGAACACGCGCCTGTCGCAGCAACCATGAGCGCGCGTTCTTCGGCAAGCGCCGTGATTCCGTGAGGATCGAATTCCACAATCGTGTCTGTTTGCCGCCCTCTTATGTTCGAAACTGGACCAGAATGTCGCAAGCCCGACCTAAAGGTCGCCGAGGCGTTCTGTCCGACACTGTTCCGTCGCCTTTGTTGGCCGGCGACACCGGCCTATTTCGCCTAGCTCTTCTCTGGCCTCAGGCTAAGCCCCTAAAAGCATCACAGATTTTTTTCTTCGGTCGGCCAAATTGGCACGAGGTTTGAAGCCTCTTCGTTGCGGGCCGGGAGCCGCCGACCGACTTTCATTTCGTGGATGGCACTAATGGAACGAAGAAAGAAAAGCAAAATGTCAAATCCGCGTCGGATAGCGCCTATGGGCATGGGGTCCTCGGCGAAACCGCCCTTACCCACCAGCTCGCCGCTCTTGTCGACCCTTGCGCAGGAAATCTTGGCTGGCGGCGGCTCAAAGGCCCACCACACCGACCTTATCCTGAAATCGATGGTGCGGGATAAAGTTCTGCAACTCGCCGCGCGGTGTGCCTAGACAGTTACACGTTGGCCGATGTTGATAATCGGTCTGCCTTCGGACGACGTCCTCTACATGCCGTCTTAGGCCTTCGCTGCCGCAGCACCAGCACCCGCCGGTCACCTTCCGCCCTTCCATCGCTATAGAGTGAAGTGCCAGCATGTCCGAACAACCTTTGCCGACGCTGCCGATGTGGCGGGTCGATCACATTGAGCCCTCGCCCGAGATGTTGGCGCTACGGGCCAACGGTCCGATCCACCGCGTGCGCTTCCCGTCCGGGCACGAAGGCTGGTGGATCACAGGCTATGACGAGGCCAAGGCGGTGTTGACCGACGCGGCGTTCCGGCCCGCCGGAATGCCGCCGGCGGCATTCACCCCGGATTCGGTGATTCTCGGTTCGCCAGGATGGCTGGTCTCGCACAAGGGGGGCGAGCATACGCGGTTACGCACGATCGTGGCCCCGGCCTTCAGCAATGGCAGGGTGACGCAGCTCACGCAGCAACTGGAGGCGATCGCCGCGCAGTTGTTCGAGACGCTGGCGGCCCAGCCCCAGCCCGCCGATCTGCGGCGCCACCTCTCCTTTCCGCTTCCGGCCATGGTCATCAGCGCGCTGATGGGCGTGCTCTACGAGGATCACGCCTTTTTCGCCGGGCTGTCCGACGAGGTGATGACGCACCAGCATGAAAGCGGCCCGCGAAGCGCGTCGCGCTTGGCCTGGGAAGAACTCCGCGCCTACATTCGCGGCAAGATGCGGGACAAGCGCCAGGATCCGGGCGACAACCTGCTGACGGACCTGCTCGCGGCGGTCGACCAGGGCAAGGCGACCGAGGAAGAGGCGATCGGCCTGGCCGCGGGCATGCTCGTGGCGGGTCACGAGAGCACCGTCGCGCAGATCGAATTCGGCCTGCTGGCCATGTTCCGCCATCCACAACAGCGCGAACGCCTGGTCGGCGATCCATCCCTGGTGGACAAGGCGGTGGAGGAAATCCTGCGCATGTACCCGCCGGGCGCCGGCTGGGACGGCATCATGCGCTATCCGAGGACCGACGTGATCATCGCGGGCATGCATGTTCCCGCGGAGAGCAAGGTGCTGGTCGGCCTGCCGGCGACGTCGTTCGATCCGCGCCATTTCGACGACCCGGAAATCTTTGACATCGGACGTGACGAAAACCCGCACCTGGCGTTCTCCTACGGGCCCCACAACTGCGTCGGCTTGGCGCTGGCCAGGCTGGAACTCAAGGCGGTGTTCGGTTCGATCTTCCAGCGCTTTCCCGCGCTGCGCCTGGCCGTGCCGCCCGAAGAACTGAAGTTGCGCAAGGAGATCATCACTGGCGGGTTCGAGGAGTTCCCGGTGCTCTGGTGATGCGCGGACGCCACCAGGAATCCCGATGTTCTCGAATTGCCGGCGCGCCTGCCGCGCGCCGATCAGAAGCCAGCCAACAGGTGACCAAGATGGACGTGCAAGAAACCACGGCAGCATGCCGGGACGCCTTCGCCGAACTGGCGTCGCCAGCGTGCATTCAGGACCCGTACCCATTCATGCGGTGGTTGCGCGAGCACGATCCGGTACATCGCGCGGCGTCGGGCCTCTTTCTGTTGAGCCGCCACGCCGACATCTACTGGGCGCTAAAAGCCACTGGCGATGCTTTTCGGGGGCCGGCACCAGGCGAACTGGCGCGCTATTTCCCGCGTGCGGCGACCAGCCTGTCGCTAAGTCTGCTGGCGTCCACTTTAGCGATGAAGGAACCTCCAACGCATACGCGTCTGCGCCGGCTGATCTCGCGCGATTTCACCATGGGCCAGATCGACAAGCTGAGGCCGACCATCGCTCGCATTGTCGCAGCGCGCCTGGACGGCATGGCGCCCGCGCTGGAGCGCGGGGAGGCGGTGGACCTGCATCGGGAATTCGCGCTGGCCTTGCCCATGCTGGTTTTCTGCGAACTGTTCGGCATGCCCCCGGACGACATTCTCGCGCTCGTCACCGGCATCAGCGCCATTCTGGAAGGCCTGAGCCCGCTCGCCAGCGATCCGCAGCTCGCCGCGGGGGACGAGGCCAGCGCCAGGGTGCAGGCCTACTTCGGCGACCTCATACAGCGCAAGCGCACCGATTCCCGCCACGACATCGTGTCAATGCTGGTCGGCGCACACGACGAGGATGCCGAGACGCTGTCGGATGCGGAATTGATCAGCATGCTCTGGGGCATGCTGCTGGGCGGCTTCGCCACCACTGCTGCGGCCATCGGCCATGCTGTCCTGGCGATGCTGGCGTATCCCGAACAGCGGCACTGGTTGAAGGGAGATGCCGTGGGGGTGAAGGCATTCGTCGAAGAAGCCCTGCGCTACGACGCGCCCGCCATGTTCAGCTCCATTCCGCGTATCGCCCAGCGCGACATCGAATTGGGCGGCGTCGTGATCCCGAAGAACGCGGACGTGCGCGTGCTGATCGCGGCCGGCAATCGCGACCCGGACGCCTTCGCAGATCCCGATAGCTTCGATCCCGTGCGGTTCTGCGGCACCAGTCCTGGCATGTCGATCGACGGGAAGATCATGCTGACCTTCGGCCACGGCATCCACTTCTGCCTTGGTGCGCAACTGGCCCGGGTGCAGTTGGCCGAAAGCCTGCCGCGGATCCAGGCGCGCTTCCCCACGCTGGCATTGGCCGAGCAGCCGACCCGGGAGCCCTCCGCGTTCCTTAGGACGTTCCGCGCGCTGCCGGTGCGGCTGCATGGGCAGGAGGGCTGAGATGCGCGTCGTGGTCGATCAGGATCTGTGCGGAACTACCGGACAGTGCGTGCTGACGCTGCCGGGCGCCTTTCGCCAGCGCGAACCGGACGGCGTGGCCGAAGTGTGCGTGGCGACGGTCCCGCAGGCGCTGCATGACGCCGTGCGGCTTGCGGCCAACCAGTGCCCGGTCGCCGCCATTCGGGTGATCGAAAGCGACGCCGGCCATGACGAGCGCGCCAGCGCCGACCCTGCGCCTTCTCCGGCGCAGGCCGAGCGGCATGCCCCCGAAGAACAATGCAATTCAGGAGGCACGATGGGACGGTTTGAAGGCAAGGTGGCCGTGGTGACCGGCGCCGGCGCCGGCATCGGCAAGGCATGCGCTCTCGCCATCGCGCGCGGGGGCGGCAGAGTGGTGGTGGCCGACATTGATGGCTCGGCGGCCATCGCCTGCACCGCGCAGATCGCGGCCGATGCAGGCCACGCGCTGCCCATAGCCATGGATATCGCCGATGATCAGGCGGTGGCAGCGCTGTTCGAGACGGCGGAGCGGCACTTCGGGGGGGTCGACCTGCTGGTTAACAATGCGAGCGCCATGCATCTGACCCCGCGCGACTGCGCGATCCTCGACCTGGACCTGGCAGTCTGGGATCAGACCATGGCGACCAATCTGCGCGGCACGCTGCTCTGCTGCCGGCAGGCCATCCCACGGATGATCGCCCGCGGCGGTGGCGCGATCGTCAACATGTCGTCGTGCCAAGGGCTCAGCGGTGACACGGCGCAGACGTCCTATGGCGCGTCGAAGGCGGCGATGAACATGCTCTCGGCTTCGCTCGCCACCCAGTACGGTCATGCGCAGATTCGCTGCAACGCGGTTGCGCCGGGTCTTATCATGACCGAGCGTCTCCTCGCCAAGCTGGACGAGTGCATGCAACGGCATCTGCGCCGGCACCAGCTCCTGCAGCGCGTCGGCCGCCCCGAGGACGTGGCCGCGCTCGTGGCGTTCCTGCTCTCCGCCGATGCTGCGTTCATCACCGGCCAGGTCGTGTGCATCGATGGCGGCATGCTGGCGCATGTGCCAACATACGCGGACGGTGGCAACAGCTGCGCCGCGCGCCCTGCCGGCGACACCGAATCGGCGACGGCGGCGCGCTGCTGATGGACATGCTGCTCAACCCACTCAACCGTCGGCACCGGCTGCGATCCGACATCCCGGTCATGCCCGGCGCTTTCCCCCTGGTCGGGCATCTTCCCGCCATTGTCTGCGACCTGCCGCGCCTGCTGCAACGCGCAGAACGGACGCTGGGCAGCCACTTCTGGCTGGATTTCGGCCCTGCCGGACATCTGATGACCTGTGTGGATCCGGACGCTTTCTCACTGCTCAAGCACAAGGACGTGTCCTCGGCGCTGATCGAAGAGATCGCGCCCGAATTGCTTGGCGGAACGTTGGTTGCCCTGGACGGCGGCGCGCACCGGCAGGCGCGCGATGCCATCAAGGCAGCGTTCTTGCCCAAGGGACTGACCCAGGCCGGGATCGGCGACCTGTTCGCGCCCGTCATCCAGGCGCGGGTGCAGGCGTGGCGCGCCCGCGGCGAGGTAACTATCCTGCGCGAGACCGGCGACCTGATGCTGAAGCTCATCTTCAGCCTCATGGGAATCCCCGCGCAGGACCTGCCGGGATGGCATCGCAAGTACCGGCAATTGCTGCAGTTGATCATCGCGCCACCGGTCGACCTGCCCGGATTGCCTTTGCGGCGCGGCCGCTCCGCCCGCGACTGGATCGACGCGCAGTTGCGCCGGTTCGTCCGCGATGCGCGCGCGCATGCCGCGCGCACCGGGTTCATCAACGACATGGTGAGCGCTTTTGACAGCAGCGACGGTCCGCTCTCCGATGACGTCCTGGTCGCGAATATTCGCTTGCTGCTGCTTGCCGGTCACGACACCACTGCCTCGACGATGGCCTGGATCGTGATCCAGCTGGCGCGGCAGCCTGTGCTGTGGGACGCCCTGGTCGAGGAGGCGCAACGCGTGGGCGCGGTGCCGACCCGGCACGCGGACCTGGCGCAGTGTCCGGTCGCCGAGGCGCTGTTCCGCGAGACACTGCGCCTGCATCCGGCGACCACGCTCCTGCCGCGTCGCGCGCTGCAGGAATTGCAACTCGGCCAACGGCGCATTCCCGCGGGCACCCACCTATGCATCCCGCTGCTGCATTTCTCGACCTCGGCGCTGCTGCACGAGGCGCCTGATCAGTTCCGCCTGGCGCGGTGGCTGCTACGCACAGAGCCGATCCGGCCCGTGGACATGCTGCAGTTCGGTACCGGCCCACACGTCTGTATCGGCTACCACCTCGTATGGCTGGAAATGGTGCAGTTCTGCATCGCATTGGCGCTGACCATGCACAAGGCCGGGGTGCGGCCGCAATTGCTGAGCGACGTCGAAAAAGGCCGGCGCTATTACCCGACCGCACATCCGTCCATGGCAATCCGCATAGGCTTCTCATGAGCTGGCATCGCATGCCCCGTGTGGAAGGCAGCCGCGCCGGCGAGGCGCGGCATTGCTGCACTCGGCGCTCGCACTCGTGTGACGACTTGCGCTCGCCGTGGCCGTCTCAGCTACAAGGACATCAACAACATGCAGACCGGTTCCACTCCACGCGACCGAATCGGCGTTTCCGCATTCGGCGGATTGGGCGCGCAGGCGCGCGCCGCCTCCGGCGGGCTGCTCCCGGAGATCTGGATGCAGGACGGCGCAAAGCGGGTCGAACAGGCTCTGGGGCGTCTGCTCTGCGCCGAAGACGACGGTAAGACGGAGCTGATGGCGGCCATGCGCTACGCCACCTTGCATGGCGGGAAGCGCACCCGCGCCTTGCTCTGTCTGGCTGCCGGCGCACTGGCGGGCACGCCGGCGCACATGCTCGACGACGTCGGTGCCGCCATCGAGATGATGCACGCCTGTACCCTGGTCCACGACGATCTGCCCGCGATGGACGACGACGTGCTTCGCCGCGGCCTTCCGACCGTGCACGTAAAGTTCGGCGAAGCCACTGCGATCCTGGTCGGCGATGCGCTGCAGGCCCACGCCTTCCTGACGCTGGCGAGCCTGGATGCGCCGGGCGACAATCGTATTGCGCTCGTGCGCGAACTGGCGCAGGCGGTGTCCGCCGAGGGTGCCGCAGGCGGGCAGGCCATGGATCTGTCGCTGGTCGGAAAGCACGCCGGGCTGGACAAGATCCTGGCGATGCACCGGATGAAAACCGGAGCGCTAGTGCGCGCGTCGGTTCGCATGGGCGCGCTATACTCCATCGCGGAGGATGCCGCGCACGCTGCGCTGTACAGTGCGCTCGATCGCTACACCGCCTGTTATGGCCTGGCGTTGCAGGTGGCCGACGACATTCTCGACGCGACGGCGGATACCGCGACTCTTGGCAAGACCCACGGCAAGGACGCGGCGGCGCAGAAGCCGACCTGCGCGTCGATCATGGGGTTGCAGGCAGCGCGCCTGTTCGCGCTGTCCTTGTTGCACGACGCCGGGGAGGCCATCGCCCCTCTGGGGCCGCGTGCGGAAGGGTTGGCGCAGATGCTGCAGCGGGCCGACCAGTATCTGTCCGCGCCATACGCATGAGCGGCCCATTATCCGTAAGGACTCGCCCCTGTGCTGGTGCGATCGGCCGGCGGGCGCTGGATGCTGCACTGTGTCCGTGTCGGCGGCGACGTGCGCGGCGTCTGCACGTTTCTGTTCTCGTTGGCCCTCTGCAGAAGGAACATCCCCCGTGAACGCGCTGTCCGAACAGATCCTTTCCGAATTGCGTCACCTGCTGAGCGAGATGAGCGACGGCGGCAGCGTCGGTCCGTCCGTATACGACACGGCGCGAGCTCTGCAGTTCGACGGCAACGTCACCGGTCGGCACGACGCGTACGCGTGGCTCATTGCGCAGCAACGAGCCGATGGCGGATGGGGAAGTGCGGACTTCCCGCTGTTTCGCCATGCGCCTACCTGGGCGGCGTTGCTGGCATTGCAGCGTGCCGATCCTCTTCCCGAAGCTGCTGACGCAGCCCGGGCTGCAATCCGGTTCCTCGAGCGCCAGCCCGATCCCTACGCGCATTCGGTGCCGGAAGACGCGCCCATCGGGGCGGAGCTGATCCTGCCGCAGTTGTGCAACGAGGCCGCATCCTTGCTGGGCGGCTTGGCGTTTCCGCGCCACCCGGCGCTGTTGCCGTTGCGGCAAGCACGCCTGGTCAAGCTGGGGGATGTGGCGACGTTGCCGAGCGGCCATCCGTTGCTGCACTCCTGGGAAGCCTGGGGGACTTCGCCGGCCACCGCATGCCCGGACGACGACGGCAGCATTGGCATCAGTCCAGCGGCCACCGCCGCGTGGCGTGCGCACGCCGTGACACAGGGAAGAACGGCGCAAGTCGGGCGCACCGACGGGTATCTGCAGGCGGCATCGCGGGCGACGCGCACCGGCATCGAAGGTGTCGTTCCCAACGTCTGGCCGATCAATGTGTTCGAGCCATGCTGGTCGCTGTACACCCTGCATCTGGCCGGTCTGTTCGCGCATCCCGCGCTGGCCGAGGCGGTGCAAGTGATCATCGCGCAGCTCGACGCCCGCCTCGGAGTCCGCGGTCTGGGCCCTGCCTTGCACTTCGCGGCCGATGCGGACGACACCGCCGTTGCGTTGTGCGTCCTTCGCCTTGCAGGCCGCGACCCGGCGGCCGACGCGTTGCACCAGTTCGAAACCGGCGAGCTCTTCGTCACCTTCCCGGGCGAGCGCAATGCCTCGGTGTCGACCAACATCCATGCCCTGCATGCGTTGCGAACGTTAGGAAAACTCGCCGCCGGCACCAGCGCCTACGTCGAGGCCAATCGCAACCCGCACGGTCTATGGGACAACGAAAAATGGCACGTTTCGTGGCTCTATCCCACCGCGCATGCGGTCGCTGCGCTCGCGCAAGGCAACCCCCATTGGCGCGACGAGCGCGCGCTGGCGGGGCTGCTGCGGGCGCAGCGCGACGACGGCGGCTGGGGCGCCGGTCGCGCGTCTACATTCGAGGAAACCGCCTATGCGCTGTTCGCGTTGCACGTAATGGACGGGAGCGAAGAGCCGGCAGGGCGCCGGCGCATCGCGCAGGCGGTGGGGCGTGCGCTGAAGTGGATGCTCGCCCGCCACGCAGCCCACGCACTGCCCCAGACACCGCTGTGGATCGGCAAGCAACTGTATTGCCCCACCCGGGTGGTGCGCGTGGCCGAACTCGCCGGGTTGTGGCTGGCGCTTCGTTGGGGGCGGCGCGTCTCGGCCGAGCGAGCAGGAGGGGGGCCATGATCCCGACCGATCGCGCGCTGCAGCAGGTGCTGGAGTGGGGGCGTTCCCTGACCGGGTTCGCCGACGAGCATGCCATAGAAGCGGTCAGGGGCGGCCAGTACATCCTGCAGCGCATCCAGCCGAGCCTGCGCGACACCAGCGCCCGCACAGGCCGCGATCCGCTCGACGAAACGCTGATCGTGGCGTTCTATCGCGAACTGGCGCTGCTGTTCTGGCTCGACGATTGCAACGACCTTGACCTGATCGCGCCGGAGCAGATCGCCGCGGTTGAGCAGGCGCTGGGGCAAGGCGTGCCGTGCGTGCTCCCCGGATTCGAGGGCTGTGCTGTGCTGCGCGCCTCGCTCGCCGCGCTCGCCTACGATCGTCGCGACTATGCCCAGCTTCTCGAGGATACCCGGTGCTACTGCGCGGCGCTGCGCACCGGACACGCGCAGGCGGCAGGGGAGGAGCGCTGGTCCTACGCCGAGTACTTGCAGAACGGCGTGGATTCGATCGCCTACTCGAACGTGTTCTGTTGCCTGTCGTTGCTGTGGGGGCTGGACATGGCGACCTTGCGCGCGCGTCCGGCGTTTCGCCAGGCCCTGCGGCTCATCTCCGCGATAGGGCGCTTGCAGAACGATCTGCATGGACGCGAAAAGGATAGATCGGCCGGCGAGGCCGACAACGCGGCGATCCTGCTGCTGCAGCGCTATCCGGCCATGCCTGTGGTGGAGTTCCTCACCGACGAGTTGGCCGGCCACACACGCATGCTGCACCGGGTGATGGCGGAAGAACGTTTTCCCCCGCCGTGGGGACCGTTGATCGAAGCCATGGCGGCCATCCGCGCGCAGTACTACCAGACCTCAAACAGCCGGTACCGCAGCGACGCTGCGGGCGGAGGCCAGCGTGCGCCGGCTTGAACGCGCGGAAAACGGCGGCGTGCGCGCGCTGCCGTCGGTCCGATCCGACTCAACGCCGTCGCCCGATGACGCGGATGGAGCGAGCATCAGCGACACCAAGTTGAGCCGGCGCAAGGACAACCACCTGGACATCGTGCTGGATCGGCCAACGGCACGGGCCAAGGCCGCTGGCTGGGAGTACATTCGTTTCGAACACTGCGCATTGCCCGAGTTGGACCTGACGCAGATCGACCTCAGCGCCTCGCTGCTGGGCAAGACCATGCGCGCGCCTCTGCTGATCAGCTCCATGACCGGCGGCATGCCACGCGCCGAGGCCATTAACCGCCATCTGAGCGAGGCAGCGCAAGCCTTGGGGATCGCCATGTGCGTCGGTTCGCAGCGCGTGAGCCTGCAATCCCGCAACTCCCAGGGGCTGACGCGCGCGCTGCGCCGCCTGGCCCCAGACGTTCCCTTGCTGGCCAATATCGGCGCCGCGCAACTGCGCGAGGCCGACGGCCTGGACCTCGCGCGCCGGGCGGTGGATGCACTAGAGGCCGATGGACTCATTGTCCATCTCAATCCGCTGCAGGAAGCGGTACAGCCGGAGGGCGACCGCGACTGGCGCGGCGTCCTGGCCCAGATCGCTCGCGCCGCACGTAGCGTCGGCGTGCCGATCGTGGCCAAGGAAGTGGGGTCGGGCCTCTCTGCCTCGGTGGCTTGTGCGCTCGTTCAGGCGGGCGTGGCGGTGATCGATGTCGCCGGCGCCGGCGGCACCAGTTGGGCCGCAGTGGAGGGCGAGCGGGCCCCCGATGCCGCCGACCGTACAGTTGCGATGGCGTTCGCCGATTGGGGGATCCCGACCCCGGCCAGCGTGCAGGCGGTACGTCGGGCGCTGCCAGCGGTGAAGCTGATCGCGTCGGGCGGGGTCAGCGACGGCGTCGACGTGGCCAAGGCTATCCGCCTCGGCGCGGACATCGCCGGGCAGGCAGCCGGCGTGCTGCGCGCGGCTACGGTATCCACCGAGGCCGTTGTCGCGCATTTCGAGATCGTCATCCGCCAGTTGGCCGTCGCCTGCTTCTGCACCGGCTCGGCTGATCTGGCGGCGTTGCGCCAGGCCCGCTTATTGCCCTCGGCCCATCTGCCCGCCGGTTGATGCCGGCGTAGCCCGCAGGTGGCGGCGGGCGCATAGCCTTACTGAGTGAGAAAGTCTCGGAAGCGGGGACGCGCTGGTCACGGGCTTGTTCGGGTGCTGCTTCGTGATCGGGGAGGCACCCCGCCATGCCCCGAACGGACAGCCGAGAGTAAAGCGGTATTCGACGGCTATGTCGATGGTTGATCAGGGTGGTCACGCCGATCGAGCCGAGCCCCTGAAAGGGCCGGAACACCAGGTGCGGCGGAGACCGGCAGGAGCAGATGGTGCAAATCCATTGCAATGAAGGAGTATTCCTGCAAGCAACGGAGAAGGTAAGCCAGCCTCAATCTCTTGTGTTTGCTTGGCGTTATGCAAATTAGGCACCGATCCACATTGCCCCGGTAGTGTGCTGAGAGTTCTGCAAATTCGCTGAGAGGGGGCGGTCATGGCAGGCTGGTGATTGTTCACGTCACTGATTCCCGCGAAGGAACGCCGCCATGACCAAGACTGAAGTTAAGACCGCCAGCGCTGCCGTCAAAGACATTTTGCTTTCGAACCCGGATGGATTGCACGAGGTGCTCCGTGCGGTGATGCAGGAGGTGCTTGAGGCCGAGATGGACGAGGCGCTGGGTGCCTCGAAGAGCGAGCGCACGCCCGAAC